>CAYLSD010000033.1:0-41407 GCA_964386345.1 uncultured Fuscovulum sp.
CGCTCCTTGCAGGGGGCGGCGCCTTCTGCTTTTCTGGTGCATGTAATGAATGATCTAGTCCGATCCCCGACCGAACCGCCGCGACCGCAAAGCGGCGTGACGGTGATCAGTTGGTTACGCGAATCCATGGAGGATACCCTGCGCTTTGTCGCGTGGTATCTGGATTTGGGCGTCGACCATATGCATCTCTACCTGGATGATCCCGATGATCCCTGCCAGACAGTGCTGGCACAGCAGCCCGGGATCAGTTGCTGGCCCTGCACTTCCAATTTCTGGGCCCACGCGGGACTGACCCCGAACTCTCCCCATCCGGACAGGCAGAAGGCCGCATTGTCTCATGGCTATGCCAACGTAACCTCCGGCTGGGTGCTGACGGTCGATGCCGACGAGTTGCTTTATCCTCAAGACGGCCTTCCCGCGCTATTGAAGACCCTGCCCGAAGCCACCCGATCGGCCTCCATACTCCCCGTCGAGGCGATCCGGAGCGACAAGGCTTTCACCGGCCTTTATCGCTGCCCCATGGAAAACGACGACGTTCGCCGCGTCTACGGACCAGTCGGCCAGTTGATGCTGCCAAGACGGGGGCTGGTGGGCCACATCGAGGGCAAGAGCCTGACCCGGGCCGGGCTGCCGATCTCGGGTATGCACCAGCATTATCCGTTGGACGCCGAGGGCAAGCCGGTCTCGGATCTGGCCCTTGACGGGCGGCAAGGGGTGTGGCTGCTGCATCTGTTCGATCGGGGCTACGAACTCTGGCGCTCCAGGCTTGAAAGAGTGGGCGGACGCAGCTTCGGCGGCCGACTTTCGCGGCATATCCGCAAGCTGCGGGAGGAAAGCACCGACCCCGAGGCCGAGCTTCGGAACCTGTATCGTCAGTTGCAGGGCTTCGACGACCGCCGCCTGTCCAGGCTACGCGCGGCAGGGGGATTGTTGGCACCGGATCTGGATCTTGACGCACCGGCCCGCAGGATGTTCGAAGATTTTTTGTCATAACCCTTCTGCCCGGCCTTGGCATTCGCAGCCGGACGCCGTATAGGCACCCTCTGCGGCAAGCCGGTGATTCACGTCACCGGCCCGCTGCATTCGTCCGAGACGGTGGGTGATGCGCAAACATCTTAATTTCCTGCCCGAGATGGGAAGTGACAGCCAGTTTCCGGGTCGGTCCTGCCGCTCCGTTATGGCTCGAAGGTCCATCAGTCGGACCCGACGCCCCGTGCGAACGGGGCAGAAGTGAGCCGGGGGAAACCCCAACCTTGGAGTGGAACTGTGGATAGAGCCGCAAAAGAGAAAGTGGTCGAGGAACTCGGCCAGATCTTCGAAAGCTCTGGCGTCGTGGTGGTAGCCCACTACGCGGGAATGACGGTTGCACAGATGCAGGACCTGCGCGCGAAGCTGCGCGACGTGGGTGGGTCCGTGCGCGTTGCCAAGAACACGCTCGCCAAGATCGCCCTTGAAGGCAAGCCGGCCGCGAAGATGGCCGACCTGCTGACGGGCATGACCGTGTTGTCCTATACCGAAGACCCCGTGGCTGCGGCCAAGGTCTGCGACGCCTATGCCAAGGGGAACGACAATTTCGTGATCCTCGGCGGGGCAATGGGCGAAACGGTTCTGGACAAGGCCGGTGTGAAAGCCGTGGCCTCGATGCCGTCGCGTGAAGAGCTCATCGCTCAGATCGTGTCCTGCATCGGTGCGCCCGCCTCGAACATCGCCGGTGCCATTGGCGCGCCTGCTTCGAACATCGCAAGCATCCTGTCGACCATCGAGGAGAAGGCCGCGGCCTGATCCTTGCGTCTCGCGCGGGGTTGATCCCGCGTCGTTGGAACCCATCTTAACTTACGGAATGAGCAAATGGCTGATCTGAACAAACTCGCCGAAGACATCGTCGGTCTGACCCTTCTTCAGGCCCAGGAACTGAAAACCATCCTGAAGGACAAGTATGGCATCGAGCCGGCCGCCGGTGGCGCCGTCATGATGGCTGCGGGTCCGGCTGCTGCGGCCGAGGCCGTGGAAGAAAAGACCGAGTTCGACGTCGTCCTGACCGACGCCGGCGCCAACAAGATCAACGTGATCAAGGAAGTGCGCGGCATCACCGGTCTGGGCCTGGTCGAAGCCAAGAACTTGGTCGAAGCTGGCGGCAAGGTGAAGGAAGGCGTGTCGAAAGCCGACGCCGAGGCGATGAAGAAGAAGCTCGAAGAGGCTGGCGCCAAGGTCGAGCTGAAGTAATCGACGGTGCGGGTTCTCCCGCAGCGCTGATTTCCGGCTGGAGGCGGAGCTTTCCGTCTCCAGCCGAGTTGCGTCTTGAAAGTCACTTTTCAGGTGAAACCTGCCTTCCAAAGTGACTTTCCGGGTGCGACGACAGGTTCGGGAGCCGCCTGACGGGACAGGTGGCAGGTATGGAACCGGTCTCCCCTCTCCGCCCAAGCGGCGCGCTTCCGTGGCCCGACGGAAGCCCGCCGGGGAAAATGAAAGGTTACGAAGAGCATGGCGCAAGTCTACGTTGGCCAGAAACGTATCCGCCGCTATTTCGGCAAGATCCGCGAAGTCCTTGAGATGCCGAACCTCATCGAGGTTCAGAAATCCTCTTACGATCTGTTCCTGCGGTCGGGCGACGCCGACAAGCCGCTGGACGGCGAGGGTATCCAGGGCACGTTCCAGTCGGTCTTCCCGATCAAGGACTTCAACGAGACCAGTGTGCTTGAATTCGTCAAGTACGAGCTGGAAAAGCCGAAATACGACGTCGACGAATGCATGCAGCGCGACCTGACCTATGCCGCGCCGCTGAAGGTGACGCTGCGCCTGATCGTGTTCGATGTCGATGAATCGACCGGCGCGCGTTCGGTGAAGGACATCAAGGAACAGGACGTCTACATGGGCGACATGCCCCTGATGACGCCGAACGGCACCTTCATCGTGAACGGCACCGAACGGGTGATCGTCAGCCAGATGCACCGTTCGCCCGGCGTGTTCTTCGACCACGACAAGGGCAAGACCCACTCCTCGGGCAAGCTGTTGTTCGCCTGCCGCATCATCCCGTATCGCGGCAGCTGGCTGGACTTCGAGTTCGACGCCAAGGACATCGTCTTCGCCCGCATCGACCGCCGCCGGAAGCTGCCGGTGACGACGCTGCTCTATGCCTTGGGCATGGACCAGGAAGCCATCATGTCGGCCTATTACGACACGGTGAACTTCCGCCACGTCAAGAACAAGGGCTGGGTCACCAAGTTCTTCCCCGAGCGTGTGCGCGGCACCCGCCCGGCCTATGACCTTGTGGACGCGGCCTCGGGCGAGGTCATCCTGAAGGCGGGCGAGAAGGCCACGCCGCGGATGGTCAAGAAATGGATCGACGAAGGCCAGATCACCGAACTGCTGCTGCCTTTCGACCATATCCTCGGCCGTTTCGTGGCCCAGGACATCATCAACGAGGAAACCGGCGAGATCTGGGTCGAGGCCGGGGATGAACTGACGCTGGACTACGACCGCGACGGCGAGGTCAAGGGCGGCACGGTCAAGCTGCTGCTGGACCAGGGCATCACCGACATTCCGGTGCTGGACATCGACAACGTCACCGTCGGCCCCTACATCCGCAACACCATGGCGGTGGACAAGAACATGGGCCGGGACACCGCGCTCATGGACATCTACCGCGTGATGCGCCCGGGCGAGCCGCCGACCGTCGAGGCCGCCTCGGCCCTCTTCGACACGCTGTTCTTCGACAAGGAGCGTTATGATCTTTCCGCGGTGGGCCGCGTGAAGATGAACATGCGCCTCGATCTCGAAAAGCCTGACACCCAGCGGACGCTGGACCGCGACGACATCATCGCCTGCATCAAGGCGCTGGTCGAACTGCGCGACGGCCATGGCGAGATCGACGACATCGACCACCTCGGCAACCGCCGGGTGCGGAGCGTCGGCGAGCTGATGGAGAACCAGTATCGCGTCGGCCTGCTGCGCATGGAACGCGCGATCAAGGAGCGGATGTCGTCGGTGGAAATCGACACGATCATGCCGCAGGACCTGATCAACGCCAAACCGGCGGCGGCGGCGGTGCGTGAATTCTTCGGCTCGAGCCAGCTGTCGCAGTTCATGGACCAGACCAACCCGCTTTCGGAAGTCACCCACAAGCGCCGCCTCTCGGCGCTTGGCCCGGGCGGCCTGACCCGCGAGCGCGCGGGCTTCGAGGTCCGCGACGTCCACCCGACCCACTACGGCCGGATGTGCCCGATCGAGACGCCGGAAGGCCAGAACATCGGCCTGATCAACTCGCTGGCGACCTTCGCCCGCGTGAACAAATACGGCTTCATCGAAACCCCGTATCGCCGGGTCATCGACGGCAAGGTCACCGATGACGTGATCTACATGTCGGCCACCGAGGAGATGCGCCATACCGTCGCCCAGGCGAACGCGGCGCAAAGCGCGGAAGGCAAGTTCACCGACGACCTGATCTCCAGCCGCAAGGCCGGGGAATTCATGCTGAACCCGCCCGATGCCATCGACCTGATCGACGTGTCGCCGAAGCAGCTTGTTTCGGTTGCCGCCTCGCTGATCCCGTTCCTGGAAAACGACGACGCGAACCGCGCGCTTATGGGCTCGAACATGCAGCGGCAGGCGGTGCCTCTGCTGCAATCCGACGCGCCCTTCGTGGGGACGGGGATCGAGGCCGTGGTGGCCCGCGACAGCGGCGCCGCGATCATGGCGCGCCGGTCGGGCATCATCGACCAGGTGGACGCGACCCGTATCGTCGTCCGCGCGACCGAGATGCTGGAACCGGGCGAGCCGGGGGTGGACATCTACCGCCTGCGCAAGTTCAAGCGCTCGAACCAGTCGTCCTGCATCAACCAGCGCCCGCTGGTGAAGGTGGGCGACCGCGTGACCCGCGCCGAGGTGATCGCCGACGGCCCCTGCACCGACATGGGCGAACTGGCCCTTGGCCGGAACGTGATCGTCGCGTTCATGCCGTGGAACGGCTACAACTACGAAGACTCGATCCTGATCTCGGAACGCATCCTGAAGGATGACGTCTTCACCTCGATCCATATCGAGGAATACGAAGTCGCCGCCCGCGACACCAAGCTGGGGCCGGAAGAAATCACCCGCGACATCCCGAACGTCGGCGAGGAGGCGCTCCGCAACCTCGACGAGGCGGGCATCGTCTACATCGGGGCCGAGGTCCAGCCGGGCGACATCCTTGTGGGCAAGATCACCCCCAAGGGCGAAAGCCCGATGACGCCGGAAGAAAAGCTGCTCCGCGCCATCTTCGGCGAAAAGGCCAGCGACGTGCGCGACACCAGCCTGCGGCTGCCCCCGGGCGCCTATGGCACCGTGGTGGAAGTGCGGGTCTTCAACCGGCATGGCGTCGACAAGGACGAACGCGCCCTGCAGATCGAGCGCGAGGAAGTCGAACGCCTCGCCCGCGACCGCGACGACGAGCTGGCGATCCTTGAGCGCAACATCTATTCGCGCCTGAAGTCGCTGATCCTGGGCCGCGAGGCGGTGAAGGGTCCGAAGGGCATCAAGGCCGGGTCGAAGATCGACGAGGACCTGCTGGGCACGCTGTCGCGCGGCCAGTGGTGGCAGCTTGCCGTTGCCGAGGAAGCGCAGGCCAAGGAAGTCGAGGCCCTGCACGACCAGTTCGAGGCGCAGAAACGCGCGCTCGACCACCGTTTCGACGACAAGGTCGAGAAGGTCCGCCGCGGCGACGACCTGCCTCCGGGCGTGATGAAGATGGTCAAGGTCTTCGTGGCGGTGAAGCGCAAGCTGCAGCCGGGCGACAAGATGGCCGGCCGTCACGGCAACAAGGGCGTCATCTCCAAGGTCGTGCCGATGGAGGACATGCCGTTCCTGGCGGACGGCACGCCTGTCGACCTGGTGCTGAACCCGCTGGGCGTGCCGTCGCGGATGAACGTCGGTCAGATCCTCGAAACCCACATGGGTTGGGCCGCCCGCGGCCTTGGGCTGAAGATCGACGATGCTTTGCGCGACTATCGCCGGTCGGGCGACCTGACTCCGGTGCGCGAGGCGATGCGCCTGGCCTATGGCGACGAGACCTATGACGAGGCCCTTGCCGACCGCGACGAGGAAGACTTCCTCGAACTGGCGCAGAACGTCACCCGCGGCGTGCCGATCGCCTCGCCCGTCTTCGACGGGGCCAAGGAATCGGACGTGAACGACGCGCTGACCCGGGCCGGGTTCGACACCTCGGGCCAGTCGGACGTCTTCGACGGCCGGACGGGCGAGCGGTTCCAGCGCAAGGTGACGGTGGGCGTGAAATACATGCTCAAGCTGCACCACCTTGTCGACGACAAGCTGCACGCGCGCTCGACCGGGCCCTATAGCCTGGTCACCCAGCAACCGCTGGGCGGCAAGGCGCAGTTCGGCGGCCAGCGTCTGGGGGAGATGGAGGTCTGGGCCTTGGAAGCCTATGGCGCCGCCTATACCCTGCAGGAGATGCTGACCGTGAAGTCGGACGACGTGGCCGGCCGGACCAAGGTCTACGAAAGCATCGTCAAGGGCGAGGACAACTTCGAGGCGGGCGTTCCCGAGAGCTTCAACGTGCTCGTCAAGGAAGTCCGCGGCCTCGGCCTGAACATGGAACTCCTGGATGCGGAGGAGGAATAGGAACGGGTTTTCGCCGAAAGCCCGGGACTCCTGATTTTCGATGAAAATCAGGGGTCTACCCCCTCTGACCGCAGCCCTCTGATTGGGAATGGAAGATGAACCAGGAACTGACCAACAACCCGTTCAACCCGGTTGCCCCCGTCAAGACCTTCGACGAGATCAAGATCTCTCTGGCCAGCCCGGAGCGGATCCTGTCGTGGTCCTATGGCGAGATCAAGAAGCCGGAAACCATCAACTACCGGACCTTCAAGCCGGAACGCGACGGCCTGTTCTGCGCCCGTATCTTCGGGCCGATCAAGGACTACGAATGCCTTTGCGGCAAATACAAGCGCATGAAGTATCGCGGCGTCGTCTGCGAGAAATGCGGCGTGGAAGTCACCCTGCAGAAGGTGCGCCGCGAGCGGATGGGCCATATCGAACTGGCCGCCCCCGTCGCGCATATCTGGTTCCTGAAATCGCTGCCGTCCCGCATCGGCCTGATGCTGGACATGACGCTGCGCGATCTGGAACGCATCCTCTACTTCGAAAACTACGTGGTGATCGAACCGGGCCTCACTGACCTGACCTACGGCCAGTTGATGACCGAGGAGGAATACCTCGACGCGCAGGACCAATACGGCGCCGACGCCTTCACCGCCAACATCGGCGCCGAAGCGATCCGCGAGATGCTGGCGGCGATCGACCTCGACGCCACCGCCGAACAGCTGCGCGAGGAGCTGAAGGAAGCCACCGGCGAACTGAAGCCGAAGAAGATCATCAAGCGGCTGAAGATCGTCGAAAGCTTCCTGGAATCCGGCAACCGCCCGGAATGGATGGTGCTGACCGTCCTGCCGGTGATCCCGCCGGAATTGCGCCCGCTGGTGCCGCTGGATGGCGGCCGCTTCGCCACCTCGGACCTGAACGACCTCTATCGCCGGGTGATCAACCGCAACAACCGCCTCAAGCGGCTGATCGAGTTGCGCGCGCCCGACATCATCGTCCGCAACGAAAAGCGGATGCTGCAAGAGGCGGTGGACGCCCTCTTCGACAACGGCCGCCGCGGCCGGGTGATCACGGGCACCAACAAGCGCCCGCTGAAATCCCTGTCGGACATGCTGAAGGGCAAGCAGGGCCGGTTCCGCCAGAACCTCTTGGGTAAGCGCGTGGACTTCTCGGGCCGCTCGGTCATCGTGACCGGGCCGGAACTGAAGCTGCATCAATGCGGCCTGCCGAAGAAGATGGCGCTCGAACTCTTCAAGCCGTTCATCTACTCGCGGCTTGAGGCGAAGGGCCTGTCCTCCACCGTCAAGCAGGCGAAGAAGCTGGTCGAGAAGGAACGCCCCGAGGTCTGGGATATCCTGGATGAAGTCATCCGCGAACATCCGGTGCTCCTCAACCGCGCGCCGACGCTGCACCGTCTGGGCATCCAGGCCTTCGAGCCGATCCTGATCGAGGGCAAGGCGATCCAGCTTCACCCGCTGGTCTGCTCGGCCTTCAACGCCGACTTCGACGGCGACCAGATGGCCGTTCACGTCCCCCTCTCGCTGGAAGCCCAGCTTGAGGCGCGCGTGCTGATGATGTCCACCAACAACGTGCTGTCGCCGGCGAACGGCGCGCCGATCATCGTGCCCTCGCAGGACATGGTGCTTGGCCTCTATTACGCCACGATGGAGCGCAAGGGCATGCAGGGCGAGGGCATGGCCTTCGCCGACATCGACGAGGTGGAACACGCCCTTGCCGCCGGTGCCGTGCATCTGCACGCCCGCATCAAGGCCCGCCTGCGGCAGGTCGACGAGACCGGCAACATCGTCTGGAAGCGCTACGACACCACGCCGGGCCGCCTGCGGCTGGGCAACCTGCTGCCGATGAACGCCAAGGCGCCCTTCGAGCTGGTCAACCGCCTGCTGCGCAAGAAGGACGTGCAGACCGTCATCGACACCGTCTACCGCTACTGCGGCCAGAAGGAATCGGTGATCTTCTGCGACCAGATCATGGGCCTCGGCTTCCGCGAGGCGTTCAAGGCCGGGATCTCCTTCGGCAAGGACGACATGGTCATCCCGGACAGCAAGTGGACCATCGTCAACGAGGTGAAGGAACAGGTCGCCGGCTTCGAGCAGCAGTATCTGGACGGCCTGATCACCCAGGGCGAGAAGTACAACAAGGTCGTGGACGCCTGGTCGAAGTGCAACGACAAGGTGACCGAGGCCATGATGTCCACCATCTCGGCCTCGAAAACCGACGAGAACGGCGCCGAGAAAGAGCCGAACTCGGTCTACATGATGGCGCACTCGGGCGCCCGGGGTTCGGTCACCCAGATGAAGCAGCTGGGCGGGATGCGCGGCCTGATGTCCAAGCCCTCGGGCGAGATCATCGAGACGCCGATCATCTCGAACTTCAAGGAAGGCCTGACGGTTCTGGAATACTTCAACTCCACCCACGGCGCCCGCAAGGGCCTGTCGGACACGGCGCTGAAGACCGCAAACTCGGGCTACCTGACCCGCCGCCTGGTGGACGTGGCGCAGGACTGCATCATCCGTGTGCATGACTGCGGCACCGAGAACGCCATCACCGCGGTCGCCGCGGTCAACGACGGCGAGATCATCTCGCCGCTCGGCGAACGTGTCCTGGGCCGTGTCGCGGCCGAGGACATCGTGCTGCCCGGCGGCGACGAGGTGGTCGTGGCCAAGGGCGAGCTGATCGACGAGCGCAAGGCCGACATGCTGAACAACTCCGGCATCGCCTCGGTCCGCATCCGCAGCCCGCTGACCTGCGAGGCCGAGGAAGGCGTCTGCGCCCAGTGCTACGGGCGCGACCTTGCCCGCGGCACCCAGGTGAACATCGGCGAGGCGGTCGGCATCATCGCCGCCCAGTCCATCGGCGAACCGGGCACCCAGCTGACGATGCGGACCTTCCACATCGGCGGCGTGGCGCAGGGCGGCCAGCAGTCCTTCCTGGAGGCCTCGCAAGAGGGCAAGGTGGAACTGCGCAACTCGAACGTCCTGACCAATGCGGCGGGCGAGCAGATCGTGATCGGGCGCAACATGTCCATCGCGATCATCGACGACGCCGGTCAGGAACGCGCGGCGCACAAGCTGTCCTACGGCGCGAAGCTGCACGTCAAGGACGGCCAGTCGGTGAAGCGGGGCGTCAAGCTCTTCGAATGGGACCCCTTCACCCTGCCGATCATCGCCGAAAAGGCGGGTGTGGCGCGGTTCAAGGACCTGGTCTCGGGCCTGTCGGTGCGCGAGGACACGGATGACGCAACGGGGATGACGCAGAAGATCGTCTCCGACTGGCGGTCCGCGCCCAAGGGCAACGAGTTGAAGCCGGAGATCATCCTGATGGATCCGGCCACCGGCGACCCGGTGCGCAACGACGCCGGCAACCCGATCAGCTATCCGATGTCGGTGGACGCCATCCTCTCGGTCGAAGACCAGCAGGAACTGAAACCCGGCGACGTGGTGGCGCGTATCCCGCGCGAAGGCGCCAAGACCAAGGACATCACCGGGGGTCTTCCCCGCGTGGCGGAACTGTTCGAGGCCCGTCGTCCCAAGGACCACGCCATCATCGCGGAAGCCGATGGCTATGTCCGCTTCGGCAAGGACTACAAGAACAAGCGCCGCATCACCGTGGAGCCTGTCGACGAGACCTTGCAGCCGATGGAATACATGATCCCGAAAGGGAAGCATATTCCGGTGCAGGAAGGCGACTTCGTGCAGAAGGGCGACTACATCATGGACGGCAACCCGGCTCCGCACGACATCCTGCGGATCATGGGGATCGAGGCGCTTGCCAACTACATGATCGACGAGGTGCAGGACGTCTATCGCCTGCAAGGCGTGAAGATCAACGACAAGCATATCGAGGTGATCGTCCGCCAGATGCTGCAGAAGCTTGAGATCCTGGACAGCGGCGAGACCACGCTGCTGAAGGGCGAACAGGTCGAGAAGCAGGAGCTGGAGGAAGAGAACGCCAAGGCCCGGGCCCGCGGCCAGCGCGAGGCCAAGGCCGAGCCTGTCCTGCTGGGGATCACCAAGGCGTCGCTGCAGACCCGCAGCTTCATCTCGGCGGCCTCCTTCCAGGAGACCACCCGCGTGCTGACCGAGGCTTCGGTCCAGGGCAAGCGCGACAAGCTGGTCGGCCTGAAAGAGAACGTCATCGTCGGCCGCCTGATCCCGGCGGGCACCGGCGGGGCGACCCAGCGGGTGAAGAAGATCGCCACCGAACGCGACGCCACCGTCATCGAGGCACGGCGCAGCGAGGCCGACGAGGCCGCCGCACTGGCCGCGCCTATGGAGACGATGGAAACCGAGGTGGATTCCAGCCTCGTCGATACGGTCGAAAGCCGCGATTGATGTCGCGGCCTTCGGGCCCGCGCCCGAACAGGGCCTGACAAAGAAGAACCCCCGCCGACCGCAAGGCCGGCGGGGGTTTTCTCATTTCATCCGGCCGTCCCCGAAGGGCCTCAGCCTTCCACGTTCACCAGCGAAAGCGCGGCACGGCGGAAGGTGGCTATGATCTGCTTCGCCTCCGGCTGCGGGACGCCGGTTTCCGCCATGGCCTGTTCCATCAGTTCCAGCCAGTCCTCGGCATCCTGCATGCGGATTTCCACATGGTCGTGGATCTCGCGCAGGTTCATGTGGCCGTGCTTCTCGTGGTAATAGCGCCGTCCGCCGAAGAAGCCGCAGAGGAACTCGAACTGCTCGGGCCGGACATGCGCAAGGCCGTGGCCCTTCAGGTGCATCTCCATGATGGTGCGGCCCTGCGGCACGGTCTCGATCAGGTCGTAGAACCTCTCGACCATGGCGCGGACCCGGGGCTCTCCGCCGATACGCTCGATCATGGCCTGCATCTTCGGTCTCCTTCGCGGCACGGCCGGGGGCGGCCCCCCGGCCATCGGTATTCCCTCAGCCCTGCGGGCGGGTCTTCTTCGGATCATAGGCCGACAGCGGCACGATCACGGCAGGCAGGCGCTTCTGCTGGCCGTCCAGCTTGCCCACCTCCAGCGCGGTGCCCACCTCGGCATGGGCAACGTCCACCCGGGCCAGCGCGATGTTCTTGCCCAGAAGCGGCGAGCGCATCGAGGAAGTCACCTCCCCCACCTGCGCCCGGCCGACATGCAGGCAATCGCCATGGCCGACATCGACGTTGGAATCGATCTCCAGCCCCACGAACTTGCGGCTGGGATGTTCCTTCCGCCGGATCAGCGCGTCACGGCCGATGAAATCGTCGGTCTTGGACTTCAGCGGCACGGTGAAGCCGATCCCCGCCTCGAACGGGTCGGTCTGGTCGCTGAAGTCGTAGCCGGCGAAGATCAGCCCGGCCTCGATCCGCACCATGTCCAGCGCGGCAAGGCCCATCGGCTTCAGCCCCAGGTCGGCGCCATGCTCCCAGACCGCATCATAGACGGTGCTGCCGTCCTTCGGGTGGCAGAAGATCTCGAACCCCAACTCGCCGGTATAGCCGGTGCGCGACACCATCACCGGCGCCCCGGCAGGCCCGCCGATCCGGCCGACGGTGAAGCGGAACCATCCCAGTTCCTCGATCGTCGGCTGGTGCGGCGCGGTCCAGATCGTCCGCTTCATGATCTCGCGGCTGTTCGGCCCTTGCACCGCAAGGTTGTGCAGCTGGTCGGTGGAAGAGCGCACCATGACGTTCAGCCCCAGCTTCTCGGCCTGCTCACGCAGCCAGATGCCGGAATAGTCGTCGCCGCCGATCCAGCGGAACTGGTCCTTGCCCAGACGGAACACGGTGCCGTCGTCCAGCATCCCGCCATGGTCGTAGCACATGGCGGTATAGACCACCTGCCCCTGCGACAGCTTCTTCATGTCGCGGGTGACGCACCATTGCATCAGCGCCTCGGCATCCGGGCCTGTCACCTCGAACTTGCGCAGGGGAGACAGATCCATCACCACCGCGGCCTGACGGCAGGCCCAATATTCCTCGATCGCGCCGTTCTGCGAATAGACATGCGGCAGCCAGTAGCCGCGGTATTCCTCAAGATACCGCGTCCGTTCCGAGATGCGGGAATGGAAGGCGGTTTCCTTGGTCATCCTGGGCTCCGAAGCAGGGGTGGGTCGATGGGCGATGGCGCGGCTGAACTTCTGCGCGCCGGAATAGGTGCGGACATGAATGTCCGACAGATACCAGCCGTTGGCGGGCGAGGTGTCGTCCGGGCAGGCCGAGTTGACGCAGACGATATCGGTCAGCGCCCGGAACAGCACATAGTCGCCCGGGCGGCTCCATGGTTCATCCGAGACCAGCACGCCATGGGCGTCGATATTGGTATTGAAGAACAGGTTGACGGCCATCCAGCCCGGCCGAGCACTGACACCATAGGGTGCAAGCGCCTTGTTGAAGTTGTCCGAGCAGTTCACGTGACCCGGATAGCCGATGTCGTCGTAATACTTCGACGAACAGGCCATGGCGAAAGCGTCGTGGCGGCCCACGGTGTCCTGCACCACCTCGACCAGCGGCAGCCAGTCCTGGTCGAAATATTTGGAATGCAGGCCGGGCATGGAATAGGCGTGCCCCATCAGCGTGCGGCTGGTGGTCACGTCCAGCGCGTGCTGCAGGCCCTTTTCCAGCTTGCGGGCGTCGAAGCACTGGAAGTCGGTGCATTGCCGCCCGTCGACGTCGAGGATCTGGATATAGTCGCCCGCCTTGACGAAATAGCTTTCCGCGGTGGCCGACTTCACCCGCAGGTCGAGGATCGGGTCCGCCAACGGATCGGGCAGGTCGTAATGCCCCACCATCCGCGGCTTCGCCCGCTGGATCAGCAGTGTCAGCGGGGTCGCGGTATCCTGCGCCTCGGGCGCCATCGGCAGGCCCGGGGCGGCGATCACCAGCCAGCCGTCGTCCAGCGCGGTGAACTCCGCCTGCGCACCGGGGGCGGTATCAGAGGCGAAGATTCGCAGCGCGCCGGCCCTGGCAAGGTCGATCTGCCGCGCAGCCAGCCCGCGGCGCAGCCGGGCAAGCCCCTCGCCCGCCGCATCGCCAAGGGCCAGCATGGCCTTCAGCCCCTCGGCCTGCGAATTGGCGGCCTGGCCCAGGATGGCAGCATCGATTCGTCCATCCTGCGCGGCGGCGACGATCTCGGCGGGCTGGCCGCCCTCATCGTTGATCAGGGTCAGCCGGTCGCCCTGCATCAGTTGCAGAACTGCCGCGCCGCCGCCCGGGATGACATGCCGCTCATGCCCGTGATGGCGAAGGACATTCTGCGGCGTCAGGATGCGGCTCGGGCGCGGCGGCCCGGGAATGACGGTGGGATAGGCGTGGTCGAGCATGTCGTTCCCCCGGTTTTCCCGCAGCGGATTCTTGCGCGAGATTTTAGCGTAGGTAAAACTTGTTAATTTAAGAGAATAACATCTTGTCCGAGTGAAACAAGCTCGATGGGGCCGGAAGGGAAAAAATGCTGTCTCTGGGATTCGGGCTTGCCGCCGCACTGGCCTGGGCGATCCACGATCTTCTGGTGCGCAAGCTGACGCAAGGCTCGGCCATGCTGCCGATGCTGCTGACCGTTCTGGTCGCGGGCGGCCTTGGGCTGGCCATCCCGACGCTGGTCATCGGCGGATGGGACAGGATGACGGGCCGCGCGGTGGCGCTGTCGGTGGCGGCGGGCGTCGTCTATGTCATCGGCTCCGGCGGGCTTTATCAGGCGCTGTCCCGCGCCCCGGTGCGAATCGTCGCGCCGGTGCTGGGGTCCTTCCCGATGCTGTCGCTGGGGATCGCCGCCGTGCAGGGGCGCGCGGTGGCAGCGGTGGAATGGCTGGCCGTGGCCGCCATCGTCGCCGGTATCGCCTGGGTCGCACTGACAGGGCGCGGCGGCGGCGGCACCCTCCGCGGCAGTCTGGCGGCAGCGCTTCTCTGGGCCATCGCAGGCGCGGCGGGCTTCGCCGTGACCTTCGCGCTTGGCCAGGAGGCGGCGCGGGCGGGCGCGACCTTCCCCGCCATGCTGGTGACACGGGTCGCGGCGACGGTCTGCACGCTGGCCCTGGGCCTTGCCTACAGGTCGATCCGCCCCGCGCCGGGAACGCTGCCCTTCCTGGTGGCGATGGGGGGGCTGGACGCGCTGGCGCTTGGGCTGGTGACTGCCTCGGCCTGGCTGCCGCACCCGGAATATGCCGCCGTGGCCTCGGCGCTGTTCGGGGTGCTGACGATCCTGCTGGCCTGGCGGGTGCTTGGCGAAAGGGTCGCCCCGCCGCAATGGCTGGGCATCGCCGCGGTCTTCGGCGGCATCGCAGTGCTGTCCTTGCAGGGGTAGCGCCCTACTCCGCCGCTTCCACCCTTGGCGCACTCATACGGGACTGGCGCAGGGAAAGCGTCAGGCGGCGCTCATCCTTGGGCGAGACGCCGAACAGCTCCGTATAGTGCCGGATCATCGGGCTGGAGGTCATGTAGCCGACCGAGGCCGCGATCTCGCGCAGGCTGTCGTTGGAGTAAAGCACCCGCTGCCGCGCCTTCATCAGCCGCAGGTGGTGATAGTAGCGCAGCGGGCTCTGCCCGGTCTCGCGCTTGAACAGCCGCTCGAAATGGCGGCCGGACAGGCCGACGGCCTGCGCCACGTCGGGGATGCGCAGCGGGTCCTCGACATGGGTTTCGAACAGGCGGATGGCATCGCGGATCTGCGGCGGCAGGCTGTCGGAAGTGGAGCCCGCCCGCGCCACCGGCACCTTCTGCGACGCATCGGCATCGCGGACGAAAGGATGCTGGAACCAGCAGGCGACCTCGGTCATGCAGTCGCGGCCCAGCCGTTCCTCGATCAGCCGCAGCATCAGGTCGAAGACCGCCCCCGCGCCCGATACCGTGTTGCGGCGGCGCTCGCGCAGGATCGCGGTTTCCGAGGCGTTGACGTTCGGGAACTCGGCCTTGAACGCCGCCTCGTAGCACCAGTGGACCGAACAGCCCCGCCCCTCCATCAGCCCGGCGCGGGCCAGAGGGAAGATGCCGCCGGAAAACGCGCCAAGGGTGATGCCGGTCCGGTCCAGCCAGCGCAACCGCGCCGGGCTGCGGCGCGGATCGGCATATTCCGCCGTGGGCGGCGCCAGCACGTAGAGGTGGTCCAGCCCGTCGGTTTCCTGCAAGGTCTCGTCCGGGTCGAAGCCGATCTCGGCCGAGGACCGCACCGGGGCAGAGGTTTCCGCCACCAGCCGCCAGACGAATTCGCGCCGGCCGGCGATCTCGTTGGCGGCGCGCAGGGGTTCGATGGCCGAGGTCAGGCAGGCCATCGGGAACCCCGGGAACATCAGGAAGCCAAGGCGGAGGGGCGCCACCTGTCCCATGGCGCCGTCAGTCCTCGGGCCACCAGCCGGGCGAAGTGGGCGCGCCGTCGTCGTATTTCGACAGCCATTCCACCATCGCGGGCTGGTTGCGGATAAAGCCCTTGTAGGTCGCCAGATCCGGGTGGATGTCGCGCACCACCCGATGCAGGCGGCGGGCCCATTTCGGCACCGTCACCAGTTCCTCGAAGCTGGCCAGATAGCAGCGGATGTCGAAGGCGATCGCGTTCGACCGCGGCAGGCGGTAAAGCGTCTGCAATTCGACCCGCAGGTGCTGCTTCTGCCCGAGGTTCTCCTGCGTCAGCGAGGTCTTGGTCGGGCCCCATTTCGGATAGGTCTCGGGCGCGGTGTCCAGCAGCGGGTTCACCGTCATCGTCCAGTTGAACCGCCGCACCGGCGCACCGTGCTGCAACTTCAGCAGGAACTTCAGCGCCCGGTCGAAGACGCCCATGTCATGCGCCAGCGGCACCGGCGCGTGCCATTCGTGGAAGTTCATCCCCACGTCGAAATCCACCGACCAGTCGGCCTGGCTGGTGGCGATGCCCGCGTCCATCCACAGCGTACCCTCGCGTTCGTCCTGAAGCGTGAAGTCGCCCTGGGTCTGCCGGGTGATGTATTCGAACGGCCCGTAGGGCAGCGTCGATTCGTCAAGGAAGGTGAAGGTGTGGTCGATGCCGAGGGGCCGGTTGATCCAGCGCCAGCGGTTGCCGTTCTTCTCAAGCGAAAACCACTGCGGATATTCCTGCGCCTTGGTCTCCATGATCAGTTCCAGAAGGTCCCAGCCCGCCAGCGTCATATGCGGCAGGGACTGGCAGCGCAGCGGATCGTCCGCCAGCACCTTGGCGCGGTCGATCATCTCGGCGACGTAATGTTCGTCCACGTCGAAGATATGCTCGAAGACCGAACCCTTCCGGCCCGGCACATGCGGCTCCATGTTGACGGAATACATGTATTCGTCGCGGTCGAAGGGGAAGGGAAACCGCCGGATGTTCTGCGGCGAGTTCCGGTAGGTGAAGTCGTCGCGGAACGTCTCGTCCCGGAAGAAATCGTTGAAGGCGCCGGGTTTGAAATCAAGGCTCATAGGGCCCTCCTATCGGTCGATGACAAGGGTCTTGCCCTCGAACCGGCTGACGCAAGGCATGATCTTGCGCCCTTCGGCCTGTTCTTCGGGGGTCAGCCAGTGGTCGCGGTGCAGAATGGTGCCGTCGCAGCGGACGACCGCCGTCTCGCATTGCCCGCAGGCGCCGCCGCGGCAAAGGTAAGGCGCGTCCACCCCCGCCGCCTCCATCGCCTCCAAGAGCGATTGGGTGGTGCCGACGGTGATGGTCTTGCCCGAAGCCGCCAGTTCGACGGTGAACGGAAGGCCGGTGCCGGGGGCGATGAATTCCTCGGAATGCAGCGCCTGCTTCGGCCAGCCCATCCTTTCGGCAGTGGACAGGACCCAGGCGATCATGCCCTTGGGGCCGCAGACATAGAGATGCGTGCCGATGGGCTGCATCGCCAGGATGCGGGACAGGTCGATCTGCTGCTTTTCCTCGTCGAAATAGCAGTGCACCCGGTCGGGGTGGGCCGAGGTCAGCCGGTCCATATAGGCGCCAAGCGCGCGGTTGCGGGCAGCATAGTGCATCTCCCACCTGCCGCCGAAATGCGTCAGCTGCGCCACCTGCGCCAGGAAGGGGGTGATGCCGATGCCGCCGGCGATCAGCAGGTGCTTCTTCGCCCGGTTGTCCAGCGGGAACAGGTTCACCGGGTAGGAGAGCGTCATCTCCATGCCCGGCTTCACATGGCGGTGCATGTAGAGCGAGCCGCCCCGGCCCTGGTCGTCGCGCCGGACGCTGATCTCGTAGCCGGAGGTATCCTCGGGGTCGGACATCAGCGAATAGGGGTTCAACCGGCGGGTGCCGTTGTCGTCCATCTCGACCACGGTATGCGCGCCGCCGGAAAAGGCCGGAAGCGGGCTGCCGTCGCGGCTGACGAAGCGGAAACGGGTGATCAGTTCGTTGACGGGAACGACCTCGGCCACCCGGACATTCAGTTTGGCGACACCGCTCATTTGAACCTCACCACGGCTTCGGGGACTTCGCCCGGGTCTTCGGCGTCGATGTTGACGCCCTGGAAGGCGGCGATGCGGCGCGAGTAATGGTCGCGGACGAACAGGCTCAGCCCGCAATGCGAACAGACGAAGGGATCGGTCGAGACGTTCTCGGTGATGCCCTTGCAATGCACGCATTGCACCCGGCGGACGGTCGAACCGCGGTGCTCCTTCTGGATCGCCGAGGCCGGAAAGCCGGTCTGCATGATCGCACGCTCGGCCTGGCCGCACAGCCCCTCGGTCCCGGCAAGGTAGAACTGGTTGCCCATGCGGGCATCCAGCAGCACCCGGTCCAGCCGGGTCAGCAGCGCCGGGATGGTGGGCGCGCGGAAGAACTGCATCGGGCCAAGGGCCTGCAGCTTTCCGGCCAGATCGGTGCCGTTGGGCCCCGGGCAATACATCACATGCGCGGCGGCCAGGAAATTCCCGGCGTCCGGCGCCTTGGCCAGCATATCGGTGACGGCATCGGCGCCTTCGCCATCGGCGATGATCAGGTGCAGATGGCCGGGCCGGGGTTCCAGCGGCGCATAGACCGGCCGGCTTCGGATGGTGGGTTCGACGGGTGTCAGGGTCATTGCTTCTTCCGGTGGCTGCAACCCTGTCGCGGGGGGCCCTGTCCGCGCCGACAGCCCCCCGCGATCAGGCGGATGGATCAGTCCTTGGCGGTGCGCCGCTTCTTCTCGACATCGTAGAACGGCATCGAATGCGTCGTGGCCGCGATCGGACCATGGGTGCCGCAACGGACCTCAAGCCTGGTGCCGTCATTGGCGCAATCGACCGGCAGGCGGGCGATGGCGATGGTCCAGTCGTTCAGCGGCGAATGCATGGCCTGCGTGACGACGCCGACCTGCTTTTCGCCCTTGTAGACCGGCGCGCCGTTGCCGGGGACGTTCTTGCCCTCCAGCTTCAGGCCCCAGATCTTGAACCGCTCCTTGCCCTTCAGCCGGTAATGCTCTTCCGCGCCGCGGAAACCGGTCTTGCCGGGGGAAACCGTGAAGTCGAGGCCGAGTTCCCACAGCGTGTCGCCCGGGCCTTCGTTCTCGAACGGATACATCTCGGAGTTGTCGTAGGGGAAGAACAGCAGGTAGCTTTCGGTCCGCAGCATGTCCAGCGTGGTGAAGCGGCAGGGGATGATCCCCATCGACTTGCCTTCGTCCAGGATGCGGTCCCAGACCATGCCGGCATCCTGGCCGCGCACGAACAGCTCATAGCCCCGCTCGCCGGTATAGCCGGTGCGCGAGATCATCGCGGGCTTGCCGAACAGGCTGGTCTGCATATGGCTGAAATAGGCCAGCTGGCGGATGCCGGGAACGTGTTTCTCCAGGAAGTCCACCGCCAGCGGGCCCTGCAGCGACAGGTCGTGCAGGTTGTCGTCGAAGCGGATCGAGACATCGCGGCCGGTCGCCGCCATGGTCAGTTGCTCATGCGCGCCGCCGGAACCGTGGACCACCATGAAGGCATTCGGGCCGGTGCGGTAGATCACGCAGTCGTCGACGAACTTGCCCGCATCGTTCAGCATGGTCGCATAGACCGACCGGCCGGGCATCAGCTTCTCGATGTTGCGCGTGGTCGCGCGCTCGATCACATGGCTGGCGGCCGAGCCGGTGATATGCACCTTCTTCAGGCCGGACACGTCCATCAGGCCCGCCTTGGTGCGGATCGCCATGTATTCGGCGTCGGGGTCACCCTTGGTATAGGACCAGGCGGTTCCCATCCCGCTCCAGTCTTCGAGATCGGACCCAAGCGCGCGGTGGCGGTCGGCCAGCGTGGAAAAACGCCAGGAGTTGGTCATCGGCAGGCTCCCTAGAAAGGTTGTTGTTTCCGTCAAGTCTCGGGCGATTCCCGCCTAAAAGCAATAATGAAATGCAACATTTTTTCTTCGGAGGGAAATCTGGCGAAACTATTGTTCTCCCGGCAAAAAGGGGCCGCCGAAGCGGCCCCTGTCGTCGGATACCCGCCGTCAGCCCGGCAGAACGAAGAACCAGTTCGCCCAGAGGACGACGCAAATCCCCGCCGCAAGCGCCACATAGGGCAGGATGCCGGCCTTCCTTTCCCCCAGCTCGCCATAGGGCAGGCCAAGGTCCTCATAGGCCTCTTTCGGGAACTTGCCGCCATCGACGACATAGTGCCGATACCAGAACACCGGGAAGATGAGCGAGGCGAAGATCACCCCCGACCACAGGGCGTTCTCGTAGCCCCAGACCTTGGCACCGGCACCAAGGAACAGCGCGTTGACGAAGGCAAGACAGGTGTTCAGCCCGATCAGCCAGGTCGGCGCCTTCCAGGGACGGTCCATATGGGCCGAATCGACGCGGTGGATCCAGCCGGCGTTCAGGTTCAGGAAGTTGAACATGATATAGCCGACGTTCGAGATGGCGAGGACGTAGAAGTAGCCCCCCGCATCCGAGGCCAGCGCCAGCAGGAAGACGTTGAAGGCAACGTCGGTCCACATCGCCTTGGAGGGCGCGCCATGGCTGTTCACCTCGCCCAGATATTTGGGCAACCAGCCGTCGCGCGCGCCCTGGTAAAGCGTGCGCGACGATCCGGCCATCGCCGTCATGATCGCCAGGAACAACGCCATGATCATCAGGATGACGAATATCTGGGTGATGACCGGCCCGCCGCCGATCATGTTGCCAAGCGCCTCGCCGATGCCGGTGCCGTCGACGATGCCATCGGCCAGCATCCCCTCCTGTCCCAGAACGCCCTGGAACGAGAAGGGAATCAGGAAGAAGAAGACGCTGCACAGAAGGCCCGAGTAGAAGATCGCCCGGAACGTGTCGCGCCGGGGGTCCTTCAGCTCGCGGGTGTAGCAGACCGCGGTTTCGAAGGCATAGGTCGACCATGCCGCGATGTAGAGACCGCCCAGGAACAGCGTCCAGCCGCCGATGTTCCATTCGCCGTCCACGCCGGAATAGGCCTCGGTCGGGGGCAGCAGGTTGGTCACGTTCATCGAATCGATGGCGCCTGTCAGGATCGGCACCAGGCCGACCAGCAGAAGCGGGATCAGCACGATGATGGCCAGCCATTTCTGCGCCGAGGCGGTTTGTGCCACGCCACGCTCCTGGATCACCAGGATGGCCAGCATCAGCGCCACGCCGATGATGAAGGTGGAATTGAAATGCAGGGTGCCAAGGCCCGGAATCGTCAGCGCGAAGGCCTCGAAGGTGCGGAACCACGGGGTCAGCGCGGCAACGCCGTCGGTAGCGGCCACGGCCCGGATCGCATCCTCGGCCGCCACGCCCGCATGGGCGGCCATGTAATCCGCCACGCTTTGGGTTTCAGCCGTGTAGCTGGCCAGGTTCGCCGTCACCCAATCCGCGACCTGCTGGCTTTCGGCCAGCGGAATCGGGAACAGAGCGTTCAGGATATAGCCCGCCGCGATGGCGCAGCCCAGCGACAGCACCGGCGACCAGGCGAACCAGTTGCACCAGACCGAGAGGGGGGCGATCAGCTTGCCGTAGCGCAGCCAGGCGGTCGCGCCGTAGACCGAGGTGCCGCCCGACTTGTTGCCGAACATCCCCGCCATCTCGGCATAGGTGAAGCTTTGCAGGAAGCCCATGCACATCGAGATCATCCACACCAGGAAGGCCAGCTTCCCCGTGGTGCCCGCGATCCCGCCAATCGAGAAAAGGACCAGGGGCGGCACACCGGCCGCGACCCAGAAGGCCCCCTTCCAGCTTAGCGCCCGGACCATCTGGCCCGAACCGGATTCCGTCGTCATTCCCTCACTCCTGTTGTGTGGCGGCGGGTTCGGTCTGCCCGACCCTCCGGGCCCGGTTGCCATCCTGCCGCATTCCTTGAGACTTCCGTGGTTTTGGTGGCGCCGCTGACCGGGCGGCGGTGTCGTCCCTGAACCTCCTTCTCCCCGTCCTCCATCGCATCGGCCCGCGGGATTTCTCCCGCAGGCCGATGGCCTTCATCCAATGCCGGTGCTGGATCAGCCGCCCTGCACCTCGCCGCGCGTGGCCAGATCGTCCTCCAGCCCCCAGCGCAGCTTGTCCTGGCCCTCGATCAGCAGCTCCTCGCTGACCTGCAGGCCGATGGTCGCCTTGACCACCCAGGCGGTGACCAGGCCGACGACCAGACCGGCGCCGATGCAGACGACGATACCGGCCAGCTGCATCCCCAGGCTGATGGCGCCATGCTGGAAGGCATAGGCGCCCTCTTCGATGCCGATATAGCCACCGCGCGGGGTGCCGGCCTTGAAGATGCCCAGAAGGATCATCCCGTAGGCCCCGGCACCGACGAACAGCGGGGTCAGCTTGTGCTCGTCGAAGCGGCGTTTCAGCGTGAACTCATAGACCGCATACGAGACCAGCGGCGCACCCAGGGCGACGAGGAACATCTGCCAGGGCAGATAGACGTCGAAGCCCGAAGCCCCCGCCACATAGCCCGCCAGCGGGCCAAGCAGCAGATAGGCGTATTTGCCGGTGGCATAGGACAGGATCGCCCCGGTCATCGCACCGCCCGCCCAGGCCAGGGCGTAGTTGTTCAGGGCGATGCCGACGCTGGTGTTCGCCATCGTCACCGAAACCGCCATGGCCTCGGGATCGACGAAGAACAGGCAGGACATGATCACCATCGGCAGGCCACCGAAGATCGTCAGCAGCCCGCCCGCCGCCAACCCGATGCTGGGGGCGTAGTAGCCGGGCACCTTCGGATGCGGTTCGAACATGCCGGGGCGGCGCGGCAGCATCGGCACCACGGCCAGCGCCATGCCGGCGGGGAACATGTAGACGAAGCCCACGCCGAAGAAGTCGTGGAAGCCCGCATTGGTCAGCGGCCCGACCGAACCCCAGGTGATCCAGCTCAGGATCGACGAGGCCACCGTCGCCACCGCCGCGAAGACGAAGTAGGCCGAGGCCTTCATCCGTTCCGACACCGCGAAGTGGAACAGCATGTTCAGGATCCCGGCGAAGCAGGCCAGGAAGAACACGAAGATCTGGAAGGTGTTCAGCCCGGGGAAGATCGCCGGATCGACCTCATGCGCCACCGCGTTCAGCAGCGCGCCGCCCAGCCACCAGTCCTTGAGGCTGTCGCCCATCGTGGCATCGGCCATGATGTAATACTGCGCGGCCCAGAAGCCGAAGCCGATGAAGTAGTAGGTCGTGAAGCCGATGAAGAAGCCGACGGTCTTTTCGATCGTCGAGTTGAAGAGGTTCTTGCGTCTCGTCGTGCCCGCGTCGATCAGCAAGAGACCGACGACGACCAGGATCGCGCCGACCGTGCCCGAGGCATAGACGAGGTTCTGCACCAGTTGGTTGAGCGTGACCTGCTCGGCGAAGAATGTGGTTGTTTCGCTGTCCATTGGCTCTCCTTGTTCCCTGTGCTTGCGGCGGCAGACATGCCCGCAGCCGGAGATGGGCGACTGTCGCTGCCGGATCGGGGCCAGCGGCCCCATTGCGGCAGATTGCCGCAGTTCGGCGGGTGCACAAAGCGAATTTTGACCTACAAGAAATTTTATTTCCCAGTATTGCCCGATTTCCGGACATCAGAGCAGTGGCCCCGGCCAGAGCCGGGGCCTCGGGTCCCCCCGAAGGGGGAGGCCGGTCAGTTCTTCAGATAGCTTTCCATCGTGTCTTCCAGCGCGTCCTTCCAGGGCGTGTGGTGGACAGGCGCCATCGTCCCGGTGATCACCGAGCGGTAGGCATTGTCGCGGAAGGTCATGATGTTCTTCTTCTTGTGGTCCTTCCACTCGAAGAAGGCCTCGCAGGCGCCGTCCACGTCGAAGGACGGATAGTCCGTCTCGGCGATCAGTTCCTTCACGTAGTCGCCCTGGTAGTGGATGGCGTCATGCGCGTCGGCACCGGCATCCTCGCCCGCCACGCGGTCCTCGACATCCTTCTGCAACACCGCCTTGTCGGCGGGAATCGCGATCCGGCCCATGATGGCGTCGCGTACCCACCAGGCCTGGGCGTCGAACATGTTGAAGGTGAACCACTGGTCCTGCATCCCCAGGTAGAACAGCTTGGGGTTATGGACCCAGGCCACGCCCTTGTAGAGATCCGCCGTCGCCAGCCGGTTGGCCGTCTTCAGCCGCAGGTCGTCGGGCAGGAAGGGGAAATGGTGCTTGTAGCCGGTGCAGAGAATGATCGCATCGACCCTCTTGCTGCTGCCATCGGCGAAATAGGCGGTGTTCTCGTCCACCTTGACCAGTTGCTTCACCTCCTGCCAGTTGTCCGGCCATTTGAAGCCCATCGGCTCATGCCGGTAGCAGGTGGTGATCGACCTGGCGCCATATTTCCAGCACTGGCTGCCGATGTCCTCGGCCGAATAGGAGGCGCCCAGCAGAAGCAGGTCCTTGTCCTTGAACTCGCGCGCGTCGCGGAAATCGTGGGCGTGCAGCACGCGGCCGTTGAAGCGGTCGAAGCCCGGATATTCCGGCACGTTCGGCACCGAGAAGTGGCCGGAGGCGACGATGACGTTGTCGAACTCCTCATCATACATCCGGTCGGCCTTCAGGTCATGGGCGGTGATGGTGAAGTTGCCCTTGTCCTCGTTGTATTTCACCATGCGGATGGTGGTGCAGAACCGGATCCAGTCGCGGACCCCGGCCTTCTTCACCCGGCCCTCGATATAGTCGAACAGCACGGCGCGCGGCGGGTAGCTGGCGATCTGCTTGCCGAAATGCTCCTCGAAGGAATAGTCGGCGAACTCCAGCCCTTCCTTCGGCCCGTTCGACCAGAGGTAGCGATACATGCTGCAATGCACCGGCTCGCCATGTTCGTCCAGCCCGGTGCGCCAAGTATAGTTCCACAGGCCCCCCCAGTTGGACTGCTTCTCGAAGCAGACGATCTCGGGGATATCGGCCCCCTTGTTCTTCGCCGACTGGAACGCGCGCAACTGCGCAAGGCCCGATGGACCCGCCCCGATGACCGCAACCCTTTTCTTCATTCTGATCTCCCCGTGGTGTTACGTGGCAATCCATGCCTGTTGCCTTGGGCGAAATCGTAAAAGATAAGTTGCGCGTATGTCAAATCTTCTTCCTGTCGGGAAACAAATCAGCCCCAGGAAACTTTCATTTCCCGGGGCTGCCAGACTGTTTCTTGCCGTTCTCTAGCGCGCAACGGTCACCGAGCAGTGGGCCTGGCCCGCCACCTCGGCCGCGACCGAGCCCAGGACCAGCCGCTTCACCCCGCGCTTGTCGCCGGTGCCCATGACGATGTGGTCGAATCCGTTCTGTTCGGCAAAGGCCACGATCGCCGTGCCCGCCTCGCGCGAGACGATCTCGATCGTGCCGACATCGGTCACGCCATCGGCGCGGGAAACCGCCTCGGCCTCTTCCATCAGCTTCGCCGCATCCTCATTGGTCCAGTGGTTGATCGTCGGGCCGCGCACACCGCCATGCGCGATGTTCACCACGCAGATCGTCAGATGCGCACCGGTCAGTTTGGCCAGTTCGTTCGCGGCGTGAAGCCCGCGCGTGGCATGGTCCGACCCGTCGGTGGGGCAGAGAATCTTCTTCGTCATGACCGTCTCCTGTCGCTGCTGTTGACCTGTGAGGAAACAAACCATCAAACTGGGGAAATATCCTTGACGTGCATCAAGATTTGCTCACCCGACAGCCAGATTCCAAGAGGACGCCATGAAACCCATCGCCGCAGACGACCGCCGCGTCGCCAATATCCGTGAGGCCGACTACACCCCCTTCGTCTATCCCGACGGGGTGGCGCTTGGCGACGAGGTGCTGCAACTGGACGACAGCCGCGCCCTGGGCGAGGGCTTCCACGTCTACCGGATGCCCGCCGGAATGCGGACCCGCAGCCATCGCCACAACGGGCATGAGCAATTCCTGATCCTTGAGGGCGAATTGCACGAAAGCGACGGCACCATCCTGCGGGCGGGCGATCTGGTGTTCTATCGCGACGGCACCGAACACAACTCCTACACGCCAAATGGCTGCCTGCTGGCCGTCCATATCCCCTCGTCCGAAACCTCGCTGGAATAGGCCGGAATGAAAAAAGACCCCGGAGCGCCTTGGGGGCGCAACCGGGGCCAGCGTACCGGGAAGGGGGACCTCCGGGATCAGATATCCAGCGTGTGCTCGATTTCCCAAGACGACATGTGCGAGACATAGCTGTCCCACTCAGCCTGCTTGGTCTTGATATAGGCGGCCGAGAATTCCGTGCCCATCAGCGATTTCAGCGTAGTGTCGCGGTCATAGGCGCGCAGCGCGTCCAGCAGGTTCAGCGGCAGCCGGGGCGCGTTCTTGATCTTGTGGCCGTCCTGATACATGTCGATGTCCAGCCGCTTGCCGGGATCGGCCTTGGTGCGCACACCGTCCAGACCGGCCGCCACGATCACCGCCTGCATCAGATAGGCGTTGGCCGCACCATCGGGCAGGCGCAGTTCGATCCGGCCCTTGCCCGGCACCCGCACCAGATGGGTGCGGTTGTCGCCCGACCAGGTCACCGTGTTCGGCGCCCAGGTCGACCCCGAGGACGTCCGCGGCGCGTTAATCCGCTTGTAGCTGTTCACCGTGGGATTGGTGATCGCCGCCAGCGCCGAGGCATGCTTCATGATGCCGCCCAGGAAGTGCTTGCCCCTCTGCGACAGGCCAAGCTCGCCGTTCGGATCGTAGAAGGCGTTCTCCTTGCCGTCCATCGACCAGGCCGAGATATGGGCGTGCAGGCCCGAGCCGGTCAGCTTCAGGAAAGGCTTGGGCATGAAGGTCACCCGCAGCCCGTGCTTCTCGGCAACCGAGCGCAGCATGAACTTGAAGAACGACAGCTTGTCGGCGGTCTGCAGCACGTCGTCGTATTTCCAGTTCATCTCGAACTGGCCGTTCGCATCCTCATGGTCGCTCTGGTAGGGCTCCCAGCCAAGGTCCAGCATGTAGTCGCTGACCTCGGCGATCATGTCGTAGCGGCGCATGATCGCCTGCTGGTCGTAGCAGGGCTTGGCCGCGCTGTCCCAGGGGTCGGCCACCTTGTCGCCTTCCGGCGTCAGCAGGAAGAATTCGGGCTCAACGCCGGTCTTGACGCGAAGTCCTTCCTTGGCGGCCTCGGCGATGACCCGGCGCAGCACGTTGCGCGGGGCCTGTGCCAGTTCTTCGCCTTCCATCGTGCAGTTGGCGGCGACCCAGGCCACCTCGGGCTTCCACGGAAGCTGGATCACGGAACTGGGGTCCGGCATCCCCAGCGTGTCGGGATGGGCCGGGGTGACGACGAAGCCCGCCGCGAACCCGGCGAAGCCCGCGCCGCCGGAGACAACATCGTTGATCACCTGCGCGGGGACCAGCTTTGCGCGCTGCGCCCCCGCCAGATCGGTGAAGGACACCATGAAGTACTTGACGCCCTTATCCTTTGCCCATTTGGCAAGGTCATTCGTCATTTATGAAACTCCCTGTCGATCTTATTGTTTTCAGAAGCCGCCATTGCGGCCCGGTATCCAGCTGGTGCCCGCCAGCGGCACACCTGCCATTGCCGCCGCCTCGATGGTCAGCGAGCAGAGGTCTTCCGGTTCAAGGTTGTGCAGGTGGTTCTTGCCGCAGGCCCGCGCGATGGTCTGCGCCTCCAGCGTCATCACCTTGAGGTAGTTCTTCAGCCGCCGGCCGCCAAGGATCGGGTCGAAGCGCTTCATCAGCTCGGGGTCCTGCGTGGTGATGCCCGCCGGGTCCTTGCCCTCGTGCCAGTCGTCATAGGCATCGGCGGTGGTCTGCAGCTTCTGGTATTCTTCCTCAAGCTTCGGATCGTTGTCGCCCAGCGCGACCAGCGCCGCGGTGCCGATCGCCACCGCATCGGCGCCCAGCGCCATAGCCTTGGCCACGTCGGCGCCCGTGCGGATGCCGCCCGAGACGATCAGTTGCACCTTGCGGTGCATCCCCAGATCCTGCAGCGCCTTCACCGCCTGCGGGATACAGGCCAGGATCGGCATCCCCACATGCTCGATGAACACGTCCTGCGTCGCCGCCGTGCCGCCCTGCATCCCGTCCAGCACCACCACATCGGCGCCCGCCTTCACCGCCAGCGCGGTGTCGTAATAGGGCCGCGCGCCGCCGATCTTGACGTAGATCGGCTTTTCCCAGTCGGTGATCTCGCGGATTTCGTGGATCTTGATCTCCAGGTCGTCAGGCCCGGTCCAGTCGGGGTGACGGCAGGCCGAGCGCTGGTCGATGCCCTTGGGCAGGTTGCGCATCATCGCCACGCGGTCGGAAATCTTCTGGCCCAGGAGCATCCCGCCGCCGCCGGGCTTGGCACCCTGCCCCACCACGACCTCGATCGCATCGGCGCGGCGCAGGTCATCGGGGTTCATGCCGTAGCGGCTGGGAAGATACTGGTAGACCAGCGTCTTGGAATGGCCGCGCTCTTCCTCGGTCATCCCGCCGTCGCCGGTGGTGGTCGAGGTGCCCGCCTCGGACGCGCCGCGGCCAAGCGCCTCTTTCGCCGGGCCGGACAGCGCGCCGAAGCTCATCCCCGCGATGGTCACCGGAATGTCCAGGTGGATCGGGGTCTTGGCGAAGCGGGTGCCCAGCCACACGTCGGTGGCGCATTTCTCGCGGTAGCCTTCCAGCGGATAGCGCGAGATCGAGGCGCCGAGGAACAGCAGGTCGTCGAAATGCGGCAGGTGGCGCTTGGTGCCGCCGCCGCGGATGTCATAGATGCCCGAGGCCGCGGCGCGGCGGATCTCGGCGTTCACCGCCGGGGTGAAGGTGGCCGAGTAACGGGGCGGGGTATGGGGAAAATCGCTCATCTTTGCCTCAGTACGCCGCAGCGTTGTCGATATTGAAATTGTAGAGCTTGCGGGCCGAGCCATAGCGGCGGAATTCTTCCGGCCTGGCCTTGGCGTCGGCTTCACCCCGGCGCAGCAGATCTTCGAGGATCTGGAAATGCTCGTCCCGCATCTCCTTCTCGATGCAGTCGGCGCCCAGGCTCTTCACCTTGCCGCGCACGAAGAGCCGTGCCTCGTAAAGGCTGTCGCCCAGCGCATCCCCGGCATCGCCCAGCACCACCATGTTGCCCGACTGCGCCATGAAGGCCGACATGTGGCCGATGTTGCCATGCACCACGATGTCGATGCCCTTCATCGAGATGCCGCAGCGCGACGAGGCATTGCCCTTGATCACCAGCAGGCCGCCGCGCCCGGTGGCGCCGGCATACTGGCTTGCGTCGCCGTCGACGATGACGGTGCCCGACATCATGTTCTCGGCCACGCCCGGCCCGGCCGATCCCTTGACGCGGATCGTCGCCAGCTTGTTCATCCCGGCGCAGTAATAGCCGGTCGAACCGCGCACGGTGATGTCCAGGGCGGCATCCACCCCGGCGGCGATGGCATGGGCCCCCTTCGGGTTCACCACCTCCCACTTCGTCATGTTGGTCTGGCCCTTCAGGGCGTGCAACGCGCTGTTCAGCGCCCGCAGGCCCTCTTTGCCAAGATCGAAGCTCTGCATTCTCTCAACGCTCCCAGAAGTAGACGGTGGCGGGCTCGGGTTCCCAGACGCGGGCATCCTCGATGCCGGGCAGGTTCACCAGCGCGCGGTATTCGCTGCCGAAGGCGACATACTGGTCGGTCTCGGCCATGACGGCGGGCTTGCAGGCGATCGGGTCGCGCACGACGCCGAAGCCGTTCTTGGTGCCGACGACGAAGGTATAGAAGCCGTCCAGGTCGTCCAGCCCCGATTCCAGCGCCTCACCCAGGCTCTGCCCCTCTTCCAGCTTGCGGCTGACATAGGCGGCGGCGACCTCGGTGTCGTTCTGGGTCTCGAAGGTCTTGCCCAGCCGGATCAGCTCGCGCCGCAGCCCGTTGTGATTCGACAGGCTGCCGTTATGCACCAGGCACTGGTCCGAGCCGGTCGAGAACGGATGCGCGCCCATCGTCGTCACCGCCGATTCGGTCGCCATGCGGGTGTGGCCGATGCCATGGGTGCCCTTCATCTTCGCCACGTCGAAGCGCGCGGCCACATCCTTCGGCAGCCCCACCTCCTTGAAGATCTCGATCGAGTCGCCCACGCTCATCACCTTGACGCCGGGACGCAGCTTCGCCAGCGCCGAACGCGCCGCCGGGATCTGGTCGATCGGCAGCTCGATCACCGCATGGGTGCTTTTTTCCAGCAGTGTCACGGGCTTGCCGATGGCTTCGTGCAGCGCGCCGTCCAGGCCCTTGAAGTCGGACTCGGGCTGCGAAGACTGGATGGTGATCTTGCCAAGGCCGTCACTGGCCCCGGAATAGATGGCGATACCGGCGGAATCGGGCCCCCGGTCGGTCATGGTGACCAGCATGTCGGTCAGCATCTCGCCCAGTTTCGGTTCCAGCTTCGGGTCCTTCAGAAAAAGTCCAACGATGCCACACATGGATTCGTCTCCCTGATGCATTCCCGGAAACGCTAGCACCGAAGATTCAGCCCATCAACTGGTAAGAAACTTTTTTTCACCTGACGGAAAGTTGCCCGAAAAATAGGCAGAGAGACTCGGTTTGTGTTGACAGATTGCGCAGGCAGGTCTTTCCTTCCAGAAAACAAATTTGCCGGTCAGAGAAAAGACGTGGGGGCCGCGTCGGGACCGGAGCCATAGGCCCGAGGGAGGATACCGTGGCGAATCTTGCTCAGAGAATCGCAACCATGCACCGGCGCGACGTGCTCGTGGCATGGGCTTTCGTGATCGGTTTGTGGTTTTCGATCATCTTCGTGGCCCTGGCCACATGGAACCTGGCGCCCAACGGCACCGCGCGGACGATCCTGCTGATCGCCGGCGGCATCGTGCTGCTGTTCAACACGGCGGCGATCATCGCCATGTTGCGGCACTACCGCGAGGACCGCGACTTCATGTACGGTCTGGACATCAAGTTCCTCGACGAAGCCCGCGGGCGGAGGGACTGACCATGGCGCATTACGTAGCCCCCAAGCAAAGCAAGGTCAGCCAGTTGATCGACGTGCTGGTCCTTGTCGCCCTGACCGTCGGCGCACTGTTCTTGCCGCTGATCCTGAAGATGGCTGGCGCGGCCAAGACCGTCGCCTCGCCGGACGAAAATCCCACCTGGGAAAGCCTGGGCCAGAACGCCGTGCAGGCCGCGCAATACGAAAAGCTCGGCTTTACCCCGGAAACGGCGCATGACCTGATCCTCGCCCGCTTCGACTACAGCTTCACCGCCGGCGCGCTGATCGTGATGATCGCGGTCATCGTGCTCTACTACTTCCTCATGCTGCGGTTCTCCGAGATCGAGTACCGCGAAGTCATCGCCGAGAAATTCGGAGAATAGGGCGGGCCAATGGAAACCTGGAACATTCTGGAATATGTGGCCTGGGGCGTCTCGGCGCTTCTCGCCCTCTACATGGTTGTCGACTGGCTGCGGGTCGACAGCACCTACAGCGAAGATGTCCTCATCTCGTCCCGCGAAGGCGAGCTCGAGGCCATCACCGAAGAGCACAAGGTGTAGGAGCGCGCCATGGCTGACATCGACATCACCTCGCAAGAGATCGACGGCATGGGGCCGCATGGCACCAAGGTCGGTCTTCTCCGCGTCCTCGGCCCGGCCCATGTCTGGGCGCTTGGCGTGGGCATCGTCCTCGTGGGCGAATACATGGGCTGGAACTTCGCCGTCGGCAAGGGCGGCGCTTATGCGGCGCTGATCGCCTGCTGGGTCGCGGGCATCCTTTACACCTGCGTCGCCATGATCGACTCCGAAGTCACATCGACGGTCGCGGCCGCAGGCGGGCAATACACCCAGGCCAAGCACATCGTCGGCCCGCTGATGGCCTTCAACGTCGGGCTCTACCTCGTCTTCGCCTATACCATGCTGGAAGCCGCGAATGCGATCACCGCGGGCTATCTGATCTCGGTCGTCGCCGGCATGACCGGCTATTCGGGCGAACTGGACCAGCGGCCCTTCATCATCCTGGTCATCACCTTCCTGGCCTGGCTGAACTACCGCGGCGTGCTGGCGACGCTGACCTTCAACCTGGTCATCACCGCCATCGCCTTCTGCGCCATCATCGTGCTGTTCCTCTCCACCTCCGGCATCCTTGGCGGCGGCATCATGCAGCACGCCGCGCTGTTCGAAGGGCACGAACTGCCCTACGGCTGGATCGGCGTTCTGGCCGCGCTGCACTTCGGCCTGTGGTTCTATCTCGGCATCGAGGGCACCACCCAGGCGGCCGAGGAAGTCCGCTCCCCCGCCCGCTCCCTGCCCTTCGGCACGCTGGCCGGGGTGATGACGCTGGCCATCGCGGCGACGCTGACCTGGTATCTCTGCTCGGGCGTTCTGCCCTGGGAATACCTCGGCGACGGCGTCGATGGGGCCGTGGCGCCGCTGTTCGACACCGCGCGGCTGTCGGGCTCGACCGGGCTGCTGTGGTTCCTGGGCATCGGCACGCTGTTTGCGACGCTGGCCTCGGCCAACGGCTGCATCAACGACGCCTCGCGCGCCTGGTTCGCCATGGGCCGGGACAAGTATCTGCCGGGCTGGTTCGGCGCGGTGCATCCCAGGTTCCGCACGCCCTACCGGTCGATCATCTTCCTGGTGCCCATCGCGCTGATCTTCGCGCTTGGCGCACCGCTGGACCAGGTGATCACCTTCTCGATCCTGTCGGGCCTCTTGGAATACACCTTCATGCCGCTGAACATCATCCTCTTCCGCAAGAAGTGGCCGATGGGCACCATCAAGCGCGGCTACGAACACCCGTTCCATCCGGTGCCCGCCATCGTGCTGCTGGCCATCTGCGCCACCGTGTTCTTCGCGGTGTTCCTCGGCTACGGCACCCAGCTTGTGGCGATGATCGGCTTCTACATCGTCGTCTCGCTGTGGTTCCACTTCTGGCGCTACCGCTTCGTGAACCGCGGCACGCAGTTCACCATGCCCTGGCCGAAGCCGCAGGGCTACTAGGTCCCTGCCAACGCCTCGACGGCCCGCCCACCCGGCGGGCCGTTTCCTTGACCGAAAGTCCCGAATGCCCCCGACCTATCCCCTGTTCGCCACCGCCGCCGCGGCGCTTCTCCTCTGGCTCACCTGGCGGCTCGTCCGCGCGCAGCGCCAGCGCACCGCCTCGCGCGCGGGCTATTTCGACGCGCTGCATCCCCTGTTCGACGGGATCAGGACGCAGATCCAGCCCTCGGGTTTTCCCCGCACCACCGGCCGCCGCGGTCCGCACCGCTTCGACCTGCAGGCGGTGACCGACACGCTGACCTTCCGCAAGCTGCCTGCCCTCTGGGTCATGGTCTCCCTGCCCGAGCCGCTGCCGCTGACCGCCACGCTGGACATCATGGCCCGCCCCTCGGGGCAGGAGCCGTTCACCCATTTCTCCACCCTGCCGCAGATGCTGCCCGCCCCCGCCGGCACGCCCGAGGGCCTCGCGCTGCGTTCCGACAACGCCGCCGGCCTGCCGCCCGAGGGGCTGGTCGCCCGCCATGCCGCGATCTTCGCCAATCCGAAGGTGAAGGAACTGCTGATCTCGCCCAAGGGGCTGCGGCTGGTGATCCTGGCGGAAGAGGCCGACCGCAGCCGCTATCTGCTCTTCCGCGATGCCGAGATGGGGGCCGCGCCGATCCCGCCCGCGCGAATCGCCCCGCTCGTGGAAACCCTGCTGGCGCTGCGCGAGGACCTTCTGGACTGGACGAAAGGCAACGGATGAAAAAGCCCCTCAACCCCCGTCTCGTCCTGGCCGTGGCGGTGTTCCTGCCCGGCATGGGTCAGGTGCTGAACCGCCAGCCGGTCCGCGGCCTGATCTTCGTTTTCTTCATATTGCTTCTGGGCGCCTTCACCCTGAAGACCGCCGCGCCCGAAGTCTCCTTCGTCGGCAAGGTCTCGGGCGGGCTGTTCGTCTGGGCGATGGCGATCTTCGACGCCTACAAGACCGCACGGGTCCGGCAGGCCGTCTGGACGCACAAGACCGCCGCCAGGTGACCCCTACCCCTGGGGGTAGGAGATCACCGAAAGATACCGCGCCGGCAGCTTCACCAGCACCTCCGGCCCATGCGGCGCATCGGCGTCGAAGAACAGGCTGTCCCCGGGCTTCAGCGGATAGACCTGCTCGCCGTGGCGGTAATCCACCTCGCCCTCCAGCATATACAGCAGCTCCAGCCCCTCGTGCTGGAAGGCCGGGAAGGTGTCGCTCTCGGTCGTCAGCGTGATGATATAGGGCTCCACCACCACGCCCGAACTGTTGGAGCCAAGATGCCCCAGCAGGTTGTATTGATGTCCTGCCCGCGTGCCCCGGCGTTCGATCTCGATATGCTCGCCCGCCCGCACATGCTGCGCCTCGCGCTTTTCCTCATAGCTCTTGAAGAAGGCCGTCACCGGCACCGAGAACGCATGGGACAGCACCTGCAAGGTGGTCAAGGAAGGCGAGGTATTGCCGTTCTCGATCTTCGACAGCATCCCGATCGACAGGCCCGTCACCGCGGCCAGGTCGGCCACCGTCATCCCCTGCTGGCGGCGGAAGTTGCGCACCTCACGCCCGATCGCCGCCTCCAGGTTGCGCTCCGCCACTTCACGAACCCGATGCGGGTCCTGGTCGAAGGCGGGCTTGCCGCGCGGCAGGGCGGGAGGGTCAACGATGTCGTCCATGGGAACCTCGACTGGAAAAACAGGGAAATCATACGGCGAATTTCACTACAGGGAAACATGCTTCGCAACCCGACTGTCATCAACGCGACAAAATCCCGCGCCAGCATGTCACCATGCTGACGATGGAACAGGGAATCATCACCTACCGCGAGACGCAGCTGCCGGTGGCACTGCGGCTCTTCACCGGATTCCTGGGCCTCAGCATCGCCATCGGGATGCCCTATGCCTGGATGGCCAACGCCAGCCTTTCGGACCCGCCACTGATCCTGGTCCTCGTGTCGGTGGTCGCCCTCGTCTCGGTCGGCTTCGGCGGCTTCTTCGTCTTCCTCGGCCTGATCAGCGCCAGCGAGATGAGGATCGACCCTGCCCTGCCGCAGGTCACCCGAATCCGCCGCGGCCCGATCCTGAACGACACCACGCTGATCCCGCGCAGCGCCTTCGGCCAGCCCGAGGTCAGGATGAAGGACAGCGAGGACGGCCCCTTCCCGATCCTCCGCCTGCCGCTGGAGGGCCGCAGGCGGATCGAGATGGTGTGTTTCGACAGCCGCGCCGAGGCCGAAGCCTGGCGCAACCTGATCGCCAAGGCGCTGAAGGTCAGCCCAGCGACGCCGCCGTGACCTCAAGGCAATGCAGCAGGCTCTTCGCCGAGGACCGCGCGCCGTAAAGCGTGACCTCGCCCGCGCCGTGGCGGATCAGGTAGCAGCCGATATGCTCGATCACCGTCCGCGTGGCGAAACCGTCCGGCGCGCGGGCGAAATCCACGTTGCACAGCCGCTCCATCAGCGGCCCCAGATCCGGGGCCGACACATCGAAGCGCACCCAGGCATCCGTCTGCTCGGTCAGCGAGGCGGCGTCGCCGAAGGCCGGTTTCAGATGGGCGACGATATCCTCATGGCTGGCGAAGGGCGCCTCGACGAACCACATCTCCGGCGCGACCCAGAAGGCCGCATAGGGGCTGCCCGCCGTATATCGCGCCGCTTCCGGCAGCGGCACCTTGGCCGATTTCGCGGCCTTGGCCACATCCGCCGCCCGCCCCTTGCGGATGGCGACAGAGGCCAGCGCCACGTCGAACCGTTCCACGATCCGGCAGGGTCCGACCTGATGGGTCTGCGGGGCGTCGTGCCCCAGCGCGGTCAGCGCATGCAAGGTGTCAGCCACGGAGTCTCTCCCCTTCCGGGTCAAAGAAATGCGGGGAAACGATTTCCACCTCGGTCTCGGAATTGGCCAGCAGGTTCACCGCCCGCATCCGTTTCCCGATCTTCTGGTCGCCCGCCTTCAGATAGCCAAGCGCGATGTCGCAGCCCAGATGGGGGCTGTAGACCTTCGAGGTCAGCCAGCCGCCATCGTTCTCGATCACCGGCGCCGCGCCATGTTCAAGGAAATGGCTGCCCGCAGTCAGCTGGCCCTTCGGATCGACCGGCTTGACGCCGACCAGCCGATAGCCATTGGGGTCGTTCATCCCCTCGCGCTGCGACAGCACCATGCCGATGGAATCCTTCTTCTTCGACACCATCTTGCCAAGGCCCATGTTCAGCGCGGTGGACTGGCCGTTCAGCTCGTTCCCTGCCACATGGCCCTTCTCGACCCGCATCACGCCCAGCGCCTCGGTGCCGTAGACGATGGCGTCGAACTCCTGCCCCGCCTCCATCAGCCGCCGCACCAGCGCGTCGCCGTAACGGGTGGGGACGGCGATCTCATAGGCCAGTTCGCCGCTGAACGAGATACGGAACAGCCGCGCCCGCACCCTGCCCACGGTGATGTTCCCCGCCCCCATATAGGGGAAGGCCGCGTCCGAGATGTCCTGATCGACCACCTTCTGCAGCAGCTTGCGCGCATTCGGCCCGGCGACCGAGAACTGCGCCCAGGCCTCGGTGGTGGAGATCAACTGCACGTCCATCTCGGGCCACAGCACCTGCCGCGCATATTCCAGATTGCGGAACACCAGCACCGCATTGGCGGTGGTCGTGGTCATCACATATTCATGCTCGCCCATCCGCGCGGTGGTGCCGTCGTCATAGACGATCCCGTCCTCGCGCAGCATCAGCCCGTAGCGGCACTTGCCCACGGCGAGGCTGGCGAAGTTGTTGGCATAGACCTTGTCGAGGAAGGCCGCCGCATCGGTGCCCTGGATGTCGATCTTGCCCAGCGTGGTCACGTCGCAGATGCCCACCGACTTGCGGGTCGCCAGCACCTCGCGGTCGACGCTCTCGCGCCATTGCGTCTCGCCGGGGCGCGGCAGCCATTGCGCCCGCAGCCACATGCCGACCTCGACGAAGACCGCGCCCTGCTCCTCGGCCCATTTGTGCGAAGGCGTCAGGCGGAACGGTTTGAACTCGCGGCCGCGCGACCGCCCGGCCAGCGTGCCCATGGCCACCGGCGTATAGGGCGGGCGATAGATCGTCGTCCCCGTCTCCGGGATGGTCTTGCCGGTCAGCCCCGCCATCACCGCAAGGCCCAGCACGTTGCCGGTCTTGCCCTGATCGGTCGCCATGCCCAGCGTGGTGTAGCGTTTCAGATGCTCCACCGACGAGAAGTTCTCCTTCTGCGCCAGCTTCACGTCCTTCAGCGTCACATCGTTCTGCGGGTCGATCCAGGCCCGGCCCTTGCCGCCCGCCACATACCATTTCGGCGTGATCGACACGGGCGCATCCTCGGCCTGCGGCAGATCCCCCGCCCTGGCCGAAATCCCCAGCGCCTCCAGCGCCGCAATCGCCTGTGCCTGCCCGGTGGCCAGCGCGCCATGGGTCGACAGCACGCCCGCCGCCGCCCCCGCCGCCGTCAGGCCCGGAGGCCCGTCCTCGCCGGGAACGAAGCCCTGAATGGCCTCATTCCAGACCGGACGAGAGCGGTGGTGCGAGGAGATGTTGACGTTGGGGTTCCAGCCGCCCGACACCCCCAGCGCCTCGCAGGCGAAGGTCTCGGTCCGACCGTCCTTGCGGATGGTGACGGATTTCAGCCCCAGACGGCCCGAGGTATCCACCACTTCCTCGCCCTTGCGGGCATCGATCACCCGGACCTCGATGCCCTTGGCCTTCAGGTCGGCAGCGGTGCGCAAACCATCGTCGTTGTTGGTGAAGATGGCTGCACGGCGCCCCACCGCCACGCCCCAGCGGTTGGCATAGGCGCGCAGCGACCCGGCCAGCATCACGCCGGGCCGGTCGTTGTTCTCGAAGGCGATGGGCCGTTCCGTCGCCCCGCCCGCCAGCACCGCGCGGCGCGAGTAGATCCGCCACAGCGTCTGCCGCGGCTTGCCCTTGGCAGGCACGGCAAGGTGATCCGACACCCGCTCCACCGCGCCATAGATGCCGTGGTCGAAGGCGCCGATGATGGTTGTCCGCAGCATCAGCCGCGCGTTCGGCATCGCCGCCAGTTCCGTCACCGCCGCCGCCGCCCAATCCGCGCCCGTCTGCCCGCCGACTTCCAGCGTCTCGGCATTCAGCCGCCCGCCGAAGTGGAAATCCTCGTCCGCAAGGATCACCCGCGCCCCGGCCCGGCCGGCGGTCAAGGCCGCCGACAGCCCTGCAGGCCCGGCCCCGATCACCAGCAGGTCGCAGTGCAGGAAGCCCTTGTCGTATTCGTCCGGGTCTTCCTGCCGGGTCAGCGCACCCAAGCCCGCGGCGTGGCGGATGATCGGCTCATAGACCTTCTCCCAGAAGGCGGCAGGCCACATGAAGGTCTTGTAGTAGAACCCGGCGGTGAAGAAGGTGTTCAGCCGGTCGTTGATCGCCATCGCGTCGAACTTGAGGCTGGGCCAGGCGTTCTGGCTGGTCGCCTCCAGCCCGTCGAACAACTCGGCCACCGTCGCCCGCGTGTTCGGCTCCTGCCGCGCGCCCGACCGCAACTGCACCAGCGCGTTCGGCTCTTCCGACCCCGCCGACAACGGCCCGCGCGGCCGGTGATACTTGAAGCTGCGGCCCATCAGCCGCACACCGTTCGCCAGCAGGGCCGAGGCCAGCGTGTCCCCTGGATGCCCCTGATAGGAAACGCCGTCGAAGCTGAAGCGCAAGGTCTTGCTGCGGTCGATCTGGCCGCCGGAAATGCGGTTCTGCTGGCTCATTTCGTCCGCCCCATGGCTTTGGCCACGTCGCGGGCCAGTTCGACCTTCGTGATCTCATGCGTCACGGTGTTCCGCGTCACCACCAGCCAGGACCGGTCGCCCTGCTCGTGGTACCACAGCTCACGATGCTCTCCGGCCGGGTTGTCGCGATTGTAAAGCCAGTCGTGGAACGCCTCGACGCCCGCCGTCATCCCGTCCGGACGGTTCATCAGTTCCGCCGCGCCGAGATAGACGAATTCCTGGGCATCGCGCGGGCCGAGGATCGGATGGTTGATGATCATCTGTCAGCCCTCAATGCAGGTTCGGCTGGGCGCCCTGGCCCTTTTCGTCGATCATCAGCCCCTTCAGGAACCGGTCGAAGCGATAGGCCGTGGCCACCTTGTGCGGTTCGTCCTTGGCCAGCAGATGCGCGAAGCACCAGCCACTGGCAGGCGTCGCCTTGAACCCGCCGTAGCACCAGCCGCCGTTGAAATAGAGGCCCTCGACCGGGGTCCGGTCGATGATCGGACTACCGTCCATCGACATGTCCATGATCCCGCCCCAGGTGCGCAGCAGCCGCGCCCGGCCAATCGCGGGCATCAGCGCCATGCCCCCTTCGGCCACATCCTCGATCACCGGCAGGTTGCCACGCTGGGCGTAAGAGTTGTAGCCGTCGATATCGCCGCCGAACACCAGCCCGCCCTTGTCGGACTGGGACACGTAGAAATGCCCGGCGCCGAAGGTGATCACCCCGTCGATCAGCGGCTTCAGCCCTTCGGAGACGAAAGCCTGCAAGACATGGCTCTCGATCGGCAGCCGCATCCCGGCATGGGCCATCACCCGGCCCGAGGACCCGGCCACCGCCACGCCCACCTTCTTCGCGCCGATGAAGCCGCGGGAGGTTTCCACCCCCTTGATCCGGCCGTTCTCGATCCGCATTCCGGTGACTTCGCAGTTCTGGATCAGGTCCACGCCGCGCATGTCGGCCCCGCGGGCATAGCCCCAGGCCACCGCGTCATGCCGCACCGTGCCGCCCCGCCGCTGCGCCAGGCCACCCTTGATCGGGAAGCGGGCATTGTCGAAGTTCAGCCAGGGATACATCGCCCGGACCTGCTCGCGGTCCAGAAGATCCGCGCCAGCGCCGTTCAGGATCATCGCATTGCCGCGCCGGGTGAAGGCGTCGCGCTGCGCATCGGTATGGATCAGGTTCAGGATGCCGCGCTGGCTGACCATCGCGTTGTAGTTGAAATCCTGCTCCAGCCCTTCCCACAGCTTCAGGCTGAACTCGTAGAACGGCTCGTTCCCGTCCAGCAGATAGTTCGACCGGATGATCGTGGTGTTCCGCCCGACGTTGCCGCCGCCAAGGTAGCCCTTCTCGATCACCGCGATCCGCTTCTGGCCGAATTCCTTGGCCAGGTAATAGGCCGTTGCCAGCCCATGCCCCCCGCCGCCCACGATGATGAAATCATAATCCGCCTGCGGAGCCGGATCGCGCCAGACGGGCTTCCAGCCCTTGTGGCCCGTCAACGCCTCGGCAATCACCCGGAAACCGGAATAGCGCATCCCCGCGCCCTCCTTTGCCTGTTCGCCTCATCTCTACTCCTGCTGCCCGCGCCGCCGCTTCGGTTTTCGCCAAGCCTCGCGCGGTTTTCGCCATTCCCGATATTGTGCCCGCGCCATTCCACCACCGGGCCACAGTTCCGCCCGATTGATCTGGCAGGGCGGGCGGAAACGGAGAAAGGCGAAGGGGGCATCCGTGTCGCAACAGGACGAGTTTCAGGAACGGCTGAACCGCATCCTCGCGCAGGGCCAGCGGACCGGTGCGCCCGCGCCCGCCTACGGCCGCACCACGCAGCAGCAGCCGGTCTCAAGCGGCGGCGAGATCGCGGGGAACCTGCTTTATCCGCTGTCGCTGGCCGGGGCCTTCCTCCTCGGCCTCCTTGCCGTCGGCCTCGGCCGCTACATCCGCTTTCACCTCGCCGATGGCGCGGCAGGCGACCAGACGGCGGACCTCGACCTGATGATCACCGCGGGCTTCGGCCTGACCGCTTCCTTCGTGCTGGCGCAAGTCTTCCGGCTGTCCTCGAAAGAGCATGTCGCGCTGCAGGGCATCGGCGTCTTCGTGGCGCTCTGCACCTTCCACAACCTCTTCCACTGGGCGCCAGAGCCGATGGCCACGGTCTTCTCGCCCGGCTATGTGGCTGAGATGCAGGAAATGGCTCCCGCCAACTCCGCGGTCTTTCGCGGCATGGTCCTCGCCTTCGCGACCCCCGCCGTCCCGGGGACCGGAGAAGACCCCGCCGCCCCCCGCCTCCTGAAGCTGGACAGCCAGAAATAACCTGCCGCCCGGACAACCCGGGACGATTTTCTGCAAGGAAGGGAAATGGCAGGGGCAGCAGGGCTCGAACCCGCGACCTACGGTTTTGGAGACCGTCGCTCTACCAGCTGAGCTATACCCCTGTGGTCGGCGCAGGGGTTACGGCAGGCGGCAGGCGAGGTCAAGGGATTCTCTTGCCTGCTGGCGCCTTACCACATCAGGATCGACCGGATCCGATAGGCGGTGTCGAAGCCGTCGCCATGGTGCAGCGCATTCGACAGCGCCCCGACTTGCGCCTGCGTCAGATCCGACAGGTCGGCATCGGGCACGTATTGGCGGATCTCGTATTCCTCTGCCGCGGTCAACCCGGGTTCGCGAGGGACACAGGCGGCCAGCAGAAGCAGGCAAAGCGGCAGCAGGCGGATCATCGCGGGCCTCTCCGAAACTTGCGGCAGCATAGACCGGCAAAGGAAAAGGGCCACCCGAAGGCGGCCCTGTCCCGTAGCGCAGAGCGGGGATTCACCCCACCGCTTACGCGATGATCTTGGAGACGACGCCTGCGCCGACGGTCCTGCCGCCTTCGCGGATGG
>CAYLSD010000034.1:0-41392 GCA_964386345.1 uncultured Fuscovulum sp.
TGCCGGATGGATTGGTGGCGGCTTCTGGTTCATCGGACCGGGTTGCGCCGAGGGGGCCGGATCAGGGTCCGGCTTTGCCAACTGCCCCGGCGACGATCACAGGTGCCGAAGCGATCAGGACGACGCCTGCCCCTTCCACCGATGCAGGGACGGTAGAGCCGCAGATGCAGGACATAGCCCTGATTCCTGCGGTTTTCGAGCCGCAAGACATGGTCTTGTCGGGGCAGAAGGTCGTATCCGTGATGCAGGCTGTTCCTGCCGACCTGCCAGCCCTGCCGGAGCCAGTTGTTGCCGAGAGCGGGGATTCCGAGGTGCCCGCTGCTGACAGGGCCGCAAGGCGTGGCGAGGAGAATGTGGTCGTCGCCGATCCCCCGGATATCCGGATGGATCGCAGAAGTTTGCCGCTGGCGCAGCCCGGAATGGCCCGGGAAGAGCGGCTGTGGCGTTCCCTCTGGCCCGCCGCTGAGGCAAGGTCAGTTCCCACAGTTGTGGCCGCAGAGGCCGCCGCGCCTGCGCCTGCGCCGGACAAGGGAGGCGCTCTTCCGGCCGCGCCTGCCATGGCGGAGGCAGAGGATCAGCCAGCAGACGATCCGGATGCTGTATCGCCGCTGGCGAAGCCGGAGCCTAAGGCCCCCGTGGCGGATCGTGCAGATCCTGCCGTGGCCGGCCCGGTCAATGCAACTCCTGGCCCGTTGCTGGGTATAGTGCCGCCGATAGACGATCCGGTTTCACATATCCTGCATCCTGCCCGTGCCTTGCCCTCCCGGCCCATGCCAGCGGCCCCCGCTCCGCCGGTGCAGGTGCAGATCGTGCAGGCGCTGTCTTCAGGCGGCGCGGTGACGGAACTGCGGCTGGCGCCCGGGGAACTGGGGCATGTCCGTATCGGCATGCGGCACGAGGGCGACCGGCTGGTGATGACCGTCTTGGCCGAGCGGCAGGATACACTGGATCTGCTGCGCCGTCATGCGGGCGAACTTGCCACGGAGTTGCGGGCAGCGGGGCATTCAGGACTGGATCTCAGCTTCGGGCACTGGTCCGGCCCGGGAGCGGGGGCTGACAGCAGCCCGCGCGGGGTGCCAGAGGCGGAAGTGCTCTGGCCGGACCAGCCAGAGAGGCCGCCGGATGCCGGCCATGCGGCGTTCAACACCCATCCTCATCAACTTGCCGGTGAGCTTTACCTTCGCATCTGAGGCACGACATGAACGTTACAGAAACCGGCTATACGTCCTATTCCAGATCGGTGGCCCAGGCCGGTTCATCGCCGTCCAGCGGGCTCAGTTCCGACTTCACCACTTTCCTGAAGATGCTGACCGTGCAGATGCAGAACCAGGACCCGCTGAACCCGATGGATTCCACGGAATATGCCATGCAACTGGCCACCTTCTCGGGGGTGGAGCAGCAGGTGAAGACCAACCAACTGCTGGAATCACTGGCGGTGCAATTCTCTTTGGTCGGCATGTCGCAACTGGCCGGATGGGTCGGGCAGGAGGCGCGGGCAGCAGCGGATGTCTGGTATGCGGGCAATCCGGTGACGCTGGCGCCCAACCCGGTGGCCAATGCCGACCGGGCGGTGCTGGTGGTCAGGGATACGCAGGGCAACACCGTTTCGCGTGAGGAATTGCCGGTGTCGGCGAATCTCTACCAATGGCTGGGCGGCGATGCCGGGGGCGACCCGCTGCCCGTGGGGCGCTACAGCCTGACGCTGGAAAGCTGGCGCGACGGGCAGGTGTTGCAGGAAGACCCGGTGGAACATTACGGCCGAGTGGTCGAGGCGCGGGGCGGCAGCGGTGGCGTGCGGCTGGTCTTCGAGGGCGGGATCGAGGTCATGGCGACCGAAATCACCGCGCTGCGCAGCCCGCCGTGACCGGGGGCCACAGGGGGCGTGGCGATGACGGACAGGCCCACCATGGGCCCGCGAGCGCACATGCCTAGTCGCGCAACCTGAGGTTGCGGAGTATGAGGGGAACTGTATCCAGAGAAATCTGCACCATCGTCGAAACGCCTGTCGGAGAAATCGTATGCGCCCGGTTCTGGCCTTCATTCTTTTCTGTTGTGGATTGGCAGCTTGTGCCGATGATTTCGCTGATCGGGAAATCTACTGCCGTTCCGTCAGGGAAGATGCCAAGGTGCTTCTCAGATGGCGGTTTGGCGACGACTTCGATCTGGTGAAGGCCAAGCGGGACTTCATTCCCGAGAACGATCCACTCTACGACGCGATGCTGCTGGATGCCTGGAATACCGAACCTGTCGTGCACCATGACGTGCTGGTTCGCTTGCGGCAGATCGACAAGTTCGCAGACTATTGGTTCGGTCAGTGCCTCTTGAAGTGAAACCGCTGGTGGACGGCTTGCCCTTCGGGCGATCCATCCGAATTTGCCACAGGTTTCTCGCCCAGGCGGAATCGCCCCGATCAGAACATCCGCGCCAGAATCGCGCCCGCCGCAAGGGCCGCGGCGATGGCGGGCAGGGGCCACCAGCGCCAGGCCATGTCGGACCGGGGGGGCTTTTGCATCTCTGCCGGGTTGCCTGCGCGGATCAGTTGGGCCTCGACCAGCGCGGGCAGCTTCGGGCCGAAGCGGGCCAGCACCCGCGCGGTCAGCAGCAGGTCGCGCAGCACCGCCTGCGGGCCGACATGCTTGCGGATATAGCCTTCGACCACCGGGCGGGCGACCTGCCAGATGTTGATATGCGGGTCCAGCGACCGCGCCACGCCTTCGACCACGACCATGGTGCGCTGCAGAAGGATCAGTTCCGTCCGCGTCTCCATCCCGAAGCGTTCCGTCACCTCGAACAGGTAGGACAGCAGCCGCGCCATGGAAATCCGGTTGGCCTCCATGCCGAAGATCGGCTCTCCCACAGCGCGCAGGGCGCGGGCGAATTCGTCGATATCCCGATCGGCGGGCACATAGCCCGCCTCGAAATGCACCTCGGCGACGCGGCGGTAATCCTTGCGGATGAAGCCCATCAGGATCTCGGCATAGACCCGGCGGGTGTATTCGTCGATCCGGCCCATGATGCCGAAGTCATAGGCGATCAGGTCGCCCGCCGGGGTGACCTTCAGGTTGCCCTGATGCATGTCGCCGTGGAAGAACCCATCGCGCAGGGCGTGCGACAGGAACATCTGCAACACCCGCGCGCCAAGCGCCACGCGGTCGATCCCCGCCGCGTCCATCGCTGCCAGTTCGTTCAGCCCGATGCCCTCGGCCCAGGCGATGGTCATCACATTGCGGCCCGACAGCGCCCAGACCGGCTTCGGCACGATCAGCCCTTCGTCGCCCGCAGTGTTGTCGGCGAACTCCGACGCGGCCGAGCATTCCAGCCGCAGGTCCAGCTCGCCCATCACCACGCCTTCGAAATGCGTCACCACGTCCATCGGGCGCAGGCGGCGCGAGAAGGGGGCCAGCCGTTCGATCCAGATCGCGGCAAGGTAGAAGGCGTCGAGGTCCTTGCGGAAGGCGCGCTCGATGTTCGGGCGCAGCACCTTGACCGCCACGTCCTGTCCGGTATCGGCCATCGTCGCCCGGTGGACCTGGGCGATGGAGGCGGCGGCAACAGGCTCTGAGAAGGCGGAAAACACCTCGTCGACCTTCACCTGCAATTCGGCCTCGACCATGGCCTTGGCGATTGCGGTGGGGAAGGGGGGCAGCTTGTCCTGCAGGTATTTCAACTGGCTGGACATCTCTTCGCCGACGATGTCGGGGCGGGTCGAGAGCACCTGGCCGAACTTGATATAGGCCGGGCCGAGGGCGGTCAGCGCGCGGGTCAGCGGCGGCAGGTCCGGGTCGCCGCGCAGGCCCATCCATTTGAACGGCCAGCCGAGGATGCGGGCCGCCACCCGCAGGCGCGGCGGGGCCTGCATCGCCTCAAGCACCTGGCCGATGGCGCCGGTGCGCTCCATCGTGGCCAGCGTGCGGACCAGCCGCCAGATGTTGTGCGGGCCGCGCAATTCAGATCTTCCAGCCGGAATGCAGGGCGGCGATGCCCATGGTCAGGTTGCGGTATTTCACCTGTGAAAAACCGGCTTGCCGGATCATGCCGGCGAAGGTCTCCTGATCGGGGAACTTGCGGATGGATTCCACCAGATATTGATAGGAATCACGGTCGCCTGCCACGATCTGGCCCATTACCGGGATGACGTTGAAGGAATAGAGGTCATAGACCTTCTGCATCAGGTCGTTCGGGATATGGCTGAACTCCAGCACCATCAGCCGCCCGCCGGGTTTCAATACCCTGTAGGCCTCGGCCAGCGCATCGGGGATGCGGGTGACGTTCCGGATGCCGAAGCTGATGGTGTAGGTGTCGAAGCTGTTCGCCTCGAACGGCAGCGCCATGGCGTCGCCGACCACCCAGTCGAGGCGGTCGGCCATCTTCTCGGCCTCGGCCCGCTTGCGGCCTTCGACCAGCATCGGCTCGGTCATGTCGCAGACCACGGCGGTGGCGCCGGGCGCGCGCTTGAGGAAGCGGAAGGCCACGTCGCCGGTGCCGCCCGCCACGTCCAGCAGGCGTTGGCCGGGGCGCGGGGCCAGCCAGTCCATCATCGCATCCTTCCAGACGCGGTGGATGCCGCCCGACATCAGGTCGTTCATCACGTCGTATTTGCTGGCCACGCGGGAAAAGACGCCATGGACCATGCCGGCCTTTTCGGCCTCGGGCACGTCGCGGTAGCCGAAATGGGTGGTCTTCTCGTCGCCGCTCATGGCCCTGGCCCGTGGAGATGCTGTCTGCGGCGGTATAGCCCCGCGGGGGGGCGGAGGGAAACCGCAAACTGCCGCAGCAGGCGGGACGGAATCGGCGTTGCGGCGCGGGCGGGGATGCGGGAAGACTGCGGCGGAACACAAGGAAAGCGTGCCGATGCCCGAACTGCCCGAGGTGGAAACCGTCCGCCGTGGTCTTCTTCCCGCGATGGAGGGCCGCAGCATCCTGCAGGCACGGGTGAACCGCGAGGGCCTGCGCTGGCCCTTTCCGCCGCGGATGGCCGAGCGGCTGCGTGGCGCGCGGGTGCAGGCGTTGCGGCGGCGGTCGAAGTATATCCTTGCCGACCTGTCCACCGGCGAGACGCTGCTGATCCATCTGGGCATGTCGGGGCGGATGCTGGTCTCGGGCGTCGCCATCGGCGCGTTTCATCACGACCATCCTGCACCGCAGAAGCATGACCATGTGGTGCTGGAGATGGAGGGCGGCCCCCGCGTCACCTTCAACGATGCGCGCCGCTTCGGGGCGATGGATCTGGTCGAAACCGCAGGCGCAGAGACGCATCCGCTGCTGGCGGCGCTTGGGCCGGAGCCTTTGGGGAACGCCTTCGACGAGGCCTATCTGGCCGCTGCGCTGAAGGGCAGGCGAAGCCCGATCAAGACGGTGCTGCTGGATCAGCATCTGGTGGCCGGGCTGGGGAACATCTACGTCTGCGAGGTGCTGTTCCGCGCCCGGCTGCACCCCGCCACGCTGGCGGGCGATCTGGGCGAGGGGCAGGCGGCGACCCTTGTTCCCCTGATCCGCGAGGTGCTGGCCGAGGCGATCGAAGCCGGGGGATCCTCGCTTCGCGACCACAGGCAGGCCAATGGCGAACTGGGGTATTTCCAGCACAGCTTCCGCGTCTACGACCGCGAGGGCCAGCCCTGCACCGCGCCCGGCTGCACCGGCACCATCGCGCGGGTGGTGCAATCGGGGCGGTCCAGCTTCTACTGCCCGCAGTGCCAGCGGTGACTTGCCTATCTTGCGGCCTCTGATAGGAGTCCGGCCAAATCCGGGGGGACAGAGCCATGGCTTACGAGACGCTGATCGTCGAGATCGAGGATTACACCGCCCTGATCCGGCTGAATCGTCCCGATGCGCTGAACGCCCTGAACACCACCTTGATGCGGGAACTGGCCGAGGCGGTGACGGCGGCCGACGCCAATGACAAGGTGCGCTGCATCGTCATCACCGGCTCGGAAAAGGCCTTTGCCGCCGGGGCGGATGTGAAGGAGATGGCGGGGAAAACCTTCGCCGACGTGTTCTTCGACAACCTCTTCGGCCCGGAATCCGAGGCGATCATGCGGGTGCGCAAGCCCATCGTCGCGGCGGTGTCGGGCTATTGCCTGGGCGGCGGTTGCGAGCTGGCGATGATCTGTGACTTTATCATCGCCTCTGACACGGCGAAATTCGGCCAGCCCGAGATCAACCTGGGTATCGTCGCCGGGATGGGGGGGACGCAGCGGTTGACGCGGCTGGTCGGCAAATCGAAGTCGATGGACATGCACCTGACCGGGCGCTTCATGGAGGCGGCCGAGGCCGAGCGGTGCGGGCTGGTCAGCCGCGTGGTCCCGGCCAAGTCCTTGATCGAGGAGGCGCTGAAGGTGGCCGCCAAGATCGCCGAGAAGTCTATGATCACCGCCATGCTGGTGAAGGAAGCCGTCAACCGGGCCGAGGAGACGACGCTGGCCGAGGGTCTGCTGCACGAACGCCGTCTGTTCCACGCCGCCTTCGCCACCGCGGACCAGAAGGAGGGCATGGCTGCCTTCCTGGAAAAGCGCCAGCCGCAGTTCCGCGACCGCTAGAGAGGCGCTGATTCCCTGTTTCCTTTCCCGGGCGGATGGCTTATAGGCCCGGCCCACATGCGCGTGGGCCCGCTTAGGCAAGAATCGATCCCGATCCCAGATCGGGGCCTTCGGTCTTTCGTGCAACAGACATCGCAAAGACCGTTAAGGAGCCTTCCATGGCCAATACCGACCAGTCCAAGAAACGCGCCCGCCAGTCCGAGGCGCGCTACGCCGTCAACAAGGCGCGCCGCTCGCGCATCCGCACCTTCCTGCGCAAGGTCGAAGAGGCCATCGCCTCGGGCGACCAGGCCGCTGCCGCCGCGGCGCTGAAGAACGCCCAGCCGGAACTGGCCCGCGGCGTGACCAAGGGCGTGCTGCACAAGAACACCGTCTCGCGCAAGATGTCGCGGCTGTCGTCGCGGGTGAAGGCCCTGGCCGCCAAGGCCTGATCCGTTCCCGACCTGTTTTCAGCACGGGGACGCAACCTTACCGGTTGCGTCCCCGTTCGTTTTTCCGACCCGCGAACACCGGTTTCGGCAGCCCGTTGCCAAATTGCCAAGGGTTCCGGGATTCGCCATGGTTGAATCCCTGTCAAGCGCGTTGTTCGGTTGCAGTGCCCGCCGGGGCCGGGCTAGCGTCAGCCTGCGATTCACTTCGTCTTGGGGGACAGATCGTGGTCGCAGACTGAATCCGCGCTGCCAAAGAAGACCAGGCCGCTTGCCTGAGAATAGCGGATTTCGTTTGCGGACAAGATGTTAGCGGGGCGCCTCGGCGTCCAGGCCAGAAAAGCCATATGCTGCACCTGCTGCGGCATCCTTGGCCGTTCCTGTCCCTTCCAAGACCGGGCGTCGGCTTGCCTCTGCCGCTGCGGCGGGCAAGCCGCGTGCTGCATGTGGGCCGTGTGTGGGGTGCAGGAAAGGACCCCGGGGGCCGTTTCAGGACCCGGGATAATGTATGCAGGTCGGGCAAGAGATGACGAACGAAACGTGGGGCCAGGTTCGGGAAGCGCTGATGCAGCGCGTCGGCAGGAACAACTACACCACCTGGATCGAACCCTTGCGGCTGGCCCGGCTGAAGAACGGGGTGGCGCATTTCGAGGTGCCGACCAGCTTCTTCGGCGACTGGGTGCAACGCAACTACGCCGACCATATCCGCAGCCAGCTTGTCACCGCCGGGGCCGATGTTCACCGGATCGAATTCGCCGTGGCCACGACCCGGCCGAAGGCCGACGCGGCTGCCAAGCCCGCATCCCGCGCCGCCCGCGCCCGCCCGGCACAGGACGATGACTTGCCCGGCGCGCCGCTGGACGCGCGCTTCACCTTCGATACCTTCGTGGTCGGCAAGCCGAACGAACTGGCCCATGCCGCCGCCCGCCGGGTGGCCGAAGGCGGGCCGGTCACCTTCAACCCGCTGTTCCTCTATGGTGGCGTGGGCCTCGGCAAGACGCACCTGATGCATGCCATCGCGCATGAGCTTCAGGTGCGCCGCCCCGACCTGCGGGTGCTGTATCTGTCGGCCGAGCAGTTCATGTATCGCTTCATCCAGGCGCTGCGCGACAAGCAGGTGATGGATTTCAAGCAACTGTTCCGCTCGGTCGATGTGCTGATGGTCGATGACGTGCAGTTCATCGCCGGGAAGGATTCGACGCAGGAAGAATTCTTCCACACCTTCAATGCCCTGGTGGACCAGAACAAGCAGATCGTCATTTCCGCCGACCGCGCGCCGGGCGAGATCAAGGATCTTGAGGACCGGATCAAGAGCCGCCTGCAATGCGGGCTGGTGGTGGACCTGCATCCCACCGACTACGAATTGCGCCTTGGCATCCTGCAACAGAAGGTCGAGGTCTATCGCGGCCAATACAAGGGCCTGCAGATCGCGCCGGGCGTGCTGGAGTTCCTGGCACATCGCATCACCACCAATGTCCGCGTGCTGGAAGGCGCGCTGACGCGGCTTTTCGCCTTCGCCAGCCTTGTCGGGCGCGAGATCACGCTGGATCTGGCGCAGGACTGCCTGGCCGACATCCTGCGCGCCAGCGACCGCAAGCTGACCATCGAGGAAATCCAGCGCAAGGTGGCCGAGCATTACAACATCCGGCTGGCCGACATGATCGGGCCGAAGCGGCTTCGCACCATCGCCCGGCCCCGGCAGGTGGCGATGTATCTGGCCAAGCAGCTGACTGCCCGGTCGCTGCCCGAGATCGGCCGCCGTTTCGGCGGGCGCGATCACACGACCATCATGCATGGCGTGCGCAAGATCGAGGAACTGATGGCCATGGACAGCCAGCTTGCAGATGATCTGCAACTTCTCAAGCGGATGCTGCAAGGCTGATCTCCGGGTGGCCTTGACGGCCCCTGGAAAGCCTCTCAAAGTCGCGCGAAGTGTTTGTGCACCGGCGAAAGCCGGGTAATGTCGGCGTCCCCGGTTCCGGGGTCCGGCAGGGGGAAGAAGAATGAAACTTTCGATCGAACGCGGCACGCTGCTGAAAGCGCTGGCCCAGGCCCAATCCGTGGTGGAACGGCGCAACACCATTCCGATCCTGGCCAACGTGCTGATCGAGGCTGAGGGCGCGCAGGTTTCCCTTCGTGCCACCGACCTGGACATCGAGGTGGTGGACCGCACCGACGCCATGGTCGAGCGCGCCGGGGCGACCACGGTTTCCGCCGTCATGCTGCATGAGATCGTCCGCAAGCTGCCTGACGGCGCACTGGTGAACCTGTCTGAGGACAGCGCCTCGGGCCGGCTGACCATCACCGCGGGCCGGTCGACCTTCAGCCTGGCGACGCTGCCGAAGGAAGATTTCCCGGTGATGGCCTCGTCCGAATACAGCACGAACTTCTCGGCCAAGGCGCCGGAGCTGCGGCGGCTGTTCGACAAGGCGAAATTCGCCATCTCGACCGAGGAGACGCGCTATTACCTGAACGGCGTCTACATGCATGTGGCGACGGGCGAGGACGGGCCGGTGCTGCGCTGCGTTGCGACCGATGGCCACCGGCTGGCCCGGATCGACGCGCCGCTGCCCGCGGGGGCCGAAGGGATGCCCGGCGTGATCGTGCCACGCAAGACGGTTGGCGAATTGCGCAAGCTGCTGGACGATGACGACGCCCAGATCGCGGTTTCGGTCAGCGAGACCAAGGTGCGTTTTGCGACGCCCGCGATCACCCTGACCTCCAAGGTGATCGACGGCACCTTCCCGGATTACAGCCGCGTCATCCCGACCGGGAACACGCGGCGGCTGGAGGTGGACGCTTCCGAGTTCGCCAAGGCGGTGGACCGGGTGGCGACGGTGTCTTCGGAACGGTCCCGCGCGGTGAAGCTGGCGCTGGACGAGGACCGGCTGGTCCTGTCGGTCAACGCGCCCGACAGTGGCGCGGCCGAGGAGGAACTGGCCGTGGCCTATGCCGACGAGCGGTTGGAAATCGGCTTCAATGCCAAATACTTGCTGGAAATCGCCAGCCAGGTGGACCGCGAGAATGCGGTGTTCCTGTTCAACTCCTCGGGCGATCCGACGTTGATGCGCGAGGGCAATGATACCTCTGCGGTCTATGTCGTGATGCCGATGCGCGTGTGACCCAGGGCCGGGGGCCAGCCCCCGGACCCCCGGAGTATTTTCGCCAAGATGAAGGGCAGGGGGCCTTGCAGGGTCTGGCCATCTCGTCGTTGAGCCTGTCGCATTTCCGCAGCCATCGGGCGACGCGGCTTTCGTTCGACGGACGGCCTGCGGCCATCGTCGGGCCGAACGGGGCGGGCAAGACCAATATCCTTGAGGCGGTGTCGCTGCTGTCGCCGGGCCGCGGGCTGCGGCGGGCTGCGGCGGATGAACTGGCGCGGCGGCCGGAAGCGTTGGGCTGGAAGGTTTCCGCACAAGTGTTCGGTATTGGTGGTGCGCATGAGGTGGAGACCTGGGCCGAGGCGCAGGAGGCCCGGCAGACCCGGATCGACGGCAAGGCGGCAACGCAGGTCGCGCTTGGCCGCATCCTGCGGGTGTTGTGGCTGGTGCCTGCCATGGATCGCCTCTGGATCGAGGCGGCGGAGGGCCGGCGGCGATTTCTGGACCGGATGACCCTGTCCTTCACCCCCGACCATGCCGAGGCGGTTCTGGCCTATGAAAAGGCCATGCGCGACCGCAACCGCCTGCTGAAGGACCAGGTGCAGGATCCGCATTGGTATACCGCGCTGGAGGCGCGGATGGAGGAGACAGGCGCGCAGATCACCGCCAACCGGCGGGCCGCGTTGGAGCGGATCGGACAGGCACAGCGGGCAACGGAGACGCAGTTTCCCCAATCAGAACTGTCGCTCACATATCCCGAAGGTAATCCCGCCGACCTCGCGCTGGCGCTGTCCGAAAACCGCAGGCGGGACATGGCGGCGGGCCGCACCCTGACCGGCCCGCATCGCGCCGACCTTGCGGCGGTCTACACCGCCAAGGGCGTGGCGGCAGGCCAGTGTTCGACCGGAGAGCAGAAGGCCTTGCTGATCAGCCTGATCCTTGCCAATGCCCGCGCGCTGGCCACCGATCTGGGCCATGCGCCAATCCTGTTGCTGGACGAGGTGGCGGCGCATCTGGATGCCGGGCGGCGGGCGGCGCTTTACGACGAGATCTGCGCGCTTGGGGCGCAGGCGCTGATGACCGGAACCGAGCCGGGGCTGTTTGACAGCCTGGATGATCGCGGGCAAAGCTTCGCCGTCGCCGAGGATGGCGGCGTCAGCATGGTGCGATCGTGACCCCGCAGCGCGTTACCCTGATCACCCTTGGCGTTGCCGACCTTGCGGCCTCGCGCGCCTTCTATGAGCGGCTGGGCTGGAAGGAGCATGGCGAAAGCCAGCCCGGCGTGGCCTTCTTCCAGATGCATGGCGCGGCGCTGGCGCTGTTCGGGGCTGCGGACCTTGCCGCCGATCAGGGCCGCCCGGATGCCGTGCTTGGCACCGGGGCAATCACGCTGGCGCAGAACTTCGCAACCGAGGCCGAGGTGGATGCCGCCTTTGCCGACGCGCTCGCGGCAGGAGGCGTGGCGCTGAAAGCCCCGGAAAAGGTGTTCTGGGGCGGCTATTCCGGCTATTGGGCCGACCCGGACGGGCATGTCTGGGAAGTGGCGATGAACCCGTTCTGGCCGCTGGCCGAAGACGGCAGCCTGACGCTTCCATGACCGTCACCACGCACCAGTTGATGCTCTACGCCCTTGGCATGCTGGGGCTTTGGGCCGTGCCGGGGCCGGTCTGGGTGGCCTTGACGGCGCGGGCGCTGTCGGGCGGGATGCGCAGCGCCTGGCCGCTGGCGGTGGGCGTGGCCATGGGTGACCTGATCTGGCCGCTTTGCGCGATGCTTGGCCTGGCCTGGGTGCTGTCGGTCTATGGCGACATCCTCTCCGTCCTGCGCTGGATCGCGGCGGCGGTGTTCATCGCCATGGGGCTTTTCCTGATCCGCAAGCCCGCCACCCCGCCCGGCGCCGACAGCCGCCTGACCCGTCCGGGTATCTGGGCGGGCTTTTCGGTCGGCGTGGCGGCGGTGATCGGCAACCCCAAGGCGATCCTGTTCTACATGGGTTTCCTGCCCGGCTTCTTCGACCTCGGCCGCATCACTGGCCCGGATATCGTGGCGATCCTTGCCATTTCGATGCTTGTCCCGACACTGGGCAACCTTGGCCTTGCGCTGTTTCTGGACCGGGCGCGGCGGCTTCTGTCCAGCCCCGAGGCGCTGCGGCGGATGAACATCGGCTCGGGCGCGTTGCTGATCCTTGTCGGTCTGGTGATCCCCTTTACCTGACACAAAATCTGGTGTCCCGCGCGTGACATTGCCGGGGCAAACCGCTATAAATCGCGGGCAATTTCGAAGGTTCCCCACGCATGGCCGAAGCGCCCAAGAAAACCGCCGAATACGGCGCAGATTCCATCAAAGTTCTCAAGGGGTTGGAGGCTGTCCGCAAGCGCCCCGGCATGTATATCGGGGATACCGATGACGGTTCGGGCCTGCACCACATGGTCTATGAGGTGGTGGACAACGGCATCGACGAGGCGCTGGCCGGCCATGCCACCGAAGTGGTGGTGAAGATCCACGCCGACGACTCGGTTTCCGTGCGCGACAACGGGCGCGGCATCCCGGTGGACATGCATGCGGAAGAGGGGGTTTCCGCGGCCGAGGTCATCATGACCCAACTGCACGCGGGCGGGAAGTTCAACAACACCGACGAGGGCGGCAACGCCTACAAGGTTTCGGGCGGGCTGCACGGCGTGGGCGTCTCGGTGGTGAATGCGCTGTCGGAGTGGCTGGAGCTGACGGTCTGGCGCAACGACACCGAATACCGCGGCCGTTTCGAGTTCGGCGAATGCACCACGCATGTCCATGAGGTAGGCCCCGCCCCGGGCCAGCGCGGGACCGAGGTGCGCTTCCTTGCCAGTGCGCGGACCAACCGGGCGGATGGAACCTTCTCGAACCTCGACTACAGCTTCAAGACGCTGGAGAACCGGCTGCGGGAACTGGCCTTCCTGAACTCGGGCGTGAAGATCGTGCTGGAGGACGAACGCCATGCCGAACCGCAGCGGGTGGAGATGTTCTACGACGGCGGCGTGCGGGAATTCGTGAAATTCCTCGACCGCTCGAAGACCTCGGTCATGCCCGAACCGATCTATATGATGGGCGAGCGGAACGGCATCGGCGTCGAGGTGGCGATGTGGTGGAACGACACCTACCACGAAAACGTATTGCCGTTCACAAACAACATTCCGCAGCGTGACGGCGGCACCCATCTGGCGGGTTTCCGCGGTGCGCTGACCCGGACGATCACCTCATACGCGCAGACCTCGGGCATCGCCAAGCGCGAGAAGGTGGATTTCACTGGCGACGATGCGCGCGAGGGGCTGACCTGCGTGCTGTCGGTCAAGGTGCCGGACCCGAAATTCTCAAGCCAGACCAAGGACAAGCTGGTTTCCTCCGAGGTGCGCCCGGCGGTCGAGAATCTGGTCAACGAAAAGCTGGCGGAATGGTTCGAGGAGAATCCCGCCGCCGCCAAGGTCATCGTCGGCAAGATCGTCGAGGCCGCTCTGGCCCGCGAAGCCGCCCGCAAGGCGCGGGAACTGACCCGGCGGAAGACCGCGCTGGACGTGGCTTCGCTGCCCGGCAAGCTGGCCGATTGCCAGGAGCGCGATCCGGCGAAGTCCGAATTGTTCCTGGTCGAGGGCGACTCGGCCGGCGGCTCGGCCAAGCAGGGCCGGTCGCGGTCGAACCAGGCGGTGCTGCCGCTGCGGGGCAAGATCCTGAACGTGGAGCGCGCCCGCTTCGACCGGATGCTGTCCAGCCAGGAGATCGGCACGCTGATCACCGCGCTTGGCACCGGCATCGGCCGCGACGAATTCGACATCGGCAAGCTGCGCTACCACAAGGTGGTGATCATGACCGATGCCGACGTGGACGGCGCGCATATCCGCACGCTGCTGCTGACCTTCTTCTTCCGCCAGATGCCGCAGTTGATCGAGGGCGGTTATCTCTACATCGCACAGCCGCCGCTTTACAAAGTGTCGCGCGGCAAGTCCGAGGTCTACCTGAAGGACCAGGCCGCGCTGGACGATTACCTGATCGAGATGGGCGTGGAAGGCGCCGTCCTGCGGCTGGCGACGGGCGAGGAGATCGCCGGGCAGGACCTTGCCCGCGTGATCGAGGGCGCCCGTGCCTTCCGCCGCGTGCTGGACGCCTTCCCCACCCATTACCCGCGCGCCATCCTTGAACAGGCGGCACTGGCCGGGGCCTTCGACCCGGGCCGGGCGGATGACGACCTTCAGGCCGTGGCCGATACCGTCGCCCGCCGCCTGAACCTGATCGCGCCCGAGTTCGAGCAGGGCTGGCACGGCCGTATCACGCAGGACCACGGCATCCGCCTGTCGCGCATCCTGCGGGGCGTGGAAGAGCTGCGCACGCTGGACGGGGCGGTCCTGCGCTCGGGCGAGGCCCGCAAGCTGGCCCAGATCAGCGGCCAGCACCGCGACATCTACCGCGACCCGGCCCGGCTGGTGCGGAAGGACCGGGAGCAACTGGTCCATGGCCCGATCGACCTCTTGAAATCCATTCTGGCCGAGGGCGAGAAGGGCCTGTCCCTGCAACGTTACAAGGGTCTGGGCGAGATGAACCCCGAGCAGCTTTGGGAAACCACGCTGGACCCCGAGGCCCGCACCTTCCTGCAGGTCCGCGTGGACGATCTGGCCGAGGCCGACGACATCTTCACCAAGCTGATGGGCGACGTGGTGGAGCCGCGGCGCGAGTTCATCCAGCAGAATGCCCTGTCGGTCGAGAACCTGGATTTCTAGACCGGGTCAGGCGGGCAGATACCACAGCGCCAGGAACGGCCCGCCGCCGGACCGCATCCGGTGGCGGATGCCCGGCGGGTTGTAGATCGCGCCTTCCGCGCCGGGGTCTGTCCAGTCCATTTCCGCGTTCCACCATTCGCCCGGCGCGAGCGGCAGGTAAACCTCTTCCGGCGGGTGGTCGTGGTCGGCATAGGTCGTGCCGGGCGCCATGACGGTGGCGCCGACCCAGATGTCCTTGCGATCTTCAAGACCCCCGGGACCAAGGATCATCGCATTGGCATGGCCATTCCAGAACTGCGTATCGGACGGATCCGCCGACGCCCGCCTGCGCCAGGCCAGCCCCGGGACAATGGCACGGAACGCCTCGGCCAGCGCCGCCCTGGGCCCCTTCGACGCAATCTCCAGCGCCGGATCGACCCAGTCGCAGACTGGTAGCCGCTCTGCCGTGGACGTGCCGCGGGTGCCTTGAGCGCCCTCCCACAGGGCAATTGCCCGCTCACAGGCTTTCGCGGCCCTGTCGGACGGAACCCTGGCCGCGCGCAGTGCGACCGCCGACTGATCAAGAAAAGCCCGAAGCCCTGCCGCCCGCATCGTCCCCTCCGGCCCTGCGTGGCGACCCCGGCAGGACTTGAACCTGCAACCTTCCCCTTAGGAGGGGGACGCTCTATCCGTTGAGCTACGGGGCCCGCGTCCCTTCAATGCACAATGACGGCGGGCAAGGCAACCGGGTCTTCGGCATGGGGTGAAAAAGATGAGGGGGAGTGAATTTGGCCCACCACTCCCCCTGTTGCCCCTTGCGTCACGGTTTGAGAGCTTGCAGGACGCAACGGATATCGGCAGCTTGCGGCTGTTAGCGCTATCATTAACATGGAAATGGTCCTTGGACAAGGGGCCGCTTTGGGGCTAACTAGGAAAAAGACCCCTTCCGGACGTAGAAATTGCCGAAACCGCCCACGCCAGACCCGCGCCGCACGCTGACCCTTCGGGACGTTTCCGAAGCCTCGGGCGTCAGTGAGATGACCGTCAGCCGGGTGCTGCGCAACCGGGGCGACGTGTCCGGGGCGACGCGGGAAAAGGTGCTGGAGGCGGCCCGCGCCCTGGGCTACGTGCCGAACAAGATCGCCGGGGCGCTGGCCTCGCAAAGGGTGAACCTCGTGGGGGTCATCATCCCCTCGCTGTCCAACATGGTCTTCCCCGAGGTGATGACCGGCATCTCCGAAGTGCTTGAGGATACAGGGCTTCAGCCCGTCGTCGGCGTGTCGAATTACTTCCACGACCGCGAAGAGCAGGTGATCTACGAGATGCTGTCCTGGCGGCCCTCGGGCCTGATCCTGGCGGGGGTGGAGCATTCCGAAGCCTCGCGCGCGATGCTGGCGCAGGCCGGGGTCCCCATCGTCGAGATCATGGATATCGACGGAACCCCCGTCGATTCCGCCGTGGGAATCTCGCACCGCCGGGCGGGCCGCAAGATGGCCGAGGCGATCATCGCCGCGGGTTATCGGCGGATCGCTTTCCTTGGCACCCATATGCCGGAGCAGGACACGCGGGCAAAGAAGCGGCTGGAAGGGTTCGAGGAGGCTCTGGCGAAGGCCGGGCTGTCGCTGGTGGACCGCGAATACTACAAGGGCGGGTCGTCGCTGTTGCAGGGCCGGGCGATGACCGAGGCGCTGCTGAAGCGCACGCCGGACGTGGATTTCCTGTATTATTCCAATGACATGATCGGCGCGGGCGGGCTGCTGTGGTGCCTGGATCACGGGCTGGACGTGCCCGGCAAGATCGGGCTTGCCGGGTTCAACGGAATGGAACTGCTGGACGGGCTGCCGCGCAAACTGGCGACGATGGATGCCTGCCGGCTGGAGATCGGCCAGAAATCGGCCGAGATCATCGCGGGCAAGCGGCCCGGCGGGGTGATCGGCGGCGAGATCATCGAACTGACCCCGACGCTCGACCTGGGCGATACCATCCGCCGGGCCTGAGGCCTATTTCCAGCTGACCCAATCCGCGGCCACGCAGCCATAGGGCGCGCGCTGGTCGCCGAACCGGGCCTGCAATTGGTCGCATCCCCATTCGTTCATCGCTGCCGGCAGCATGGCGTTGATCTCCATCCCCAGCGGCTCGAACGGGTCGGAGCCGTTGGTGACGTGCCACAGCCACCAGCCGAGCACGGCTGCGATGACCAGAACGATCACCGCGACGATCCCCAGAATGGCGCGCAACAGGCGAGGTTTCGGCTTGTCCTGCGGCAGATCCGCCGCGGCCTGTGCGGCGGGCAGCGCGTCCAGAATGGCGCTGCGTTCGGCCTCGGTCAGGTCGACACGGCGCAGGCCCGAATCCAGCAGCGCGGGCATCGGCGTCGTCTCTCCCCTTGCGGCAAGGCCGAAGGTCTGGCCGGTGGCGTCCTGCACGACAAGCGGCTCTTCGCCCTTGGCGAACCGGGCCAGCAGGACGGTCTTTGCGCCTTCTGCCGGGCGATAGGTGACGAAGCTGTTGCCGCGCGCCTCTTGCACCTGCGTGATTTCGGCCGGCACCAGCGTCAGCCGCCCGGGCCGGGCCAGCGCGGCGGAAGCCCGCGCCGCCCGCAGCTTCTGCCGGACCAGCATCGCGGCCATGCCGAAGAACAGCAGCGTGAACAGGGCGAAGACGGTCAGCCGGTTCCACAGCTTTTCCAGCCCCAGGCTCATCGTGGCCAGTTCGGGTTTGTCGCCCGAGATCACAAGGTCGACCTCATAGTCGCCGCTGTGCAGGTCGACGAACATCAGGGTTACGTCGCTTTCGTAGTGCCGCCCGTTGTAGTCATAGGCCAGATGCGCCTCGCAATCGGTGAAGATGCCTTTGCGGGTGGTGCATTTTCCGTTCCGGATATCGCCGTCGTAAAGCACCACGGGATTGCGGCTGATCTGCCAGTCGCGGATCAGGCCGGGTGTCTGCCACCATGCGATGGCGCCGCCGATCAGCAGGAAGATCGCAAGGGCGAAGAGAAAGAGACGCGGGCCGGAAACGGTGCCGGGAGCCAGCCGGAGCGGCCGGTCGGGCAGGGAAGGAAGCGTAAGGGTCATGTCACTCGCCAGACAGTTTCAACGCGGCGGAACATGGCATGGCGTCGGGGAAAGGCCCAGAGCCCGCGGGCCGGTTTCAGGCGGTGAGTTGCCCCTTGTCCGCCCCGGTGATCCGCGCCTCGACGATGCGCCCCTCGGGCTGGTCGGCGGCGAAGGCGACTTCGGTGAATTGCTCGGTCCGGCCCATGCGCGGGCCTTCGGTCAGCACCCGATGGAGGACGCCCTGCTGGAGCGCCAGATGGCGGGCCAGTGCCGCATCGCCCACAGCGCGCAGCCGGGCGGCGCGGTCCTTCACCTCCGGCCCCTTCACCTGCGGCATCCGCGCGGCAGGAGTGCCCTTGCGGGGCGAGAAGGGGAAGACGTGCAGGAAGGTCAGCCCGCAATCCTCCACCAGCTTCAGCGAGTTCACGAACATCTCTTTGGTTTCAGTCGGAAAGCCCGCGATGATATCCGCGCCGAAGACCATGTCCGGCCGCAGCCGCCGTGCTTCCTCGCAGAACCGGATGGCATCGTCGCGCAGGTGGCGGCGCTTCATCCGCTTCAGGATCATGTCGTCGCCCGCCTGCAAGGACAGGTGCAGATGCGGCATCAGCCGCGGTTCGGTGGCGATGGCCTGCATCAGGTTCTCGTCCGCCTCGATGGAGTCGATCGAGGAAATCCGCAGCCGCGGCAGGTCCGGCACCAACCGCAGGATGCGCATCACCAGATCACCCAGACGCGGCCCGCCCGGCAGGTCGGCGCCCCATGAGGTCAGGTCCACACCGGTCAGCACGACTTCAAGAAAACCCTTGTCCACCAGCCGCTTGATCTGCTCCACCACCACGCCTGCGGGGACCGAGCGGGAGTTGCCGCGGCCATAGGGAATGATGCAGAAGGTGCAGCGGTGGTCGCATCCGTTCTGCACCTGCACATAGGCGCGATGGCGGCCGAAACCGTTGATCAGATGCCCGGCGGTTTCGCGCACCGACATGATGTCATCGACCTGCACCCGCTCGGTCGTGCCGATCAGGTCGGGGATGGACAGGCTTTTCCAGGTGTCGGCCTGCATCTTTTCATGGTTGCCGATGACGCGGGCGACCTCGGGCATGGCGGCGAAGGTTTCCGGCTCTGTCTGCGCGGCGCAGCCGGTGACGATGACCTGTGCGCCGGGATTCTCCCGCGACAGACGCCGGATTTCCTGCTTGGCCTTGCGCACGGCCTCGGCCGTTACCGCACAGGTATTCACAATCACCGCGCCTTCCAGCCCGGCGGCTTCGGCCATCTCGCGCATCGCCTCGGATTCATAGGCGTTCAACCGGCAGCCAAGGGTGGCGAAGACTGGCGGGCGGAAGTTGGCTCCGTCACGCATGAGCGGCCAGGAAGGTGGGGGAAAGCCAGCCATCGAAGACCCGCGCCACCGGGCCGGTCAGCCAGACGCCATCCTCGCGCCAGTCCACCTCAAGCCGGCCGCCGTCGAGGTCCAGCGAGACCCGCCGCCCGGTCAGTCCGCGCAGATGGGCGGCAACGGCGGTGGCACAGGCGCCGGAGCCGCAGGCCAGCGTGATGCCCGCCCCCCGCTCCCATACCCGCATCCGCAGGTGGTCCGGCCCGGTCAGGCTGGCGAATTCGACATTGGTGCGCTGCGGGAAAAGCGGGTCGTGCTCCAATTGCGGGCCAAGGGCGGGCAGGTCCACCGCTTCGGCATCCGGGACGAAGAACACGCAATGCGGGTTGCCCATGCCCACCGCCGCCGGATCGCCGGGCAGCGGCAGGTGAAGAAGGTCGGTTTCCTGCGCCAGCGGAACCTCCTGCCAGTGCAGCTGCGGCGGCCCCATGTTGACGTTGATCCTTCCGTCCGCCAGCCGTTCGGCGCGCAAAATCCCGCGTTCGGTGCGGATGGTCAGACTGGGGCCTTGCATCGCCAGATCGGCCACGCAGCGGGTGGCGTTGCCGCAGGCTCCGGCGCGCGAGCCGTCGCTGTTCCAGAAGTCCAGCGCGATATCGGCGCCTTCCGCATCCCGGATCTCGGCCAGCTGGTCGAAGCCCACGCCCCGGTTCCGGTCGCCCAGGGCGCGCGCCAGCGCAGGCGTCGTCACCGCCCCGCGCCCGCGCGAGTCGATCACGACGAAATCATTGCCCGCGCCATGCATCTTGATGAAGGCGAGGCCCTGGGGCGTATCCATCCGGGTCATGTGCCCCTCATACGCCCGCCGCCGAGATTTTGCCAGAGCCCCCGCATTTTCGCCCTTGACCCCCGCCCCGCATCTTTCTAATCACCCCCGGCGTGGGCCCGTAGCTCAGTTGGTAGAGCAACTGACTTTTAATCAGTGGGTCACAGGTTCGAATCCTGTCGGGCTCACCATTTTTCCGATTGTCGATGTCAGGCGACGGGGTCGTTTTCCTTTCTCGACAGGGTTTCTGCCTTTCCTGACAGAGATGGCTTCCCTCGGGGCCATGCGTCGCAGGAGATTGCTATCCAGCGTGGGTCTGCCAGTTCCTGTGCACCTCGCCGCCATCGGCAGTCGAGCTGATGAGCATCCGGGCGTTGAGGTGCGGCAGGGAGACGTGAGCCGGTAATATCCCCAATTCAGCAGATCGGGGCTCAGCCCCGGAACCCGCCGTTCTTCAGGAAGCGTGCTTCTTCTGGAGTGGTCGCACGGCCGAGGATCGGGTTGCGGTGGGGGAAGCGGCCGAAGCGGCGGATGATGTCGCGGTGGTTTTCGGCATGGCCCAGCCAGGGCTGGCCGAGGCGGCGGTTCAGCCGGATGGCGATCTCCTGATCCGCCGGGTCCTCGGAATGGGAAAACGGCAGAGCGAAGAACAGGCGCAACTCGGGATCGACACCGGACATATGGCCGCGCGCCTCGGCCTCGCGCGCCAGCGCCCGGGCCTTCGGATCGGTGGCATACATCCGGGGCGTGCCGCGAAAGGCGTTGCGGGGGAACTGGTCGAGCAGGATCATCAGCGCCAGCGCGCCTTCGGGCGTGGCGATCCAGTCATCGCTTTCCCCTGCCGCCGCCTGTTCGTGCAGCAGCAGGAAGCGGTCGCGGAAGGCGCGGTCGAAGGCGGGACGATGGGCGAACCAGTCGCCGTTGTCGCCTGCCGCCCGCCACCAGTCCACCACCTCGGCTGCTCCTGCGAGGTGCGTTTGGGGGAAGGGGGCCGTCAATGCCCACCCTCCCTCTGGTCTGCATTGCCATGCATCAGCGCGCGCCCGGCATAGATGCCGCCCACCATGTCCAGCGCGAAACGGTCGCGGTCGCGGTCGCGGATGGTGCGCAGCAGGTCGGCGGCCTCCTCGGGGCTGTCGCCAAGGCGCTCCAGCGCCTCGCGGCCCAGTTCCAGCGCGCTTTCGAAGGTCTCGCGGATCTGGAAATCGGCCCCGGCGGCAATCAGTTCCAGCGCGTGTTCACGGTCGAAGGCGCGGGCCAGCACGGGGACCAGCGGGTAGTCGTGCTTGGCCAGTTCCACCATCCGCGTCACCGCCGCACGGTCGCCCGCCGCCGCGATGATCAGGCTGGCGTCATGCGCCCCCGCCGCGTGCAGGATGTCCATCCGCGACCCGTCACCATACCAGACCTTGAAGCCGAACTCCTGCGCGTCGCGGATCGCCTGCGGGTCGCTGTCGATGATCGACAGCGAATGCCCGCGCGCCAGCAGCGGCTGGCTGACGATCTGTCCCACCCGGCCGAAGCCGATCAGCAGCACCCGGCCCGACAGGCCCTCTGCGGCTTCGACCCCTTCCATCGAGGGCGCGGCCTTCGGGACCAGCCGCCCGTGCAGGATGATCATCAGCGGCGTCAGCACCATCGAGATGATGATGATCGCCGTCAGGTTGGCGTTCCATTCCGGCGTCAGGATGCCGAATTGCGTGGCGGCGGCGTAAAGGACGAAGGCGAATTCGCCGCCCTGTGCCATCAGGACGGCCCGCTCCAGCGCCTCGTCCTTCGGGGCTTTCAGCACACGCGCGACGACAAAGATCACCAGCATCTTCAGCGCCATGAAGGCGGGGACGGAAATCGCCACCACGACCCAGTTCGCGGCGATGGTGTCCAGATCCAGCGCCATGCCGACGCCAAGGAAGAACAGGCCGAGGAGAAGGCCCCGGAACGGCTCCACATCCGCCTCGAGCTGATGGCGGAACGAGGATTCCGACAACAGCACCCCGGCCAGGAAGGCCCCCATCGCCATGGAAAGCCCGCCCGCATTCATAAGCACGGCGGCGCCCAGCACCACCAGCAGCGCTGCCGCCGTCATCACCTCGCGCGCGCCGAAGCGCGCCAGCAGGCGGAACATCGGGTCCAGCAGCCAGCGCCCCGCGGCGACCAGCACCGCGATCGCGCCAAGGCCGATGGCCACGCCTTGCAGCCGGTCGGCCAGGGTCGCCTCCTCGCCGCCCGGGGCGAGGAAGGCCACGATGGCCAGCAGCGGCACGATGGCCAGGTCCTCGAACAGCAGGATGGCGATCATCCGGCGGCCCCTTGGCTGCGCCATCTCGCCCCGTTCCTGCAGCATCTGCATCACGATGGCGGTGGAGGTCAGCACGAAGCCGGTGCCGGCGACGAAGCTCGCCTCGACCGGGTAGCCAAGGGCGATTCCCACCCAGATCAGCGCGAAGATCGCAAGGCAGACCTGCAGCGCGCCAAGGCCGAAGATCTCGCCCCGCATCGCCCACAGGCGCGAGGGCTGCATTTCCAGCCCGATGATGAACAGGAACAGCACGACCCCCAGTTCGGCGACATGGATGATCGCCTGCGCGTCGTGGAAGAAGCCGAAGCCGTAGGGGCCGATGGCCAGCCCCGCCGCCAGATAGCCCAGCACGGACCCCAGCCCGATGCGCCGGAAGATGGGCACGGCCACGACCGCCGCAGCCAGAAGGACGACCACGGGAACAAGGTCGAAACCGTGATGCGCGGCCTCGGCCGCGTGGGAAACCGGATCGGACATGGATCAGCCTTTCACTCGCCAGACCAGAAGCCCGGCCACTATGGCGGGTACGGCAAAAACCACCAGCAGGATCGGCAGTTCCTGCGCCAGCGTGTAGCCGGCCTTCGTCACCCCCACCCACATGTTGACCAGCGCGACGGCGGCCCAGACCGGGATGAACCACCACGCCGCCCGCGCAATACCGGCGGCATCATGCCCCCAGAGCCGCCCGAACAGCGCGAAAACCGCCAGAAGCAGCAATCCCGCGAAGATAACCATCGCCATATGCATGTGTCAGGCTCCTTGTTCCGAGGGGAAACCGGCGATCACGGCGGTGGCGAAACGGTCCGGCGGGGGAAGCGGTGATGCGCCCATGGCACTCTCCCTGAATGAAAGCGGCCCGGCCTCTGGGGATGGCCGGGCCAGTCGGGCGGTCACTTGGTGGTGTACCCGCCGTTGACGAGGATCGTCTGGCCCGTCATCCACCAGCCCTCGGTCACGAGAAAGCGGATCCAGGGCGCGATGTCCTCGATATCGGTAAGACCGGTCTTGCTGAACGGCGACAGCGCGGCGGCCGATTTGTGATAGGCCTGCGCCTCGGGCGCCTCCTGCCCGTAGAAGAAGGGCGTATCCATCGGGCCGGGGCCGATGGCGGTGACCGAAATCCCCCGTTCGCCGAACTCTTTCGAAGCCGCGCGCGTGAAATGTTCGACCGGCGCCTTGGTGCCCGCATAGCTGGAATAGAACGGCGTGTAGGCGCCCAGAAGCGAGGTGACCAGCGTGCAGATCGAACCGTTGTCGTTCACCGCCTTGCCTGCCTCCTTCAGGAAGAAGAAGGCGGATTTGGCGTTGACCGCGCTCATCTCGTCATATTCGGCCTCGGTGATCTCGGCCATCGGCTTCTTCAGCACCTTGCCGACGGTGTTGATGGCGATATCGGGGCGGCCCACGGCGGCGATGGCATCGGCGAACAGCTTCTCCACCGCGCCTGCCGTGGTCAGGTCGGCCTGAAGCGCCACGGCCTGCGCCCCCGCCGCCTGCACCGCCGCGACGGTCGCCGTGGCGTCATCGGCGCTGGCCGCGCTGTTGTAATGGATCACGATGGCCTTCGCGCCCTGTGCCGCGAAATCCCGCGCCAGCAGGCCGCCAAGGTTCTTGGCGCCGCCCGCGATCAGGATGGTTTTTCCGGCAAGTGTTCGTTTGGTCATGGTCGGCCCCTCTTTACTGTGCTGCAGATATATGTTTGCGATTGGCTGACGAAATCTGCGCATTCTGACTTCACCTGTCGGGGGTTCCGAACAATGGACCGGCTCGATCTCTACCGGATCTTCACCCGCGTGATCGAAACCCGAAGTTTCACCCGGGCCGCGGATACGCTCCAGATGCCGCGCTCCAGCGTTTCGACCGCGATTGCCGAGCTTGAGGCACGGTTGGGCTCGCGGCTTCTGAACCGCACGACGCGGATGGTCGCGCCGACGGATGAGGGCGAGGAACTCTACGACCGCTGTCTTGGCTTTCTGGCCGAAGGCGAGGAGATCGAGGCGATGTTCCGCACCGCTTCGCGCCGGATCGAAGGCCGCATCCGCGTCGATGTGCCGGGGCGGATCGGGCGGCTGATCCTGGCGCCCGCGCTGCCCGGGTTCCTGTCGCTCTGGCCCGGCATCCGGGTGGAACTGGGCATGACCGACCGCGCGGTCGATCTGGTGGGCGAAAGGGTGGACATCGCCCTGCGCGTCGGCCCGCTGCCCGATTCCGGCCTGCGCGCGCGGCGGCTGGGAGAGATCGCCCAGATCAACGTCGCAAGCCCCGCCTATCTGGCGCAGCACGGCACACCGTTTGCGCCCGCCGATCTGGACCGGCACCGGCAGGTTGCCTATGCCTCGCCCTCGACCGGGCGGGTGATGGACTGGGAATGGCAGGAGGGCGGCCGGGTTCACACCCGCCCCGTGCCCTGGCGGGTCAGCGCCAACAGCGCCGAGGGCTATATCGCCTGCGCCCTGTCCGGCATCGGGCTGATCCAGATTCCGGCCTATGACGTGGCACATCACCTTGCCGCCGGGGAACTGGTCGAGGTCATGCCCGATCACCGGCCAGAGCCGATGCCGATGCATCTTCTGTTCCCCGGCAGCCCCCGCACGCCCCGCCGCCTGACCGCCTTTGCCGACTGGATGGAAGAGGTCTTGCAGCGCAGCCTCCGCCATTGAACCAGACCGGACGGCCCAGATCTGCCGGTGAGATCAACCTTTGTTGCGATGGCAGCGGCCCTGAAACTTGCCGCCCAAACAATGGATGGCGAACTCTGTGGGCGCGGTATCGGCTACCAGCCGCTGCCTGCCGGAATGCAAGCCCCCGAACCCTTTCAACTGTGTATTGGACGCGGCATCCTGGCGAGGCCTGCGGCAAGGGCTGCGAACAGGCCGAACAGCAGTATCTCGACGACCGCGAAGGCAGCGAAGGCCTGCCAGAACGCGCCGCCGCTGCCATGGATGATGGCGCCCATCATCCATGGCGCGACAAAGCTGGCCAGCACGCCGAATACCTCGGCATAGCCCACCGCTGCCGGGGCGAGCGAAATGTCGTAGCGCTCGCTCATAAGCGCGAAGACCGCGCCGCCGCCGAACACCGCGATGCCCGACAACCCGGCCAGCAGAACCAGCACCGCGAAAGGCATCTGCCAGAGCATCGCGCCGGTGAACAGCAGCGCCGTGACCAGCGCCATCAGGATACCGATACGGATCACCGCAGTCTTCTCCATCCGGTCGGCGACATAGCCGCCGATGATCAGGAACACGACCTGCGAAAGCCCCATCAGCGTGCCGATCACCGGAGCCAGTTCCACCGCCATGCCCTGGACGCCGATATAGCCCGGAACCACCCAGGTCGCGGTGCCCGAGATGGCGAAGGTGCAGGCCGCGATCCCGACAGCGCCAATGGCGATCACCCGCGAGCGGAATACCTCGGAGAAGGCGAGCGATTTCTCGACCACCGGATTTGTCTCCCAGGCAAAGCCGCCGAAGCCAAGGCCCGCGGGCGTGTCGCGCACGAACACCACAACCAGCAGCGCCATGAGCACCGTGCCCGCGGCCAGAACGCCGAAGAAGAAGCGCCAGCTTGTCGCCAGCGTCAGCGGGATGCCGAGCGCGAAATCCAGCGTGATCGCAAGACTGTATGCGGCCAGGATCATGCCAACGATGGCGCCCCGGCGTACCTGCGGGAACCAGCCGAAGATCAGCTTGATGTTCCCGATGAAGATGGCTGCATCGAAGAACCCGATCGCAAGGCGCAGCGTGACAAGCTGGGCATAGCTTTGCACCATGGTCTGCAGCACCATGCCGATGCCGGTGCCGACAAGCCCGAGCAGCAGCATGTTCCGGGCCGTCATGCGGCGGCTGATCGGCGACCAGACCAGCATGCCAAGGCCGTAGGTCAGGGCGAAGATGCCCTGCGCGAAACCTGCCTGCCCCTCGTTCAGTTGCAGGCTTTCCGAGATGAATGGCAGCACCGCCGCAAGAGCATACCAGTCCGCGGCCAGAAACACCTCGCAGAGGAGGGCGAGAGCCAGGGTTATCTTCTGCCAGTGCCGGATCAGGGCCTGATCGGGCGGGGCCATCGTATCGTACAACATGCGCGTCTCCCTGTTGTCATGGGGCCGGGACGCCATGGCAACGATATGGGAGGCCCGCCCGTGTTCTGTCGTGCGAAGGGCCGGGTCGTCGCGGACCCGGCCGGAGGATCAGCCCGCCGGGGGCGGCAGGAAATCCACCTCGTGCTCGGCTGCGATGCGCACCACCTCGGCCGGGTCGGGCACCTGGTGGATGCGCTTGAACAGCTCCTCCAGTTGGCCGGTGGGTGCGACCCAGAAAAGGCTGGTCGCGGTCTGGCCGCTCTTGTTGAAGATGCCGTGAGGGATACCCTTCGGCAGCTTCATCAGATCGCCCGGATTGCCGGTCATCTCCTGCCCGTCCAGCCAGAAGGTGTACTGGCCGGTCAGCACATAGACGAACTCGTCCTGGGTCGGATGGGTATGCGGCGGCACGAAGGTGCCGGGCGGGAACTCTGCGTGCCAGGCCATGGAATCTTCGGAGACCTGCTTCAGCGTGTAGGTCTGACCGAGAATGTTCCAGACCACGCCGCCTTCGGCCTGGTCCGCGCGGGTGATGCCTGCGGGCATGCTCATGGAAGTCTCCTTGTCATTAGGGATGTCAGGTGTCGAGGAAGGTGCGGAAGGCGCGCAGGCTGTCCTCGGGGCGTTCCTCGAACAGCAGATGTCCGGCGCCGGGGACATAGGTGATGCGGGCATCGGGCAGCAGGCGCTGCCAGTGCGGCGCCTGCGCCACGGGGACCAGCCGGTCCTCCGCCCCCCAGAGCAGCAGGGTCGGCATCGTGATCCGGTGGCCCCAGCGGGCCAGGATCGGGTCGCCGCCGGGCGCGGCGTCCAGCGCGCGCCCCAGCCCCTGCATCTCGCGTCCCAGCCGGGCATCGAAACCGGGATCGGGGGTCTTGGGGAAGTAACCGGCCGCGACCATCGGGTCATGGGTCAGATAGGCCGGAACCTCCTGCGGGGCCATGGCAAAGAGGTTGGGCGGCGGGGCGGCATCCACCCGCAACCCGGTCGGCGCGGCCAGCACCAGCTTTGCGATCCGCTGCGGCTGACGGATGGCGAAGGCCGCCGCCAGCCAGCCGCCGAAGGAAAAGCCCGACAGCACGAACCGGTCGAGACCGAGCCGGTCGAACAGGTCCATGTAATGCAGCACATGATCCTCGACCGTGGAGATCGCCGGGTTGTCGCCGGATTCACCGAAGTTGGCGTGGAAGGGGATGAGTACGCGATGAGTCCGTGCCAGATCCGTGGCGAAGGCAAAGCCGGGGAAGGTGCCGGTGCCGTGCAGGAAGATCAGCGCGGATCCGCTTCCTCCGGCCAGCAGCACCGTTTCGGTGCCGTTGATGTCGAGCGTCTCGCGGGTGAAACCTGTGGGTGTCGGAACGACGGGGGGCATGAGGCGATCCTCGGTCAGGGGTTGGCCCGCGCCGCCGGGCGCAGGGCAAGGGATGCGAATTGTGCGGCTGCGTTGGCGATGCGTGCAGCCAGCAGGCCGGAAGGCGCGGTGCCGGGCGCGATTTCCCCGGCGCAGGCATAGATCGAGGTCGAAACGGTGGTGGCCTCGAAGAAACCGAACAGCGGGCGCAATTGGTGCTCCACCATCAGCGAATGGCGCAGCCCGCCGCCCACAGCTGTCAGCAGCACGGGCTTGTTGCGCAGCGCCGCCGGATGGATCAGGTCGAACACATGCTTGAACAGACCGGGGTAGGAACCCTGATAGACCGGCATCCCGACCACCAGTCCGTCGCACTCTTCGATTGCTGTCACCAGCGCGCGCGACCGCTCATCAAGCGCCGCACGGTCGAGCGTCAGCAGCCCAGGCCCGGTATCCGACAGGTCGCGCCGCTCTGCTCTCAGGCCGAAGCCGGAGATCAGGGCCTCGCAGACCGAATCGACCAGAAGATGTGCCTTGGCCGGGCGGGCGCTGCCGGTGAAGGCGATGATCCGCGGGGCGGCCCGGATGGGCGCCGGGGCTGGAACTGCGGGCATGGCTCAGCCGTTGATCCCGAAGACGGTCCATTTCGCCCCCGGCCCGGCAAGACCCAGCAGGCCGCGCCCGCATTCCTCGACGATCTGATCGGCCAGCAGGATGTGCTGGGTGCCGGCATGGATGTCGCGGTAGAAGCGCTGCATCGGCGTGTTGTGCAGCGAAGCTCCGCGCGCCGCCCGGTGTGCGAAGCTGCCCACTTCCGAGATTACATCATGTATATGGCGTAAGGTCAGCTTCACCATGGTCATCTGCTCCAGCGACGGCGCCTCACCCCGCACAGCGCTGTCCGAGACGGACCTCCAGGTCTCGAACACCAGGGCGCGGGCCGCTCGATAGCGGGCATGGGCCTGTGCGAACTGGAACTTGAAGCTGGCGGAGTCGGCGGAGGGGCCGAACGGATCCTTGCGGGTGCGGATCACCTCGGCCAGTTCGTCGAGGATGCGGCGTCCGACCCCGGTGGCCCAGGCGGTATGCACCATGGCACTGTATCCGGCGAGGCCAAGGTTGCCCTGTGGCCCGCCCCGCTGCGGCGCGCTGATGTCGAAGTCGTAGAGCATGTGATGCGGTACGAACAGCTCTTCGTCCATGGCCAGCGTATAGTCGAAACTGCCGGTGGCGCGCAGGCCCAGCACATCCCAGTTGCCCAGAAGCTTGATGGTCGATCGAGGATGGTGGCAGACCACGATCTTCGGCGAGCCATTCGCCGTCATCACCATGTTCTTGCCTTCGGCATCCATGACGAAGCAGCCGGAATGGATCCATTCCGCATGGAAGATCGCGCTGCCATAGGCCCAGTTGCCCTTGATCATGTAGCCGCCGTCTACCGGGCGGGCGAAGCCGCGCGGCACGCCGTTGCCCGCGATAGTGATGTCCTGCCGGTCGGCGAAAACGGTGTCGATTCCCTTCTGTTCGAGGTAGATTGCCATCGTCGTGCCTTCCATGTTGTTCACCATGGCGCACCAGCCCGCCGAGGCATGGGCATGGGACAGGCGTTCGAGCAGGGTCACTACCTCGACCGGCATGAGCTCGGCCCCGCCGACCTCTCGCGGGAAAAGCATGGTATAGACGCCGGCCGCGCGCAGCGCCGCCACGACCTCGTCGGTCATCCGGCCAAGCGCCTCGGCCTCGTTCGCCTTTTCGCGGACCAGCGGCAGAATGTCGTCGAGCCGTGCGGCAAGCAGTGCGGCATCGGTACCCGGGGAGAACTCCCAGGGGGAAGCGAAAGCGTTCATGATCGATCCCTGTCCTTTGTGTCCGGCACATCAGAAGCCGGTTACCCAAGCGAGATTGCGCTGCGGGCGCCGTTGTCCAAACCCCCCCGGATGGGGGGATGGGCGGGTCCGCAGCAAGATTTGGACAGGTTGAAAAAGCGGCGCTAGACTTGCCGGTGCGACAGGAAACACTGCGACAAAGGGCATGAGATGACCGTGACAGCCGCATCCCACGGCCTTCTGGCCGATCATGTCATTTCGGTCGCAGCCAGCCATAGCAAGACCGAACTCGGCGCCGCTTGTCACGCGGCGGTGGGTGCGCTGCTCGGTGCCCCGGCGATGGGGCTCTACCTGCGCGAGGCGCACGGCCCGGCGCTGCTCTACAGCCATAACGCACCGCGCGGATTCCTGGAGGAGTATGCAGGCGAACTGGCCATGCGCGACCCCATGATCGAGCGGATCATGGAGACAGGGTGCTCCGTCCCGGGGACGAGCCTGCGCCGCACGCAGGGGCGGAACATAAGGTTGATGCAGGATCTGCTGAACCGCTGGGGCTTTTGCGGCAATCTGTGCGGTCCGATCTATGTCGAGGCGGAACTGATAGGTTTTCTCTATACCGCCGACCGCGTTGCGCCCTGCGAGGAACCGGCGCAGCGTGCCGAACGGCTGGATTACATCTGCCGGTCTGCCGCGCTGGCGCTCTGGCGCCTGGCCGCCGATCCAGCCCCTCCGGCCAGCGGACCCACGGCTCCGTCCCTGCCGGTGGCCATGCCGCCACGCCTGGCCGAAGTTGCGCATCTGGTCTGCGAGGGCCGCACCAACAAGGAGATTGCCCGGCTTCTCGACATCTCACCCCATACAGTGAAGGAGCATATCTCAAATCTGTGCCAGCGGCTTTCGGTACGCAACCGCACCAGTATCGCCGCCGCCCTGTTGCGCTTGCAGGAGCAGGAGCCGGGCGGAACGCGCGACGCCGAGGAAGCAGCCTTGCTGGATGCCATCTTCCGCCCCGGGTCTGCCGACCTGCGCCGGTGCGGCGAATATTTCTGACGAAACCCGAGGCATCGGCCGCTGGGGCTTTCTGGTTCAGTGCCGCTTTTGCATTGTCACAACAACGGTCTGGGCAACGAACACAGCGCAGATGAGCCCTTCACCGATATTCGCGTGGGCGGCAGGACAGCTGCGTTGCTCGCAGGTGCAGCGGAATTCGCGGCCCGCTGCGGCTTTCCCCAGCCTGCCTTCCCGCCTCCTGCTGCAATCGAAGCGGAGCGGAGTATTTGCGAGAGTCGCGAATATGCGATCCCTTACGGTTTCGGGAAGCTGTCGTCCTCGCAGAAGTGAACAAGTTTCACGGGCTGCAAGGATGCGTTCATCCCCATCCATCGCGACGGACACGCCGCCTGCCTGCACATCTTCTGCACAATTCCCCCGCAACATCTGCATTCGGCCGATCCCATCCTGAGCCAGCTTCAGTTTGAGGATGGATGGATGCCGGGGAATTTCGAAATCAGGGGCGTGCCACGGAGCATTGCGCTGGATGCCTGGTGGCTTGGCGCAACGATTGCGTCAACCGGTGAGGCCGAGGACGCGCACAGGGAAAAGGGCAGCGCGGGACTGGGCATCTCAGGCGCAAGGCGCCGGAAGTGGCCGGGAACGCTTCTTCTCGTCCTGCTGGGCGATTTCCTGTTCTGGGGTCACGCGATCGGCCTCTCGCTGGCGATTTTCGCCATGGTTCTGGTCGTGATCGCCGGCATCGGCCGGCCTGCGCGGGTGCAGATAAAGGCGGGATTTGTCTGCCTCCTCGGTTCATTGCCCGTAGGTGACCATATGCAACCCCTGTCGCTGATATTCCTCGGGGGTGGGGTGATCGCCGCAATCGTCATCCTCCGCGCACCGGACGACGACGTCAGACGATTGATCGGCCGGGCCTGCGGATTCCTTGTCAGCCTGCCTCGGCAATGGCTGCGCGCCCTGATCCCCGGCCGGTTGCTGCGAATGATGCCTCCCGGGATCCCACCTGAAACCCCAAAGCAGTGGGTGCTTTCACTGCGGGACTGGGCTTTCCCTGTTGGTGGGTCACTGGTCTTTCTGGCGCTGCTGATGGATGCCAATCCGGTCTTCCTGACCCTGGGCATGGACTACATCGCTCCCTGGCGCCTTGTGCAGCGAGGGTTGCTCTGGATCGGGATCGCCCTTTTCGTCTCCCCCTTCCTACTGCCCGGGTTGCCGGAGACGCGGCTGCCGGATCTGCGGGGCATTCGCCTGCCCGGGCTTGGCCTCAATACGCTGTCGATTCTGCGTGCCCTGGTCATGTTCAACCTGCTGATCGGCGTTCAGATGATCAGCGACATGGCTATCCTGATCGGAGGTGCCGATCTCCCTGGCGGCATGACCTATGCGGAGTATGCCCATCGCGGAGCCTATCCGCTTCTGGCCACTGCGATGCTGGCGGGGGTCTTCGCGCTGCTGGCCCGCCCGTTCTGGTCGGAACACCGGATGATCCGGCCGCTGATGCTGCTCTGGCTGGTGCAGAACATCGTCCTGACCGGTGCGGCGGCCTTTCGGCTTGATCTCTACATCGATGCCTATGGCCTGACCTATCTGCGGCTCTATGCGCTGATCTGGATGGGGCTGGTGGTCCTCGGCCTCGGGCTTTCGATTGTGCAGATGGCGCTGAACCGCAATACCCCCTGGCTGGTGGCGCGGGTGGTGGCTCTTGGCGGAGTCACGCTCTACACCTGCGCCTTTGTTAATTTTGCGGCGATCATTGCCGCACAGAATCTCTCGCGTCCGAATCCGGATCTGGCCTATGTCTGCGCCCTCGGCCCGATGGCGGCAGGGGCACTGCACTCGGGTGAGGCGACTTACCACCAGCCATTCCGGGGATGTGCGGCCCGGAGGCCGCCTCGGATGGAAGGTTGGCGGGATTGGGGCTTACGCAGCTGGACGGTCAACCGTATGGTCGAAACCGCAAGGTTGCCGGAGCGGGCCGGATGAAGATCCTGATCGTCGACGATGACCCGCGCCTGCGCGATCTGGTGCGGTTGGCGCTGGAACGCGCGGGCTTTCAGGTGATCATCGCCGCCGATGGTCTGTCCGCATTGACCCATGCGGTGCGGGAATTGCCCGATCTGGTGGTGCTGGACATCGGCCTGCCCGAGATCGACGGGCTTGAGGTCTGCCGCCGGATCCGTCGGCGATCCGAGGTGCCGGTGCTGTTCCTGACCGCCCGAGATGACGAGATAGACCGCATCCTCGGTCTGGAATTGGGTGCGGACGACTATGTGACCAAGCCCTTCAGCCCGCGCGAACTCGTGGCACGGGTGCGGGCGATCCTGAAGCGGACGGCGGGGGCTAAAGGTCCGCAAGCACTCAGGATCGGGGGCCTGGTCCTGGAGCCCGCGGCCCGGGTCTGCAGGGTGGAGGGCCGCGAGCTTGCCCTGACTGCAACTGAATTCCGGCTGCTGGAAATCCTGATGGCGCAAGTCGGCCGGCTGATCCCGCGCGCGGCCCTGATCGGCTCGATCTGGGGGGCGCAAAGCGCGGTCTCGGACCGCACGCTGGACAGCCATTTGCGCAATCTGCGGCAAAAGCTGGCCGAGGCAGGGTTGCCGGAGGTGATCGAGACCCGCCATGGCCAGGGCATCCGGCTCGGAGTGCCGGGATGAGCCACCACTGGCGGCCATCGCTCGCGCTGGTGCTGGGCGGGGCGCTGGCGGGCACGCTGGCGCTGTCGCTGCTCGGTATGGTCGCCTTGCGCTATCTCGGCCCGGAAATCGGCTTCCGCCATGCCGCCCTCCTGCTGGCCGCGCTGATCGCGCTGGCCACCGGCGGGCTGGGCTGGCTGCTGGTGCGGCTTCTGCTGCACCCGATCCGCGACCTGGAGCGGTTTGCCGCCGCGCATGAAAAGGGTGAAAGGCCGCAACCGCCCCTGCATTTCGGCACACGAGAACTGCACGCAACCGGACGGCGGGTGATCACCATGGCCGAGGCGCTGCGAAACCGCGAGGCGTCGATCCGGGCCTTCACCGATCATGTCACCCATGAACTTCGCACCCCGTCCGCGGCGATCCAGGCCGGTGTCGAACTGCTGGAGGACAGCCCCCACCTGACGCCCGAGGACCGCGCCCTGCTGACGCAGGTCGACAGCGCAAGCCAGCAGCTTGAAAGCCAGCTTTCTGCGCTCCGCGATGCCGCCCGGGCGCGCGAGACCCGGTATCTGGGGAGATGCTCGCTCGCCCGGCTCCTGCCCGTGCTGCGCGCGGACTGGCCGCATCTGGCCTTTCGGGGCGAGGGTCTGGAGGTGCAGATACCTCTTGCCCCCGAAGGGCTCCGTATCGTCCTTGGCCATCTTTTGCGCAATGCGGGCGAGCATGGGGCGGATACCGTGACACTTGCGGCGGGAACGGACGGGGCGCAATGCCACCTCACTGTCCGAGACAATGGCCTGGGCATCTCCGAAGGGAATGCGCCCCGCGTGTTCGATCCGTTCTTCACCACCCGGCGCGAGGGCGGCGGCACCGGAATGGGTCTGACAGTGGTACGGGGCATCCTGACCGCCCATCATGCCGAAGTGTCGCTGATCGCAAGCGAACAGGGTGCGCTGTTCCGATTGACGTTTTCGCCTGTGAGAGACTGATCACACCCTGGGTCGAGACGGTTCAAGGGGAATGCGGCCCTTACCTGCCGATCGGTCTCGACCCATGCTGCGTGGCCGCATCCCCGATAGCCGACGCTCGAATGGTGCCGCAGCAAGATCACGGCCATGATGGTAGCGATGCGGACGGTGCTGCCGTTTGCAGGCGCCACACCACGGCAAGCTGCATTGCCGCAGGATCGGACCCACAGGGCGACATTTCGCTCACCACCATGGAATGGGCCATGGTTTCGTCGTTTCGGCTTCCTGCCGATTCCCGCAGCCGAGATCGGCCCCGAGTTAGCCAAGATTATCGAGAGGCAGGCGGCATATCTCGATCCTCAACAGCGAGAGACATTGTCTCGTCGTGTTTCCGATGAGGACGAATGACCACTTCGTCCCGACTTTGTTCGCCAAGCGAACGCGGTGGCGGGGACCTATCGCTTCCGCAACAGGATGCTTAAGCCCGATTTCGGACGGGCATGGTTCCATCGGGCGCAGACTCCGACGATCCGGCAGGCGTAAGCCGGCCGTATCGCCTCAGTCTGCGCCGCTTGCGGAAGGTTCATTTCATCTCGACATTGCCTTGGGGATCGGCGCTGGCCCCAAGGGCCGCAACCGCCTTGTCCCAGGCGGGATCGCCGGGATAAAGGGCGCTGCGAAGATAGGCCGTCGACAGCGCCTGGACCGCCGCAAGTCGCGCGGGGCTTTCGTCGGTGGTCTCGCGCGCTTCGTAATTCGGGATGCCGCCCAGCGAATGCTCGCCGCCGAACAGGGTCAGCAACGCCTTGGGCGAGGGGCCAAGATCATAAGCTTCGCGCCACCAGTCCGGCCCGCGCACGGTCATCGCGCCCCTGTCGCTGTCGCCCGCGATGATCAGCGTGGGGGCCGCCATCCCCGAGAAATCCGGCTGCATGAACGGAAAATGCGCGGCGGCGAAGGGGCTGAGATTCGCGCCGCCCGTTCCCGGCACGGCCATCAATACCCCGGCCTTGACCCGTCTGTCGGCGATGTTCACGACAGACCCGTCGTCGGGATCGGGATGGGTCGCGCCCAGCAACATGCTGGCGGTCTGCGCGCCCCAGGAATGCCCGGCCACGGCAATCCGGTCGAGGTCGAGGCGGCCCCGAAGCCCCGGAACGGCGGCCTCGATCGCCGAGATTTCGTCCAGGGCCCGCGTCAGGTCGCTTTCCCGGAACCGCCAGAACTGCGGGCGGCGCGGATCGTCCTGCGCAAGACCCAGCAGGCGGGAATCGAGATGCGTCGGCTGGATCACGGCGAAGCCCCGCCCGGCCCAGTGATTGACGAGCGGGCCATAGGCATGGTGCGACTGGCCGTTGCCATGCGAGAACAGGATGACCGGCAGATCCCTCCCCTCTGCGGGAGCGGAGACACGCAGGTGCAGGTCCTCGCCCCGGCCGGGCACCACGATGCGGACAGGCGCGAAGGACAGGACGGGCAAAAGGGCATCGGTGTGCGTTTGGGACATGGGAGACCTTTGCGTGAGGGGTTGGCCGACCCGGCAAGGTTCGGCTATACAGAATCGGAGCAATGTTCCGATTGCTGACTCATATACGGAGCAACGATCCGTTTATCAAGACGGTCGGGGCTTCTCCCTCTCCATACCGCCGAGGAAGCGCGATTGGCCGAAGAAAAAGAACCCCCTGCGAAAACCGGTGTGCCGCCGGACCGGCGCCTGCGCGCGGATGCGCAGCGCAACGAGGATGCCGTGCTTGAAGCGGCGAAAGCCGTCTTTGCCGAGCTTGGCGTCGATGCGCCGGTGCGCGAGATTGCGGCGCGGGCCGGGGTCGGGATGGGCACGCTCTATCGCCGCTTCCCGAAGCGGGCCGACCTGGTCGCGGCCGTCTTCCGCCGCGAGGTCGATGCCTGCGCCGCCGAGGCGCAAAGGCTGACGCAGACCTGCCCACCCCTCGAAGCCCTGACCCGCTGGCTCCGGCGGTATTCCGCGTTCATCGGCACGAAGCGCGGTCTTTCGGCCGCCCTGCACTCGGGCGACCCGGCCTTCGACACGCTGCCGGATTACTTCCGCGCGAATTTCGAACCCGCGCTTGCCGGCCTGCTCGAAAGGGCCGCGACTGCAGGAGAGATCGGGTCCAACGCGGACGCCTATGATCTGCTGAGAGCCATCGGCAATCTCTCCGTCGCGGCGGAAACCGGCGGAGCCGAGCACACCGGGCGGATGATCGACCTGCTCATCGACGGATTGCGGTTCGGCAGGACGAACGGCGCGGGCAGGGCCGACGCGCAACGCGCGCCCGGGTGACGGCTTCGTCCCCTATCATCGCCGCGCTTGAGCGACAGCTTTCGGGACAAAGCTGCCTCGCAGCGGGAGTTGTGCCTGACCGGCCGCCAAGGATCGAACGCCGATAACAGCCTCTTGGTCGCCTGATGAAGCCCCCCGCGCCGTAGCACGAAGCTTGAACCCAAAGCTGCCCTTGGCCTCAGCATGCAGGCGGTATCGCGGTTGCGGGTGTTGTCCATTTACGGTGAAGCCACTAGGGTATGCGGATACTTATCTGATCCATAGGACGATAGCTGCGATGGTGACGACGGCGAGGTAGTTTCTGGCTGTTTTCTCGTATCGCGTCGCGACCCTGCGGAACTGCTTGAGCTTGGAGAAGCAGCACTCTATCAGGTGCCGCTGGACGTAGAGATGGCGGTCGAGCGGGTGCTTGCGCGCCCGGGACGGGTTGCTGGGGATGACAGCGCGGACCTTCTTGCGGGTGATGACCTCGCGCAGCCGGTCGCTGCCATAGGCGGTGTCGGCCATGACCATCTCGGCGGGCAGGTCGGCGATCAGAGCCTCGGCCTGCGGCGCATCGCCCTTCTGCCCGGCCGTCAGGGTAAAGCGAACCGGGCAGCCAAGACCCCGCACCGCCAAGTGGAGCTTGGTGCTCAGGCCACCGCGAGAACGGCCAAGGGCCTGATCTTCTCAAGTCCCAGTTTGCGCAATCTATCGAAATCCAGGTGCCAGCGATCCGCGCCGGTCGACGCCTCACCTGCCAGCGCAAGCGTCAGACCGTCGCACAGCCACCAGAATGCGCTCAGGGTCACCGCGTTGCTCCAGGTGAAGAACCGCGACAGGTGGAACTCATTGCCATCGGCCAGCGCGGCTATCCGGCCGCAGACCCGTTGCAGAGCTGAGTCTCCGCCGCGCGGCGGCATGGCGGGTTGTGACGGCAGGCGAGAAACCGTCCCGCCGCGGCGGCCGGCGATCAGCAAATCCTGGAAATCCATCGGAGTGACGCCGGCCCTGCCGCTCCAATACCCATTGAACACGGTGCTTTGTGCAAAGCCGGCACTGTCCAGAATGTCAAGGACGGCGCGGCGCGGATGGGCGATGGCAAGCTCGGGGTTCTCGACACGGCTGGAACCATGGGTCGAGGCCATCCTGAAATGCCCTCGACCCGCGGTAAGCAGGGCGTCGACCTCGTCATCCAGAAGGAAGGTGGTCGTGACCAGCCGCCCGGTATCGGGCTTCAGCGTTCTTGTTGCTTCGCAGAAATAGGTCTCGACGGTCGCAAGATCGACATGGGTCAGGACCGAGATCATGAAGATCAGATCCAGGCTGGCATCCTCGAAGGGAAAGCGAAAGTCGCTGCCGTTCAGGACGCCACCCGGATTATAAGGACGGCTTTTGATGTCGATCCGCTGAAAGGTGAAATTCGGATAGCGAGGAGAGATATTGTGCTGGGGAACACTGCCGATATCGGCCATGTAGATCCTTTGCAACTTGTCAGGTAGACCGCTACCCCGTATTCGCGCTCTCGGTGTCTGAAGCCGATCTGACGCCGGGAATCGTCTGGGCGAGGCAGGTGCTGGGAAAGGTGTTGCTGAATGGGATCCTTCGGACGCGCCGGGGACCCTGCCCACGGTTCGCCCTCCTGGCCCGGTTGGGTTCGCCGCTTGGCCCGGGAACGGGCATCGCAGAACATTTCCATGGCCACAGGGATCGGTGTGCTGACAACATTCGATCATGCCAGGTCTGGCTTCCACAAGGATCCGGATGCTGCGTTCGCAGAGATTCAGCTTGCGGCGTCGCCGGGCCACGACCGCTTTCTGGCCATATTTCAAGAATTTATGGCCGATCATCACACTGAGATGGGCGGCCTCCCAACCTGCACCTCGATACCCTCCGACGATATGGCTGCGCTCTTCCATCGACCTCGGGAAGACGGCGCAAGGTTCTCGGATCCGGCGCATTGGTCCAATCATCAAGGCAGCATATTCAGCCCAGAGCTGGGAGACAGCGACAAATGAGAGGATATTCAGGTTTCACAACCAACCTCATCACCGAGATTGGCAAACTCAGGCATCGCCTGATCGAGGCCCCGATCATCGATGAATGGCTTGCCGCGGTCGACCCGCCAGTCGCCCGGGACCCGGCGCATATTGACCGCTCCATAGCGTCCCTTTCGACAGCCGCTGATCGATGGGACGGATTCGCGGCCCGTCTCGACAGTGAGTCGCGGGAGAAGCTCCGCTCCATTTTGCTGTTTCGTGCCGTTGGCTATCGGCACTATGGGATGCCGTGGGCCGGCGCGGCGGAAATCAAGGCTGCCTATGCAGCGGCCCGGGCCTGCGTCGTCGGGCCCGCAGAGGTCATGGCGCCACAGCCATATCCGATCCACCGGTTCGAGATTGTCCATTGCGGCCAGCGATTGCGGCTCGAGGCCGGTCTGGGAAACTTTGCCGCGATCTTCATCGTCCGGCAATATTTCCATCCCGAGGTCCACATCCGTCCCGGCGATGTCGTGATCGACGGCGGCGCCTGCTTCGGCGATACTGCGCTTGCCTTTGCAGCCGAGGCCGGACCGGCTGGCCGTGTTTTCTCGTTCGAGCCCTGTGCCGCCAATCGCGATGTCTTCAGAGCTTGCCTGTCGCTGTGTCCCGCCCTGACGGGGCGGATCACCCTTTCCGAATATGCACTCAGCGATCAACACGGGCTCCCTCTGCGCCTGAGGCCAGAGGGTGCGGGTTCGCGGATCACGACGGATGGCGGAGAGCGCATCCAGTCAGCGACGCTGGACCATATGCTTGAGGATGGCCAGTTTGAGCGGATTGATTTCATCAAGCTGGATATCGAATACCACGAAGCGAAGGCGCTGCGCGGAGGCCGGCAGGTTCTGGAGCGGTTCAAGCCACGCCTTGCCATCGCAGCCTATCACAGGCCAGAAGATCTGTTGGACCTGTCTGACCTCATTCTTGGCATCAGGCCAGACTACCAACTACATATTGGGCATATCACATCCAACCAGACAGAGACGGTTCTCTTCGCGACATAGCCCTGTCCCGGCCCCACCGGTCCCTCGATTATAGCGAGAATCCCTGGGCTTGTGCTCAGGCAGCAGCTCTCGGAGAACCGGTTGCGAACGTCCGCGTTGTGTGTCGGTCAGGGGATCTCGCCGCACCGGATATTGGCGGCGGAGATATTGATTTTGAGAAGCGTCGCGCCTGACCGCCCGCATCGCTACTATGTCGACGAGTTTTTGCTGACGGGGCGGGATGGCAGAACACTTTTGCCTGTTTAGTCACGACGAAGCTGCGCCAGCGCCTCCTCCAGTTGCGCCATCGGGATATCGTCGGACGCGATGCCGGGCACCCCGGCCGCGGAGAGAATTTCTGCGAGGCGCCTCATGTCCGGAATGACGAAAACTGCGTTGGCGTTGCCGCAGGTCAGGGTTTTCCCTTCAACCATCCGGACCACGACACGGGCATCCTCCTCGCCGAGGTAGATGCGCAGATGCGCCTCCAGCAGAAAGCGATACCATGGTCTGCGGCACAGGACGACAATGCGGGTTTCGGGGCGCGCGACAAGCGCCACGAGATGCAGCGCTGACCCCTCGTCAACCACCAGCACATCCGCGTTGCGATATGTTCTTATTTGCTGCGCAACATTGAACTTTTCCGGATGGAAGATCTGATAGCCACCTTGCCGGAAGGCCTCGTCCAGAAATGGCCCCGGCAACAACTGTCCGCTCCCCGCCGCGATCCAGGCCGGGTTGCTGTCGGACAGGGCCGATCTCGTCACATAGACCGCACCGCGAGGCGGCGTCGGCTCGTCAACGGCGACAAATCGGTCACGCAGGCTTCGGGCTGCCCCGGCGTCGGCAAGAAGCCCGAATCCTGCCCCCATCTCCTGACGTGGCACCAAAAGGCGCTCGGGGCGCAGGACCTGGTCCTTAAGGATGACTGCCGGGGGCAGGCCCCGCATTTCCGCAAGCGTTTCCGGCACAAAGTCCGGAACTCGCCCATGGAACAGCGGAACCCATACCACGCCATTCACCGCCCCCTGCTCCGCAAGATCAAGCGACCAGAGCCGCCCCAGGGATTCGGTCAGAAAGTGGCCAAAATGGTCTTGCAATCCGCCACCAAACAGCCAGGTTCCCGGAAGGTCGCACACGGGTTGTTCCGGTGGCGGCGGTGCCGGAATGAGAACCTTGGTGGCGCTTACGAAATGCGCGGCCAACGGATCAGGATCGCCGCTGCCCGACCAGACCCCGCCCAAGAATATCGGCAGACCCAAGGGGTTTAAGCGATCAGGAATGGCAGGCCCGATGAGGGGGGCTTCCAACACCTGAACCGGGGGAGTCTCGTGCCACTGGCACAGATCCCGCATAGGGTAACCAGCCAAGCCCAGAATTTTGCAACGTTCATCGTAATCCATTCCAATAAATCTGTTCCTGTCGGATGGCCACCCAGTAAGCTAATTTATAATCGGCATCGGGTCCATCGGGGCATTACTCAGCTTCACGCGACGTGCCGGTTTCCACGGCGTGTTGCGAGGCCGGACGTGGCTTTTCACTGAAGCATAGACTTCTTTTATGGATGAGGCTGTCCCGCCCGGCGTAAACCGCCCGGACTCCACCGCCTGCCTGACCACCTATGGCTTGCTCCAGATGGCGCGGCGGCGCACATGAAGCGAATATCCGCTTCATACTGCAAACCGCCATCGCACGACCGAAGAGGCTGCAGGACGCACGAACGTCCGGTTTGGCCCCGCCATGTCGCCCGGTTCTGCAACTGCTCTCCCGGATGCTGCTGTATGACAGAAGGCATGGCCGACCGTCCGCCAATGGGATGCGCCGGCTCGCGGAGTTCTGTGACCCGCGCCTCGCTCTTGCGCGGTCGTAACCGGTATCGAAAGCGGGGGTCAAAGCTG
>CAYLSD010000035.1:0-40346 GCA_964386345.1 uncultured Fuscovulum sp.
ACATGGCTGACATCGGCGCCATGGCCATCCATATCCTTTCGTCAGCTTCCCCCGCCACGGGCCAAGGCGCGCAATGCGTCGAGGACTTTTTGCAACGCATTCATCAGGTGTAATCGTTCGTCCGGGTCCAGGCAGTCCAGCATGACCTCGTTGGCCTCGATCACCTCGGGGAGGATAGACTGGTAGACCGCTTCGCCCTCCGGGGTCAGCGTCAGAAGGAAGGAGCGGCCGTCGTTCGGCGCCGGCTCGCGCGCCACCCAGCCGCGGTCGACCAGCATCTTGACCGTCCGGCTCACCTGGGCTTCGTCCAGAAAGTCCTCGGTCGCCAGTCGCCGCAGGGTGCAGGGTTTCGTCACCCGGATCACCGATAGCGTCCGCCATTCGCTGAGCACCATCCCGTGCCGCCCGAAGAGGGTGCTTTGCGCATCCCGGTCATTGGCCCGGGCCAGCCGCGCCAGCCGGTAGGAAAACAGGTTTCGGATGTCATCGGTCATTCGGAACTCTCAGCAGAATGGCGCCACCATGCAGTCCAAAAACATACTTGACAAGATCAACTATCAATTTGACTTTATCAAGCAAGAGACCCGCAGAGGCCCGATTCCCACCCAACAAGGAGCCACCATGACCCCCGTCCTGACCCGCATTCTTGCGGCCGGGGCTGTTGCGACAGCACTTGGCAGCAGCTTCCTCGCCGCGCCGGCCCTGGCCGAGAACACCAAACTGCGCCTGGCCTATATCATGGCCGATTCCATGCTGTCGGTGATGGTCGCCAAGGACGCCGGCGCATATGAGGCCGCCGGCATCGACCTTGAGATCTTCGAGGCGCAGGGCGGCCCGGCCGTTGTGGCGGCCCTGGCCTCCGGCTCGGCCGACATCGGCTATTCGGCGCCAATCCCGCCGATCAATGCCCGGATGAATGGCGTACCGCTGAAGCTCGTGCTGGCGCTTGGCCATGAGAAGGCGCCGGATATGCAATATACCGGTTTCGTCGCATCGGAGGCATCGGGTATCGTCGCCCTGACCGAGGTGAGGGGTCGCAAGATCGCGCTGAACGCAAATGGCGGGTTGTGCGAACTGGCTTGGCGCGACCATCTGGCCGCCGCGGGCCTGACCTGGGAGGATGTGCAGCCCGTCGTCCTGCCCTTCCCGCAGATCGAGGCGGCGTTGCAACAAGGCGCGATCGACGCAGCCTGCGTGGTGAACCCTTTCTACGCCTCAATCATGCACAATCCCGATATCGGTGCCATCGAGATCGCGACGGGGATGCTGGCAGACCTCACCACGCCGGGGCTGTCGGACGTGATCTTCGCCAATGAAAGCTATATCTCCGAGCATCCCGACGCGATCCGCGCCTTTGCGGAGGTGACAGAAGCGTCCCGGGCCAGACTGCTGGCCGACAAGGACCTGCTGACCGCGGCGGCCGAGAAATACGTCGGCCTGACGCCCGAGGCTGCAAGGGACGTGCGCCTGCCGGTGGCGCGCGAAAGCACGGTGGTGGAGCTGTCGGATGTCCAGTTCCTGCTGGACGCGCTGGAACGCCATGGCATGATGACCGCGCCGATCACCGCCGAAGACCTGACCGCGAACTTCGGGCAATAGATGCCGACTGGCCACATTCTGGAGACGCGCGACCTGCGCAAATCCTTCGGCTCCGGCACCGCCCGGACGCCGATCCTTGACGGGATTTCCTTCTCGGTCCGGGAAGGAGATTTCGTCGCCGTGGTCGGGCCATCGGGCTGCGGCAAAACCACGCTGCTGATGGCGCTTGCGGGTCTTCTGCCCAGCGATGCGGGCGAGGTGCGGTTCCGTGGCCATCCGGTGCTGGCGCCGCCGCACGGGCTGGCCGTGGTGTTCCAAGACTACAGCCGATCGCTGTTTCCGTGGAAAACCGCGCTTGGCAATGTGACTTTTGCCATGCGCGGTCCAGAGGCGCGCGCCGCCAAGGCCGCAAGGGCCGAAGAGTTGCTGCAGGCTGTCGGGCTGGGCGATGCGCTGCACAGATATCCCTGGCAACTGTCCGGCGGGATGCAGCAGCGGGTCGCCATCGCGCGGGGGCTGGCCTCGGAAAGCGACCTTCTCCTGCTGGACGAGCCGCTGGCCGCCGTCGATGCACAGACCCGGGCCGACATGCAGGACCTGATCCTGGATCTGGCGCAACGCTTCCGTCAGACCTGTCTGCTGGTCACGCATGACGTGGACGAAGCCATCTACATGGCCGACAAGGTGGTGGTTCTGTCGAAGCGTCCGACCCGTGTCGCGACCGAGATCGAGGTCGGCCTTGGGAAGGCGCGCGACCAGATCGCGACCCGCGAACATCCGGACTACCTGCGCGCCCGCCATGCTGTGCTGGAGCGGATCCGCGCCTTCCGCCAACCGGTCGCGCCATGACGGCAGCGCTGCGGCTGCGTGGATTGGTCTCGCTTTTCCTGGTGCTGCTGGTCTGGGAAGACATCAGCCGGCTGGGCATCGTTCCCTCCCGCTACTTCCCTGGCCTGGTCGAGATCTTCGCAGGTGCGGCAGAAATGATCCGCAACGGCGAACTGGTTGCCGCGGAACTCCTGACCCTTGGCCGCGCCATCGCCGGGCTTTTGCTGGCCACGCTGATCGGCATCGCGCTGGCGGTACTTTCCGACGTCTCGCCCTTCTTCGAGCGCGGGTTCCGTACCATCACCGGCCTGCTGCAACCGATCCCGCCCGCCGCGATCGTACCGCTGGCGATTTTCGGCTTCGGGCTGGGGCTGAAGCTCTACATCTTCATCATCGTGATGGTCACGGTCTGGGGCCCCTATCTGAACGGGGTGACAGCGCTGCGGGCGGTGCCGGTCGAGCAGATCCTGAATGGCAGGATGATGCGGATGACGCCCACGCAGATCATGTGGCACATCAAACTGCCCGCCGCGATGCCGCAGATCTTCGCCGGTATCCGCTATGCCGCTGCCGTCAGCCTGATCGCGGTGGTGGTGTCAGAGATGATCGCCGGGCGCGATGGCATTGGCTACCTGCTGGTCCGCAAAAGCTTTTCCATCCGCATTCCCGAGACATATGCCCTGATGTTCGTCACCATGATCAACGGCGTCGTGCTGGCGATGCTGGTCAATCTGGGCCGCCGGCTGCTGACCGGCTGGCATGTGAAACAGATGGGGTATCTGGCATGACCCTGTCGCGCGCGCTGACATGGGCCGCCCCGGTCCTTCTGCCGCTGATCGTGGTGGCGCTTTGGGCGCTGACCGCGGCGAACATCGCCTCGCCCCTGTTCCCCGGTCCGGGGAAGGTTCTGGTGGCTGCGGTGCAGAACTTCTGGACGATCCTCGACCAGCTGAGCGCCACGCTGCGCCGGGTGGTGATCGGCTTTGCCATTGCGGCAGCGACGATGGTGCCCCTGGGCATCCTTCTGGGCCGCGTCCGTCTGCTTGGCTGGCTGTTCGAACCGGTGATCGACATGCTGGCTACCCTGCCCCCGCCCGCCATCGTGCCGCTGGTGATGCTGTTCGCCGGGACAGGCGATGCCGCCAAGGTGACGATGATCGCCTTCGCCGCCGCCATCCCGATCCTGATGAACACATTCGAGGCCTCGAAAGTCCGCAACGCCATGGCCAGCCTTGTCGCCCGCGCCCTGCACCTGAACCGGTGGGAAACAATGCTGTGGGTGGATCTGCCCGCCGCCCTGCCGATGATCCTGACCGGGGCGCGCATGGCGGTGGCGGCTGCGCTGCTGGTGTCTGTCACCTCCGAGATACTGCTGGCGACCGACGGGATCGGCGTCTTCCTGCAACGCCAGCAGGAGAATTTCCAGATCGCCGGCGGGATGGCGGGCATCCTGGCCATCGCGCTGACCGGACTGGCGGTGAACACCGCCATCCTGCGGATCGAGAAGGCGCTCCTGTTCTGGCACTACCGCAATGAAGAGCAATCCTGATGAGCAAATCCAAGAATGTCCTCTGGATCATGTGTGACCAGTTGCGCTTCGACTATCTGGGTTGCGCCGGGCATCCAACGCTGAAAACTCCGAACATCGACCGGCTGGCGGCGCGCGGGGTGCGCTTCACCAATGCCTATGTGCAGTCCACCATCTGCGGGCCATCCAGGATGTCGGCCTATACCGGGCGCTACATGCGCTCGCACGGGTCGACGCAGAACGGCGTGCCCTTGCGGGTGGGGGAACCCACGCTGGGCGACCATCTGCGCGAGATCGACGTGCGCTGCGTCCTGATCGGCAAGACACATATGGCGGCGGATCACGAAGGGATGGCACGACTGGGGATCGACCCCGCCTCGATCATCGGCGTCCACAGCGCGCAATGCGGTTTCGACCCGTGGGAGCGGGATGACGGACTGCATCCCGACGGCGCGCCGGAGCCGGCCTATGACCGATATCTGCGCGACAGGGGCTATGAGGCAGAGAACCCATGGGAATACTGGACCAACTCGGCCGAGGGACCCGGGGGTGAAACCCACAACGGCTGGCTTCTGGTCCATGCCGACAAGCCTGCCCGCGTGGCCGAGGAGGATTCAGAAACCCCGTACATGACCCGCCGCGCCATGGAGTTCATCGAAGTGGCTGAGGCGGACGAACGCCCCTGGTGCGCGCATCTTTCCTACATCAAGCCGCACTGGCCCTATATCGTGCCCGCCCCCTATCACGACATGTATGGTCCCGCCGATGTGCAGCCCGCCATCCGGTCAGACGCCGAACGGCAAGACGCGCATCCGATCCACACCGCCTTCATGGAAGAAGCCTATTCGCGCAACTTCTCGCGCGATGAGGTGCGGAAGCGGGTGATCCCGGCCTATATGGGCCTGATCAAGCAGATTGATGACCATCTGGGCCTGCTGTTCGATTTTCTCGACCGCAAGGGCCTGACGGATCGGACGATGATCGTCTTCACCTCGGACCATGGCGACTATCTGGGCGATCACTGGCTGGGCGAGAAATACCTGTTCCACGATGTTTCCGCCAAGGTGCCGATGATCGTGGTCGACCCCTCGCCCGAGGCGGATGCAACGCGCGGCACCACGCAGGGGGCGCTGGTCGAGATGATCGACCTTGCGCCGACCTTCCTGGATTTCTTCGGGGGGGCACCGAAACCGCATGTGCTGGAAGGGCTGTCGCTGAAGCCGCTCTTGCACCGGGAGGCCCAGCACTGGCCGCGGCGTCATGCCGTCTCGGAATACGATTTCGCTGGCGATGCCGCGCGGCTGCGGCTGAAGACAACGGTGCAGGACAGTCGGCTGGTGATGATCACCGATGGCCGGTTCAAGCTGATCGACGTGCCGGGCCAGCGCCCGATGCTGTTCGATCTGGCCGCCGACCCGCAGGAACTGTGCGACATCGGCGCAGAACCCGCCCACGCCCTCGTGATTACGGCGCTGCAAGCTGCGATCCTGCGCTGGTATCGCGGGGGGCGGAACAGGATCACGGTGCCGGATGACTGGTTCACAGCGGGCGATGGCGACCTGCACCGGGGTGCCGATCCGGTGCTGCGCAGCGGCATCATCATTGGCTACTGGGACGAGGAGGAGCTGTCCCGCGCGCAAGACCTGCTCTCCGCCAATCCGGATTGAGCCCTCGGGGGCCTGACCTTTCGTGACGAGGCATCGCCCTCGTATCGCGTTCCCGGGCCCAGCCGTGGAATTCGGGCTTCATCAGTGTGAGCCCCGGTTCGGGTGTCATGCGGCGCGGGAAGGCTCGCATCCGTCTGTGGGTCGGCCTGGCGCGTCGATCCCAGGCCAAACTTGGCCGTACTCCAGGTCTCGATCTTATCCGACGGGCCCCAAGGCCAATGATCGGGCCTCTGCGATGATGCGTTCCACGTAGTGTGAGCAATGCTCAGGCCGGATCTCGCCGCCAAGCTCCACCTCCTGGGGATAGCAGAACCTGTCCAGCATGGCCGCATGGGTCCGGTTGAAATAATCCAGATCCACCGGCGTGATGAAGGCGCTCCAGTCCTCGCGCCCCCCGGTGCGCCGTGTGCGATCGAGACCGGCACCAACCTTGCGCGGGCCCAGCAACAGGTCGCCAAGGGGGTGATCTGTCACCCTACCTGCAACGAAATCTTCATAGCGCAAGACCTGCGCAGCCGTGCAACGCCGCTGCGCAATGTAGTCGGCAAGGGCAGCAGTGACGGGATAGGGGGCTACACTCCGCCCGCCAAAGGCACGTTCTGCGGCGTCCCCACGCAGCAATTCCGACGTCTGCCCGGCAGCGATCAGATGTAGCGCATGTGCCATGGCCTGAAGGGGAATCCCCGCAGGGTCGGCCTCTTTCTGGCGGAAGACATCCAGAATGGCGGCCGCCTGATCCTCGCACCAGGGAGAGACAAGGAAATGATTGTAGGGCCAGTAGAGTTGTGCGCTGACCTCGGTTGCGCGCGGATCGCGCAGAATGAACAGCACATCCGTGAAACCCGGGCCGATCCGTCCGTCGATGATCGACTCCAGCGTATCCAGCCGGTCCATCCATTGGCCGAACAGGATCTTGACCACATGGCCCCCACCTCCGGCGTCCAGACCTTCGAAGGCATCGACCGTCTGCGGCTCAAGGCTGTAGTGCCGGATTCCGGCTGCATTCATCAGTGTCTGCGAGATGACCGTGGTTCCGGTCTTCGCATTCCCCACAACAAGAAACCGCCGTTCTGCCAAGTCCGCATTCCCGAAGCATGAAGCACAATCCGCAGGTAAGCTTACCCGGACATGACAGCAAGCACATGTCCGCAGGTTGCACCTTCCGACGCGGCCGAAACCGGCATAAACAGCTTGGGCACACCAGAGATGGCGGCATATGGACAACAGGACCTTCATCACCGCTCTGGGCCGCGCCTTTCTGGGCCGCGCGCTTGCGGAAAGCGAGATCACCCGGTTGCTTACCCGGCTGGACGGGCAAGCTTCACGTCAAGCCCTGACCGAGGAGTTCATGTGCTCTGACGAGGCCGTGCATCTGTCCCGGATTCCGATATTCGTGCCGGCTGGTCATTTCTACTCCCCGATCGTCGATCCGGCGACGCTGCCACATGACCGGCTGACCAACCTGCCCGACCGGATAGAGGGAATCACGATAGACCGAGAGGCGATGGTGGCGCTTTGGCAAAGGCTGCTGCCCGCCATCACCAGCCATCCCTTTGCCGACACGCCGGGATCCGGGCGGCGTTATGCCTTTGTCAATCCAGCCTTCCAATGGCCCGATGCGCTGATCCTGCACGCGATGATCCGCGAGTTCCGCCCTGCGCGGATTCTGGAAATCGGCTCGGGTTGGTCCTCAGCCTGTGCGATCGACACCATCGAGCGATTCCTGCCCGGTGCCTGCGACATCATGATGGCCGACCCCTACCCAGAGCTGGCGCAGGATCTGGTCGGACGATATGGCGGCGCACATCGGTATCTGCGCGCGCGCCTGCAGGATCTGGATGTCAGCCTTTTCTCGACCCTTGAGCCGGATGACATCCTGTTCGTCGATTCAACGCATATCCTGGCCACGAACAGCGATGTCCACAGGATATTGTTCGAAATCCTGCCGCTGCTGAAGCCAGGTGTGCTGGTGCATTTCCACGATATCTTCTGGCCATTCGATTATCCCGACAGTTGGGTGCGCGACGAAAACCGGTCCTGGAACGAGGCCTATGCCCTGCGCGCCTATCTGACGGACAACCCGCGATGGCGGATCCTGTGGCTGGCGGACTATTTCCAGCGGTTTGAGGCCGCCCGGCTGCGAGCGGATTGCCCTGACATGATGAAGGTCACGGGCGGCTCTCTCTGGCTGCGCAAGATTGCATAGGCCAGCGCGGAAGGATCAAGTCCGATAGTCCTGCATCTGGCGTGCGAGATAGGCGGCAATGCCTTCGGGCGTGGGCATCACCGCATGCGAGAAGGGGGCTCTGGCCAAGCTCAGTGCAGGGCCGTGAAACGGGTCGAAGCGCAGCCTGTGCTGCCAGCGCCTGCCGAACACGGCGCGCTCGGCGGCAGCACGGCGGGATTTCTCCGTATTCCTTTCGTCGTTGCCGCGGCTTGCGGATTCGTAGTGCAGGCAGGTGATCGCAGGCGTGTAGAGCACCGATCGACCGCTTTCCCTTACGCGCAGGCACAGATCCACGTCGTTCAGGGTGATCTTCAATGCGGTCTCGTCAAAGCCGCCGATATCGTCGAACAGGCGTGCCGGGATCGCCAGGAAGGCGCCCGTCACCGCGCTGACCTGCCGGGTCAGGCGATGCCAGCCGGGCAGGTCCGGCGCGGCGGGCGACTGGCCAGCGCCGATATGTGCGGCGACGCCAGAGGTGCCGACCACGGTGCCCGCGTGCTGGATCAGCCCGTCGGGATAAAGCAGCAGGCAGCCCAGCACCCCCACACCGGGGCGCGAGAGTTGCTGGCGGAGAAGTTCGTCGAAACCCGGCGTCAGGATCTCGATGTCGTTGTTCAGGAACAGCAGCAGGTCGCTTGTGCAGGTCGCCGCCGCAAGGTTGTTGGCGCGCGACCAGTTGAATTCCTCGTCGAAAGGCAGAATGCGGATGCCCGGATCGCGCGACAGGTCCTCAAGATAGGCAAGTGTCGCGGGATCGCTGCTGCGGTTGTCGACGATCACGATCTCGCATTGTGCCGGATCCGCGAGGCGTTGCCGGATACTGTCGATGCAAGGCTCCAGCAGATCACGCCGGTCGCGCGATGCGATGATGATCGAGAGCCGCCGTGCTTCCGTGGGAGAGGGCCAGCAGAGCCAGTCCTCGTCCTGCTGGTGCGGCGATTTCTTGCCCGATGCCTCGCAGGCCGTCAGGCCCAGACGTGACAGATGGGCAAGGGCCGCCCGACGGTATGCGCTTTCCTCTGGCAGGGTATCGGCGTGAGGAGCAAGGCGGAACAAGGGCAGCGGAAGGTGAACGATACCGGCAAGTTGCAGCCTTTCCACCGCACGGAACACCAGATCCCCGGCCAGCTTGGCTTTCGTTGCCGAGGCGGTCAGGGCAAGGGCGGTCTCAAGGCAGACCGCAGGCCCGATATAGTCGCGCTGCAGCAAAAGGTCGTGGTCAAAGGCGGGCTTCAAGGCAGGGTCCGAGAACAGGTATTCGGCCGCGCCGAGCGGGCTGACCCGGCAGTGGTCGGTATAGATCAGCCGCGCGCCCGTCACGCCGGCCACATGCGCGAGCCAGGCCAGGGCCCCCGGTTCCAGGCTGATCCCCGGTGCCAGAGGGATCACATGGCTGCCTTGCGCGGCGCGGATCCCCACACCCTGCGCCTCGACCATGCTGCGCAGCCCGACCGTCTCCATCAGCCGGATGCGCGTGTCTCGTGCGATTGCGGCGCCCAGGGCGTCCGGGACCGCGGAGGCGTGGCCGCGGCCTGTCACGGCGATCAGTTCCCAGTCCTGCCAATCCTGGGCCAGCAGGCTCGCCAGCGTTTCCTCCAGCCCTTCGGCTCCACCCGGCAACAGGGGCAAGATCAGGCTGAACGATACGCGCTCCGCAGATCCTGCACGGACCTCGGACGGAGCGGCAGGCAACCGGTAGCTGCTGCGGAACATCTGATAGTCGGCCAGAAGCACCGGTCCCGGCACCCCGAATCCGGCCAGCCTGTCGGTCAGGTTGCCAACCATGGCGACCAGCGATCTCAGTTCCGCATCGAGGGTGCGTGGGACAGCCGCGGGCGGCGATAGCAGCACCTCGCGCCGATACGGCAGGGGCGCACCGCTCGACAGATCGACCAACGAGAGCACGGCCCCCTCATAGCGCAGCGCATCCGGGATCAGCGGGCGCAGTTCGAACCCGCAATTTCCGGCGAGACCAAGCTGTTCCGCGACATCCGGGCGAAACAGCGAGGCCTCCACCCGGGCGATCATCTTCCCATCGATCAGCAAGCCCAGCCGCACTGGCGCCGGATCGTCCTTCCGGCAGGCCCAGCCCCGAATCAGCCAGTCGGAGGCAAAGTCGATGAACCCCTGCCAGTCGGATTCCGCGACCGCGGGCGCATCTGCACTGATGGCCTCCAGCAATGGGGCCGCCCGGCTGCCGAAATGGCGGGTAAAGTCCGGCCACAGGGTCGCGCTGGCCAAGGCCGCCGCCAGAATCGCCCGCAGGCTGTGCGGGGCGGGATCGGGCGGGGCCGAGCCGGTGATCCGTGACAGCAGGTCAAGCGCGGGCGACAGATCCGTTTCAACCCCACTGGCGGCAGGATCAAGCGGTTGACCAGATTCGATCCGGGCCATTCTGGCCGCAAATTCGGCGGAACCGATGAAGCCACGGGCCAGTCGGTCGACCGGAACACCCTCATTGTCCTTGAGCCGGGAAGGCTCCTCCGGCGCGCGCCCAAGGAACATGTGATAGAGCAGTGCCACATCGTCGGAACCGGCAATCATTCCGGAGGATGTGGGACAGTCCGTCATACCTTGCTCCAGCCTTTCGGCACGGGGTCCCCGAAGCTGGCCATGGTCGGGCTGTTCAGAACTTGTAGCTCAGCCCGAACAGCGCCTGCGTATTGCCGAATTCCACATCAATCGGCCCGGTCGGGCTGTTGTAGGTTTCGGCTCCGTATTCGTTGTGGCGAATCTCGAACCGGCCAAGCCAGTGCTCCGACAGCGAGCGTTCGACGCCAAGGCCCAGAGTCCAGCCGGTATGCGTGTTCGACCCTCCACCCTGCATGTCGGCATTGGCGAAGGCCAGACCACCCGCCGTGTAGACCATCGTGCTGTCGTTGATCATGTAGCCAAGCCGCATCCGAAGCGAGGCTTCCCAATCGGTCGAGACAGTGTGGCCGCCGGTCGCGGGGCCGCCGAACTGGTGGTTGCTGACGTTGAAATCGACCTCGCCGCCCCAGACGAAATTGCCGCGCGGCTCGAAGCTATAGCCCAGATGCACACCGCCGACGGTGTCGCAGGGGCCATTCTCGCTCTGGATACCGTCGTCTTCATCCAGCCAGCTGCAGCCGATCTGGACACCGATATAGGGTGCGCCCCACGTCGGCGTCGCGGCCGGCTTCATGACTTCGGGTTCTAGCCATGGCTCGACCAAACCACCCGCCTGAGCCGGCCGGGCCAGCGCGAACTGGGCAGTGAATATGAGGGCAATGGCCGTGCTGGTACGCAGAACTCTTATCAACATGTCGAACCCGTGACTGCTAGGTTCCCTGAGCACCGGAAGTCCGGAGCGCTAAGGGTCATATTGACAAACGGTTAACCATACGAAGGGATGCGGTCAATGAGAGCCTTGCATCACGCCACAATTCTGACAGATTGCAACTTGATTGGCACAGTCCCCAGATCGACCGAACCATCGGAGAACCGCCTGATCCCGGCCCGGCGATGCTGCGCAGCCTGATGATCTCGCCCATCACTCCCGCACTTGGGGGTAACGGCCTTGCCATGCGCATGTGCCTGTTTGCCGATGCGCTTGCCCGGTTTTCCGAAACCCACGTGCTGGTTATCCCGGTTGCCGGCACCCTGCCGGAAGACGTGCCGCCGTCGGCTGCGTTCCGACTGCACAGTCTGCAGGCAGGGGGCGGCCAACTGGAAACCACCTTCATCCTGCTGTCCAGAATTCTGGACCCTGCCGGGCGGCTTGACGCCTTCATCGAATGGGGGCGCCCTTCGCAGTCGGCCGGGCTGAGCCGTCCGGTGCTGAACGCCGTGGCGGAACTGGTCCGCGATCTGTCGCCCGACCTGATCCACATCGGTCGCGTTGCGCTCGCCCCCTGCATCGGTGTCCTGCCCGAGGGGCCGAAGGTGACGCTGGATCTGGACGAGGATGACCAGGCTGCATTCGCCATGCGCAGGCCAAGGGACAGGTATGCCGCAGCCTGGTTGCGGCAGGAGGGACTGGCCTGCGACAAGCTTGTCGCGGAACATGGCCCGGGCATGGCCCGCATCCATGTTTCCAGCGCCCGGGAAAAGGCAAGCCTGGCCCAGCGTCATCCTGGCCTGCCCTTCAAGATGATCTCCAATGCGGTGCCCTGCCCTGCCGCCCGGGCTCCGGCCTTGAGGTCACGCCGCCGGACAACGGCCGTTTTCGTCGGCTCCCTGTCCTATCCGCCGAATGTCGAGGGCCTGCTCTGGTTCATCCGCCGCGTGATGCCGCTTCTGGACGTGCCGGGTTTCAGGCTGGAGATCGTGGGCAGCGGGGCGCCACCCGAATTGATCGCAGCCACCCGGCGAGGCGATGTCCACCTGCGGGGCTGGGCCCCCGACCTGGATGAGGTGTATCGGCGCGCGACGCTTGCGATCCTGCCCTTGCACAGCGGTGGCGGCACACGAATAAAGCTCATCGAGGCGGCCGCCCATGGAACACCCTTCGTCGCGACCCGAAGGGCCGCTGCCGGTCTGGCATTCCCCTCGGCAAGCGGCTGGTTCGCCGACAGCCCGAAGGGTTTTGCAGACAAAATCCGCAAGCTTCTGGCCAGACCGTCCGAGGCCCGGCGCCGCGCCGCGATGGCAAGACGGTTTGTCCGCAGCCGGCACGACCGCGAGACGGTCATCGACGCACTGGCGCAGGACTTGCGTTCTGTGCTCTGATCGACGGATGACCAAGTTGCAGGACAGTCCCCCAATCCACCTCTACAGACGCAACCCCGGAATCGAGGTCGTTCCGGTGCCGGATGGCTATGTCGTCTATGACGATGTGCGTGGCATGGTGCATTATCTGAACCCGACGGCGGCGATGGTGCTGGAACTCTGCGAGACCTGCGCGACCGAGGCGGCGATGGCCCAGCGGATACAGGCGATGTTCGACCTGTCCACCCTGCCCGATTCCGAGGTGGATGCCTGTCTGGTGCGGCTTCTGGATCAGGGGCTGATCCTTCGGACCTGAACCGATCGGACGCTTGCCGAAGGGCGGCGTCCGTGCAGCCATGGATGGAATTGACAGTCCGTCGACGGCGCCTTTAAAATACCACAAACCACGGCGAGGCCTCGTAGCAGGTGTCGCAAGCGGGCAGTAAACAGTGCAGACAGCAGGAATTGACGTGAAGCAAAGCCTCGCCTCCAAGACCTTCACCGCCGATCAACAGCCGGACAGGCAGCAGCAGGCCGGCGATGTTTCCCTTTCGTGCGAAGCACGGCTTGCCGCGCTCAGGGCGCTGATGCCCTACGAGGCACCGCAGGTCGTGTCGTTGCCGCTGGGCGGCACGCGGCGGATCTTTCCGGTCTACATGGGCAACATGTAAGCCTGCGGAAAGACGCCCCTCAGGAAGGCCCCGACATTGCGTCCATCCCGCCGGCCAACTGTCGCAGCAGCCCTTGTCGTCCGCGACGAAGAAGATTTCCTGCCGGGTTGCCTTGCCTCGCTCTCCGGGCAGGTGGATGAGATCGTGCTTGTCGATACCGGCTCGAAGGATTCCAGCGTCGACCTAGCGAAGGCGGCGGGGGCCAGGGTCCTGCATCATGAATGGGCCGAAGACTTCGCCCTTGCCCGCAATCTGGGGCTGGAGGCCGCGCGGGCCGAGTGGATACTCTACATCGACGCCGACGAGAGGCTGAGCCTGCCCGGTCCCGGCCCGCTGGGTGACCGGATCGACCCCGATGCGGTGGCGGGCTATGTCCGTTTTTCGCCCCGGCGGGGTTATACCCGATACCGCGAATGGCGGCTCTTTCGCCGTGACAGCCGGATCCGCTTTGCCGGCAGCTTTCACGAAACGGTCATTCCGGCGATCCGCAGGCTTTCGGCCGAAACCGGACTGCCCGTCACGCAGACCGAAGTGGACATCGACCATCTGGGATACGAAGGGCACAACCCGGCGAAACTCGCCCGCAATCTGCGGATGCTGACCGCCCTGCTGGAGCGGAATCCGGCCCGGGTCTATTGCTGGCATCATCTGGCCGAGACGCTGATGGCGCTTGGCCAGCGCGAGGCGGCGCTGGCGGCGGCGCAGCGCGGCCTCGAACTGGCCGAGACCGCAACGGCGGAGGACCAGCTTGCGGCGGGCAGTTTGATCCGGCAGTTGATCGCGCGGGATCGGATCGCCCGGAAGGAGCCGGCGGCGGAAGGGATTGCGGCAGCGCTGGCCAGATTTCCTGCCGATCACGCCCTGCGCCTGATGCTGGTCGAGGCGTTGCTGGACGAAGGGCGGCCCGAGGCCGCGCCGGAACATCTGTGCGACCTGCTGTCCGTCGATCCCGAAATGCTGCATACCGGGCGGCTGGCCTTCGACCGGCGGATCTTCGGCGAGGCGGCTTTCCTTGCCGCCGCGCGTGTCTGCACCGCCCTGGGCGACCGCGAGGCCTCTGCCCGTTGCGTTGCCCTCGCGGCGCGCGGCACGGAAGGCGGCACGACGGCAAAAGCCTGGATCGTCGGGCGACTTGCGGGATTGCGGTCCACGCGCCAGCGGCCTGCGATCGTGCCATGAGCAATCCGAGCCGAAACCTGGTGATCGTTCACAGCGAAGGCTGGCAAGACCTGGACGATCTGAAGGAGATCGCCGCGCTCGTCACGGCGCAGGCGCCCGACATCGAGGTCTTTCTGGTCGCGAACGATACCGCCGGTTCCGTCACCCGCCGCCGCGCGGCCGAACGCCCCTCGCTGATCTTCTCGCCCATCCGGTTGAACGCCTTCCGCCCGATGCGGGGGAAGATCCTGGCAGGGCGCGCCATGCCCAAGCTTGAGGAGATGACGCTGCTGCGGTCCGCGGGCCTTCCGGTTCCCGATTTTGAAGAGGCCCGGCCGGACAGCCGGCCTGACTCCGGCTTCTACGGCCGCTACATCCTGCAAAAGCCGTCCCATCCCTTCGCCTCGTGGGGGCAAGGCATTGAGCTGTTCCGAACCGAGGACTGGCGTTACTGCCCGCCCGGGAACTGGCCCGAGGGGCATCCGGGCCGCAAGGGGCCGATGATCCTGCAACGCTTCATCGACTGCGGCCACGCCATGAGTTGCCGGGTTCTGACCATCCTCGGCAGGCCGATCTTCACCTATTGCCGCCGCTCCACGCGGGAGATGCGGCTGGAGGAGATCACCAGACGCGCCTTTGAACAGGCGGATTTCATGCCCGCCATGCCCCACTCCGAGGCCAGCGTGAACCGCGATCCCGATATTCTGGCGCTGGCTGCGGCAGCCTATGCCGCCATGCCGGACATTCCGCTTCAGGCCTGCGACATCCTTCGCGACCGCGACGGCCGCCTGCATCTGCTGGAGATCAATCCCGGCGGCGGCACCTGGATGTTTTCCAACCGCTTCGCCGACGGCTATCGCCAGCGGCTTGGCGTCAGCAACCTGAAAGCCATCTTCGATGCCCCGCGCGTTTGTGCCGAGGCACTGATCGGCGCCACCCGGGAACAGGCATGCTGACCCCGGCACCGAACCTTGCAAAGCCGAACAGCCCGGATTTTCCGTGGTGAGGGGGACGGTTGTGTCGCACGCAGGATTTCCCGGCAACAATGTGGGCAGCGCGGTGTGGGCCGCTTTCGACGGGGCCTGGTATGCCCGCCGCTATCTGGGCAGCGGGCCGGTCGGCGTCGGCGACGCGCTGGCCCATTATCTGTCGGAAGGCGCGAGGCAAGGTCATTCGCCGAACCCGTTCTTTGACGAAATCTGGTATCGCCTGCGCCATCCTGAGGTCACCGCTGCCATCGCGAGGGGCAAGGTCGCCTCGGGTTTCGAGGATTACTGCCGTGACCCCGGCGATCACCGCAGCCCGCACTGGCTGTTCGATGCCGTTTCCTACCTGGACGGGAAAGGCCCGCCTTCAGGTTATGTCAATGCCTACGACCATTTCCTGAAGGTGGGGGATACGGGGTGGGCACGCCCTTCTCCGTTTTTCCTGGCGCAAACATTGTTGGGCGGGATGCCGCCAGACGAGCAGCGGCAGGCGCAACGGACCGGGGTCTTTCGCCACGTCCTGTCGTATATGGATTTCGGCGGGCCGGAGCCACGTTTCAGCCCCTACTTCGACCCGGTCTGGTATCTGCGCCAAAACCCTGCCGCCGCGGCGTCGATTCTTCGGGGAAAATTCCCTTCGGCGCTCGCGCACTATCTGTTGCATCGCGGGGAAAGCCGCGCCGATCCCTTGGAACAGTTTTCGGAACGCTTCTATCTTGCGCAGCATGGCGATATCGCTGCGGCGGTGGATGCGGGCACCTATCCCTGCGGCTATGCGCATTTCCTGGACTGCGGCATCGCCGAGAACCGCCGGTTCCACCCCGATCCTGCCTTGTCGGATGCCTTCTACACCCTTCGGAGCCCACCCGGAGCGTCGAACCACGATGGCATGCCGGACGGCTTTGCACGACTGGTCATGTCGGGAAAGCCCGCTGCCGCTCCAGCCCCGCCCGAGGACGAAGCGAAGAGGATATTCCTTCAAAAGGCCGGCCTGGCCGCCCGTGCCGCGACCGTCACTCCTCTGGATTTCACATGCAAGGGCGTGCCGCTGGTCTCGGTGATCATGGTCCTGCACAACAAGCTGGACCTTACCCTTGCGGTGCTGGCTGAATTGCAGGACCACATGCCGGAGCGGCTGGAACTGATCCTTGTGGATTCCGGTTCGACCGACGGGACCATGCAGATCGGTCAGTATCTGCGCGGCGTGCGCCTGATCCGTTTCGACGAGAACGTGAACTTCGTTCAGGCCTGCAACGCCGCGCTTGCCGAGGCGCAAGGCGAGACCGTCCTCTACCTGAACAATGATATCCGGCTTGGCCCGCGCGCGGTCGAGCGGGCTTTCCGGCGCCTTGGCTCCGCTCGCGATATCGGTGCGGTCGGCGGAATGGTCATTCGCAGCCATGGCCTGTTGCAAGAAGCCGGGTGCATCATCTGGCGCGACGGCTTCACCGACGGCTATCTGCGCGATGCCTCTCCGCTGGTGCCCGAGGCCGGTTTCGTCCGCGATGTCGATTTCTGTTCCGGCGTCTTCCTGATGGTGCGCCGCAATCTGGCCCGCAGCCTGGGCGGCTTCGATCCCGTCTTCAGTCCAGCCTATTTCGAGGAGACGGACCTTTGCGTCCGGATGCGGCAGGCCGGCTGGCGGGTGGTCTATGACCCCGGTATCCGCATCGAACATCTGGAATACGGCAGCGCAGAGGGCGCGCACAATGCCGTTGCCCAGATCGCCGCGAACCAGCGTATCTTCGCCGCGCGGCACGCCGCATGGCTGCAGAACCAGCCCGACCGGGATGAAACCTGTCTTGCGCTTGCACGTCTGCCGCGAGAGGCGCGGAGCCGCACACGTATCCTGATGATCGAGGATCGCCTGCCGCTGCGCGCGCTCGGCTCGGGTTTCGTGCGCAGCAACGACATTGCCCATGCAATGGTCCAGGCGGGATTGGACGTGACCATCTACCCGATCCATCGGCCCGATGGCCCGCTCATCTCGCGCCGGGACTTCCCCGAAACGGCTGAAGTGATCGATGACCGTGGAGCCGGTGATCTGGGACGTTTCCTTGCCGGGCGGCCCGGATATTATCACGCGATCTGGATCGGACGGACGCACAATCTGGACCGGCTCGCCCCTCTCCTGGCGATTGAGAAACGGCAGGGCGGGCCTGCGGTCATCCTGGATACCGAGGCGGTGGCCTCTGTTCGAGCAGAACAGCAGGCCGTCTTGCGGGGCGAGACTCTGGATCTTCTGGCCCATGTCCGAAACGAGTTCCGCAACATCGGGCTGGTTGACCGCGTGGTTACCGTGAACGGGGCAGAGGCCGGCCTGCTGCGGCGAGCGGGCATCGGCGATCCTGTGGTCCTTGGCCATATGCGCCTACCCCGGACCACCGGCCCAGGTTTCGACGCCCGCCGCGACCTGTTGTTCGTCGGCGCAATGCACCTCCGTGATTCTCCGAACCTTGAAGCCCTGACCTGGTTCGTGGATCATGCCCTGAAGAAGGTCATTGCGCTTCTTGGCGACGATATCCGGCTGACGGTAATCGGCCATATCGGCCCGGATGTCGATCTTTCGCGGTTCTCCTCACACCCGAACCTGCGGATTCTTGGCGAAGTGGCCGATCTCGCGCCGCATTACGACAGTCATCGGCTGTTCATCGCGCCGACGCGGATCGCCGCCGGCATTCCCTACAAGCTGCATGAGGCGGCATCGGAAGGCATACCCATCGTGGCCACCGGCCTGCTTGCCGAACAACTGGGATGGGAAAACGGGCGGGACCTGCTCACCGCCTCTGGCTGTGACGGCGATGAGTTTGCCGCCGCGATCGCGCGGCTTTACGAGGACCCGGCACTCTGGCATTCATTGCGGGATGCGGCGATGGCGCGGATCCTGCACGAGGCCAGCCCCGAGGCATATGCCCGCAATATCCGCTCGATCCTGGGGGTCTAGGATGTTGCTGCAACGCCCGACCGGCCAGATAGGAACGGCTTTCGATGTCTGAGGGCAAACCCGCGCCTGTCACCTTCGGAGCGCCGATGCCGCCAGACCCCGCGCGGCTTGCCGCGCTGACTTCCGAGGCCCTGTCGGCGGGCTGGCTGACCAATGGCGGCACGCTGCATATGCGGCTGGAACAGACCTTGGCAGAGGGTGAGGTCAGGGGGGATGCGGTCTCGCTGACATCCTCGGGGACCATGGCTCTCATGCTTGCGCTGCGGCTGGGCCGGTTGCCGCCGGGCGCAGAGGTGATCACCACGCCGCTGACCTTTGCCGCAACCGCGCAGGCCATTGCCTGGAACGGCCTGCAGCCGGTCTTCGCCGATGTGGAGCCCGAAACCCTGACGCTCTGCCCCCGCGCGGTCGAAGCCGCAATCACCCCGCGCACCGCCGCGATCCTGCCGGTGCATTTCCTTGGCGTGCCTTGCGATGTCCATGCGATGGCCGATATCGCGCAACGCCGCGGGCTGTGGCTGGTCCATGACGCGGCCCATGCGTTCGGGGTTGCGATGGACGGCCAGCCCATCGGCCATTTCGGCGATGCCTCGGCCTTTTCGCTTCATGCGACCAAGCTGCTGCATACCGGCGAGGGCGGCTTTGTCGTTACCCGGCGTGAGCGGGCGCAGGATCTTCGCCGGATGCGGAACTTCGGGCTCGAGGGGGGCCTGCCCACCGGGCCGGGCCTGAATGGAAAGATGTCGGAGTTTCATGCGGCCGTGGGACTGGCGCTCTGGCCCGATCTGGCGGCCGAGATCGCGGCACGAAGGAATTTGCGACGAGCCTATGACACGGCGCTGGCCGGAATCCCGCATTTGCACCTGCATGGCACGCGCGCAGGCGCCAGCGAGAGCCTTGTCTACTATGCCTTGCGGTTGGCTCCGGCCCTACGGGAAAGGCTGTATCCGGCCCTGGCGACAGGTGGTATCCTGGCCCGCAATCATTTCCCGCTGCTCTGCGGCCCCGGCACCTGCTGGGCCGGCACGGAGATCGTGGCCGCCGATGGCGGGCCGGCGCTTGCGCCAGAGCTTGGGCGTGAAATCCTGTGTCTGCCGCTTCATGGCCGCGTCACTGAAGGCGATGTCGCGCGTATGGCCGGGATAATCAAGGCCGTGCTCGCTCACGGACGCCCTGCCGAACCAGAGAAGGCTGCCGGATGAAAGCAACCGCGGAACTGGGCGAGATCGCCGTCTTCGGCGCGCATGGCCACAGCGTAATGATCCTGCGAGGCATGGAGGAGTACTGGCAGGGCCGGGTCAGAGCGCGGGTCCTGATCGATGATATCGAGAACGGCTTTGTCCATCCGGGGCTGAATATCCCCGTCATCTCATCCGTAGACCGGCTGCGCGACTACCCCGACCTTCCCGTCCTTGTCACGCCCGGCAGTTCCACGCTGCGGGCCGAGACCTGCGCGCGGCTGGCGGCAGAGGGGGCAACCCTTTTCACCGCCAGCTGCCCGGGGCAACTGCATGTCGATCCGGGTGTCGATTACGGCGCGGGCTGCCTCGTCGCGCCCCGCGCCCGATTGGGACCCGATGTCCGCATCGGCGAGGGCGCGCAGGTCCTGTCGGTCCTGATAGCGCATGATATCGAGATCGGGGCCTACAGCACGTTGAACACCAATACCTCGGTCATGGGCCATGTCATCATCGGCCGCGGCGTGACCATCGCCCCGAATGCGGTGATCGGAAACGGCACCCGCGACCGGCCGCTGCGCATCGGCGACTGGGCGGTGATCGGCATCGGCGCTGTCGTCGTGCGCGATGTGGAGCCGGGCGCCAGAATGGTCGGCAATCCGGCGATGACGGTGGAGCGCTGGAAAGCTTTCAGCCGTTGGCTCGACACGCAGTGAGGCGGGCCAGAAGTGCGTCGACATAGGGCGCGAAGGCTGTCTCGTCCCGCACGCGGCGCCGCAAGACACGGCGGCTTGCCCGGGTGACGGAAGCAGCGGTGGCGAGTGCGGCCGCCGTGAAGCCCGCCTCGTCGCCGGGCGGAAGGAAACACCCCGCCATGTCGGCCACACCGATCAGGCCGATATCGGCGGCGTAGCCGACGAACGGCGTCCCCACGGCGGCGGCATGGACCAGGGTGGTCGGCCCCGGATCCTGCCGCGAGGTCAGAAGATAGACATCCGCCGCACGATACCAGGCCAGGCTGTCCGAGACGAAGCCGGGCAGGGTCAGGTCCACCCCCTGCGCCTGCGCCTTGCCCGCAAGATCCTGCGCCCAATCGTCCAGCGCCCCAAGCCAGACGAACCTTGCCTCCGGCCTTTCCCGGGTGATGAGCATCGCCGCCGCAAGGAACAGGTCGAACCCCTTGCGCAGATCGGCATATCCCGCCCCGATGAACACCGGCCCCTCCGCGCTCCGACGCCATCTGCGTGCGGCGCGGAATGCGGCAAGGGACACTGAGGGCAAGACGATTCCGGGGCGTATCATCTCCACCCCGCCCGGATCGTCTGCCAGCGCCTGCACCATGCGCGGCATCGAGACGACCAGCCTTGCGCCCGCGCCCCTCGCGGCGCGCAAATCGGGCAGGAACCCCTGGTCGCGGATGTAGTCCGCCATCTCGTGAATGAGGACGAGGCAACTCAGCCCGGCCGAGGCCAAGCCGGGGGCGAGCATCGCCGCCGCAGCGGTATTCACCAGGGCGGACGTGCCCCGCGGCATTCCGGCGGCAAGCCCGGCCGCGTCCCAGCCCTCGGCCAGTACGAAGACCGGACCGAGGGCACGGAACTCCTCGGCCAGAGGGCCGGCATTGCGCAGCAGGAATACGGGAGCCCAGCCCCTTTCGCCGATGGCCCGGGCCAGATCGAGCGTCAGGATCGGAACCCCCGCTGCCTGCGCATCATGCGAGACGAGCAGGAACGGCCGTGTCAGTCCGGCCACCGCCTGCCGCATCGCCGCTTGCGAGTCCGTGGCATCCCTTGGCTGGGGGCACGGCAGATGACCAAGGGCTGCACCTTCGGTGATGTAGTGGCGGAAGGGATGGCCTTGCCCCAACCGCATATAGCAGCGCCGATAGAAAGCCGCATCGAATTCGGCCGAGGGCGTGCGGCCCTCCCTGTCGCCATGGCGGATGAAATGCAACGGCGCCTCCGCCCCCAGGCCGGAGAGATCGGGATAGGCCGCGCGGTAGTAGTCGGGGTCGATCAGCGGGTGGGGTTGCCTTTGCTGCCCCCTGCCGGCACGGATCAGAAAATCCTCGGCGGCGGTTGCAGCTCCCAGGCTGGCCCAATCGGGATAACGCGCCTTGTAGTCTTGCGTCGAGAAATAGGGACCGGGGTCCAGCCCCTCTGCGTCTCCCTTCGTCAGGAAATGGCGCAAGGCAGCGTCATCGTCGAGATCCAGCCCGATCTGCCGACGATAGTGGTCGCCATCGAACAGATTGTGCAGCATCGGCGGCCTCGGACTATGGATCGGTCGAATCTGCTACAGGTTTATCGAGCGGAGCAAGCCCGAGTCTGGGTCCAGATGCTCTGGCCGCGTTTTCCAAGGGCCGAATGCTGGAGTTTCCGGCCCCTGTCACGGCGACGGAACTGCTGCGCGGGCGGATCTCCCAGGTGCGGATGGTGCCGGAAGAAAGCGCGCCCGGCGGCCACCAGAACGAACTGATCGGCGGCCTGGCCGGGGTCCTCCTGCTGGAGGCGGATACGACAAAACGCACCGGCAGATCGTGCCGGTGCGCCCCGGATCGCAGAACCCATAGACATCGGTTCACGAACAGGCGGTTATCGGCCCCCGTGCGGCCCGGATCACCGGCCTTGCCCCGCACTCCCATTGGACGCCGCTCGCCTCATAGCGCTTCGGCACCCTCCTGAACCCCGTGATCCATTACACGGTGGCCCATGAAGCGCTCAAATCCCTCTTGGGAAATCCTGAATGCCGATCCGGCCTAAAAGCACAGCATCTCGGCCTCGGCCTGGGCGCGGCGGAGGTCGGCAACAAGGGCGCGCATCGCCGGGCTGCCGCGGAAGAGGGCGCCGGTCTCCCCGCCCGTGAAGCGCATCCGCAGCACCGTTTCGGCGGAGACGTAATCGTCATAGGGCAGGATCGAGGCGATGGTGTCGACCGAGCAGGAACAGCGGCGCAGCACCTCCTGCGTCTGGCCGTTCACCGCCATGCAGGCGAAGACATATTCCGCCCGCGCCTCCGTGGGATAATCGTTCGGCACGGCCTGCCCTCCGGCGGGCCCGGCCAGCAGGACGGCAGCCGACAGGACAGACAGGCAGCGCTTCCGCATCACTCCACCTCGATCAGCACCATGCTTTCACTATAGCCGTCCGGCGCGGCGCCGGTATCCGCCTTTAGGTCTAGAAGACGTCCGGGCCGGGCCGGGTCCAGCGCAAGGGTCAGGGTCAGTTCGGCAAAGGCCCCCAGCCGGGCGCGGTTGGGGTCAGTTGCGAAGGGGTGCAGCGTGATCACCGCCCTGCCCTCCTGCGCCATGTCCAGATCGGCGGCGACAAGGACATCGCGCAGACGGTTGCGGATGTAATAGGGGCTGCCGCCGGTCCGGGCCGCTACGTTGCGCACTACGTTTTCAAGGAAGAACAGCAGTATCGGGTTCGCCCCCTGCGCCGGGAAACTGGCCACGTCGCGGCTTTCGCCCGCTTCGGCAAGGGTCAGCACCAGTTGGGTGCCCCCATCGCCGGGAACGGCGGTCAGGATCGCCACGCCGTCGACCACGGGCTTCGGCAGGGCATAATCCTGCCCGGCGCGGGGCATCGCGGCATCGGGGGCCTGCGCAGGCAGGCGGCGGTCGTGGGAATAGCGCAGGACCTCGCCCGCGGGGGCATCGGCCAGAAGGCCGCTTGCCATGATCAGGTCAGAGAGCGGACCCGCAGCCGCAGGCCCCGCCGCCAGCATGAACGCAAGGGCAAGCCTCTTCATTCCGCATCCTCCTGCGTCAGGACAAACCCCCTGCCGCGCATCGTGCGCAGCGCAAGACCGTAGGGGGTGAAATTCGCCAGCTTGCGCCGCAGATAGCCCAGATAGACATCGACGACATTCTCGGTCGATCCGCCATGCGGCGCCCAGAGGGCATCGAACAACTCGCCCCGCGTGAGAAGCGCACCGGGGCGGCGCAGCAGGAAGTCCAGAAGCTCGCCCTCGCGTTCCGTCATCACCACGGGACGGCCCGCACCGGTCACGGTGCGGGTGGCGGGGTCGTAGATCAGGCCCGCCAGCGACACGGGCGCGACCCGTGGCCCGGCCCGGTGCAGTTGCACCTCCAGCCGGGCCAGCAGCTCGGACAGCTGGAAAGGCTTGACCACGTAATCCTGCGCCCCGGCCTCCAGCCCCTCGGCCCGGTCCTCGACCCGGTTCAGGGCGGACAGCATGATGACGGGCATCCGGTTGCCGCGCGCCCGCAGGTCGGACAGAAGCGCCGCCCCGCTTTCCTCGCCCAGCATCATGTCGATGATGGCGGCATCGCAGCCCCTGCGCTCCACATGGTCCGCCGCCGCCTCGGCGGTTTCCGACCAGGCGACGCGATGCCCAGCCGCCTCAAGCCCGCGCGAGAGGAGCGAGGCGATGTCGGGGTCGTCCTCGACCACCAGGATATGCGCCATCACCCCTCCTCCCAAAGCGGCAGGTCCATCCGCAGGCCAAGCCCGGGCCCGTCTCCGGGCACCAGTTCCAGCCTGCCGCCCGATGCTTCCACGACCCATGCCGCCAAGGCAAGGCCCACGCCGAAGCCCGGCGCCGTGCTGCCGCGGGCGAAGCGTTCAAAGACCCGGTCGCGCAGGCCGGGCGGCAGGCCGGGGCCGGTGTCGCGGATCAGGACGCGGGCCATGCCGTCCTCGGCCTGTCCGGTGACCAAGACCATGGCCCCGCGCCCGGCGTATTTGGCGGCATTCTCGAACAGCCCGGCAAAGACCTGCCGCAGCCAGTCGGCATCGCCCCTGACCGTCAACGAGGCAAGCTCGGTGGTGACGCCGACGCCCGCCCGCTTCAGCACCGGCGCCAGATCGGCCAGCGCCGCGGCGACCGCCTGGTCCAATGCCACGCGGTCCTGCTGCAACTCCAACTGGCCCGAGTCCGACCGGGCGATGCGCAGAAGATCCTCGATCCGGCGGTAAAGCCGTGCCGCGCGGTTCAGGATGGTGTCGAAACCGGCGCGGGTGGCGGGGTCGGGCCGGCGCAGGCCGAGTTCGGCCTCGCCCATGATCACGGTCAGTGGCGTGCGCAACTCGTGGCCCACATCGGCGAAGAAGCGGCGGCGCGTGGCGTCGATCTGCGCCAGCCGGTTGTTGGCGGCGGAAAGCGCGGCGGTGCGGCCCGCGACGATGCCTTCGAGTTGTTCATGGTCCTGTTCCAGCCGGGCGCGGCGGCGGTCGATCCGCCGCGCCATCTGGCGCAGGCGGGCCAGCATCAGGCCCAGTTCGTCATGCCCCCCTGCACCGGCGGGCAGGCTGCCGATCGCCATGGCCTGCGCCGAGGCGGCGACCAGCGCCAGCCGGGCAAAAAGCGGCCGCAGCACCAGAAGGTAAAGCGCCGCCAGCACGAGGGGGGCCGCCACGCCCACGCCGACGGCAGCGAGCAAGAGCGGGCGTTGCAGCCCTTCCATCGCGGCAAGGGCCGTGTCGCGGCGGCGGATCTCCTGCTCGGCCTGCTGCGCGGCCACGCCGGGGGCCTGCGCGGCGTAGAAGGCCACCGCCGCATCGCCGCCCGGCGTTCCGGGCGGGGTTGCCTTCAGCGTCGCTGCAAGCTGGCCGAACAGCGCCCGCAGCCGCGCGGGCGTCACGCTTTGCCGGGCGCGCCGCGTCGCCTCGTCCTCGGACGGCGCCGCGGCCACATCCTCGGCGACCAGCCGATCCAGCCCGTCCAACGCGGCCAGCACGGGTGCTGCATCCGGCGGGCCGTCCTGCCGGGTCAGCCAGCCCAGCATCCAGCCGTTCACCTGCGCCGAAAAGGCGCCATAGGCTTCGATCCGGCGCTGCGCGGCCATCGCCTCGGCGGCATGGCCATGGGTGCGCGACAGGCCGTAGACCGCGATCGCCGCCGCAATGACGGCCAGCGCCGCCAGCACCGCCGCCGCCAGCCAGAGCCGCAGCCGGAGGCCGGGGCGGACACGGGGGCGAAGGGCGGAACGGCCCGTCATATTTGCCCGAGCGCGTATTGCATCGCGCGGCGCAGGTCCGCCTCGGCCACCGGCTTTTCCAGCACATCGGCGGCAAGGCTTCCCGCCTCGGCCCGGATGAGCCCGGTGGCTTCGGCGCTGACGATCACGGCAGGCAGGTCGCGGCCCAGATCACGCGCAAGGGCGCGCAGCGCTTGAACGCCGGTCTCGCCCGCATCCAGCCGGTAATCGGTCAGCACCAGATCGGGCATGATCTGCGCGGCTGCGGCGCGGGCCTCCTCCACCCCGGTCACCGCCTGCACCTCCATCCCCCAACTCATCAGCAGAAGAAGGAAGGCGTTCTGCACCGCAAGGTCGTTCTCGATCAGCAAGACGCGCCGCCCGGCGAAATCGGCTCCGGGGGTGCGGCCTGGTTCGGCCCCCTCTGTCTCTGCCGCGGGCGGCAGCGGCTGCACCAGCGGCAGCCGGACCCGGAAGCGCGACCCCGTGCCCTGCACCGACACCAGTTCCAGCCGGTGGCCCAACTGTTCGCAGGCGCGGCGCACGATGGAAAGGCCAAGTCCGGTGCCGGCCTGCTTTTCCTGCTCCAGCCGCTCGAATTCGTTGAAGATGCGGTCCTGGTCCTGTGGCGCGATCCCCGGCCCCTGGTCCAGCACCTCAAGCCACACCGCGGGGCCTTCGTCCGGGTCGCTGCCGTCGCGGCGCACGCCCACCAGCACCTTCGGCCCGGTGGTGTATTTCAGCGCATTGGTGATCAGGTTCTGCGCGATCTGGCGCAGGTATACCCCGTCACTGAGGACCGTCACCCCCGAGGCCACGAAGCGCAGGTCGATCCGGCGCGAGGCGGCCAGCGGCTGGGTGTCGATGATCAGGCGGCGGAAAAGGCGCCCCATGGCGATGGGCGCGAGGTTGGTGCGGAAGCTGCGGCTGTCCAGCTTGGCGATATTGGACAGCGCGCGGATCAGTTCCTCGGCCGAGTCGATGGTGGCCGTCAGATGCGAGACCAGATCGCGCTGCATCGCATCGGTCGACAACTCGCGCAGATGCGACAGGAAGAGCTTGGCCGCGCTGAGCGGTTGCAGAAGGTCGTGGCTGGCCGCCCGCAGGAAGCGCGACTTCGCCCGGTTGGCCTGATCGGCCACCTGCCGCGCGGCGGCCAGTTCGGCGTTGATCTGCGCCAGTTCCGCAAGCGCGGTTTCAAGGTCGAGGTTGCGCGCCATCACCTCGCGCTCCAGCACGGCGGCGGCGCGCGACAGCGCATAGGCAGGGCCACGGCTTTCCTCGATCCGCTCCAGCCGCCGGATCAGCGCGGCATTGATCCGGGCCAGCTTCTCGACCTGCCGTTCGGCGCTGTCGCCGTCACGCAGCATCGGTCACGCCGTCCCGTCCCCTGGCCGCAGGGTCCAGGATCGCCAGCCCGACGAAGGTCTGGTTCACATGGATACCGCCGTGCTGCTCGCCATAGGTGTTGAAGCCCGCGATGCGGTAGTCGCGGCACAGATGCCCGACCGTCGCCTGCTCGCCCGCCTGTTCCACCGCGATGCGGCGCAGGATGCAGTCGAAGCCCAGAACCAGCTCCGCCGGGCCGATCTCCTGCATCAGATGGCGCAGCCCCTCGGTCAGGCTTTCGGGACGGCCCAGCGTCAGGATCGCGCCGGTCTCGATCGAGGACATCAGCGCCAGTTCGCCCGCAGGCGTGACATGGCTGATCGCACGCACGAAATGCCGCCCGCCCGAACGTTCCAGAAGCGGGTTCTCGGCAAAGGCGCGCGGGTCCAGCGCGGTCTCGGGCAGGCCGATCAGGCGGGCATATTCCCCGGCGGCGGGTTCGGCGTTGATCTCGCGGATCAGGCGGTTGTCGGGATCGGCGTCGGTGACGATCATCCGGCTGCCCACCGATACGAAATGGTCGAAGACCACTTCCTTCACCGCGAAGTCGGTGGCGATCATGCAGAAAAGCGCGCTTTCCACCCGGTCGTCGCCATCCATCGCCAGCCGGGTCTGGCCGAAGCGCAGCCCGTCGCCAGCCGAGCCGCCCAGCACCAGCACCTCGGGCAGGGTGGCGTCCACCGTGGCGGTCACCAGTTCCTCGCAGCCGCTGGTGCCGTCGATCAACAGAAGGCCGAAGCGCGCCTGCCCGGGCACCGCGCGGAAGCGCTCCTCAAGGTTGCGCAGCGACACCATCCAGTCCAGCGCCATGTGCTGGCGCAGGTTCGACAGCCAGACCGCCTCGGCGCGGAAGGCCTCGGCCGGGAAGGCGATGGCGATGGCGGTGTCTTCGTCGTAGCCGTCGAAGGTAAAGCCGCCGGCCGAGGAACAGGCCAGCACCCGGCATCCCGGGCCGAAGCCCTGCGACAGCCTGCCGCTGAGCGGGCCGACAAGGGCACCGTCCTCGGAAAACAGCAGCACCAGCGCGAAAGGCCCCGCGCCCAGATCGCGCAGCAACGATGCCGCAACCGCATCGCAAGCGCCGCGAGCCGAGCCGACCCTCGGGCGGGCCTCCGGGCCGGATTCGGGCGGATTGCGCGCATCCGTCATCTGGTGTCAGCGGCCGAACAGCTTGGCCCTGTTGGCCAGAAGCGCGGCCTGCGTCCGGTTCGAGACGTTGATCTTGGACATGATGGCCGCGATATGGGTCTTCACCGTCGCCTCGGCGATGGACAGTTCGTAGCTGATGATCTTGTTCGGCCTGCCCTGGCAGATCAGCCGCAGGATGTTCAGCTGCTGCGGCGTCAGCGAACTGAAGCCCTGCGCCAGCACCGCCATCTCGCCGGTGGAATCCGCGTCGTCCTCATGCCCCTCGGGCAGGACCGTCTCGCCGTTCCACATCCGGCGGAAAGCATCCACCATCTCGTCATGGGGCAGGCTTTTCGAGATGTATCCGCAGGCCCCCGCCCCCATCACCGCGGACACCATGTCCGCGCTCACCTCGGCCGAAATCACGGTCAGCGGCGCCCCCAGCGCACGGGCCTTGAGGCTGATGACCCCCTCGACCCCCTTCACATCCGGCAGGTTCAGGTCCAGCACCACAGCATCCGGCACCCCTTCGGTGCGGATGCTGGCCTCGGCCCTGGCAAGGCTGGTCACGCATCGGACCCGGGCCAGTCCGAAAGCGGTCGCCAGTGTCATCGAGAGGGCCTCGCACATCAGCGGATGATCTTCGACAATCAGCACGTCGCGCACGACATGGCCGAGATCGCGCACGGATGATCCAGCCCTCTCCACGGGTCGGTGTTCCATGGCATCCTCCCTTCGCCGCCAGCACTCCTCCTGCGGGCGACCACACAACCTTAAAACATTCTTATTAAGAAGCGAGGCCAATCTGTCCTGCCCGCGCAGATTACCGCCCATCCCCGCGATCATTCCGGCAGGTGGCCCGCGATCATCCGGCCCAGCGCGAAGGCCCGCTGCTCAAGGATCACCGGGGTTTCGCAGACATAGGTCAGCGATTGCTGGCGGTCCTGGAAGATCCGGGTGGACCAGTCGATGTCTTCCTCGACCTTGTCGATGGCGTCGAAGTCCGGCGATTCGGCGGCGCTCAGCGCCTCGAACTCCTGCCGCTTCTCCTTGATATGGGCGTCCAGCGCCTCCTGCTTGTGGGCATAGCGGGTGATGCCCGCCATCACCCGGTCGCGGGCCGTCTGGATATGGTCGAAAGTGGCCAGATTCAGCGCGACCAGCGCCGGTCCATCCGCCATCTCGGCGAATTCGGCGACCAGTGTCTCGGCCTCTTCCATCGAGGTCCGGCGCAGCGCGATCAGCTTCGCCACCCGCTGCACCTCGGCGCCCTTCGCCAGCTCGGTGACGGCATCGTCGGGCAGCGGCCCGGACCAGACCTGCGCCAGCGACAGGTGCGGCTGGCGGCGCTGGATGCAGGGCCAGTCGGGATCGGGCGTGCCTCCGGCCCATGCGGGCGCGGACAGCAGCGACAGAAGCACAGCCAGACGGATCATCACGGCCCCCCTTTCCGGCCGCGCCAGAGGCCCTTGGCCGGATCATACATGAAGACCGTGCCGCCGAAGAACACCACGGTGCAGCCCAGCGTCACGGCCAGCGACATGGGGTCTATCTGGCCGTAAAGCGCGAAGCGGATCAACTCCACCGAATGGGTGAAGGGGTTCCACGCGCAGATCTGGTGCAGCAGGACGCTCGATTCCTTCATCCGCCACAGCGGGTAAAGCGCGGAAGAGGCGAAGAACATCGGGAAGATGACGAAATTCATCACGCCCGCGAAGTTCTCCAACTGCCGGATGGCCGATGAGATCAGCAGGCCCAGCGACCCCAGCATCACCCCCGCCAGCACCAGCGCGGGCAGCACGGTGACATAGCCCGCCAGCGGCGGGCGTATGCCCCAGAACCATGCGATCAGCAGGAAGGCATAGACCTGCACCACGGCAACCAGCACGGCGGAGAGGAGTTTCGACCCCAAGAGGAACCAGCGTGGATAGGGGCTGACCAGAAGGCTGCGCATCGCACCGGTCTCGCGGTCGTAGACCATGGAGAGCGAGCTTTGCATGCCGGAGAACAGCAGGATCATTCCGCACAGGCCAGGCGTTACATAGACCTCGTAAAGGACATAAGTCCTGTAGGGCGGCGTGATCGACAGGCCCAGCACCGAGCGGAACCCCGCGGCGAAGATGAAAAGCCAGACCAGCGGGCGCACCAGCGCGGCAAGGAAACGTTCGCGCTGGCGGGTGAAGCGCAGGAACTCGCGCCTTGCGATGCCGGCGAAGGCGATGGTCCAGCCCTTCATGCCGCGGCCCCCGTCAGGCGCAGGAAGGCCTCGGCCAGCGTGGCAGCGCCCGCCAGATCCCCCGCCCGGCCATCGGCCAGCACCGCGCCCTTGTGCAGGACGACGACATGATCGTCCGGTTCGATCTCCTCGAAGATATGGGTGGCCCAGAGGGTTGAAACGCCTTCCTCGGCGATCAGGCGGCGGACCAGCGCCACCACCTCGGCCCGGGCCCGCACGTCCAGCCCCGCCGTCGCCTCGTCCAGAAGCAGAAGCTGCGGCCGGTGCAAAAGCGCCCGCGCCACTTCGGCCCGGCGCTGCTGGCCGCCCGACAGGGTGGAGGCGCGGGCGCCTTCCTTCTCCGACAGGCCGACCAGGGCCAACACCTCTGCGATCCGCGCCTTCGCGGCCCGCCCGCCGATCCCGTGCAGCGCGGCGTGATAAGCGAGGTTCTGGCGCAGCGTCAGATCGCCGTCCAGCGCGCGGCTCTGGAACACCACCCCCAGCCGCGCCAGCGCCTGCGAGGGCTGACGGCGGGCATCGAAGCCCGCCACGGAAATCCGCCCCGAGGTGCTGTCGTAAAGCCGGGTGATCAGCGAGAAGAGCGTGGTCTTCCCCGCCCCGTTCACGCCGAGAAGGGCACAGAACGCGCCCCGTTCGACGCGAAAGGAAACGTCCCGCAGCGCCTGCACCGCACCGAAGCGGTGGCTGACGCCCGCGATGGTCAACGCGGCGTCATCCGCCGCGCCGGGGCCTTGGGTCATTCCTTGCGCCGCTCCTTCTCGGTGTAGTCGGCGTTCAGCTTCACGTCATACTGGCCGTCGGCGCAGATCACGTCGTCCAGATCGAAGCTGCCGTCGTCTTCCACCTCGATATTCGCCGGATCGACCTCGCAGGTCATGGCCGCCAGCGCCTCGTCGATGGCGGCGATCTGTTCGGGCGTGGCCTCGGTATCGGCCAGTGCGGGCATCGCGAACCCGGCAAGCAGGGCGGCAAGGGCAAGGTGTTTCATGGCTGTCTCCTTCAGCGGATGTTGAAAACGGCCTTCTGGCTGTCGCCGGAAGAGCCGGGGATCGACAGGGTAAAGCTGCCGGGGGTGATGGCGATGAAGCTGATCTCGGCCTCGCCCGCCGCATCGAATTCCAGCGAGTGGACGCCCATCGGCCGGATCTCGATGTTGTTGATGACGATCTCGTTGATCCAGATCGCGCGGAAGAAATCGCCGCCCGACAGCGCCAGTTCCGCCGAGCCGTCGGCGACGATCTTCATCTTGTAGTAGCCGCCCGACTTCAGTTCATATTCCGCATCCGCCACCGGCTTGCCGGACGCGAGGGTCAGCGGCGGCAGGTCGGCCCGGTTGGCCTTGCCCATCAGCCCCGCGAAACCGTAGTCGAACTGCTGCGCCCCCGCGGCACCCGCCGTCAGCGTCAGCGCCGCAGCTATGAAAAACCCTTTCATCTTCCCCTCCCTCATTCCGATTTCACCGCGACCACGCCCCAGGGCTGTTCGCCCACCTGGACCGAGACCGTGACCGTGTCGCTTGCCGTGTCGATGACCGATATGTCGTTGGAATTGCCGTTGGTGGTGTAGAGGAACGCCCCATCCGGCGAGAAGGCCAGTTGCCAGACCCTCTGCCCGACCAGCAGGTAGTCCTTCACCTCGAACGTGGCCATGTCCACCACCGCCACCCGGTTCGCGGGCCCAAGCGCGACATAGGCCTTGGCCCCGTCCGCCGTGACCCTGACGCCCACCGGCTGCAGCGCCTCGGGCAGCACGCCCGCGACCTCGAAGGTGATCTTGTGGATCACCTCCGGCTTCGCCGGGTCGATCACGCTGACCGTGCCGCCGATCTCGGCGGAAACCAGCAGCAGCTTGCCGTCGGGCGTGTATTCGGCAAAGCGCGGGCGGCTGTCGACCAGCACGTTCTCGACGATCTCGAAGCTGGTGGTGTCGATCAGATGGGCCATGTTGGTGGTCTCGGAGGTGTTGACCACGATCTTGCCGTCGGGCGATACGCCCATCCCCTCCGGCTCCACCCCCACCGGCACCTCGGCCAGCACCTGCCGCGTATGCACATCGACCACGGTGACGATGTTGTCGTCCTCGTTGGCGATATAAAGCGGGTTGCCGCTGGGATGCAGCACGAACAGCTCCGGGTCGGGCCCCGAGGGCAGCGAGGGCAGTTCCTCGTAGGTCACCGCATCATAGACCCGCACCAGATTGTCGTCCGAAGCGCAGACATAGATATGCTTGCCATCGGGCGAGGCGGTGATGCCGCGCGGGCGCTGCATCCCCCCGATGGTGTGGATCACCTCAAGGGAGGCGGCATCCAGAACGGTGACGGTGTTGCCCTTCTCGTTCGTCACGAAGATCCTGTCGGCCAGCGCCGGTGCGGCGACCAGCGCCGAACAGCAGGCCAGTGCGGCCATTCGCATCGCATCCCTCCTCATCGCTTGCATTCCGTCTCGGGGCGGTCGATCCCCAGCGTGTCCAACTGGCTGACCTGGTGCAGGAATTCCTCCTGCGGGCTGACCGAGGCCACGACATTGCCCGCCACCAGCAGGATCGGCTGGCGCAACTGGCCGTCCCAGTCGCGGAAGGTCAGCTTCTGGCCCTTGAAGGCGGCGAGGTCGAACTGGTCCGACAGGATGAAATCGCGCATCGCCGCGTAGTCGCCGCCCTTGGTGCGGGTCGCGGCTTCTCCGATCACGCGCAGCGCCATCCAGACCTGGAAATCCTCGTCCCATGCCGGGCGGCCCGCGGACTTTTCGAACCGGGTCTGGAACTGGGTTCCGCCCCAGGCCTCATGCGCCGGGTTCCAGCTTTCGGGGATCAGCCCGGCGGACCCGGCGACGGGCCGCGCGTCCCAGGTGTGCCAAGGCAACCATGCGGCGAAGACCCCGGCGCGATCCGCGGCGATCACCACGTCATGCCCGGGCGCGGACTGGGTGAAGACCGGCATCTGCTTTTGCACCTGCACATGGCCGGAATCGGTGCGCCGCGCGCCGCCGGTGTCCTCGTAGATGCGTTCCTCGACGATGGTCGCGCCGAATTTCACCGCCGCCCGGCGATAGGCCGCGGCAAGTGCCTGATCCTCGGGATGGCTGCCCTCGATCAGGAACCAGTTGGTCCAGCGCTTCCACACCAGATACTGCGCCAGCGCATCGGTCAGCATCGCGTCCGAGGGGGCCGTGTGCAGCAGGTTCGCCCGGCAGCCCGTGCCGCGCAGGCTGTCGTCGGTGGCCTTGGCGTTCAGGACCAGAGCCCTGTCGCCCGCCATGTCGGCCAGCCTGACCGTGGTGGCCGCATCGGCCAGCGTCACGATATAGGGCACGCCTGCGTCCAGCAGCCGCTGCATCTCGGCCTCGACCGTCTCGGGGCTGGCGATCACGGTTTCGGTCACGAAGGTCTGGCCCATGAAACCGCCGGTGGTGGCATTGTCGGCGGTGCCGAGGGTCGCACCCGCGAACCCCAGATCCCCGGGCGGCAGGTCCAGCCGCGAGATCGGCATCGGTCCCGGAGCATCGACCCGGATCACCGCGGCGCGGTATTCCACATCGGCCCATGCGGCCAGCGGAGCGGATATGGCGAGGCAAAGGCCGACTGCGGCACACGAGAGATGATACATACCGTCCTCCCTGCCGGCATTTGGGCACGATGCAGAGCAGCGGCAAAACCATTTTCCATCATAACAAATTAATAAGATAATGATTTCACACGGGATAATACTTTTGGCTGATTGTCCGGCGCGCTTCTGCCTCGGCATCTTCGGACCATGCGCCATGGGCGCGACAGCAAGGAAGGCGAAAATGAGAAAGATCATGATTGCGCTGGCGGCCTGCCTGTCGCTTGTGGCCGGGATGGCGCAGGCGCACGGGCCGTCGCGGCTGAAGACCGACCAGAGCGTCACGCTGAACGCCACGCCCGATGAGGTCTGGGCGGTGATCGGCAGTTTCGAGGACATGGGCTGGCTGCCCGACGTGACCGGGGTCGAGGCGACGGGGAACGAGAAGGGCGCCACCCGCACCCGCACGATGGAAGGCGGCGTGGTGGTGCAGGAGGAACTCCTGAAGCTCGACCCGGAGAAACATGCGATCTCGATCCGGCTGGCCGAGGACAACCTCGATTACGTCAAGGCCACCAACTACGCCCTGCACATCACCATCCGCGACGAAGGCGGCAGGGCCGTGGTCGACCTGAAGGGCGCCTTCTACCGCGCCTTCCCGCTGAACGACCCGCCCGCCGACCAGAACGACGAGGCATCGACCGCGGCGGTGGAGGCGCTGCACCAGGGGATGATCGACGCGCTGGTGGCCCGGTTCGGCGCGGGGGGATGACCGGCGTGGGCAGGATGCGGGCCGCCCTTGCCGGGGCGGCCCTTTGCATTGCCGGAGCCGCCTGCGCCGACGTGGCCGCCATCCCCTCGCAGAACGCCGATGCGCTGACGCTTGTGGACACCGATACGCTGGCGGTGATCGCCACCCTGCCCCTGCCCGGCAAGCCCGCCGCCGCGGTGGTGGACGGGAAGCGCGGCCGTGTGCTGGTGGTGGCGACCGAAACCGCCCGGCTGCATGTGTTCGACCTGACCGGCCAGCCGCTTGCAGACTGGCCGGTCAAGGGTAGCCCCTTCGCCGTGGAGGTGCGCCCCGAAACCGGCTTGGCACTGGTCAGCGACATCACGGGCTGGCTGCGCGAAATCGACCCGGCGACGGGGGCGGAACTGCGCCGCTGGGCAACCGGCGCCATGCCGTCGGGCATCGCCGCCCGGCCCGGGCTGATCGCGGTGGCCAACCGCGACGACGACAGCGTGACGCTGATCGAGGGCGAGCGGCGGCGCGAGGTTAAGGTGGGCCGCCATCCCTTCGGCATCACCCTGCACGGCGGGCGGGCCTTCGTGACCGATGTCCTGTCCGACCGGGTCAGCGTGATCGACCTGACCACCGCGCAGGTGATCGCCACCATCCCGACCGGCGAGCGGCCCTATGCGCTGGCCTTCGCGGCGGGCAAGGGCTTCGTCACCAACCAATATGCCGCCAGCCTGACGGTCTTCGATGCCGAAACCCTTGCGCCCCTGGCCGAGATCGAGACCGGCGACTATCCCGAAGGCATCGCAGCCACCGCCGATGAGCGCCGCATCTTCGTGGCGAACTGGTTTTCCGACAGCCTCCAGGTGATCGACCCCGAAACGCTGGAGGTCACCCATACGCTGGACATGCCCGCAGGCCCGCGCGCCTTCGGCAGCTTCATCGGCCAACCCTGAGTCAGGGCGCCTTCAGCGCCTTGCCGTAGTCATCGACCAGCGGCACGCCCGCCTCGCGCAGGATGGCGTCGATGCCGTCCTGATTGCGGCGGATCAGGCTGTTCAGCTCACGCTTCCAGACATCCTCGCCCGCGCGCACGCCCATGGTGATGCGGAAGAACAGGCGCGGGGTGCCGGTCTCATTCAAGAGCGGAATGACCTTCAGCGCCGGGTTGTCCTTCGCCAGCGGCCCGGCGATCGGCCCCCACATCAGCGCCCCGTCCGTCACGCCGCTTTCCACGTCGCGCAGCATGTCGCCCGCGGGGTTCTCCACCCGGCGGTCGGTCATCAGGTCGTAGGGATGGGCGTCCTTCATCATCCCCAGCCGCGCCACATGCGTCGCCGGGGGCGAGCCCGCCACCACGCCCAGCTTCCGCCCCTTCAGCGCCGGGTCGGCCAAGTGGTCCACCGCCGCCAGATCGCCGTCGGCCCTGACCACCAGAACATGGGTCGAGGTGTAGTAATGGTTGGTGTTCAGCACCAGTTCGTCGCCCTGCGCATAGCCGATCACCACATCGCATTTCCCCGCGCCAAGGGTCTGGCGGACGAAGCCGATGACCTGCGGGAACCAGGTGTATTGCACCGGGCGATCCAATTGCGCGGCGACCAGTTCGGCGATCCTGTTCTCGAACCCCGTGCCGTCCTCGGATGACAAGGGCAGGTTGGCCGGATCAGCGCAGACCCGGAAGGCCGCCCGGTCCACCAGATCGGCCACCTGCGCCCCGGCCGGGGCGGCCGCCAGCAGAAACAGGGTCGCCAGTGCGGCGCGCATCTCAGCCCCCCATGCAGGCGGCTTCGGCCTCGGCATAGGCATCGGTCTTCGCCTCTTTCTTGTCCGGCCGGCCGCGTGGAACCGCCTCATCGCCCCGGGCGCGAAGATAGGTGTAGATGTCGTCAAGATAGCACATCACATTCGGGTTGGTCCCGAAGGCGGGCATCACCTGGTTGTCGGCGGCGCCCACGTTCTGGCGCCCCCCGGCAACCACGCCGATGAAGTCGTAATAGTCCATCCGCATCGCCGATTCCTTCAGCGCGGGGGCGTAGCTGGACCCTTCGCCATCCGGGCCGTGGCAGACATGGCATTCGGCGTGATAACGGCGGAAGCCCGAGAAGGTGGGCCAGTCCAACGTGCCGTCCGCCTCGATCTTGTAGGTGGGCACTTCGTCCGAGTTGAACCAGCGCACGCCGTCATTGCTGACGGCTTCGACATTCGGCGGATCCTCGGCGAAGGCCGCGCTGGCGAAGAAGGTGGCGAACGCCAGAAGGGGCGCGGCTGCTTTCATCGGGTCTCTCCTCCCAAAGAGTATGGTTCGAGCCTAGACCCCCGCGGCGCTGGGGCAAATCCAACTTTAGTCTGGCAGATGGCGGCGGGGCACAAAAGAACGCCGCCCCGAAGGGCGGCGCCGGTTTTCAGAGGCCGTGCCTGCGCGATCAGTTCGGCAGGGCGAAGACCGTCAACTGGCCGCCAAGCGCGGTATAGTCCGACAGCGCCGCATAGCCGCCCACGGCACCCAGGCCATCGTTCGCATTGGTCAGGCCCGCCGCAAGGCCGATGCCCGCCCAGCCGCCGACACCCGACAGCACGCCGACATATTGCTTGCCGTCCTGTTCATAGGTGAAGACGTTGCCGATGATCCCCGAGGGGGTCTTGAACTTGTAAAGCTCCTCGCCGGTCTCGGAGTCGATCGCCTTCAGATAGCCTTCCAGCGTGCCGTAGAACACGATGTCGCCCGCGGTCGCCATGGCGCCCGACCAGACCGAGAACTGCTCGGGCAGGGACCATTTGATCTCGCCCTTCGCCGCATCCCAGGCGATGAAGTTGCCCATGCCGCCGTGGCTGTCCGGTGCCGGGAACATCGACAGCGTGGCGCCGACATAGGGCTGACCGGCGGCATAGCTGACGCGGAACGGCTCGTAGTCCATGCAGACGTGGTTCGTGGGCACGTAGAAGAGCCCGGTCTTCGGCGAGAAGGTCGCCGGCTGCTGGTCCTTGGACCCCAGCGCCGCCGGGCAGATGCCGGTCGAGTTCACGTCCTCTCCGTTCTGCTCGGTCGAATACTGGGCCACGACCTGCGGACGGCCATACTGGTCGGAGGCCGGGTCCATCACCACTTCGGTCGCCCAGTTGACGGCCGGGTCGTATTTCTCGGCCACCAGAAGTTCGCCCGTCTCGCGGTCGAGCGTGTAGCCGAAACCGTTGCGGTCGAAGTTCACCAGCACCTTGCGGGTCTGGCCGTCGATGTCGATGTCGGCCAGGATGTTCTCGTTGATGCCGTCGAAGTCCCATTCGTCATGCGGGGTCTTCTGGTAGAACCATTTCGCCATGCCGGTGTCGGCGTCGCGGGCCATGATGGTCATCGACCATTTGTTGTCGCCGGGCCGCTGGCTGGGGTTCCAGGTCGAGGGGTTGCCGGTGCCGTAGTAGATCAGGTTCAACTCGGGGTCGTAGGTGGTCCAGCCCCAGGTGGTGCCGCCGCCGATCTGCCACTGATCGCCTTCCCAGCTGTTCAGCGAGCTGTCGGCGCCGATCGGCTTGCCCAGAACGGTGGTGTTTTCCGGGTCGACCAGCATCTCGGCGTCCGGGCCGGTGGAATAGGCGCGCCAGGCCTGGCTGCCATCCGCGATGTTGTAGGCGGTCAGGTGGCCGCGCACGCCGTATTCGCCGCCCGAGATGCCGATCAACACCTTGTCCTTGACGATCAGCGGCGTCGCGGTCGAGGTCTCGCCCTTGGCCGGATCGCCGTTCACGGCCGACCATTTCACCGCGCCCGACGCGGCGTCCAGCGCGACCAGGGTGGTGTCGGCCTGGCTGAGGAAGATGGTGCCGTCGGCATAGGCAAGGCCGCGGTTCACCGTGTCACAGCACATCACGCCGATCACGTCGGGGTTCTGCTGCGGATGGTAGCGCCACAGGATCTTGCCGTCGTTCTTCAGGTCCAGCGCATAGACGTTGTTGGGGAAGGGCGTATGGACATACATCACATCGCCGATCACCAGGGGCGAGCCTTCATGCCCGCGCAGAACCCCGGTCGAGAAGGTCCAGGCCACCTGAAGATCGCCCACGTTATCCTTGTTGATCTGCGCCAGTTCCGAATAGCGGGTGCCGGCATAGTCGCCCAGCTGCATGACCCACTGCTTGGGGTCGCTGGACCCGGCTTCCACCGAATCATTGGCCAGAACCGGCGCCGCGGTCGAGAGCAGCAGGCCTGCTAGAAGCCCGATCATCCCCTTCTTCATCGTTTTCCTCCCCGATGCGATTGGTGGATCCAGCCCCCCCGACATCCCCTCCCGGGACGTGGTGGCGGCCTCTTATTCCATTCTTATGAAGCAAGGTCTGCGACGCTCTGTCAACGAAACCCGACCGGGCTGCAACCAAAGTATGACCGCGCCCGGAGTGGCCGGCGCACATGCGAAAAACCACGCCCCGGGGGCGCGGGACGCGGCAGCGGCAAAGGCGGCTGGATCGTGGGTCAGTCGGCCGGTGCGGGGTCTTCCGCGGCGACCTCGGCGGCGCCGTCGGGATGCAGGCTCACCAGATAGGCCACCACATCGGCCCGTTCCTCGGGCTTCTTCAGCCCGGCAAAGGTCATCTTGGTGCCCGGCGCCACGGCCTTGGGGTTCTCGAGAAACCTGTCCAGTTCCCCGGGCGTCCAGACATGGCCTTCCTCGCCCATCGTCTTCATCACGACGGAGAAGGAGAACCCTTCGAAGGTGCCGGTCTTGCGGCCCACCACGTCATGCAGGTTCGGCCCCACCTTCGAGGGCGCATCCGGCTCGACCGAATGGCAGGCGAGACATTTCTTGAACGCCTTCTCGCCCTTGGCGGGGTCGCCTTCCGCCCAGGCGGGCAAGGCAAGTCCGGCGATCAGGCTTGCGGCAAGGGCGCCGCGCAGGGGGCTCGACATCAGGGTCCTCCTCGGGATGTCTGGCTGGCGATGGTCAGGCTTCGGCAAGCCGCGCCGCATGAAAGCGGACGTGATCCTCCATCACGCTGGAAACATAGAAATAGCTGTGGTCATAGCTGTCGAGCAGCCGGAACTGCACCGGCTGGCGCCGTGCGGCAGCGGCGGCGATCAGCGCCTCGGGCCTCAACAGGTCAAGGAACTGGTCCTTCGCACCCTGGTCGATCAGCACCGGCCCCGGAAAGCCGCAGTCGGCCATCAGCAGCGTGGCATCATGTGCCCGCCACTTCGCCTCGTCCGGGCCAAGATAGGCGGTGAACTGCTTGCGGCCCCAGTCGCTGGCGGTGGGGTTGGCGATGGGAGAGATGGCCGAGACCGAGCCATAGGTTTCCGGGTGGGTCATGGCGATGGTCAGCGCGCCGTGACCGCCCATGGAATGGCCGGTGATCCCCTGCCGCTCGCGGTCCAGCGGGAAATTCCCGAAGATCAGCGCGGGCAGTTCGTGGACGATATAGTCCCACATGCGGAAATGCGGCGCCCAGGGGTCTTCGGTGGCGTTGACATAGAAGCCTGCGCCCTGCCCCAGGTCATAGGCCGGATCGTTGGCGATCCCTTCGCCACGGGGCGAGGTGTCGGGGAAGACCAGCGCGATGCCCTCTTCCGCCGCCCACCCCTGGGCGCCCGCCTTGGTCATCGCATTCTCATGGGTGCAGGTCAGACCCGACAGATACCACAGCACCGGGACCTTCGCGCCCTTGGCCCGCGGCGGCAGATAGACCGCGAAGGTCATGTCGCAGCCGCAGACGTCCGAGGCATGGGAATAGACCCCCTGCACCCCGCCGAAGGCGCTGTTTTCCGAGACGGTCTTCATTCGATGCTCCTGCAGTTCGCCGGGCAGGTCGCAGACCGGGGGGTTCACACCCCCGGCCCCCCGTGGAGTATTTGGACCAAGATGAAGCTCCAGCGGCTCCAGGGGACTCTCCACCCCGGCGGTCGCCTCAGTAGATCACGACGGATCTGATGCTTTCGCCGGAATGCATGAGGTCGAAGCCCTTGTTGATGTCTTCCAGCT
>CAYLSD010000036.1:0-1746 GCA_964386345.1 uncultured Fuscovulum sp.
CCCTGCCAGCGCCAGCACGGCATAACGCCCGGTCTTCGCCAGCGCGACCAGCAGGAGAAAACGCCAGAGCGGCACCCGCATCAGACCGGCCAGGGCCACCAGCGCATCGCCGCCGGGCGCCCAGGACAGGAGCAGCGACCACAGGCCCCAGCGGCCCCACCAGCCCTGGGCCTTCGCCAGAGTGTCGGGTTGCAGGGGGAACCAGCGGCGGTGCTTCAGCCGCTCGGCCCCGCGCCCCATCGCATAGGTCACGCAGGAGCCGAGGGTATTGCCGATGCTGGCCACCACGACCAACGGCAACAGGGCCTGCCCCGTGGCCAGGAGGGCCAGGAACACCGGTTCGGACGGTATGGGAACGGGCGTGGCGGCAAGGAAGGCCGCAAGAAAAAGCCCGGCAAGCCCGGTCATGCCGGTGCCGGGCCGAAGGCACGGCCCGGAAGGGCCGCCCCTGACCGGATCACTTGGCGCCGACCGCAGCCTCTTCGGCAGCAGGCCGAGGTTCGCGGGGCGGACGGCCGATCACCTCGCGCAGCTCGTCCAGCTCGATGAAATTATCGGCCTGGCGGCGCAGTTCGTCGGCGATCATCGGCGGCTGCGATCGGATGGTCGAGACCACCGAGACCCGCACGCCCTGCCGTTGCAGGCTTTCCACCAGCGGCCGGAAATCGCCGTCGCCCGAGAACAGGACGACATGATCCACCCGCGGTGCCAGTTCCATGGCATCGACCGTCAGTTCGATGTCCATGTTGCCCTTCACCTTCCGGCGGCCCTGGCTGTCGGTGTATTCCTTCGCGGGCTTCGTCCGCATGGTGAAGCCGTTGTAATGCAGCCAGTCCACCAGCGGGCGGATCGGCGAATACTCCTCGTTCTCCAGAAGCGCGGTGTAGTAGAAGGCGCGCAGCAGCTTGCCGCGGCGCATGAACTCCATCCGCAGAAGCTTGTAGTCGATATCGAAGCCAAGCGCCTTTGCGGCGGCGTAAAGATTCGATCCGTCGATGAACAGCGCAAGCCGTTCGTCCTTGTAGAACATCGGTACTTTCCCCTCGACCAATACAATGCTCCGCCAAACGGGACTTCCGCGAGTGGTAAATGTGGATTACTGAAATCCGTCGGGGAACCAGCCGTGGATAGCGTCGGCACGATGACACGGCAAGTCAACAATAGAACAGGTCGGCGGTGCGCGACATGATGTCTGGACAGGCGCTGCTTGCCTTCGGCGCAAACCTGCCGTTCGGCGGGAGATCTCCGCAGGAGACGATTGCCGCCGCGGTTGAGGCCCTGGCAGGCGAAGGGCTGCAACTGGGCGGGTTTAGCCGCATCTGGCGGACGCCCTGCTTTCCGGCCGGGGCGGGGCCGGATTACGCCAATGCCGTGGCTGCCGTGACGGGGCCTCATCTGGATGACGTGGCGGAAATTCTGGCGGCGCTGCACCGGATCGAGGTGCGCTTCGGACGCGAGCGGCTGGAACGCTGGGGCGGGCGGACGCTGGACATCGACCTGCTGGCGGTGGGCGATTCGGTGCTGCCCGATGCCGAAACGCAGGACCGCTGGCGCAACCTGCCGCCCGAGGCGCAGGCGCGGCAGGTGCCCGACCGGCTGATCCTGCCGCATCCCCGGTTGCAGGACCGGGCCTTCGTGCTGGTGCCGCTGGCCGAGGTGGCGCCGGACTGGCTGCATCCCCGGCTGGGGCTGACGGTGCGGCAGATGCTGGCGGCGCTGCCGCAGGCTGACAGGGATGCCGTGGTG
>CAYLSD010000036.1:1846-40305 GCA_964386345.1 uncultured Fuscovulum sp.
GGAAGGCCCCCGGCGACACACGGCATTTTGTGCGATCTTCGCTTGTCAAGCCGCATCTTCCGGCATAGATAGGCCACTCCCCGCCCAGGTGACAGAGGTGACCCATGGCCCGCGTGACGGTCGAAGATTGCGTTGACAAGGTGCCGAACCGGTTCGAACTGGTTCTGCTTTCGGCCCATCGGGCGCGCGAGATCGCTGCCGGCTCGCCGATCACCATCGACCGCGACAACGACAAGAATCCCGTCGTCGCCCTGCGCGAGATCGCCGACGAGACCCAGTCGGCCGAAGTGCTGCGCGAGCGGATGATCGAATCCCACCAGACCCAGATCGAGGTGGACGAGCCGGAAGAGGACCAGATGGCCCTGCTGATGACCGGCGAGATCGACCGCCCGGTGGTCGACGACATGTCGGAAGAGAAACTCCTCCGCGCGCTGATGGAAGCGCAGGGCGAGCACTGATCGGGGCTGTAGCCCCGCGGCCAAGGTGATCGGGCAGGGTGGCGATGATCGACGTCGAAGACCTCATCGCCCTGGTCCGCAACTACAACCCGCGCTGCAACGCAGACCTGATCCGCAAGGCCTATGCCTACGGGCTGAAGATGCACGAGGGCCAGTTCCGCAAGTCGGGTGAGCCCTATTTCACCCATCCCGTCGCCGTCGCCGCCATCCTGACCGAGCAGCGGCTGGACGATGCGACCATCATCACCGCCCTTCTGCACGACACGATCGAGGACACGCGGTCGACCTATGGCGAGATCACCGAACTGTTCGGCGAGGATGTGGCCGAACTGGTCGACGGCGTCACCAAGCTGACCAACCTGCAATTGTCGAACGCGGGCAGCCAGCAGGCCGAGAACTTCCGCAAGCTGTTCATGGCGATGTCCAAGGACCTGCGGGTGATCCTGGTCAAGCTGGCCGACCGGCTGCACAACATGCGCACCATCCGGTCGATGAAGCCGGAAAAGCAGGCCCAGAAGGCCCGCGAGACGATGGAGATCTTCGCCCCCCTTGCAGGCCGCATGGGGATGCAGTGGATGCGCGAGGAACTTGAGGACCTGTCCTTCAAGGTCCTGAACCCCGAGGCGCGCAATTCCATCCTGCGCCGCTATCTGGTCTTGCAGAAGGAGTCGGGCGACGTCGTCCACAAGATCACCGGCGACATCCGGCACGAGCTGGAAAAGGCCGGGATCGAGGCGGATGTCTATGGCCGGGCGAAGAAGCCCTATTCGATATGGCGCAAGATGCAGGAGAAGGACCTTGCCTTCTCGCGCCTCTCGGACATCTACGGGTTCCGGGTCATCTGCGGCTCGGTGCAGGACTGCTATCGCATCCTGGGGGTGATCCACCAGCGCTGGCGCGCGGTGCCGGGGCGGTTCAAGGACTACATCAGCCAGCCGAAGTCGAACGGCTACCGTTCGATCCATACCACCGTCTCGGGACGCGACGGCAAGCGGGTGGAGGTGCAGATCCGCACCCGCGAGATGCATGAGGTGGCCGAGGCCGGGGTGGCCGCGCACTGGTCCTATCGCGAAGGCGTGCGGGCGCAGAACCCCTTTGCCGTGGACCCGGCCAAGTGGATCGCCAGCCTGACCGAAAGGCTGGACGAGGAGGATCACGACGAATTCCTCGAAAACGTCAAGCTGGAGATGTATTCGGATCAGGTCTTCTGCTTCTCGCCGAAGGGGGATGTGATCCAGCTTCCGCGCGGGGCGACGCCGCTTGATTTCGCCTATGCCATCCACACCCGGATCGGCAATTCCACCGTCTCGGCCAAGGTCGACGGCATCCGCGTGCCGCTGTGGACCCGGCTGAAGAACGGCCAGTCGGTCGAGATCATCACCGCCGAGGGGCAGCGCCCGCAGCCCAGCTGGATCGACATCGTTGCCACCGGCCGGGCCAAGGCGGCGATCCGGCGCAGCCTGCGGGCCGAGGACCGCGGCCGCTTCGTCCGGCTGGGGCACGAACTGGCCCGCGCCGCCTTCGACCATGTCGGAAAGAAGGCCACCGACAAGGCGCTGCGCACCGCGGCCAAGATGATGGGGCTTGGCGGGGAAGAGGACCTGCTGGCCCGGCTGGGCAGCGCCGAGATCGCCGCCCGCAAGGTGGTGGAACTGCTTTACCCCGAGCTTTCGCTGGCCCAGACCGAGGAAGTGGACGAAAAGCGCCCCGTCCTGGGCCTTGCCGCCGACCAGGCGCTGAAGCGCGCGCCCTGCTGCCAGCCGCTGCCGGGCGAGCGGATCGTCGGCATCACCTATCGCGGCAAGGGCGTGGTGGCCCATGCCATCGACTGCCCGGCGCTGGAGGAATTCGAAAGCCAGACCGGACGCTGGGTCGACCTGCACTGGAAGACGGGCCGCCATGCCGCGGTGCATACCGTGTCCTTCGACCTCACCATCTCGAACGACGCAGGCGTTCTGGGGCGGATTTGCACGTTGATCGGAGAGCAGAAGGCCAATATCTCGGACCTGCGGTTCACGGACCGCAAACCGGATTTTTACCGGCTGATCGTTGACGTGGACTTGCGCGATGTCGAACATCTGCACAAGGTCATGACCGCGCTTGAAGCCGAGACGGATGTGGCCCAGGTCAGTCGCCACCGGGATCTGTCGCGCAAGCCCTGACCGGGGGGCGGGAAGGCCGGGCCGTGCTGGCCCGGAATGGAAGGAAGCTAGGTTTGGTCTTCAAGCGAAGGGATCCGTTGGGCTGGGGTGCCTGGCTGCGCGAACAGGTCTATCCACGATCGGGATTCAAACGCGCCACGCGCTATGTGGTCTACCGGATGCGGCGGCTGCCCGACCAGCCGCACCGCATCGCCCGGGGGGTGTTCGCCGGGTCGCTGATCGGCTTCCTGCCGCTGCCGGGGCTGCAATTCGTGGCCGCATGGCTTGCTGCCCGCGCGATCCGCGGCAACCTGCTGGCCGCGCTGCTGGCCACCTTCAACACCAATCCGGTGACGACCCCTTTCTTTGCCGTGCTGGCGATGACACTTGGCCACTGGATGCTGGGGATCGAGAAGCCCCTGTCCTGGGAATACATCCGCACCGCGACCGAGATCGCGGGTTCCGACCTGTGGTTCAACTTCAAGGCCATCTTCACCTCGGACGTGACGCGGTGGGACGGGCTGATCCGCTTCTGGCACGAGATCTACTGGCCCTATTTCATCGGCGCGCTCGGCCCCGGGATCGTGCTGTCGGTCATCGCCTATTACATCACCATTCCGCTGGTCGAAGCCTACCAGAAGGCCCGCGCCGCCAAGGCGAGCGAGCGGAAGGAGCGCCGCCACCTGCTTAAGGAGGCTGTCGCCAAGGCCGCGCAGCGGCTGAAACCCGGCCGCGAGAATGGCGAGGCCGACGAAAAGGGCGAGGACGACCGGCCGGGCACGCCGTAGCGCGGGGTTCCTGCCTGCCGCCCCCTTGTCATCCCGTCTACCGGCGGCCCTCGGTTGCGGGGAAGGACGATCCGCCCTAGTCTGCGCCCCGATTGGGGATCGTGGGAAAAGAGGTGCGTCATGGCGGCTGGCGGGCGGCTGAGACTGGGTGTCAATATCGACCATGTGGCGACGGTGCGGAATGCCCGTGGCAGCGCATGGCCCGATCCGCTGCGCGCCGCGATCCTGGCCGAGACCGCGGGCGCCGACGGCATCACCGCCCATCTGCGCGAGGACCGCCGCCACATCCGCGATGCCGACATGGAGGCGCTGGCCGCCGGGATCGGCATTCCGCTGAACTTCGAATGCGCGGCGACTGACGAGATGCAGGCGATCCTCTTGCGCCTGCGGCCCCATGCCGCCTGCCTTGTCCCCGAACGGCGCGAGGAACGCACCACCGAGGGCGGGCTGGACGTGGCGGGGGACGAGGCGCGGCTGGCCGCCTATATCGCGCCGCTGCGCGAGGCGGGGATCCGGGTTTCCATGTTCATCGGCCACGCGCCCGCGCAGATCGAGGCTTCGGCGCGGATCGGCGCGGCGGTGGTGGAACTGCACACCGGCCATTACTCGGACCTCCACGCCGAGGGCCGGCAGGACGAGGCGGAGGCCGAACTGGCCGCCCTGCGCAGGGGCGCGTCGCTGGCCCATTCGCTGGGGCTTGAGGTCCATGCGGGCCATGGGCTGACCTATGAAAACGTGGCCCCCGTCGCCGCCTTCCCCGAGGTGATGGAGTTGAACATCGGCCATTTCCTGATCGGCGAGGCGATCTACCGCGGGCTCGGCCCGGCGATCGAGGAGATGCGCCGCCGTATGGACGCAGCCCGGGGCGCCGCGATTTGATCCTGGGCATCGGCACCGACCTTGCCAATATCGACCGGATCGAGGCCACGCTGGCCCGTTTCGGCGACCGCTTCCGCAACCGCGTCTTCACCGAGGCCGAGCAGCGCAAGGCCGAAAGCCGCCGCGCGGTGGCCGCCACCTATGCCAAGCGATGGGCGGCGAAGGAGGCCTGTTCCAAGGCGCTGGGCACCGGCCTTCGCATGGGGATCTCATGGAAGGACATGGCGGTGACCAACCTCCGCTCCGGCCAGCCGGTCATGCATGTCACCGGCTGGGCGGCCGAGCGGCTGGCGCAGATGACGCCCGCAGGGCACGAGGCCGTGATCCATGTCACCTTGACGGACGACCACCCCTGGGCGCAGGCCTTCGTGGTGATCGAGGCGCGGCCGCTTGCAGGCCCCGTGGCTTGACTCCCCATTCCCGCCGCGCAAGAAGCGGCCCGACAAGAAGATGAGGCAGCAGATGGCGAAGGCGAAATCCGAAGAGGGCGTGTGGGAACTGGTGAAGACCGTGTTCTGGGCCCTGATCATCGCGGGCGTCTTCCGCACGCTGTTCTTCCAGCCGTTCTGGATCCCCTCGTCGTCGATGAAGGACACGCTGCTGGTCGGCGATTTCCTCTTCGTCAACAAGATGGCCTACGGTTATTCGAAATATTCCTGCCCCTTCGCCATGTGCCCCTTCTCGGGCCGCATCTTCGGCTCGGACCCCGAGCGCGGCGACGTGGCGGTGTTCCGCCATCCGGTGAAGGGCGACGACCTGATCAAGCGGGTGATCGGCCTGCCGGGCGATACCGTGCAGATGAAGGAAGGCGTCCTTTACCTGAACGGCGAGATGGTGCCGCAGGAGCCCGCCGGCATCTTCGAGGAAGTGATGGAGCCGCAGGGCCCGATGGCCAACCGCCCGCGCTGCGAGAATGCGCCGGTGGGCGATGGCGCGATGTGCCTGAAGTCGCGCTTCACCGAGACGCTGCCGGGCGGGCGGCAGCATGACGTGCTGAACATCGACGCGCGCGGCGCGGGCGACAACACCGGCGTCTTCACCGTGCCGGAGGGGCATTTCTTCGTGATGGGCGACAACCGCGACGATTCCGCCGACAGCCGCTTCGACCAGAAGGCGGGCGGCGTGGGCTTCGTCCCGGCCGAGAACCTGATCGGCCGGGCCGACCGGATCATCTTCTCCTCGGCGGGCCGCCGCATCCTCTACTTCTGGACCTGGCGGTCGGACCGCTATTTCGTGCCGGTGGAATAGGTGCGGCTTTCGGCGGATCTCCTGGCCTTCCAGGCCCGCATCGGGCACGAGTTCCGTCGGCCAGAGTTGCTTCTGCGCGCCGTCACCCATGCCTCCATCGGCTCGGCCACAAGGCCCGACAACCAGCGGCTGGAATTTCTGGGCGACCGGGTGCTTGGCCTGACCATGGCCGAGGCCCTGCTTGCCGCCGACAAGGCCGCGACCGAAGGGCAACTGGCGCCGCGCTTCAATGCGCTTGTGCGCAAGGAGACCTGTGCCGAGGTGGCGCGCGAGGTGGGGCTGGGCGATGTGCTGAAGCTGGGCCGGTCGGAGATGCTGTCCGGCGGGCGGCGGAAAGAGGCGCTGCTGGGCGACGCGATGGAAGCGGTGATCGCCGCCGTGCATCTGGACGCCGGGTTCGAGGCCGCGCGGGCGCTGGTCCTGCGGCTTTGGGGCGGGCGCATCGGCACGGTGGAGGCCGATGCCCGCGACCCGAAGACCGCGTTGCAGGAATGGGCGCAGGCCCGCGGCATGCCGCCCCCCGCCTATGCCGAGACGGGGCGCAAGGGGCCGGATCACCAGCCGGTCTTCACCGTGCAGGTGTCGCTGGCGACGGGCGAGGCGGCAGAAGCCGCCGCAGGATCGAAGCGCGCGGCGGAACAGGCCGCCGCGAGGGCGCTTCTGGAAAGGATGGAGGCCGGGGATGGCTGAAACGGAACCCACCCGCGCGGGCTTCGTCGCCCTGATCGGAGAGCCGAATGCCGGCAAGTCCACGCTGCTGAACCGGATGGTCGGCGCGAAGGTGTCGATCGTCACCCACAAGGTGCAGACGACGCGGGCGCGCATCCGCGGGGTCTGCATGGCGGGGCAAAGCCAGATCGTCTTCGTCGACACGCCCGGCATCTTCCGGCCCCGGCGGCGGCTGGACCGGTCCATGGTCAAGGCGGCCTGGGGCGGGGCGGCGGATGCCGATATCGTGGTGTTGCTGATCGAGGCGCATCGCGGGCTGACCGAGGGCACGCGGGCCATCATCGACCGCATCGCGGAAGAGATGCCGAAGGGCAAGCCGGTGGCGCTGGCGATCAACAAGATCGACCGGGTGAAGGCCGAGGTGCTGCTGGCGCTGGCGCAGAAGATGAACGAGGCCTTTCCCTTTGCGAAGACCTTCATGATCAGCGCCGAGCGCGGGCACGGCGTCGAGGACCTGAAGGACTGGCTGGCGGCCGAATTGCCCGAAGGCCCGTGGTATTACCCCGAGGACCAGCTTGCCGACCTGCCGGTGCGTATGATCGCCGCCGAGATGACGCGCGAGAAGCTGACCCTGCGCCTGCACGAGGAACTGCCCTATCAACTGACCGTCGAGACCGAGAAATGGGAGGAACGCGCCGATGGTTCGGCCCGGATCGACCAGGTGGTCTATGTCGCGCGCGAGGGGCACAAGGGGATCGTGCTGGGCAAGGGCGGCGAGACGATCAAGGCCATCGGCGCGGCGGCGCGGGCGGAAATCACCGAATTCCTCGGCCGTCCGGCGCATCTGTTCCTGACGGTGAAGGTGCGGCCCAACTGGCTGGACGAGGCCGAGCGCTATACCGAGATGGGCCTTGATTTCAAGGACGGCGATGGCTGAGCCGCGGCTGGCCTCCGGCCTTTGGGTCGCGGCTTACCTCTCGCGGCTGCGGCTGGCGGCGATCCCGGCCTATCTGGCGCGGCGCGGCGACGACACCTCGGGCGCGGTGATCGTGAAGCTGGCGACGATGGACGGGCAGGCAAGGGCCTTCGTGCGCCGCTGGGACTTTGCCTCGGACCGGCGGCTCTGGCAGGTGCTGGCCGAGGGCGCCGAGGCCGAGGTCGATGCGGCGCTGGCGCGCGAGGGCGGGCGGGACCCCGACCTCTGGGTGATCGAGGTCGAGGACCGGCAGGGCAGGACGCTGCTGGACGAAGAGGGGCTGGACGGCTGAAGGCGCGGCCCCGGTTCAAGGAGCGCGCCCGACGGGTGGGGCGCCTGCATCCGGCATGTGCGCAGCCCCCCGGATTCCCGGCGCATCGCGGGCAAGCATCCGGGCTTCGGCCAGATCCATCCGCCGCCGAATGGCATCGGCATCGCCCGCACATTCCCGCCGGAACCGCCGCCACAGCCGCAGCACCGAACAGGGGCTCCAGGGCAGCGCCGCCCCGGCCAGCCAGCGGCGCAGGTCCGGCGGCAGCCGGTCGTAGCGGTCCATCGCCCGGCCCCGGCTGCGGCGCTTGAGTGAGGTGGAAAGGTTGCCCGCCATGGCTCAGGCCACCCGGCGCCGGCCCCATTGCGGGAAGGGGTCGGGCAGGCGCGCCCAGTCCTGTGGCGTGAAGTCCCGGGCATCGACCAGCGCCGCATCCAGCCGGGCGGTCAGCGCCGCCCTGTCCATGCCCGCGCCGATGAACACCAGCTCCTGCCGCCGGTCGCCCCATGGCTCTGCCCAATGGCGGCGCATTTCGGCCAGCGCCTCGGGGTGGCCGGGCCAGCGGTCGCGCGGGAGGGAGGCCCACCATGTGCCCAGTGGCGTCACGGTCGACATCGCCCCGGCCAGCGAGAACTCCGCCGCCCAGTCGGGGCGCGAGGCGATCCAGAAATGCCCCTTGGCACGGATCACGCCGGGCAGGTCGCCGTTCAGCACCGCATGGATATGCTGCGGATGGAACGGCCGCCGCGCGTGGTAGACGAAGGAGGAAATGCCGTATTCCTCGGTCTCGGGCACATGGTCCGCGAAGCCGTAAAGCTCTTTCGCCCACATCGGATGCATATGGGCGCGGTCGAAATCGAAAAGGCCGGTGTCGAAGATCGTCTCGGGCTCCACCCGGCTGAAATCGGTTTCGATCAGGCGGGCATCGGGGTTCAGCGCCCGCACGATCTTGCGCGCCTGATCCAGCCTCAGCGGACCGGCCTCGGTCGCCTTGTTCAGCACGATGACATCGGCGAATTCCATCTGGTCGGTCAGCAGGTCGACCAGCGTGCGCTCGTCCTGCTCACCCAGGCTTTCTCCCCGGTCGGCAAGGAAATCGTGGCTGGAGAAGTCGCGGGTCAGGTTCACCGCATCGACCACCGTGACCATCGCGTCCAGCCGCGCCACGTCGGACAGGCTTTCCCCGTCGGCGTCCCGGAAATCGAAGGTGGCGGCGACCGGCAGCGGTTCGGCGATGCCGGTCGATTCGATCAGCAGGTAGTCGAAGCGGCCCTCCGCCGCCAGCCGCCGCACCTCTGCCAGCAGATCGTCGCGGAGCGTGCAGCAGATGCAGCCGTTGGTCATCTCGACCAGCTTTTCCTCGGACCGCGACAGTTCCGCCCCGTCGCGGACCAGATCGGCGTCGATGTTCACCTCGGACATGTCGTTGACGATGACGGCGACCCGGCGGCCTTCGCGGTTGTTCAGGATGTGGTTCAGAAGCGTGGTCTTTCCGGCGCCGAGGAAACCGGAAAGGACGGTGACGGGCAGGCGGTTGTCGCGCTTTTGCTGGCTGGTCGGCATGGCGTTTCCATTTATGAAATGATATAACATTACATAAATTAGCCGGGATTGCCCGAGCCTGCAATGCCCGGTTCCGATCAGTCGTTGTCCAGCGTCCCGGCCCCGGCATCCTCGCGCGAGCGGGTGGAGGGAGGCACCGTCGTGCGCAAGGCCAATGCCTCCAGCGCGGCCAGCGTGGCGGCGGGCGTGGGGACGCGGTGAAGAGGGCCCTTCGGCTGTGGCGCGGCCAGCGGGCGGACGGTCAGGTCGGCAGCGGGGCTATCCGGGGCAGGTGTCTCGGCAAGGCCGAGGCCCGCGCGGGCAAGGAACGGCAGCAGCAGGGCGGGGAAGGCCACCCGCTCCAGCCGCAGCGGCCCGACGGGCGGCAGGTCGGCAAGCTCTGCCCCCAGCACGATCGGGCAGCGCAGCGGCGAGGTTTCGCGTTCTGCCAGCCACAGGGCCAGCAGTGACAACCCGTCGATGCCGCGCGCCGCCAGCCCTTCGGCGGCGAAGCCCGCCTCTTCCGCCAGCCCCCAGTCGAGGCCCGCGCCGCGCGCGGCCTTCGTCGCCAGTGCCCGGGTCTCGGTTCGGGAAAGGCTGATCCGGGTCATGCCATCTCTCCCAGGGCCTCGGGGCCGATCTCGCCCTGGTAAAGGCTGATCCGCACCCATTTGTCGGAGCGCGGGTCGAAGCGGCTGGCGCCGAAGAAGGCCAGTTTGCAGCGCAGGATGTCGATGGGAAGCATGTCGGAGGCCAGCAGGTTGTCGCGGATTTCGGCATAGGGATGGCGGGCGGCAAGCTGCACCCGGCGCGCGGTATGGCGATGCGCGGGCAGGTCCGCCAGCGCCCGGCCAAGGGGCTCGTCCGGCGCACGGGCGGCCAGTGCCGCATCGAAGGCGGCCACGGCGCGGGCCACGTCCAGCGGCTGTTCCCGCTCGGCCCCGGCCTCGTGGCGGCGGTCGCCGAGGCGGGGTTCCAGTTTCTCCTCCGAGACATACCAGAACCGCGCTTCCTCGGCAGGGTCGGCAAAGTCGTAGCGCCCGATCCAGCCATAGTCCCGCGCGATCAGGGCGCGGGTTTCGGCCACGGTCATCCTTCCGTCGATGGCAAAGGCGGCTTCCTCGTCGGCGGCCATGGTCTCGCCCAGATCGTCGACCAGCGCGCCATGGGGTTCCAGCATGGCGGAGAGCAGTGCCTCCTGCCCCTCTTCGGACAGGGCGCCCTCGGACCAGAGCCACAGCGCATCCCAAGGGTGGGGAGAAGACCAGCCGTCCCAGGAGGCGATCAGGGCCAGATCGCGGCGCAGATCGGCAAGGTGCGCGACCTGCACCGGATGTTCGCTGCGCCAGAGCGCGGCATTGGCGATGGCCTCGGCCACGGCGGCGCGGAAGGCGGCGATATCGGCGGGCGTCGCCGCGGGCAGCGAGCGGACACGCGCCAGCGCGGTTTCACGCGCCGCGATCCAGTTGTTCAGAAGGGCAGGGTGGCGGATCAGGAAGGGCGCAAGGCCAAGGCCGGTGGAATTGCCCACGCCCAGCATCCGCCGCATGCCGGGCACCAGCCGGACGGCCCGTGCGCCACCCCTGACCGCCGCCAGATGCTCGGCCAGGTCGAAGGTGAAGGCGCGGGTCAGCCAGACCGACATCATCTCGGCCTGGAAAGGCGCGCGCAACTCGGGCCGGTCGGCATAGTCGGAGCGGTCGGCGGCGCCGAACTTGCCCGCGCCATAGACAGCGGTGGTGCGCATCAGGTAGCCCACCGCCTCCACCTCGGCCAGGTCGGGCTGGCGGCCCTCGGCCAGCCGGGCGACCACATGGTCGAACAGCCGGACCGAACGGTTGGCGCGGCTCAGCGACAACTCGCTGCGGCCGATGCGGCCTGCCTCCTGCAAGGGCACGTTGGCCGCGAGGCGGTCGAGGTCTTCCGTGGTGGGTTCGCCGTCGAACAGGGCGAAGGTGGCGTCCCAGGCGGTGGCGATCACCCGGTCGCTGCGCTGTTCGGCGGGCAGGTCATGGGCGAAGCAGACCAGCGTATAAGCCCGCACCGGCCCCTGCAGCCGATAGCAGGCCCGGCCGACGCCGCGGTCGTCCACCTGCCAGAGCGTGCGGTCGAAGCGCCAGCCCTCGGCCTGCATTCGCCGCAGGAACTGGCGCAGGAAGGAAAGCCGCATCGGATGGGCCGACCCCATGCGCGACAGGCGCATCACCGTATCGGGGGGGCGGGGCGGCACGGCGGTCATTCCGCGCCGCCGCCCTGCGGCCCGAAGCTGTCGGCGAAGAAGCGCGCCCAGTTGCCGCCGAGGATGGCGTCGCATTCGGCCCCGTCGAAACCGGCGGTGGCAAGGCCCGCGCGCAGCCCGGCGAAATCGCGGTTGTCGCGGAACCAGTGCGGCATCTCGGGGAAGCCGGGGGCGGCGGCGCTGCCCTCGCCATAGTCGATCCGCTTGGTCCAGCGGCCGGTGCGCATCCATTCCACCACGCTGTCCGGCTGGTCCTGGCACAGGTCGCTGCCGATCCCCAGGCAGGCGGTGCCGAAGCGTTCGGCGGTGCGGGCGATCATGGTGCAGAACCCGTCCAGCGTGCAGCCGCCTGCACCTTTCAGGTGATGGGGGTAAAGCGAAAAGCCCAGCATCCCGCCGGTCTGCGCCAGCGCCCCGATCACCGCCGCCGACTTGTTGCGCCGCGCCGGATGCCAGTCCGAAGGGTTGGCATGGGTGACGGCGATCGGCCGGGCGGAATGTTCCACGGCCTCAAGGGTCGAACGCTCGCCCGAATGGCTCATGTCCACGACCATGCCGACGCGGTTCATCTCGGCCACCACCTCGCGGCCCATGCGGGTAAGGCCGCCGTCGGTGGTCTCGTAGCAGCCCGAGGCCAGCAGCGACTGGTTGTTGTAGGTCAGTTGCATGAAGCGCAGGCCAAGGCGGTGCAGCACCTCGACCAGACCGATGTCGTCCTCGATGCAGGACGGATTCTGCGATCCGAAGAAGATCGCGGTGCGGCCGGTGCGGCGGGCGGTTTCCAGATCGGCGGCGGTGAAGCCCTGGAAGATCAGGTCGGGGTGCGCCTCGAACCGGCGGTTCCATTCCGAGATCACCGCGACGGTCTCGCGGAAGGTCTCGTGATAGTTCAGCGTGACATGGACGGCATCCAGCCCGCCCTGCCGCATTTGGCGGAAGATGGGCCCGGACCAGTTGGAATACTGGGTTGCGTCGATCACGAAGCTCATGCCGGATCCCCCGCCCAGAGGTAGGAAGTCTTGACCGTGGTGTAGAATTCGGCGGCGTGGCGGCCCTGTTCGCGCGGCCCGTGCGAGGACAGCCCCCGGCCGCCGAAGGGGACGTGGTAGTCGGTGCCCGCGGTGGGCAGGTTCACCATCACGCATCCGGCGCGGGCGCGGGCTCGGAAGTCCATGGCGCGCGACAGGCTGCGGGTCATGATCCCCGCGGTCAGGCCGAAGGGCGTGTCGTTGGCGCGGGCCAGGGCCTCGTCGTAGCTGGCCACCTTCTGGATGCAGGTGATCGGGGCGAACATCTCTTCCCGGTTCATCGCCATCTCCGGCGTGGTGGCGGCAAAGACGGCGGGGGCCATGAAATGCCCCTGCGTCGGCCGCTCCAGCGCCATGCCGCCGCACAGAAGTTCCGCCCCCTCGGCGCGGCCCTTTTCCACCCAGGCCAGGTTTCCGGCAAGCTGGCCCGCGCTGACGGCGGGGCCGATCTGGGTTTCCGGCGCCAGCGCATGGCCCACCCGCAGCGCCTGCGCGGCGGCGGCAAGCTTTTCGGCAAAGGCGTCGTGGACCTTCTCGTGCACGATCAGCCGCGAGGCGGCGGTGCATTTCTGCCCCGTCCCGCCGAAGGCCGCGTTGCTGGCATGGGCGACGGCGAGGTCCAGGTCGCAATCGTCCATGATCACCATCGGGTTCTTCGATCCCATCTCCATCTGCAGTTTCGGCAGGTGGGGGCGGCAGAGCGCGGCGATGCGATGGCCGACATCGACCGATCCGGTGAAGGTGATCGCATCGACAGGGGCGGCGGCCAGCCGGTCGCCAAGCCCTGCGCCCGGCCCCATCAGCAGGTTGAAGGTGCCGGGCGGCAGGTTCTGGCGCGAGATGATCTCGGCCAGTGCCACGGCCGAGGCCGGGGTCAGGTTGGCGGGCTTCCAGATCACCGCATTGCCGAAGGCTAGCGCCGGGGCGATCTTCCAGGCGGGCGTGGCCATGGGGAAGTTCCAGGGCGTGATGATCGCCACCACGCCCACCGGCTCGCGCCGCACCTCTACCTCGATGCCGGGGCGGACGGATTCGGCCTGGTCGCCCTGATTGCGCAGCGCCTCGGCGGCGAACCAGGTGAAGAACTGCCCGGCGCGGTAGACCTCGCCCTTGCCCTCGGCCAGCGGCTTGCCTTCCTCGCGCGACAGCAGTTCCCCCAGTTCGGCCGAGCGGGCCATCAGTTCCGTCCCGATCGCCATCAGCGCATCGTGGCGGCGCTGGATGCCCGCCCTGGCCCAAAGCGGCTGAGCCGTCCGCGCGGCGTCCAGCGCCGCGTCCAGATCGGTGGCATCGGCCTGGGCATAGATGCCGATCAGGTCGGTCACGTCCGAGGGGTTGCGGTTCTCGATCCCGCCCGCGCCGGGACGCCATTCGCCCGCGATATAGTTCCTGTGGTGGGTCATGTCGTTCTTTCCACTATCCTGCCAGCGCGGCCAGAACCCGCTCGGCCGTCAATACGCCAAGCGGCGCGCCATCCTCTGTCTTCACCGCCACCGGACCCAGGGCAAGGGCCGCGAAGGCGGCCTCAAGCGGCTGGTCCGCCGTCACGCCGGCCCCGTCCGCCGTTCCCGGCTGGGCAAGATCGCCGCAGCGCAGGGTCCGGCCGCGGTTCACGTCGCGCACGAAGCGGGCAATGTAGTCGTCGGCGGGGGCGGACAGGATTTCCGGCCCCGTCCCTACCTGCCGCAGTTCGCCGTCGCGCAGGATGGCGATGTGGTCGCCCAGAAGAAGCGCCTCGTCCAGATCGTGGGTGATGAAGACGATGGTCTTGTGCAGCCGGGCCTGAAGTTCCTTCATCTGCAACTGCATGTCATGCCGGATCAGCGGGTCGAGGGCCGAGAACGCCTCGTCCATCAGCAGGATCTCGGCATCGGTCGCCAGCGCCCGGGCCAGCCCGACGCGCTGCTGCATCCCGCCCGAAAGCTGGTTGGGATACTGCCCCTCATGCCCGTCAAGGCCGACCAGCGCGATCTGTTCCCGCGCGCGGGCCTCGGCCTTCGCGCGGGGCACGCCATCGAGCCAAAGGCCATACATGACGTTTTCCAGCACCGTCCGGTGCGGCAACAGGGCGAAGCGCTGGAACACCATGGCGATCTTGCGGCGGCGGAAGTCGCGCAGGGCCTGCGGCGACAGGCGCAGGATGTCTTCGCCGTCCATCAGGATGCGGCCCGCCGTCGGGTCGATCAGCCGGTTGAAATGCCGGATCAGCGTCGACTTGCCCGAGCCGGACAGGCCCATGATCACGAAGGTCTCGCCCCGCCGGATGGTCAGGTTGATGTCGTGCAGGCCAAGGACATGGCCGGTCTTTTCAAGCAGTTCGGCCTTGCCCATGCCGCCCCGCACCAGCGCAAGCGCGGCCTCGGGGGTCTTGCCGAAGACCTTGGACACGCCTTCGACGCGGATCTTCTCTTCGGTCATCGTCTCATGCCTCCCGGTGCAGGCTGGCTTGCATCCGCCGCCCGAAGGCCTGCGCGATGCGGTCGAAGATCACCGCCAGAAGGACGATGCCAAGCCCCGCCATCAGCCCACGGCTGACCTCAAGCCGCTGGATGCCCTGCAGCACCTGATAGCCGAGGCCCCCGGCCCCGATCATCGAGGCGATGACCACCATCGACAGCGCCATCATCGTGGTCTGGTTCACCCCCGCCATGATCGAGGGCAGCGCCAGCGGCACCTGCACCGACCAGAGCTGCTGCCCGGGCGAGGCGCCGAAAGAGCGGCTGGCCTCGACGATCTCGCCATCCACCTGCCGGATGCCAAGGTCGGTCAGCCGGATCACCGGCGGCACGGCGAAGACGATAGTGGCCAGCAGGGCCGGGATCTTGCCGGGGCCGAACAGCATGACGAAGGGGATCAGGTAGACGAAGATCGGCATGGTCTGCATGATGTCGAGAACGGGCAGCGCCATCCTGCGCAGCCGGTCGGACCGCGACATCAGGATGCCCGCCGGGATGCCGATCAGGATCGACAGCAGCGTCGCCACCACCATCAGCGCGATGGTCGCCATGGCATCGTTCCACACCCCCAGAAGGCCAAGCGCGAAGGTCAGCACGGCGACCAGCGCCGCCGTCCGCCAGCTGCGCGCCGCATAGCCCGCCAGCGCGGCAAGAGCGGCCAGGACCACCCACCACGGCAGGGCCTGCAGGCCCTTTTCCATCAGGATCAGCAGCCGCAGCACCGGCAGGAACAGCCATTCCAGCGTCTCGCCCCAGCGGGCGACCAGCATGTTGAAGGCCGCGTCCATCGCGCGGGAAAAACCGCGTGTGTCCCAGAGGTTGGGGAAACCCGCTTCCATTCTTGGCATCCTTGTCCTTGGGGCCGCCCCGGCAGGATTGCAGGGGCGGCGGGTCGGGTCAGAGACCGGCCTTGACCTTTTCGGCCACGTCGGCCGGAACCCATGCGGTCCATGTCTCTTCGTGGTTCTTCAGGAAATGGACCGCCAGTTCCTCGGGCGTGGCGCTGTTGTCGTCGCCCCAGGCCAGCACCTCGGAAATCTGCTGGTTCGGCACCTGCAGCTTCGACAGGAACTCGGCCACGTCCGGTGCCTGCTCCTTCAGCTTCGACACCACGGCCACCGCCACCTCGCCGACCGCCCAGCCGGTGACCTGCGGATCGGCGCAATTGGCGTCGGTCATGCAGGTGAAGGCCTCCTTGTCGAAGGCGGGGGTCTTCAGCAGCACCAGCTTGTACTTGCCGATCACGTCCGACGGCCCCCAGTAATAGCCGACGAAGGCCTCTTTCCGCGCCACCTGCCGCGCGATCGAGGCCTTGAGGTTCTCGCCCGACCCCGGCGAGAACAGCTCGAACGTGTCTTCCAGCCCCAGGGCCTTGTAGTAGTTGGTGATGATCACCTCGCTGCCCCAGCCGGGCGGGCCGTTGTAGAGACGGCCCTTGCCGGGGGAGGAGGCGTCCTCGAACACCTGCCAGTTGGCCTTCAGATCCTCGATGCTCTGGATTTCGGGATGTTCCGCAAGGATGTAGTCCGGGACCCACAGCCCCTCTTCCCCGCCCGAGGCGAAGATGTCGGAGGCCTTGTAGACATTGCCCTTCTCCATCATCTGGTCCCAGATCGACTGGGTGGTCGAGACCCAGAGTTCGGGCGCGATGGACGGTTCCGACCGCGTCAGCATCGAGGTCGCCGTGGGCACGGTGTCCCCGGGCACAAGCTGGGCATCGCAGCCGTAGCCGTCCTTCAGGATCTTCTGCGTGACATGGGCCAGCGTCGAGGCCGAAAGCCAGGTCATCTCGGCCACGGTGACGGTGCCCGCGGTGCCGCAATCGGCGGCAAGGGCGGCCTGCGGGATGGCAAGCGCGGTCGAGGCCGCAAGGATTGCCGGGGCGATAAGGCGTTTCATGGGTTCCCTCCTGTCGGTTGTCGCAAGACCATCGGCCCTGGGGTGAATTTCAGTCAAACGCGAAAGAATGAGGTGGATTTCAGGAAAATTGAAATTCATCCGCCGATCTGGGCCAGCAGGGCCTCGTCCACCATGACCCCTTCGGTTGCCGTGCGGGCGCGGGCGGCGATGCGGCGGCTGCCGGGCAGGCGGGCGCCCGGCTGGCCGGTGATGGCGGCGGCAAGGGCGGCGATCCGGTCGCCGAAGCCGTCGGCGAAACCGCCCGGGTCCAGGGCGAGGAAACATTGCCCGGTGGCGGGCGGCCCACCGTCCGGGCCGGAGAACGGGCTGGCCGCGCGGCTGGACACCGCCCCGGCCAAAGCCGAGGCCAGCACTTCGGCCAGCAGGCCGAGGCCGAAGCCCTTGGCCCCGCCCGCGGGCCGCATCGAGCCTTTCAGCGCCGCCGCCGGATCGGTGGTCGGTCGGCCCTCGGCATCCAGCGCCCAGCCTTCCTCCAGCGGCTCGCCGCGGCGGCTGCGCAGGATGACCTCGGATTTCGCGACCACGCTGGCCGACTGGTCCAGAACGAATGCCGCTCCGCCCCCGCCGTCCGGCACGGCCAGCGCCAGCGGGTTGGTGCCGATCACCGGCGCCGCCCCGCCCGGCGGCGCGATCGAGGCCGGGGCATGGGTGAAGCACAGGCCGATCAGCCCGGCCGCCGCCAGATCCTCGGCATGGTGACCCAGCACCCCGCAGTTGTAGGACCGGCGCAGCACCATGGCGCCGATGCCGTTGGCCCTTGCCGCGGCGACCAGATCGGGCAGGCCCGCGGCAATCGCCGGATGGGCGAAGCCGTTCGCCGCATCCACCGCCACCGTGCCCGGCCGGGGGCGCGAGACCGCGGGCACCGCCTGCCCGTCCGCCTTGCCGCAGCGCAGGTGCAGCGCGTAGACCGGCAGATACATCAGCCCGTGCGAGCGCACGCCATCCGCCTCGGCCCGGCGGATCGAGCGGGCGACCGGCCCGGCCTGCGCCGCGCTGGCCCCGGCCGCCGTCAGCACCCGAAGCGCCAGGGCCTCCACCTCATCCAGTGTCAATCGTTCGGCCATGCGCCCCTCCGTCCTTTGCCGGACAGCAGGAATACGCTTGCCTGCATCAATGCAACCGACTATTTCTGTCCTGTATTTCAGTTTTCCTGAATCATGATCCGCATCGAAGCCCTGCGCACCTTTGTCGAGGTGGCCGAACACGGCAATATCCGTGACGCGGCGGAAAAGCTGTGCCGGACGCCCTCGGCCCTGTCGATGACGCTGAAGCAGATCGAAGACCTGCTGGACGCGCCGCTGTTCGAGACCGACCGCAAGTCCAGCCTGACGGAAACCGGCCGCTTCCTGCTGGACACCGCCCGTATCCTGCTGCGCGACTACGACCGGGCGATGGAACTGGTGCTGGAACAGGCGCGGGCGAAGGGCGGACGGCTGCGGCTGGCCTCGGTCCCCTCGGTTGCCACGGCGCTGCTGCCCGAGGCTTTGCGAAGCTTCCTGACCGGACGTCCCGGGGTGGAGGTCGAGCTGATCGACACCGACAGCACCGATGTGCGGACCATGGTCGAGACCGGGCAGGTGGACCTTGGCATCGCAGGCGCGGGCCCGCATCCGGGGCTGGAGTTCGAGGCGCTGTTCAGCGATCCGGTGCTGCTGGTCTGCCGGGCCGATGCGCCACCACGGCATTCCGGCGGAGCGGTAACATGGGCGGATCTGGCGGACGAGCGGCTGATCCTGAACGAGGCGATCCGCGGCCTGCCGTCGGAAGGGTTCCAGAGGTTGGCGGCGGGGGCGCGGTTGTCGGTTAAAAGCGTCGCCTCGCTGACCGCGCTGGTGCAATCGGGCATGGGGGTGACGCTTCTGCCTGCGCTGGCCACGGTGAACCTGCCGGGCACTTTGTCGGCGTTCAGGATCGACGATCCGGCCTGCAAGCGGCAGGTGGGCTGCTACTGGCGCGCGGGCCGGATCATGAGCCCGCTCGCCACCGCCTTCCGCAGCCATTTCAGCACCTTCGCACGCGAAAGGGCGCAGGTGCTGGGGCTGGCCGGACCTTAGGTGCGCGGATCAGCCCTTGCGGAACAGCGCGGCCAGGCGGGCGGTGTCGATGGCGCGGCAGGTCATGCCCCCGGGCTTGACGGTGGGGGCATCCTCGCCCGCCACCAGCGCGTTGACCACCGCTTCCTCGACCGCCTCCACCGCGCCGAGATAGAGCGGGTCGATCACCTCGCCGTTCAACTCCTGCCGGGTCAGCACCGGGCCGGCGGATTGTGGCATCGGCCCGTCATTCGCGGTGGAGAAGGCAAGGAAGATATCGCCCGAATTGTTGCCCCCCGGCGTGCCACCGCGGCCGATGCCGATGGCGGCACGCCGGGCCAGATGGCGCAGCGACAGCGCCGAGAGCGGCGCGTCGGTGGCGAGGATGACGATGATCGAGCCGGTTTCCGTGGGCAGCAGCCTGTCCTCGGGCATCAGCCGCCCGACCGGCTGGCCGAGGATGGTCAGCCAGGGCCGGATGCCGTGGTTGGCCTGTACCAATGCGGCGACGGTGTAGACCTGATCGCCGATGTCGATCCGGCGCGATGAGGTGCCGGTGCCGCCCTTGAACTCGTAGCAGATCATGCCGTTGCCGCCGCCCGTGGAGCCTTCGGCCACCGGCCCGGCCGACAGCGCCTCCAGCGCCTCCAGCGCGTGTTCGGGCTGGACGTGCAGCGCGTTGATGTCGTTCAGCACCCCGTCATAGGTTTCCGCCACCACCGGCATCGCCCAGGCGTGCTGGTCGCGGAAGAAGGCGGCATAGCGGTCGATCATCCAGCGGGTCGCGCCCATGTGGACGGCGCCCACGCCATGGGTGTTGGTGATCATCACCGGGCCGATGAAATAACCCGCGTCGTCGATCCAGTGCGTCCCCGTCATCTCGCCGTTGCCGTTCAGCGCGTAATGCCCGGCCCAGACCGGCCGCGGCTCGTCCCCCGGGCGCGGCAGGATGGCTGTGACGCCGGTCCGCATCCGGCGCGCCGGGTCGGTCAGGGTGCAGAAGCCGACCGTCACGCCGGGCACGTCGGTGATGGCGTTCAGCGGGCCGGGGGTGCCGGGGAACGGCAGGCCGAGGTCGCGGGCGCGGGGTTTCGTCATGTCAGTCGGTCTTTCTGGCGCGCAGCCACAGGCCGAGGGCGGCGATCACCACCGAGGCAAGGATGATCAGGGTGGCGATGGCGTTGATCTCGGGCTTCACGCCCCTTCGGATCATGCCGAAGATGAAGACGGGCAGCGTGGTGTCGCCGGTGCCCGAGATGAAATAGGTGATGACCAGATCGTCCATCGAGATCACGAAGGCCAGAAGCGCCCCGCCAAGGATGCCCGGCGCCAGTTGCGGCAGCAGCACCTTGCGCAGGGTCACCCACTCGCTGGCGCCAAGATCGGCGCTGGCTTCTTCAAGCGCCGGGTCGATGCCTGCAATGCGGGCCTGCACGATGATGAAGACGTAGGAGGTCAGGAAGGTGCAGTGGCCGATGACGATGGTCAGCATCGACAGCTTCATCCCCAGTGTGACGAAGAAGATCAGCAGCCCGATCCCCAGCACGATGTCGGGCATCATCATCGGCAGCATCAGGAAGCCGTTGTAGAACCCCCGCAGGCGAAAGCGGTAGCGCGCCAGCGCGATGGCCGTGGCGGTGCCGATCACGGTCGAGATGCTGGTGGTGAAGGCCGCGACCGTCAGCGAGGTCTTCAAGGCCGCGATCATCTGGTCGGTGCTTTCGATATAGGCGGCGCGGCTGTTGGGGTCCAGCACCCGCTCGGTCAGGCCGAAGAGGCCGGTATACCAGTCGAAGGTGAACCGCTCCCAGATCATCATGTTGATCGGGTTGGAGTTGAAGGAATAGCCGATGATCACGAACAGCGGCGCGTAGATGAAGACGAAGAACAGCAGGGAAAAGCCGGTCAGCGCGGCCCAGCCGAGGGGGTTACGCATGGCCGGCCCCCGTCTTGCGCGCCCGCGTCACCGCGACCAGCAGCACGGTCAGCACCAGCGACATGATCACCATGGACAGCGCCGAGCCGAAGGGCCAGTTGCGAGAGGACAGGAACTGCTGCTCGACAAGGTTGCCGATCATCAGTCCCTTCGCTCCGCCAAGGATGTCCGGCACGATGAAATTGCCGACCGAAGGGATGAAGACGATCACCGCCCCGCCGACGATGCCCGGCAAGGTTTGCGGCAGAACGACCTTCAGGAAGGTCTGCGCCCGGTTGGCGCCAAGGTCCATCGAGGCCTCCACCTGCGCGCGGTCGAGATTGTCGACGGCGGCATAGAGCGGCAGGAACATGAAGGGCACCATCACATAGACCATCCCCAGCACCACCGCTGTGGGGGTGTAGAGAATCTCCAGCGGCTGCGAGATCAGGCCAAGGCCCATCAACGCGCTGTTCAGGAAGCCGGTGGGCTTCAGGATCAGCAGCCAGGCATAAAGGCGCACGATCAGGCTGGAGAAGAACGGCAGCGTGATCAGGAACAGGAAGAACAGGCGCGACCGTTCCGGCAGGCGCGACACCCAGAAGGCCACCGGATAGCACAGCACCAGTGTCACCAGCACGGTCAGCGCCGCGAAGCTGAGCGAGCGCCAGAGGATGCGCAGGTAGACCGGCTCGAACACCTCCATGATGCCGTCGGCCCAGCCGAAGATGCGCCCGTAGTTCCAGTGGTAGAAACTCCACTCCACCCCGCCGTAAAGGCCGGGGGTCAGGAAGGAGAAGACCGCGATGATGCAAAGCGGCAAGAGGAAGAACACGCCGAGGAACAGCGTGACCGGCGCCAGCAGCGCACCCAGGATTGCCGACTGGCGGCGGAGAGCCATCAGCCGCCCTCCAGCACATGGACGCGGGCCGGATCATGCGCCAGATGCACCGTCGCGCCGGTTTCGGCCGCCTGCCCGTCGCGGGCGGTGACGCGGATTTCCGGCCCGCCCGCGGCGGGGGCGACGAAGAGATGCAGGTCCGAGCCGAGGTAGACCGCGCTGCGGATGGTGCCGGGGATGCCCTTCTCCGCCAGGGTGAAATCGGTCGGCCGCAGGATGGCGGTGATCGCTTCGCCGGGCTTGCGGCCCGCGGCGGGCAGCAGAAGTTCCACCCCTTCGGCGGTGCGGGCAAGGGCGGTGCCGCCCTCCACCCGGTCCACCGTGACGGGGAAGAGGTTGGTTTCGCCGATGAATTCGGCGACGAAGCGGTTCCTCGGGCGGCGGTAGATGTCGCGCGGCGCGCCGATCTGCTCGATCCGTCCGGCGCGCATCACCACGATGCGGTCGGACATGGTCAGCGCCTCTTCCTGATCGTGGGTGACGAAGACGAAGGCGATGCCGAGGTTGTTCTGCAGCGCCTTCAACTCGATCTGCATCTGCTGGCGCAGGTTGCGGTCCAGCGCGGACAGGGGTTCGTCCAGCAGCAGGAGCCGCGGTTTTGCCACGATGGCGCGGGCCAGGGCCACCCGCTGGCGCTGGCCGCCCGACAACTGGCCGGGCCGCCGCGCGCCCATGCCGGAAAGGCCCACCTTGTCCAGCGCCTCGGCCACTTCGGCCTCGCGCCGGCGTTTCGGCACGCCCGACACTTCCAGCGCATAGCCGACATTCCGCGCCACGGTCATGTGGCCGAAAAGCGCGTAGCTCTGGAACACGGTGTTCAGCGGGCGGCGGAAGGGCGGCAGTGCGGTCAGGTCGGCGCCGCCCAGCCGGATCGTGCCGCCGTCCAGCGTCTCGAACCCCGCGGTCGCCCGCAGAAGCGTGGTCTTGCCGCAGCCCGAGGGGCCGAGGAGCGTGACGAATTCCTTCGCGCCGACGTCGAGGTCCACCCCGTCGAGGGCGGCGATGCGGCCGCCCTCCGGGGTGACGAATTCCCTCCGCGCGCCGCGGATTTCCAGCAGGGATTCCATGTCCGCCTTACTGTGCCGTGCGGATGGTGTTCCAGGCGCGGTCGTAGATCCGCAGCGCGGCGCCGATATCCTCGAAGATCTGCAGCCGTTCCATCGTCTCGGGTCCGACATTGATGTTCGGGTTCGAACGGATGAAATCCGGCGTCAGTTCGTTCGCCGGGATGTTCGGCGTGCCGTTGAACTGCTGGGCCACGTTCAGCGCGGCGATTTCCGGGCGCAGGTAGAATTCAAGGAACTTCTGTGCGTTTTCCTTGTTCGGGGCGCTTGCCAGCACGCAGGTGTTTTCCTGATACATCGTCCCGCCCTCGGCCGGGATGATGTATTTGATGTTCGGCATCTCGGTGAAGAAGACGTTGCCGCCGACGAAGAAATGCCCCGCTGCGATGTCGCCCGAGGTCAGCATCGCCGGAACCTCGTAAGTGAAGGCGGTGATCGCGCCCGAGTGCGACAGGATGTAGTCGGCCGCCGCCTGCACCTCGGCCGGCTCGGCGCTGTTCACCGAATGGCCGGTCATGATCAGGCCCACAGCCAGCACCTCGCGCATGTCGTCGAGGATGGTGATCTTGGCCCCGGTCTTTTCGGGAATGGCGAAGAAGTCGGCCCAGCCGGTGACCGGGCCGGTCACGTCCTCGTTGTAGAAGATGCCGACCGTGCCCCAGGCATAGGGCAGGCAGTATTCGCCGGTGGGGTCCTCCTTGGCGCGCAGGAAGGCCGGGTCGATGTTCTTGAAATCGGGGTGGGCGTTGATGCCGGTCTTCTCCAGCAGCCCCAGCTTCAGCATGATGTCGTTCATGTGGACCGAGGGGAAGATGATGTCGTATCCCGTGGCGCCCGCCTGGATCTTGGCCAGCATCTCCTCGTTCGAGGAATAGGTGTCCAGCGTCACCGCGATGCCGGTTTCCTCGGTGAATCTGGTCAGGACATCGGGGTTGATGTAGTCGCCCCAGTTGTAAAGCGCCAGCCTCTCCTGCGCCGCCGCTGCGCCCGTGGTCAGGGAAAGGGCCAGGGCAAGGCCCGCCATTTGTGTCTTCATCGTCTTCTCCCGGTTGTTCTGCCTTCGGGTTTCTGGCGCGCAGGGCTTGCCTTTGCGGCCGCGACTCGGGCATGTTGTTTTATGACAGAAGGCTAACATTCACATTCATTGCTGTAAATCGTGTCATGAGCCAACCCGCACCGCAGATCCCGGATTCCCCGCTTGCCGCGCGTTTGCGCGCCGTGGAGGGCGGGTTGACCAAATCCGAGGCGATGATCGCCCAATGGCTGATGCTGAACGAGGCCGGCCTGCCGCTGGAGACCGGCGCCTCGATCGCGGCGAAGACCGGGGTCAGCGAGATCACCGTCAGCCGCTTCCTGCGGCGGCTGGGGTTCCGCGGCATGACGGAGCTTAAGGCCGAGATCGGATCGCCCGCCGCCCTGCACATCCACGCGACCGACCGCTACATCCGGCTGCTGGAAGGGGAACTCGGCACGCTTCTGAAGCGGGACGCCGATGCCATCCTGGGCCTCGGCGCGCAGATCGCGCGGCCGGAATGGGCCGAGGCCATCGCCACAATCGACGCGGCGGACGAGGTGTTCGTCACCGGCTTCCAGACCGTCCGCGGACTGGCCGAGGATTTCGCCCGCCGCCTGAGCATCGTGCGGGGATCGGTGCGCTATATCTCGGCGCATGACGCGGGGCTGGTGGAATGGGTGCCTTCGCAGCGCCGGGCGGGCGAGGCGCGGGCGCTGGTGCTGGTGGACATGGTGCCCTATGCGCGCGAGGCCGAGGTGGTGGTCCGCACGGCGCGGCGGCTGGGGATCGGCGTGGTGGTGGTCACCGACGAATTGAACACCTGGGCGCAGGCCCATACGCCCTTCGTCTTCCACGCGGCGACCAAGGTCGGGGCTTTCCTTGAAAGCACCGGGCCGCTGGCGACGCTGCTGAACCTTGTCACCCATGCGGTGGCGGGCCGCGACCCGGACAAGGCGCGGCGGCGCATCTCGACCTGGCCCTCGGTGCTGCGGGAGCTGGGGCTTTACTGACGGGCGGGGCTTGCGGGTCCGCCGCGGTGGTGGAAGGATCGGCGGATGGACTGGCGGGACGAAGGCGCGGTCCTTTCCATGCGGCCGCATGGAGAAAGCGCCGCGATCATCGAGGTGTTCACCCGCGGCCACGGGCGCCACGCGGGGGTGGTGCGCGGCGGGGCCTCGCGCCGGATGGCGGCGCATCTGCAACCCGGCACGCAGGTCGCCGTCACATGGTCCGCCCGGCTGGCCGAGCATATCGGTGCTTTCACGGTGGAACCTGTCCGCAGCCGTGCGCATGTGCTGGCCGACCGGCTGGCGCTGGCCGGGCTGACCTCGGTCTGCGCGCTGCTGTCCGTTACGCTTCCCGAACGCGATCCGCATGAGGCGTTGTGGCTGGCCACCGGCGCGCTGCTGGACCGGCTGGGGGCGCCGGGCTGGCAGGTGGATTACCTGCGGTGGGAGATGCTGCTACTTGAGGAACTGGGCTTCGGGCTGGACCTGACCTCTTGCGCCGTGACGGGCGTGCGGGAGGGGCTGGCCTATGTCAGCCCGAAGACCGGCCGCGCGGTCAGCCGGGCCGGGGCGGGGGACTGGGCGGAGAAGCTGTTCCCCCTGCCCGAGGGCATGACCAGCGGCCTGATGACGCCCGCCGCGCTACATCAGGGCCTTGCCATCACCAGCCATTTCCTGGCCCGCGAACTGGCCGAGGACCACCACGGCCGCCCCCTGCCCGAGGCACGCGGGCGGCTGATGGACCTGCTGGCGCGGGCGGCGGAAACGTCCTGAACGACGCCGCATGTCGGTTGTGCGACAGACGCCGCGGGCCGGGCCGGGGTGAATGGCGCCATGGCCGTCCGATATCTCCCGCTTGACCTCAAGCACGCCGCAACGCCGAAAGTCGAGCATCTGGCCACGCTGGCCGGGCTGGAGGCGGCGGTGCGCGGCATCCTGATCGCGGTCTGGCCGCTGTATCTCTACGAGATGCTGGGTGATGCCCAGGCGGTTTCGGTGGCCTATCTGTTCGGCGGCGTCCTGTCGCTGGTCACCGGGCTGATGGTGCCCTGGCTGACCCGCTTCGTTCCGCGCCGATGGGCCTATACCGCGGGCTGCCTGCTTTACGTGCTGGGGGCGGCGATGGCGGCGCTCGGCTCGAACCTCGGGGCGCATCTGGCGCTGTTGTTCAGCATGATGGCCACGGCGACGGTCTTCGTCTGCTTCAATGCCTATGTGCTGGACTATGTGGCGCGCGAGAACCTTGGCCGCAGCCAGTCGGTCCAGATGGCCTATGCGGCTGCACCCTGGACGCTCGGGCCGCTGCTGGGCCCCTTCATCTATACCCGATTGGGCGCCGGGATATTTGCCATCTCGGGCGGCTTCGCGCTGCTGCTGCTGGTGACGTTCTGGGTGCTGCGACTGGGCAACGGCAAGCAGATCCAGCGGGCGCGCGGCCCGGCGGTCAACCCGCTGGGCTTCCTTGGCCGGTTCTTCCGCCAGCCGCGCCTGATTGCGGGCTGGTTCTTCGCGGTGATGCGCTCCTGCGGCTGGTGGGTCTATGTCGTCTACCTGCCGATCTTCTGCATCGAGGCGGGGCTGGGCGACATGGTCGGCAGCACGGCGCTGGCGGTGTCGAACGCGGTGCTGTTCCTTGCGCCCGCGATCAACCGCTGGGCGCGGCGGGCCGGGGTGCGGCAGTCGGTGCGCTTCGCCTTCCTGGGCTGCGGGGTGCTGATGATCGCGGCCTCGCTGCTGGCCTTCTTCCCCTGGGGTACGGTGGCGCTGATGTTCTGTTCCTCGGCCTTCCTCATCACGCTGGACGTGGTGGGCGGCCTGCCCTTCCTGATGAGCGTGAAGCCCTCGGAGCGCACGGAGATGAGCGCGGTCTATTCCAGCTTCCGCGATGTCTCGGGCATCCTGACGCCGGGGGCGGCCTGGCTGGTGCTGTTCGTGATGCCGTTGCAGGGAATCTTCGCCGCCTCGGGGCTGGGGCTGCTGCTGGCCTGGGGCATCGCCGGGCGGCTGCATCCGCGGCTTGGCGCGCAGCGCCCGTCGCGGGGCGGGCTGGCGGAGGTCTGAGCCTCAGGGCGAGAGCGGCACGAATTCCATGGTGAAGCCCTTGGTATCCGTCAGCCGCAGATAGCCGATGCCCACGGCCATGTGGGTGGCCCGGGCAAGACCCGCGTAGAAGGCCTGTTCGGCGGCAAGATCGGGGCAGGCCATTTCCGTCGTGACCACATCGCGGATGGCCCATGCCGGATCCGGCTGGTTGACGATGCGGCCCGACCATGTGTTGCAGGGCGCCTGACCCGAGACGCGCTTGCCGCTTTCGTCCAGCGCAAGGGTGGCGGTTGCAGTGAAAGGCTTGCCACCGAGGGAGACAAGCTTCCAGTGATAGGGCCTGAACTCCGGCGCGGGCACGCAGGCCAGAAGAGCAAGAGGCAGGGCAAGCAGGGCGCGGCGCATGGGAAGAGCCTGCCCCGCCGCGTCCTTTCCGTCAATCCAGCAGGCGGCGTGCGATGACCTGCGCCTGAATCTCCGCCGCTCCTTCGAAGATGTTCAGGATGCGGGCGTCGCAAAGGATGCGGCTGATGCGGTATTCCAGCGCGAAGCCGTTGCCGCCGTGGATCTGCAGGGCATTGTCGGCGGCGGCCCAGGCGACGCGGGCGCCCAGCAGTTTCGCCATCCCGGCCTCAAGGTCGCAGCGCTTGTCGTGGTCCTTCTGCCAGGCCGAGTGATAGGTCAGCTGGCGGGCCACCATGATCTCGACCGCCATCATCGCCAGCTTGCCACTGATGCGGGGAAACTCGACCAGCGGCTTGCCGAACTGTTTGCGGTCCTCGGCATATTGCATGCCGGTCTCCAGCGCCGATTGCGCCACGCCGATGGCGCGGGCGCCGGTCTGGATGCGGGCGGATTCGAAGGTCTGCATCAGTTGCTTGAAGCCCTGCCCGGGCTGGCCGCCCAGCAGGTTTTCCGCCTTCACCTTGAAGCCGTCGAAGCCAAGCTCGTATTCCTTCATCCCGCGGTAGCCGAGCACCTCGATCTCGCCGCCGGTCATGCCCGGCGTGGGGAAGGGGGCCTCGTCGGTGCCCGGGGTCTTTTCGGCCAGGAACATGGAAAGGCCGCGCCAGTCGGTGGTGTCGGGGTCGGTGCGGGCCAGAAGCGTCATCACATGCGTCCGCGCGGCATGGGTGATCCAGGTCTTGTTGCCGGTGATCTCCCATCCTTCTTCGGTCCGCACGGCGCGGGTGCGCAGGGAGCCGAGGTCGGAGCCGGTGTTCGGCTCGGTGAAGACCGCCGTCGGCAGGATTTCCCCGGAGGCCAGCTTCGGCAGCCATTGCGCCTTCTGCTCGGGCGTGCCGCCGCAGAGGATCAGTTCGGCGGCGATCTCGCTGCGGGTTCCAAGGGAGCCGACGCCGATATAGCCGCGCGACAGTTCCTCGCTGACGACGACCATGCTGGCCTTCGACAGGCCGAAGCCGCCGAATTCCTCCGGTATGGTCAGGCCGAAGACGCCCATTTCCGCCAGTTCGCGGATGACCTCCATCGGGATCAACTCGTCCTTCAGGTGCCAGTCGTGGGCGAAGGGGATGACCTTTTCCTCGGCATAGCGGCGGAACTGGTCGCGGATCATCTCCAGCTCTTCGTCCAGCCCGGTGGCGCCGAAGGTGGCGCGGCCATGGTTGTCGCGCATCAGAGCCACGAGGCGGGCGCGGGCGGCGGGGGTGTTGCCGCGGGCGGCCAGCGTGGCGGCGGGGCCTTCGGGTGTCCACGCGGTATCGAGGTCCGACAGCCGGGCGATCTCGCCCTGGCTCATCGGGATGCCGCCCGCGATCTGCGACAGGTATTCGCCGAAGCCGATCTGGAGGATCAGCGCCTCCATCTCGCCGAACTGACCCGCCGCGTCCAGCCGCCCGGCCCAGGCGTCCAGTTGGCGCAATGCCTCGACATAGGTGGCCAGCCAGGACAGCGCATGGGCGGAGGACTGATGCTCCTCCATCGCCGCGTTCGAGACCTTGCCGTCGCGGGTGACGCGGCCACGCAGCACCTCGCGCGCATGGGTGAAAAGCGCGTCCACCTGCGGCAGGGCGGCGGCGGTCAGGCCGCGCAGGTCGGGAAGCAGGGGCGAGGCGGGCATCGGCTGGCCATCATGCGGCATGGTCTGGCTCCGGTAGATTCTGCGGTTGCGAAGGAATACGGCCTTCGCAGTCGCAGCGCAATATCCTTTCGTCAGGATTTGGTGTTGCGACCGAATATGTCTCTGCCGTCAGGATGTCGCGCCGCAGGCATCGACGATTTCCGGCACGGCGGCGGCGGGCACCACCTCGAATTCCACGTGGTAGAGCCGTGTCTCGCCGTCCCAGCCCTCGAAGGTCCAGCGGCCGGGAAGCAACTCATCCTCGGTATCGAAGCGGAAGAAGGAAAGCGTATCGCCCGCATCCGAGATGCCGCTGGACCAGACCTCGGGCGCGGTACCGCCCGGGCGCGTGACGCGGGCTTCGGCCCCGTCCGATGTGGCGAAGCCGGGCGCGCCCATGGCGCGGACGCCGAAGGCGAGGCCGAGCGCGGCGGGAACGACCTGCCGGTCGGGCCAGTGGAAGGTGATCTCGGAGGTGGGCACATGGATCCAGCCCGAGGCGGTGCCGGGCGCGGGCATCCGGTCCATTGCCTGAAAGGCGCAGAAGACGCCGACCTCCAGCCACGCCACCTGCGGGGCGGCCTGCGGCTCGGCCGGTGCGGCAAGCGCCGGACTGGCGAGAAGGGTCAGAAGAAGGACAAGGCGCATCGGAGCCTCAGGACATCAGCTTGCAGTCCGAGGTCACCCCGGGCAGCCTTTCGGCAGGCTGGACCTCGAACTCCACGCTGTAAAGCCGCGTGTCGCCTTCCCATGCCTCCATCCGCCAGATGCCGAGGATGATCTCCTCGGGGTAGTCGAAGGCGAAGCCGCGCATCTGCGGGCTGTTGGCGAATATGTCGTCATACCAGGTCTCGGCCCGCGCCGCGCCGGGCTTCCATGTCTCGATCCGCGCGCCGGGGATGTCGCGGTCCGCCTGGATCACCACGCCGAAGGAGGTGCCCAGGCGGGCGGGGATGGTCTGCTGGCGGTAGATCATCTCGGGCACGCCGGGCAGCATGTCGATATAGCCGAGCGAGGTTTCCGGCGCGGGCTGGGTGCCGGTGGATTCGGTCTCGCAATAGATGCCGTAGTCCACCAGTTGCACGCCCGGGGAAAGCGCGGGTGCGGAGGGGTCGGCAAGCGCCGCCGGGGCGGCAAGGCAAAGCGCAAGGGAAAGGCGAAGGATGGGGAACATGGGGCACTGACCGTTGGAAAGGCCGGAATGAAAGCGTGACGGCGTGGCGGCGTCAACCGCGGGGGCTTTCACTTTTCCGGGTGGGCTGCCAGAACGGCCGCGGTGGAGGGCAGGGCATGGATGCGGTGATGGCGGGCGCGGCGCCCCTGGCCTTCTGGGCCGCGGTGGCGGTGGCGCTGCTTGCGGGCTTCGTCAAGGGTGCGGTGGGTTTCGCCATGCCGCTGATCCTGATGTCGGCCTTCTCGGCCTTCCTGCCGCCCGAGGTGGCGCTGGCCGGGCTGATGCTGCCGACGCTGGCGACGAACCTGTTGCAGGCCTTCCGCCAGGGCGGGGCGGAGGCGGCGCGGACCGCGGTGAAATACCGGCGTTTCCTGATCGGGACGGTGGCCTTCATCGCCGTCTCGGCGCAGGTGTTCGAACATATTCCCCGGACTGCCTATCTGCTTCTGCTGGGCCTGCCGGTGACCGCTTTCGCGGCGGTGCAACTGGCCGGAATGCCGCTGGCCCTGCCGCTGCGGCACCGGAACCGGGCGGAATGGGGCCTGGGAGTGGTCGGCGGGCTGTACGGCGGGATCTCCGGCATCTGGGGCCCGCCGCTCTTGGTGTTCCTGCTGTCGACCGGTGTGGCGAAGGCCGAGATGGTGCGGGCGCAGGGCGTGGTCTACCTGATCGGCGCGGTAGCGCTGCTGGCGGCGCATCTGGGCACAGGGCTGGCAAGCGCCGAGCGACTGGCCTTCTCGGCCGCGCTGGTGCTGCCTGCGATGGCTGGAATGCTGCTTGGCTACCGGGTGCAGGACCGGCTGGACCAGAGCGTGTTCCGGCGCTGGACGCAGGGATTGCTGGTGCTGACCGGGCTGAATCTGGTGCGGCAGGTGCTCATGTAGGCGGGCGCTCCAACGGGAAACGCCCGGAGGGCCAAGGCGGTCCCGGGCGTCCGTTCCAGCCGCGAGGGCAGGCTCAGCCGATGGCGGCGGCCTTCACGTCCTCGTCGATATAGGGCACATACTGGCCGAAGTTCTTCGAGAACATCTCGACCAGCTTGCGCGCCTGCCCGTCATAGGCGGCCTTGTCGGCCCAGGTCTCGCGCGGGTTCAGCAGTTGCGCATCCACGCCCGCCAACGCCAACGCCACCGGCACCTCGAAGCCGAAGTTCGGGTCCTTGCGGAACTCCACCCCGTTCAGCGAGCCGTCCAGCGCCGCGGTCAAAAGCGCGCGGGTGGCCTTGATCGGCATCCGCTTGCCGGTGCCGTAGGCGCCGCCGGTCCAGCCGGTGTTGACCAGCCAGCAGGTGGCGCCGTTCTTCAGGATCTTCTCTTGCAGCAGCTTGCCATAGACCTCGGGCCGGCGCGGCATGAAGGGGGCGCCGAAGCAGGTGGAGAAGGTGGGCTGCGGCTCTGTGATGCCGCGTTCCGTTCCCGCCGCCTTCGAGGTGAAGCCGGACAGGAAGTGATACATCGCCTGCGCGGGCGACAGCCGGGCAATGGGCGGCAGCACGCCGAAGGCGTCGCAGGTCAGCATCACCACATGCTTCGGATGCCCGCCCAGCCCGGTGGCCGAGGCGTTGGAAATCGCCTCCAGCGGATAGGCGCAGCGGGTGTTCTCGGTCAGAGAGCGGTCGGCGAAGTCCAGCACCAGCGTCTCGGGGTCGAAGACCATGTTCTCGACCACGGTGCCGAAACGGTGGGTCGTGGCGTAGATCTCCGGCTCGGCCTCGGGCGACAGGTCGATGGTCTTGGCGTAGCAGCCGCCTTCGAAGTTGAAGATGCCGCGCTCGGACCATCCGTGTTCGTCATCGCCGATCAGCGTGCGGTCGGGGCTGGCCGAAAGCGTGGTCTTGCCGGTGCCGGAAAGGCCGAAGAAGACGGCGGCATCGACCGGGTTGCCGATGGCGTGGTTGGCCGAGCAGTGCATCGCCATCACGCCCTTGCCGGGCAGGACATAGTTCAGGATGGTGAAGACCGATTTCTTGTTCTCGCCCGCATATTCGGTGTTGCCGATCAGCACGGTCTTCTCGTCGAAGTTCAGCGCGATCACAGTGTCGGTGCGGCAGCCGTGCCTTGCCGGGTCGGCCTTGAAGGAGGGCACGTTGATGATGGTCCATTCCGGGTCGAACCCGTCCAGTTCGGCCCGCGAGGGGCGGCGCAGCAGGTGGCGGATGAAGAGGCCGTGCCATGCCAGTTCCGTCACCATCCGCACATCGACGCGGTGGACCGGATCGGCCCCGGCGTAAAGGTCCTGCACGAACAGCTCGCGCCCCTTGATATGCTCAAGCATGTCGGCCTTCAGCCGGGCAAAGGCCTCGGGCGCCATCGGCGCGTTGTTTTCCCACCAGATGGTGTTTTCCACCGAAGGGGTGCGGACGACGAACTTGTCCTTGGGCGAACGGCCGGTGAATTGCCCGGTGGTGCAGAGGAAGGCGCCGCCGCGGCCAAGGCGGCCTTCGCCGCGCTTCACCGCCTCTTCCACCAGTGCCGGTTCGATCAGGTTGTAATGGACGGAACCCGCCCCGGCGATGCCCTGGCTTTCCAAAGTCCGGTTGGGGTTCACGCGACCGATATTCATCCTGCAAGCTCCCGAAGCCGCGCGTAATGCGAGGCGTTTTCGTCGTGATGAAGGGACACCCGGGCCAATGGGTGCCGGGACGGCCGGAGGGCCAGTCCGTTGCATGGGTATAACATGCGGAAATCCCACGGGAACAGGACGCATTCGCATAGTTAGCGCAACCACACCGAGGTTAGCGCAACCAATTGCAACAGTCGCGGAAAGGTGAGGCAAATTAGTCATTGCTTTGGAAATTTCCGCTTTGCTGAACGCGTTGCGGCGGCAGGTGATTCGCTTTTATGTTGCTTCCCGGCGCCGAAATGCGGAGTATGGCGAAAAAACATAACCAGAGCAGGAAATAACGACATGTCGAGGATCGCCCTAGTGGACGACGACAGGAATATCCTGACGTCCGTCTCGATGACCCTCGAAGCCGAGGGCTTCGAGGTGGAAACCTACAACGATGGCCAGTCCGCGCTGGATGCCTTCAACCGCCGCCTGCCCGACATGGCGGTGCTGGACATCAAGATGCCGCGGATGGACGGGATGGATCTGCTGCAACGGCTGCGGCAGAAGACCACCATGCCGGTGATCTTCCTGACCTCGAAGGACGATGAGATCGACGAGGTCCTTGGCCTGCGCATGGGCGCCGACGACTATGTGAAGAAACCTTTCAGCCAGCGCCTTCTGGTCGAACGTATCCGGGCGCTCTTGCGACGGCAGGAGGCGATCACCACCGGCGAGACGCCGGTGGCCGAGGAAAACAAGATCATGGAGCGGGGCAGCCTGCGGATGGATCCGCTGCGCCACTCGGTCAGCTGGAAGGGCAAGGACGTGTCGCTGACCGTCACCGAATTCCTGCTGTTGCAGGCGCTGGCGCAGCGGCCGGGCTTCGTGAAAAGCCGTGACCAGCTGATGGACGTGGCCTATGATGATCAGGTCTATGTCGACGACCGCACCATCGACAGCCACATCAAGCGGCTGCGCAAGAAGATGCGGTCGGTGGACGACGATTTCGCTGCGATCGAGACATTGTATGGCATCGGCTACCGCTACAACGAAGAGTGACGGCCGGGATGTCCTGAATGGCCATTGCAGCGCCGCGCATCATGATGGATGACCCGCGTCCCAGAAAGTCCGGCGAGGTGCTTCTGGGCGAGGACTGGGTTTCGCCCGACACCACGGTCGAGGAACTGCGCGAGACGCGGTCCAGATCGGGTATCGTCGCGCTGAACCGCAGCCCTCTGGCGCGCAAGATCATCATCTTCAACCTGATGGCGCTGGTTATTCTGGTGGCCGGGGTGCTGTTTCTGAACCCCTTCCGCGACAGCCTGGTGCTGCAGCGGGAGGCCGGGCTGATCCGCGAGGCGGAACTGATCGCCGATGTGTTTCAGGTGCAGCTGCAGTCCGCGGCCCAGGACTTCGACTATGCGGCGGCCTTGCAGAACGTGCAGCTTGGCGCGGGGGTGGAGGTCTATATCCTAGACCCGAACGGCGGCCTGCTGGCCAGCCGCAGCGGTCCCGAGGTCACGCCCGGCAACATGCCCGGCGGCGTGCGGTCGACCGTCATCACCGATTTCCTGAACGCGGTGTGGAACAGTGTCTCGCGCGTCCTGTCCTTCGGCGAGCAGCCGGTGGAAATGATCGACGGCATGGCCCTTGCGCGCGAGGTCTTTCCCGGCGCCCGCGCGGGCATGACGGGTTCTCACACCGGGCACGGGCTGGACGGCAGCACGCTTTTCGCCGTGGGCACGCCGGTCTGGTCGGCGGGCGAGGTCATGGGCGTCGTCGCCCTGACCAGCGCCGAGGGCGAGATTGACCGGCTGGTCCGCTATGAGCGCGAGCAGATCCTGCAGATGTTCGTGGTGGCGCTGCTGGTGTCGATCGGGCTATCGCTGGTGCTGGCCTCGACCATCGCCAATCCGTTGTCGGACCTTGCCACGGCGGCCGAGATCGGGCGCGACCGCGACGCGCGCAAGGTGAACCCCGGCCGTGTCCGCATCCCCGATCTTGCCGCGCGCCCCGACGAGATCGGGCGCCTGTCGGTTGCCATGCGCGGCATGGTGGCCGCGCTCTACGACCGGATCGACGCCAACGAACAATTCGCCGCCGATGTGGCGCATGAGATCAAGAATCCGCTGGCCTCCCTGCGCTCGGCGGTCGGCAGCTTGCGCTTCGTCAAGAAGGAAGAGCACCGCGCGAAACTGCTCGACGTGATCGAACATGATGTGCGGCGGCTCGACCGGCTGGTCAGCGACATCTCCAATGCCTCGCGGCTGGACAGCGAACTGGTCAAGGAAGAGGAAGAGGAATTCAACCTCATCAAGACCCTGTCCAGCCTCGGCCAGCATCTGGGCAGCCAGGCGGCCGAGAAGGGGGTGGACTTCATCACCGACCTGCCCGCCGAGCCGATCCTGATCCGCGGGCTTGAGGCGCGGCTGGCGCAGGTCTTCGTCAACCTGATCACCAATGCGATTTCGTTCTGCGAAGAGGGCGATGCGGTGCGGGTCTGGGCCCGGCGGCGCGACAACCGCGTGCTGGTGGTGGTGGAAGACACCGGCCCCGGCATCCCCGAGCAGGCGCTGTCCAAGGTGTTCAAGCGCTTCTACTCCGACCGCCCGCCCACCCATTTCGGCAACAATTCGGGCCTTGGCCTGTCGATCTCGAAGCAGATCGTCGAGGCGCATGGCGGGGTGATCTGGGCCGAGAACATCCGCCCCACCGCGGCCGACGTGACCAGCGAACCGCTGGGCGCGCGCTTCGTGGTGGGCCTGCCGATTTGAACGGGTCCTCCGCGGCCCCTTCCTCCGGCGAAAGCCTGATCCTGCATGCCAGCTGCGTGGCCCTTGGGGGCCGCGGGCTGCTGATCATGGGCCCCTCCGGCGCTGGCAAGTCGGCGCTGGCCCTGCAATTGATCTCCCTGGGGGCCCGGCTGGTCTCGGACGACCGGACCGAGGTGACGGCGGGGCCGCGGGGGCTGGTGGCGCGCTGCCCCTCTGAGGCGATCCGCGGATTGATCGAGGCGCGGGGCGTGGGCCTTCTGCGCACCGACCCGGTGGAGGAGGCGCAGGTCGTCCTGATAGCCGATCTGGCGCGGGAAGAGGATCACCGCTTGCCGCCCCGCCGCAGCATGGCCATATTGGGAAGTCACCTGCCGCTTGTGTTGCGGGTGCGGAATGACCATTTCCCTGCCGCCCTGCTTCTTTATCTGGAAAGGGGCAGGCAGGACTGACAGGCAGATGATCCCCGACCCGATGCCCGATCCGATGCTGGAACACCGACTTGTGCTGATCACCGGCCCTTCCGGCGCCGGGCGGTCGACGGCGATCCATGTGCTTGAGGATCTGGGCTACGAGGGCATCGACAACATCCCGCTGTCGCTGGTGCCGCGGCTGCTGGATGGTCCGCCGCTCGGCCGCCCCATCGCACTTGGGCTGGACGCCCGCAACCGCGACTTCAACGCCACCGCCCTGATCGAACTGATCGACAGCCTGACCCGTAACCCGCGCGTGGCGCTTGAGGTGCTTTACCTGGACTGCGCCCCGGGCGAGTTGATCCGCCGCTTCTCGGAAACCCGCCGCCGCCACCCGCTGGCCCCGGCCGAGACGCCGACCGAGGGGATCGGGCGCGAGATCGACCTTCTGGCGCCGATCCGGGCGCGGGCGGACCACCTGATCGACACCACCGACCTGTCGCCGCATGACCTGAAGGCGGAAATCGCCCGCTGGTTCGATGCGCAGGCCGGGGAGCGGCTGGCGGTCTCGGTGCAAAGCTTCAGCTACAAGCGGGGGGTGCCGCGCGGTGTCGACATGATCTTCGACTGCCGCTTCCTGTCCAATCCGCATTGGGACCCCATCCTGCGCCCGCTGGACGGGCGCGATCCGGCGGTGGAGGCCTTCGTCCGGTCCGACCCGCGATTCGAGGAATTCTTCCGCAGGTTGCGCGACCTTCTCCTGATGCTCCTTCCCGCACATCTGGAAGAGGGCAAGGCGCATCTGTCGATAGGCTTCGGCTGCACCGGAGGGCAACACCGTTCGGTTGCCGTAGCGGAAATGCTGGGGGCGGCCCTTGCGGAAGCGGGCTGGCCGGTGTCAAAACGGCATCGGGAACTGGAACGCAAGGGGGTGGCACACCCTCCAGCTGACAAGGTGTCTGGGGTTTGATCGGGATCGTCATCGTCGCCCATGGTGGCCTGGCGCGGGAATATCTTTCCGCGGTCGAGCATGTGGTGGGCAAGCAGGACGGGGTGCGCGCCATCGCCATCGAGGATGACCATGACCGCGCCGCCAAGCAGGCCGAGATCATGGCCGCCGCAGCTTCGGTGGATCAGGGGCAGGGTGTGGTGGTGGTGACCGACATGTTCGGCGGCAGCCCGTCGAACCTGTCGCTGCCGGCCTGCGCGGCCTCGGGGCGGCGCATCCTTTACGGTGCGAACCTGCCGATGCTGATCAAGCTGGCCAAGTCGCGCGACATGGCGGTGCCGGATGCGGTCTCGGCGGCGCTGGACGCCGGGCGCAAGTATATCAACAGCCTCGATCTTGGCGGCGGGGCCTGAGGAGGCGCGATGACCACCAGCCGCAGCTTGCGCATCGTGAACGAGAAAGGTCTGCACGCAAGGGCCAGCGCCCGCTTCGTCGAGGTGGTCGAGGCGCATGACGCGAAGGCCATGGTGGCGAAGGACGGGATGGAGGTTTCGGGCGATTCGATCATGGGCCTTCTGATGCTGGCGGCATCGCGGGGGACCTCGATCGAGGTCACGACCAGCGGGACGGAAGCGGCGAAACTCGCCGATGCGCTGGAGGCCCTTGTTGCGGCCCGCTTCGGAGAGGATTATTGAGCGGAGAAGCCCCGCGCCCCGCCGGGCATGACGCCAGGGACCTCCGCCGCGTGACCGACCAGAGCCAGATCGCCCCAGAGGCGGCAGAGCTGCCCCCAGCGCGGCCCGAGCAGCAATATGACATGCGGCGGCTCAGCTATGCCGGGACGTTCCGCAATCCGTTCAAGGCGGGCACCATCCGCACCATCGAATGGCTGACCGCCAAGGTGCAGCTTCTGCGGCTGATCCGCAGTTTCGAGAAATCCGGCGCCCCCTTCGGCGCCCCGTTCTGGCCCAAGGCGATCCGCCACATGGGCATCCGCATCGACACCCCGCCCGATGAGATCGCCCGCATCCCGAAGACCGGGCCGCTGGTGGTGGTGGCCAACCACCCCTCGGGGCTGGTCGACGGGATGGTGATGGCCGAAATGGTCAACCGTGTCCGGTCGGATTTCAAGATCCTGACCCGCAGCCTGCTGACCGGTATCCCCGAGGTCGAGGAATTCATGATCCCCGTGCCCTTCCCGCATGAGGAGAATGCCCGCGAACTTGGCCTGCAGATGCGGGACGAGACGATGAAGCATCTGAAGGCCGGAGGCGCGATCATCATCTTCCCCGCGGGCAAGGTGGCGATGAGCGAAGGCTGGTGGGGCCCGGCGGTCGAGGCGGAATGGAACGTCTTCACCCACAAGATGGTGAAATCCTCGGGCGCGACGATCCTGCCGATCTTCTTTCCCGGCCAGAACAGCCGCGCCTTCCAGATCGCCAACCAGATTTCCGACACGCTGCGGCAGGGCCTGCTGCTTTACGAGATCAAGCGGTCGCTCTTCAAGCCGCAGCGGCCCCATATCGGCCAGCCGATCCCGGCCAGCGAGCTGAAGAACTGGGAAGGTAACCCGCGCGGCTTCCTGGCGTGGCTGCGGGAACATACGCTGTCGCTCGGCCGCTGAGCCCCGATTTTTCGCCGAAAAATCGGATCAGCGCGTCGGCACCGGCACCTCGCCCCGGTAGTCGTAGAACCCCCGCTGCGTCTTGCGGCCCAGCCAGCCGGCCTCGACATATTTCGTCAGCAGGGGGCAGGGGCGGTATTTGGTATCCGCCAGCCCCTCGTGCAGCACGTTCATGATGGCAAGGCAGGTGTCCAGCCCGATGAAATCCGCCAGTTCCAGCGGCCCCATCGGGTGGTTGGCCCCCAGTTTCAGCGATTCGTCGATGCTCTTGACCGAGCCGACGCCCTCGTAAAGCGTATAGA
>CAYLSD010000037.1:0-39836 GCA_964386345.1 uncultured Fuscovulum sp.
TTTGTCCCGCCGCCCGTTTTTCGTTCACCCTTCTGCCATCGGCGCGTTACACAAGGCTGGCAAGGCTGCGCCACCCGCGCGCCATTGCGCAGATGAATGGAGAGTGTGATGACCATCCGATTGAACCGCCGCAGCTTCCTGCAGACCACAGCCGCCGGGGCGGGCCTTCTGGCCGCGCCCGCGCTGATCTCGTCGAAGGCGCTTGCCTCTTCGGGAGAGCTGAACTTCGTCGGCTGGGCCGGTTATCCCGATCTGGCCGAAAAGATCCTGCCCGCCTTCGAGGCCGCAACCGGCATCAAGGTCAACTTCAAGGAAGTCCCCGACCACGAGACGATGTATGCCGAGACCAAGATCTCGATGGAGACCGGCGGCATCGACCTGATCGAGACCACCATCGACCGCTGGGGCAGCTACAACGCCAACGGCCTGCTCCAGCCCTGGGACGACAGCAAGGCCGACCTGAACGCCTATCTGCCCGGCATGCTGGACGGCGAGGCGGGTGAGATGTCGCGTCTGGAAGGCGCTCTGATGATCCTGCCTTCGGTCTGGGGCACCGAGGCGCTGGTGGCCTCGGAGGCCGACGCCAGGCTGTCCTCGCCGCCCTCGCTGGGCGACCTGTTCAACCCGGAGAACCCCGCCGTCCTGCGTCCGCATTCGACGCTGGCCGCCATGGGCCGCTGGCTGGAGGCCGAAGGAAAGCTGCCGAAGCCCTGGCGCGACGGCTATGCCGACATGGCGGTGATGACCGAGCTTTGGGACATCGCGCTGGCCGAGGCGGTCAAGCTGAAGGGCAATGTCGTGCAGTGGTGGTCGGGCGAGAACGAGGCGGTGGCGGGCTTCCAGGCCAATGGCGCGGTGATCGGCCTGTGCTGGGATTCGACCGGCTTCAACGTCCGCAATGACGGTTACAGGTATATCGCTCCGGTCGAGGGCGCCTTCGCCTGGAACCAGGGCTTCTCGCTGGTGAAGGGGGCGAAGAACGCCGAGGCCGCGCTGGAGCTGGCGAAGTTCGTCGCCATGCCGCAGGCCTCCGCCGACTGGGCGACGGCGTTCAAGGCCAATCCGGTGGCGAAGGGCGGGCCGGAACTGATGGAGCCGGAAATCGCCGCCTATTATGCCGGGACCTTCGACGAGGCCGCGCTGAAGTCGCTGTGGTGGTGGCCGGAGCAGGGCGCCGAATTCGTCGCCAAGCGCGGGGAATATGCGGACAAGTACAAGGCCGCGTGACCGCCGCGGCCCCTTTGGCGAAGGCCATCGCCTTCGTCAGGCGATGCGGGTCCAACCCAACCGGCCGGGTGCGTCATGCGCACCCGGCCTGCGCCCGATCCCGCCCATGGCGGGCGCTGGCCTTTCGGGGGCCCGGGCCGTCATGTCTGCAACGGAATCCATCCGCACGGGCGGGGCGAGGCAGGGCCTCGCCTTTTCCCGCCCGGACGGGTGTTGCGGCATCGCGCCCCGTCCGGCGATAGTATTTTGCACTCGGGCCGCGCGCTGCTAGCCTTGCGCAAAACAACAAGCACTCAGGGGGACCACGACGCGATGAGCGCCGGTATAGATCTGGAAAACGTCTGTTGCGATTTCGGCAGCTTCCGTGCGGTGGACGATGCCAATGTCTCGATCAGGCCGGGAGAGTTCTTTTCCTTCCTCGGCCCCTCGGGCTGCGGCAAGACCACCATCCTGCGCATGATCTCGGGCTTCATCGAGCCTACGGCGGGGATCATCCGCATCGGCGGGCAGGACGTGCGCGGCAAGCGCCCGAACCAGCGCCCGACCGCGCTGATCTTCCAGAACCTCGCGCTTTTCCCGCTGATGCCGATCTGGGAGAACATCTCCTTCGGGCTTGAGGTGCGGGGCGTCGACAAGGCCACCCGCCGCAAGAAGGCCGAGGACCTGCTGCGGCTGGTCGACCTGCCCGATGCCGCCGACAAGATGGTCAGCCAGTTGTCCGGCGGCCAGAAGCAGCGCGTCGCCATCGCCCGCGCGCTGGCGGTGGAGCCGAGCGTGATGCTGCTGGACGAGCCGCTTTCCGCGCTGGACCTGAAGCTGCGCCAGCACATGCGGGCCGAACTCCGCGCCATCCAGAAGCGCACCGGCGTGACCTTCATCTACATCACCCACGACCAGGGCGAGGCGCTGGCGATGTCCGACCGCGTCGGCGTCATGTCCCAGGGCCGCATCCAGCAGATCGCCGACCCGCGCGAGATCTACAACAACCCGGTGAACGGCTTCGTCGCCAGTTTCGTGGGCGAGAACAACATCTTCGAGGGCAGGGCGGGCAATGCCGCCGGGGGCATGGCCGCTTTCGACACCGAAGAGGGCAGCTTCCGCGCCCGGCTTGCGCCGGAAGCTGCGGGAAAGCCGGTCAAGCTTTATGTCCGGCCCGAACACACGCTCCTGAACGCCACTCCGGGCACCGAGAATTCGGTGCCCGTCACCGTCTCGGAGGTCTCGTTCGAGGGGCCCTTCATCGCCGTCCTCGCCCGGACCGCGAAGGGCAGGCCCGTCGTGGCGGAAATCCGCAACGACGGAAGGGCCACGGTGCCGGAACTGGGCGCGGCGATGCATGCCAGCTTCGACGCCGAGCGCGCGGCGCTCTTGCCCGACGCCAACGTCAGGGGGTAGCCATGCAGGACATGATCCGCCGCTATGGCCCGGGGCTGACGCTGATCATCTGCCTGCTGGTCGCCTTCTGGCTGGTGATGCTGGTGATCGTGCCGAACATCACGCTTCTGGAGCAGAGCTTCCGCCCCTACCTGCCGGTGGCCGAGATCGGCGGGCCGCGCGATACCTACGGCGTCGGCAACTACATGAAGGTGCTGGACGGCAACGTCCAGAAATCGCTGCTGGGGATCAGCTTCAGCATCCCGGTGCATGTCTACACCTTCTTCCTGACCATCTTCTATTCGATGCTGGTCACCTTCATCTGCTTCGTGATGGCCTATCCGCTGGCCTATTACCTGGCCAAGATCGTCAGGCCGAAGTCCTTGCCGACGCTGCTTCTGATGCTGTTCATCCCGCTCTGGGTGTCCGAGGTGCTGCGCGCCTTCGCCTGGTGGATCATCCTTGCCTTCAAGGGGCCGCTGAACGCCATGCTGCAGGGGCTGGGGATCATCGACGACCCGATCCGCTGGACCAACATGGGCTATACCGGCGTGGTGGTGGGCCTGATCTATACCTATGTCCTGTTCATGCTGTTCCCGCTCTACAATGCGGTGCAGTCGCTGGACACCAACCAGATCGAGGCGGCGGAGGACCTTGGCGCGCCGTGGTGGAAGATCCACTGGAAGATCGTGCTGCCGCATTCCAAGCCCGGCATCGCAAGCGGCTCGGTCATGGTGTTCATGCTGTCGGCCGGGTCTCTGCTGGTGCCCTCGATCCTCGGCTCCACCACCTCGCAATGGTTCACCCAGACCATCGACCAGTGGTTCAAGGACGCGCTCGACTGGAACACGGCGTCCGCCTATGCCTTCCTGCTGCTTCTCCTCTGCACGCTTTTCGTCACCGTGGCGCTGAAGCTGTTCCGGGTGAAGCTGTCGGACATCGCGAAATAGGGAGGGGAGAAGATGCACAAGTTCCGCCTTGGCCTGTCGCACCTCTACATGGCGCTGTTCCTCGCATACCTGCTGCTGCCGCTGGTGGTGATGTCCGGCGCGGCCTTCAACGATTCCAAGCTGCCTTCCATCGTGCCGTGGAAGGGCTGGACGACGATGTGGTTCAGCGAGATGATCGCCGACCAGCGCATGATGATCGCCTTCCGCAACACGCTGCTGGTGGCCATCGCGGTGGCGGTGCTGGCCATCGTGGTCGGCACGGCGGCGGCGATCCTGATCAACTCGGTCTCGGGCCGGCTGCGGACGGCGCTTTACGGGATGATGATCTCGACCATCCTGATCCCGGGCGTGGTGATCGGCATCTCCACCATGATCATGTGGACCAAGCTGGGCAATGCCATCGGCACCGACTTCATCCTGTTCAAGCCGGGCCTGCATCTCAGCGTGCTGGGGCAGGTCAGCTATATCGCCGCCATGGTGATGCTCCTGGTGCTGGCGCGGTTGCAGAGCTTCGACTCCGGGCTGGAAGAGGCGGCGCTGGACCTTGGCGCATCCCACGCGCAGGTGATGCGCCGCATCCTCCTGCCGCATCTTTACCCGGCCATCGGGGCAGGGGCGGCGGTGGCCTTCTTCCAGTCGATCGAGAACTTCAACGTCACCCAGTTCACCCGGGGCGGGGCCGATACGCTGACGGTCTATGTCTTCTCGAAGGTGCGATCCGGCATCACGCCCACGATCAACGCGCTGGCCTTCCTGCTGATCTGCATCACGCTGGTGCTGGCCGTGGCCTATGAGCTGAACCGCCGCCGCCGCGCCCGGGCCGAGGCCGCCCGCCTGGCCCAGGCCCGCCGCGCCGAGGCCGAAGAGGGGATCGGCGCGGCTTAAGCCGGTGCCGGAAACGGAAAGGCCCGGGCTTGCCCGGGCCTTTCCGTTCCTGTGCAGGGTTTCAAGACCCTTTCCCCGGTCAATCGTCCGCCCTTACGTCTGCAGCAGCGTTTCGACCAGCCGGGAATGCGGATCGGCCATCGCGTCGATCACGTCGAAGTGGTGGCGGCCGGGATCGGGCGTCCAGGGGCAGGACCATTCCTCGGCCAGCACCCGCGCCTGCCACAGGAAGGCCGGCCGTTCCGCATCGCCGACCCAGACATGGGCGGAAACCCCGTCGCGCCGCGGCAGCCGCGCCGGGCTTTCGCTGGCGCATTCCTCCGGCGTCAGGTGCAGCTTCTGGTTCATCTGCGTCGCCATCAGCGGCCCAAGCTCTGCCAGCGGCGAGATCGGCACCACCCGGCGCAGCATCGGCAGGTCGATATCGGCGCAGCCCATCCGCGCCGACAGATGCCCGCCCGCGGAATGGCCCGTCACCACCATCGGCCCCTCGATCTCGGCTGCCGCGGCCCGGCAGGCCGCCGCGATTTCCTGCGTCATCCGGGACAGGGGGGCATCGGGGGCCAGGGTGTAGGAGGGGATCGCCACCGCCCATCCCCAGGCCAGCGGCCCCGCCGCCAGATGCGACCAGCTTTCCCGGCCGAAGGCCATCCAGAAGCCGCCATGGACGAAGACCAGAATCCCCGAGGCCGGCCGTGCGGGCAGGAACAGGTCGAAGCGGTTCCGCACACCCGGCCCGTAGGGCAGGTCCAGCCGGGCGCGGTCGCCCGCATTGGCGCGGAAGGCCGAAGCGACGGCAGCCCATGCCGGAGGATAGCTGTCCGCCTCGGCGATGAAGGCGCCGTTGGCGTAGTCGCGGTCGGGGTCGGGCCAGGAATATGCAGGTTTCATCGCGGGTTGGTGCTGAAGAGGGCTGGGACGGGCGAGGGTAAAAGCGGCGCTGGATGAGGCACATCTTGGGGGTCGCCAAGTAATCCGCATCTTGCACACAACTCTGCATACCGGGCAAGCCCGGGCTTGAGCCTGTTGTTTCGTTTCGGCAGTGTTGCGCCGGGCATTTTCCCTGCCGGCGGCGTGGCGCGACGGCATCCGGGGGTGCTAGAGAAAGGCAGGGGATGCCTGCACTGCCGCCCCTGCGCCACATGAGGAAAGGTCCGCACCTTGAAGAAACCCATCGTGATCCTGGGCATATTCGTCGCCGACACCGCCTATCGCGCCGACCGGCAGCCGAGGCTGGGCGAGACCATCCTCGGCCACAGCTTCGCCCTGGGCCCGGGGGGCAAGGGGTCGAACCAGTCGGCCGCCGCCGCGATGGCGGGGGGAGAGGTGCATTTCATCACCCGTCTGGGGCGCGACGATTTCGCCGCCATCGCCCGCTCGACCTGGGTGAAGGCCGGGGTGCATCCCGAGGTGACCGAGGATGCCGAAAGCTATACCGGCGCCGCCTTCATCTTCCTTGAGGCCGCGACGGGCAACAACGCGATCATCGTGGCGCCCGGCGCCGCCGCCCGAATCTCTGCCGCCGATGTCGAGGCGCGGGCCGGGCTGATCCGCGGCGCGGCCGCCTTCGTCACCCAGCTTGAACAGCCGGTGGAGGCCGCGCTGCGCGGCTTGCAGATCGCGCGCGAGGCCGGGGTGACGACCATCCTCAATCCCGCGCCCGCCGCCGATCTGCCGGATGCGATGCTGGCGCTGTGCGACTACCTGACCCCGAACGAGACCGAGGCCGAGATGCTGTCCGGCATCCCGGTGACCGACCTTGCCAGCGCCGAAAGGGCGGCGGACGCTCTGCTGGCCCGCGGGGTGGGGGCGGTCGTGATCACCCTTGGCGGCAACGGGGCGCTTTACCGCGACGCCTCGCGCTGCGTGCATGTCCCGGTGATCGGCGCCGGGCCGGTGGTCGAGACGACGGGCGCGGGCGATGCCTTCAACGGCGGCTTCGTGGTGGCGCTGAGCGAGGGCCGCGACGTGATCGAGGCGGTGCGCTTCGGCTGCGCCACTGCCGGGATTTCCGTCACCCGCCCCGGCACGGCAGGCGCGATGCCCGCCCGGGCCGAGATCGAGGCGCTGCTGGCCCGCAACCCGGGCTGATTTTACAAAACTGTCATGTAGCGGTTACAGAACCGTAGCATGCCCATGGCAAATGGGTCTCGCCGGGCGGAGCTTCCGTTCCCGGCACGGGCAGGATCAGATGATGCAGGAACCGCATATCCGCAGCCGCTTCGACGTGGAGCTTGAAGCCGTGCAGGCGCGGGTGATGAAACTGGGCGGCATGGTCGAGGCGGCGCTGCTGGAGGCCGCCGAGGCGCTGGAACGGCGCGACCAGGCCCTGGCCGACCGGGTGCGTCTTGGCGATGCCGCCATCGACGCGCTGGAGGAAGAGATCCAGACCGATTGCGCCCGCCTTCTGGCGCTTGAGGCCCCGGCGGCGGGCGACTTGCGGCTGGTGCTGGCCACCATGCGGATCGCCGCGGCGCTGGAACGCTCGGGCGACTATGCCAAGAACCTCGCCAAGCGGGCGCTGCTGCTGTTGTCGATGCCGCCGGTCGGCAGTTCGGGCGTGGCGGTGCGGCGGATGGCGAAGGCGGTGGTCGCCATGCTTTCCGACGCGCTGGACGCCTATGTCGCCCGCGACGCCGCCCGCGCCGGGGAGGTGCGGCTGCGCGACCATGAGGTCGACCAGCTTTACAACGCGCTGTTCCGGGAATTCCTGACCTACATGATGGAGGACCCGCGCAACATCACCCCCTGCATGCACCTGCATTTCATCGTCAAGAACATCGAGCGGGTGGGCGACCATGCGACCGGGATCGCCGAACAGGTGATCTATCTCGTGGAGGGGCAGATGCCGGAGACGGCGCGGCCCAAGATGGATTCGACGGGGCTGGCCCCGGGCTGAGGCCGCCCCCGGAACAAGGAGAGAAGGATGGCGCAGAGCGAAAGGCCGGTGGTGCTTCTGGTCGAGGACGAGCCCGCGCAGCGCGAGGTGCTGGCCTACAACCTGGATGCCGAGGGCTTCCGGGTGGTGCCCGCCGACAATGGCGAGGACGCGATGATGCTGGTCGAGGAAGAGGGACCGGACATCATCATCCTGGACTGGATGATGCCGAAGCTGTCGGGGATCGAGGTCTGCCGCCGCCTGAAGATGCGGCCCGAGACGCGGGGCATCCCGATCATCATGCTCTCGGCCCGGGCCGAGGAGGTGGACCGGATCCGGGGGCTGGAAACCGGGGCGGACGATTATGTGATCAAGCCCTATTCGGTGCTGGAGCTGATGGCGCGGGCGCGGGCGCAACTGCGGCGGGTGCGGCCTTCCTCGGCGGGCGTGGTGCTGGAATGGGGCGACATCCGGCTGGACCCCGAGACGCATCGGGTCTACCGCGCCGACAAGGTGCTGAAGCTGGGCCCGACCGAGTTCCGCCTCTTGACCGCGCTGATCGAGAAGCCGGGCCGGGTGTGGAGCCGCGAGCAGTTGCTGGACCGGGTCTGGGGCCGCGACATCTATGTCGATACGCGGACGGTGGATGTGCATGTCGGGCGGTTGCGGAAAAGCCTGATGGCCCATGGCGGCGACGACCCGCTGCGCACCGTGCGCGGCGCGGGGTATGCCTTGGGCTAGGCGGGACGACAGCCCAAGCGGTCCGCGGCTTGTCCGGGCGGGAAAAGGCGAGGCACTGCCTCGCCCCCGCCCGTGCGCGGCGGTTCCACTGTAGACCTGTCAGCGAGAAACCCTGTGAGGCCAGCGCCTGACCCGGCGGGCGAGAAGCGCCCGCCGAGGGCGGGGCGGGCGCTGGCCGGGCCTTTGAGGCCCGGCCGGTTGGGTTGAGCCCGCATCGCATGGCGAAGGCGGGGGCCTTCGCCAGACGGGCCGTTTGCGTCGCGGCGGATATTGATCCGGGTTCTTTGACGAAAAGCCGCCTACAGACGCGGCAGCAGCCTTTCCACCGTCTCCACCACCTGCGCGGCGTTGTCTTGCGAAAACGGCAGCGGTGGGCGCAGCTTCAGGATATGGCCCTGCGGGCCGGTGGCGGAGATCAGGATGCCCTCGTCCCGCATCAGGTTGACCAGCCTTCCGGCGCGGTCCGGCGCGGGGGCGCCGTCGCGCAGCATGTCGGCGCCGAGGAAGAGACCGGCGCCGCGGACTTCTCCCAAGGTATCGCCGGTCAGCGCGGCGAGGCCGTCGCGGAAGGCCGCCCCCACGCGGGCGGCGTTCTCCATCAATCCCTCGTCGCGGATCACGTCCAGCACAGCCAGCGCCACGGCGGCGGCCACGGCATTGCCGCCGAACGTGTTGAAATAGCGCGCCTTCGCGCCGAACTCGGCGATCACCCCGGGCCGCAGCGCCAGGGCGGCGACCGGATAGCCGTTGCCCATCGGCTTGCCCATCGACACCATGTCCGGCACTACGCCGTGCCGCTGGAAGCCCCACATGTGGCTGCCCGTGCGGCCGAAGCCCGGTTGCACCTCGTCGGCAAGGAACAACCCACCTTCGGCCCGGATCGCCGCGACGGCGGGGGCAAGGAAGCCCGCCGGGTCCGGCCAGACTCCGTCCGAGGAAAAGATCGTGTCGGCAATCAGCATGGCCGGGCGGATGCCCTTTGCCCGCATCCCGGCGCAGGCGGCGGTGACGGCGGCGGCGAAGCCCTGCGCCACGCCCGCGGGGTAGTTGACGGGCGTGGGCGCCGGGATGGCGAAGACCTCGGGGCCGGGGGCGACGGCGGGGCCGATCGACATCGACATCCCGGCGGTGGCCAGCGTCACCCCGTGATAGGCGTTGTCGGTGACGATCACGCCCGTCCCGCCGGTTGCCGCCCGGGCGATGCGGTAGGCAAGGTCGTTCGCCTCTGACCCGGTGCAGGTGAACATCACATGGCCGATCTCCGCCGGGAAGGTGGCCAGCAGCCGCTCGGCCAGCTCCAGCACGGTTTCGTGCAGATAGCGGGTATGGGTGGCCAGCCGGGCGGCCTGCGTGGCCATGGCCTCGACCACGCGGGGATGGGCATGGCCGACCGAGGCCACGTTGTTGTAGCAGTCCAGCCAGGCCCGGCCTTCCTTGTCGTAGAGATGGACGCCCTGGCCCCGCACCGGATGCACCGGGGTTTCGTAGAAGAGCCGGTAGGCCGGGCCGAGCAGGCGCGCGCGCCGCGCGGCCAGCGCCTCGTCCTCGGGCGAGAGATGGCCGGAACCGGGGGTGAAGGCGTTGATCATCGCGCCGGTGGCGCGTTGCGGCTGGGTCATCGGTGTCACTCCTGCCCGGCGGCGCGGGCGATGGTTTCGGTCACGCGGCCGCGGCCGAGGGCGCGGAAGGCGGCAAGCCCCTGCCGGGCCGAAGGGGCGTTGCGCAGGATATAGGCGGCATTGCCGGGATAAAGCGCGGCGCGCCAGGCGGTGATGACCAGCGTCGTCATCATCCTTGCCTGGATCAGGTCGTAGAGCAGCGCGGTCTCGTCCCGGGTCAGCGGCAGGCGGGCGGCATAGGCCCCGACCAGCGCGGCGAGGGCGTCCAGCGGATCCCCGTCCGCCATCCGGTAGGAGGCGGCGACGGCAAGGTCGCAGATGCGCGGCGTGCGCACCATGTCGCCGAAGTCGAGGATGCCGGTTAGCCTGTCCGGGTCCTGCGGATCGGCCAGCAGGTTGTGCGGGTTGAAATCGGCATGGCAGACCTGCCGCGGCATCCGGTCCAGAACCGGAGAGACGCGGGCGGCGAAATCGGCGATGAAGGCTTCGGCCCCGGCCCGCAGGTCCGGGTCCGTCAGGGCGGGCAGGCGGTGGGACAGGGCGGGAAGCCGGCGGATGTCCCACAGCAGCACATGGTCGGCGGCGGGGTGGTCGTAGTCCTCCAGCGCCGCGGTCAGCCGGGCAAGGGCCGTGCCGATGGCGCGCGTCTGGCCGGGGCCGGGCGGCAGATGGGCCAGCGGCGTGCCGGGAAGCCAGGTGAAAAGCCGCAGCCGTCCTTCGGGCAGCGGCAGGCCGTGGCTTCCGTCCGCCAGCGGCACCAGCCGCTGCACCGGCAGGCCGGGATCGCGGGCGGCGACATGCAGATGGGCGCGGCTCTGGAAATCGGTCATCTCCGCCGGTTCGGCCGGATTGGCCAGCCGCAGGACGAAACTGCCCGCCTCGCAGTCCAGCCGGTGGTTCAGGTCGCGTTCCGAGGTCAGCGGCGTCAGGCGGCCGGACAGGCCCCAGTGCCGCGCCAGATGCCCGGCCAGCGCCTCGGGCGGCAGGTCGGGCGGCGGCAGGGTCAGGAGGGCGTCGTCGGGGGCGTTCACGGGCGGGACCGAAGCGGAGGGGCCGGGCCAGACAATCACAGCCCGGCCGGCGGCGCCAGAGGGCGGGTCAAGCGGCCCGGCCCAGCATCAGTGCCGCCAGCCGCTCGGCCGCCGGGGGCAGGGTGGCGCCGCTGCGGGTGAGGAGGCCGAAGGGCTCCACCTCGATGCCCAGATCGGCGGGCAGGAGGACATAGGGCGCGTCCGGCGCGCGGGTGAAGGCCTCGACCACCGCCGTCGACACCGGGGCGATGGCGTTGGACTGCTGGATCAGCGCCAGCGTCAGCAGGAAGGAGGCGGTGGACAGCCGCTGCGGCGGCTCGGGCAGGCCAAGGCGCGACAGGCGGTCCAGCACCGTGCGGGTCAGGATCGAGTCGCGCGGCGGCATCACCCAGTCATGCGCCATCAGGTCGGCGGCGGGCAGCGGGCCGGGACGGTCCAGCGGATGGTCGCGCCGCGCGATCAGCGAGACGGGCTCGGTCGCCAGCCGCGTCTCGTCGATCAGGGCGCGGTCGGGGCCGGAGGGGCGGCGGGCCAGCGCAAAGTCGATCCGGCCCGACAGCAGTTGCTGCGCCAGAAGGTCCGAGGGCGCGACCACCACCTCGGCGGTGATCTGCGGCAGGGTCAGGCGGGCGGCGCGCAGGGCGGGCAGCACCAGTTCCATCGCCGCCCCGGTCACCGCGCCGATGCGGACATGGCCGGACTGGCCCGCCCCCACCTCGGCCAGGTCTCGGGCGGCGTCCTGCAGCTCCATCTGCACCCGGCGGGCGCGGCGGGCCAGCGCCAGGCCGACCCCGGTCAGCGCCATGCCGCGCCCCGTCCGCTGGTGGACGGGGTGGCCCGCGATCCGCTCCACCTCGGCCAGCAGGCGCGAGGCGGCGGGCTGGGTGATGCCAAGCCCCTCGGCCGCCTGGCCGATCTGGCCGGTTTCCAGCAGGGCGGCCATCAGGCGAAGATGGGAAAGCTTCAGCCCGCGGGCTTGCAGAGGGTCGGGGCGGGGCAGGGGCATGGCGGGTGTCCTAGCGTGGCGAGGCAATCAATATATACCATACAGGATATGAAATACTATAAAATCATGATTTGACGGGTATGATCCGATTTGCCATCCCTTCGCCACGGCCGCAGGGGCGGCCATGGGGAGGAACAGCATGAAACTTACCAAACGCGCCCTTCTGGCGCTGGCCACCGCTGCGCTGGTCGCGGCCCCGCAGTTCGCGGCTGCCGAGGGCAAGGGCTCGGTCGGGATCGCGATGCCGACGAAATCCTCGTCGCGCTGGATCTCGGACGGCAATTCGATGGTCGAGCAGTTCCAGGCGGCGGGCTATACCACCGACCTGCAATATGCCGAGGACGACATCCCGACCCAGCTGTCGCAGGTCGAGAACATGATCTCGAAGGGCGTGAACGTGCTCGTGATCGCCGCCATCGACGGCACCACCCTGTCGAACGCGCTGGAAAACGCCCAGGCGGCGGGGATCAAGGTCATCGCCTACGACCGGCTGATCCGCGACAGCGGGGCGGTGGACTATTACGCCACCTTCGACAACTTCAAGGTCGGCGTGCAGCAGGCGGAAAGCCTGGTGCAATGCCTGAACGAGCGTTTCCCGGAGGCGAAGCCCTTCAACGTGGAACTGTTCGGCGGCAGCCCGGACGACAACAACGCCTTCTTCTTCTACGATGGCGCCATGTCGGTGCTGCAACCGCTGATCGACTCGGGCGAGATCGTCGTCGGCTCGGGCCAGACCGGCATGGACAAGGTGGGCACGCTGCGGTGGGACGGCGCCGTCGCGCAGGCGCGGATGGACAACCTGCTGGCCGCCAACTACGGCGACAAGCCGCTGATGGGGGCGCTGTCGCCCTATGACGGGCTGTCGATCGGGATCCTGTCCTCGGTCAAGGGCGTGGGCTACGGCTCGGGCGACATGGTGATGCCCTGCGTGACCGGGCAGGACGCCGAGATCCCCTCGGTGAAATCCATGCTGGCGGGCGAGCAGTATTCGACCGTGTTCAAGGACACCCGCTCGCTGGCGGGGGTGACGGTGAAGATGGTGGACGCGATCCTGCAAGGCGGCGAGCCGGAGATCAACGACACCTCGACCTATGACAACGGGGTGAAGGTGGTGCCGTCCTACCTGCTGGAGCCGGTGTCGCTGGGGGTTGGCGATATCGACGGGGTGCTGGTGGAATCCGGGTATTACACGGCCGACCAGATCAAGTGATGTTCCGGGGGCAGGCGGGGGCCGGCCCCCGTTGCCGGTGATGCCCGGACCGATGGCGCATCACTGGCACCCCCCGGGATATTCGTGAACAGATGACATGCGGGCCGTTCAGGGGAGGGGCTGATGGCGCTTCTGGAGATGCGGGGGATCGGCAAGGCTTTTCCGGGCGTGCGGGCGCTGGACAATGTGAACCTGTCGGTCGAGGCGGGCGAGATCCATGCCATCTGCGGCGAGAACGGCGCGGGCAAGTCGACGCTGATGAAGGTGCTGTCGGGGGTCTATCCTCACGGAAGCTACGAAGGCGAGATCCGCTATGACGGCGAGGCGCTGGCCCTGCGCGGCATCCGCGACAGCGAGGCGCGGGGGATCATCATCATCCATCAGGAACTGGCGCTGGTGCCGCTTCTGTCCATCGCCGAAAACCTGTTCCTCGGCAACGAGGTGGCGCGGAAGGGCGTGATCGACTGGCCGCAGGCGTTCCACAAGACCGAGGGCTGGCTGAGGAAGGTCGGGCTGGCCGAGCCGCCCTCGACCCCGGTCGGCAAGCTGGGGGTGGGCAAGCAGCAGTTGATCGAGATCGCCAAGGCGCTGGCCAAGGACGTGCGGCTGCTGATCCTGGACGAACCCACGGCGGCCTTGCAGGAGAACGACAGCCAGAAGCTGCTGGACCTGATGCTGGAATTGAAGGCGCAGGGGGTGACGCAGATCATCATCAGCCACAAGCTGAACGAGATTTCCCGCGTGGCCGACCGGATCACTGTGCTGCGCGACGGGGCCACCGTCTCGACCATGGATCGCCACGAGATCACCGAGGACAGGATCATCCGCGACATGGTGGGCCGCGACATGGCGCATCGCTACCCGGAGCGGGTGCCTGCCCCGGGCGAGCGGCTGATGGAGGTGGAGGGCTGGACCGTCCTTCACCCCGAGGAACCCGGGCGGGTGATGATCCGCGGCGCGGGCTTCCATGTGCGGGCGGGCGAGATCGTCGGCATCGCCGGGCTGATGGGGGCGGGCCGCACCGAACTGGCGATGAGCCTGTTCGGCCGCAGCTACGGGCGCTGGCAGGGCGGGGTGGTGAAGCTGCGCGGCAAGCTGGCCGATGTCTCGACCGTGCAGAAGGCCATCGCGGCGGGGATGTCCTATGTGACCGAGGACAGGAAGGCGCTTGGCCTTGTGCTGGAAGAACCGATCCTGAAGAACATCAGCCTTGCCAACCTTGCCGGCGTCGCCCTGCGCGGCGTGCTGGACAAGCGGCGCGAGGCGAAGGTGGCCGAGGATTACCGCAAGGCGCTGGCGATCCGCACGCCGGGGGTGCGGCAGAAGGTGGTCAACCTTTCGGGCGGCAACCAGCAGAAGGTGGTGCTGTCGAAATGGCTTTTCACCGATCCGCAGGTGCTGATCCTCGACGAACCCACCCGCGGCATCGACGTGGGCGCGAAATTCGAGATCTACCAGATCATGAACGATCTCGCGGCGCAGGGCCGGGGCGTGGTGATGATTTCCAGCGAGATGCCGGAACTCCTGGGCATGTGCGACCGCATCTATGTGATGAACGAGGGCCGCATCCTGGGGGAACTGCCGCGTGAAGAGGCGACGCAGGAGCGGATCATGGCGATGATCATGAAGGCAAATCGCGCCGATGGCATGGATCAGGGGGAGGCCGCGTGATGGCGGAAGGCAAGGGCATCGGCGCGCATCTGGGCGGCCATCTGCGCGAGAACGGGATGCTGGTGGCGCTGGTCGCCATCGTGGCCTTCTTCACCGTGATCCTGGCGTTGCAGCCGCAGCCGGTCAGCTTCCTGCAACCGCTGAACATCAACAACCTGTTCCTGCAGAACGGCCATGTGATCATCCTCGCGCTGGGCATGCTGCTGGTCATCGTCTCGGGCCATATCGACCTGTCCGTCGGCTCGGTCGCCGCCTTCACCGGGGCCTGCTCGGCCTGGATGACGGTCTCGCTGGGGCTGCCCTTCCCGCTGGTGATCCTGCTGACGCTGGTGATCGGCGGCACGATCGGGGCGGCGCAGGGTTATTGGGTGGCCTATTGGCGCATCCCGTCCTTCATCGTCACGCTGGCGGGAATGATGGTCTTCCGCGGCGCAACGATGTGGATGCTGGGGGGGCAGAACATCGGGCCTTTCCCCAAGGGGTTCCAGTCGCTGTCCTCGGGCTTCATCCCCGACCTGACCGGGATCGGGCGGCCGCACGGGCTGACGCTCCTGCTGGTGGCGGCGGGGATCGGGGCGATCTTCTGGCTGGGCTTCCGCGGCCGGGCCCGCGACCGCGAGTTCGGGATCGAGCCGGAGCCGATGGCGCTGTTCCTCGGCCGCCAGATCGCGGTGGGTGCGGCGGTGGGCTTCGTCGGCTGGCAACTGGCCAGCTTCCGCGGCCTGCCGAACGTGCTGGTGGTGCTGGCCGTGCTGGTGGTCTTCTACGCCTTCTTCACCGAGAACACGGTGATCGGGCGGCGCATCTATGCCGTCGGCGGCAACGAGAAGGCGGCAAAGCTGTCGGGCATCCGCTCGGACCGGCTGGTGTTCCTGTGCTTCGTCAACATGGGGATGCTGGCGGCGCTGGCGGGGATGATCGTCACCGCGCGGCTGAACTCGGCCACGCCGAAGGCCGGCACGGGGTTCGAGCTGGACGCGATTGCCGCCGTCTTCATCGGCGGGGCCTCGATGACCGGCGGTTCGGGCCGGATCATCGGCGTGGTGATCGGCGCGCTGATCATGGGGATCATGAACATGGGGATGTCGATCCTTGGCGTCGGCATCGACTACCAGCAGATGATCAAGGGGCTGGTGCTGCTGGCCGCGGTGATCTTCGATGTCTACAACAAGAGCAAGTGAAGGGGCCGCCATGCTGATCTCGCAGGTTCTGCAGCCGGACGGCGGCCTTGCCGTCGTCGCCCGCGAGGGGTCGGAGGCGGCTGTGGTGCGCGGCGTGGCATCGGTGCTGGCGCTGGCGCAGGAGGCTGTCGACACCGGCCGCGGGCTGAAGGCGATGATCGCGGCGCATGGTTTCGGCGAGGCGGTGGACCTTGCCCGGCTGGCCGCGGAGGGCAGGGTGGTGCTGCCCGTCACCCATCCCGACCCGGCGCATATGCACCTGACCGGGACCGGGCTGACCCATCTCGGCTCCGCCGCCGCCCGCGACGCGATGCACGCCAAACCGGCGGGGGAGGAGGCGCTGACCGATTCCATGCGGATGTTCCGCATGGGGCTGGACGGCGGGCGGCCCGCGCCGGGCGGGGTCGGCGTGCAGCCGGAATGGTTCTGGAAGGGCAACGGCTATGCCGCCGTCGCCCCCGGCGCCGCGCTGACCGCCCCCGGCTTCGCCGGGGATGGCGGGGAAGAGCCTGAGGTCGCGGGCATCTACCTGATCGGGCCGGGGGGGCAGCCCTTCCGCATCGGCTGGGCGCTGGCGAACGAGTTTTCCGACCATGTGGTGGAGCGGAGGAACTACCTCTGGCTGGCGCATTCCAAGCTGCGGCAGGCAAGTTTCGGGCCAGAGATCCTTGTGGGCGACCTGCCCGCCGATCTGCGCGGCACCAGCCGCATCCGCAGAGGCGGCGAGGTGATCTGGGAAAAGCCGTTCCTGTCGGGCGAGGCGAACATGTCGCACAGCTTCGCCAATCTGGAACACCATCATTTCAAATACGGCATCTTCCGCCAGCCCGGCGATCTGCATGTGCATTTCTTCGGCACCGCCACCTTGTCCTTCGCCGACGGGGTGAAGGCGCAGGCGGGGGATGTGTTCGAGATCGAGGCCGCGCCCTTCGGCCTGCCCCTGAAGAACCCGCTGGCCTTCGCGGCCCGCGAAGACGGCGCGACCGCCGTCACCGCCCTGTGAGGAAGACATGACGTTCAAACCCGCCCCATGGCCCCGGAAGCTGCGCAGCCAGGAATGGTTCGCCGGAACCTCGAAGGATGCAATCTACCACCGGTCGTGGATGAAGAACCAGGGCCTGCCCGCCGACCTGTTCGACGGCCGCCCGGTGATCGGCATCCTGAACACCTTCAGCGAGTTGAACCCCTGCAACGCCCATCTGAACGATCTGGCCGAGCGGGTGAAGCATGGCGTCTACGAGGCGGGCGGGCTGCCGGTGATCGTGCCGGTGTTCTCGGTCTCCGAATCCGGCTTCCGCCCCACGGCGATGATGTTCCGCAATCTCGCCGCCATGGCGGTTGAGGAAACCATCCGCGGCCAGCAGATGGACGGCGTGGTTTGCCTTGTCGGCTGCGACAAGACCACGCCCTCGCTGCTGATGGGGGCGGCAAGCTGCGACCTGCCGACGATCATGGTTTCCGGCGGGCCGATGCTGAACGGCTGGTTCCGCGGCGAAAGGGTCGGCTCGGGCACCCATCTGTGGAAATTCTCCGAGGCGGTGCGGGCGGGCGAGATGACGGCGGCGGATTTCGTCGAGGCCGAGGCGTCGATGAGCCGCTCTCCCGGGTCCTGCAACACGATGGGCACCGCCTCGACCATGGCCAGCATGGTGGAGGCGCTGGGCATGACGCTTTCCGGCAATGCCGCCATTCCCGCGGTGGACAGCCGCCGCCGGGTGATGGCGCAACTGACCGGGCGGCGGATCGTGCAGATGGTGAAGGACGACCTGAAGCCCTCGGACATCCTGACCCGCGCGGCATTCCAGAACGCCATCCGCACCAATGCGGCCATCGGCGGCAGCACCAATGCGGTGATCCACCTGCTGGCCATCGCGGGGCGGATCGGGGTGGACCTCGGCCTGGACGACTGGGACCAGTGGGGCCGCGACGTGCCGACCGTGGTCAACCTGATGCCCTCGGGCAAATACCTGATGGAGGAATTCTTCTACGCCGGCGGCCTGCCGGTGGTGATCAAGCGGCTGGGGGAGGCGGGGCTGCTGAACCGCGACGCGCTGACCGTCTCGGGCGGGCCGGTCTGGGACGAGGTGAAGGATGTCCGCAACTGGAACGAGGACGTGATCCTGCCCGCCGACAGGGCGCTGACCTCCTCGGGCGGCATCGTGGTGCTGCGCGGCAACCTGGCGCCGGACGGGGCGGTGCTGAAGCCTTCGGCCGCCTCGCCCCACCTGATGAAGCACCGGGGCAGGGCGGTGGTGTTCGAGGATATCGACGACTACAAGGCCCGGATCGAGGACGAGGCGCTGGAGATCGACGAGACCTGCGTCATGGTGCTGAAGAACTGCGGCCCGCGCGGCTATCCCGGCATGGCCGAGGTGGGCAACATGGGCCTGCCGCCGAAGGTCTTGCGCAAGGGGATCACCGACATGGTGCGGATCTCCGACGCGCGGATGAGCGGGACGGCCTATGGCACCGTGGTGCTGCACACCAGCCCCGAGGCCGCGCGGGGCGGGCCGCTGGCGGTGGTGCGGACCGGCGATTTCATCGAGCTGGACGTGGAAGCGCGGCGCCTGCATCTGGACATTCCCGATGACGAACTGGCGGCGCGGCTGGCGGCGTGGAAACCGGCGGTGGAGCCTCCGGCCTCGGGCTATGCCAGGCTTTACCACGACCATGTGCAGGGCGCCGACAAGGGCGCGGACATGGACTTCCTGATCGGCTGCCGCGGCAATGCCGTCGCGCGGGAGAGCCATTGATGACCCGCGCCGTCTGTCTGGTCGGGATAGGGAAGATCGCGCTGGACCAGCATGTTCCGGCGCTGGCCTCCAGCCCGGACTTCCACCTTGCCTGCACCGTCAGCCGGTCGGGACGGGTCGAGGGCATCCCCGCCTTCACCACGCTTGAGGCCGCACTGGCGGCGCATCCCGGGGTGGAGGTGGTCTCGCTCTGCCTGCCGCCGGTGCCGCGTTTCGATGAGGCGGAGGCGGCGCTTCTGGCGGGGCGGCATGTGATGCTGGAAAAGCCCCCGGGCGCCACGCTGGCCGAGGTCCACGCCCTGCAGGCGCTGGCGGCGGGACGGGGGCTGACCCTCTACGCCACATGGCACAGCCGGATGGCCCGCGCGGTGGCGCAGGCGAAGGGCTGGCTGGCCGGGCGAGAGGTGACCCGCGCCCGGATCGACTGGCGCGAGGATGTGCGCAAATGGCACCCCGGGCAGGATTGGGTGTTCGAGCCGGGCGGCATGGGGGTCTTCGATCCCGGCATCAACGCGCTGTCGATCCTGACCGAAATCCTGCCGCGCCCGGTCCACCTGACCGGCGCCGTGCTGCAATTCCCGGCCAACCGCCAGACCCCGATCGCGGCGGAACTGACCTTCACCGGCGGCGTCAGCGCGGGCTTCGACTGGCGGCAGGAGGGGCCTCAGACCTGGGACATCGTGTTCGAGACCGCCGACGGCGGCCGGATGGCGTTGCGGTTGGGCGGCAATGTGATGGAGGTCGACGGGGTACCGGTGGCGGGCGAGGCCGACATCATGGGCGAATACCCGGCGCTTTACGCAAGGATGGCGGTGCTGGTCGCGCGCGGCGAAAGCGAGGCCGACCTGTCGCCGATGGTCCATGTGGCGGATGCACTGACGCTGGGCCGGCGCGAGGTGGTGGAGCCGTTCCACTTCTGACCCGTTGCCAAGATGCGCGCCTTGCGGCGCAAGTCCGTATCTCGCCTCTGCGCCTTTCAGGCGCAACCGGCTCGGGCGTGCCTCCGGCGGGGATATTTATGTTCTGAAAGAGGCGGCTTCTTTCAGAATGAAAATATCCTCAGGGGGTTTGGGGGCAGAATGCCCCCGACGACGGGGGTTGTCATTCCATCCCGGGGCAGGTGTGATGCCGCCCGACCCCCAACAGGAGCCCCCGATGCAAAAGGTGTTCGACGGCCACAACGATCTTCTCCTGCGCCTGCATCTGGCGCCGGAGCGGCGGGAGGAGATCTTCCTGACCGGCGAAGGGAAGGGGCATCTCGACCTGCCGCGGATGCAGGCCGGGGGATTCGCGGGCGGGCTGTTCGCGATCTATGTCCCCTCGCCGCAGGTGGAGGGCTTCGACTTCATGGCGGCGATGGAGAACCCGCCCTTCGACCTGCCCTTGCCAGACCTGATCGGGGCGGAGGCGGCCATCGGCCCGGCGATGCATCAGGCGGGCCTTTTCCACTGGATGGCGCGCGCTTCCGGCGGGACCTTCCGCGCCTGCCGCTCGGTCGCCGAGATCGAGGCGGCGGTGGAGGCGGATGCGGTGGCGGGCGTCCTGCATATGGAAGGGGCCGAGGCGATCGGGCCGGATCTCGACGCGCTGCATCTGCTGCACGCCGCCGGGCTGCGCTCTCTGGGGCCGGTCTGGAGCCGCCCGACAATCTTCGGCCATGGCGTGCCGTTCCGCTTTCCCGGCGATCCCGACACCGGCCCCGGCCTGACGCCCGCGGGCGAGGCGCTGGTGCGCGAATGCAATGCCCTGCGGGTGCTGCTGGACATGAGCCACCTGAACGCCGCCGGATTCCGCGACGTGATGCGCCTGTCGGATGCGCCCATCGTGGCGACGCATTCCTGCGCCCATGCCGTCTGCGCCTCGACCCGCAACCTGACCGACTGGCAACTGGATGCGATTGCCGAGACCGGCGGCATGGTCGGCCTGAACTTCGCCACCTGCTTCCTGCGCCCCGATGGCCGCGACGGCGCCGATATGGGCTGGGATGTGGTGATGCGGCATCTGGACCACCTGCTGGGCAGGCTGGGCGAGGACCGGGTCGGATTCGGCTCGGACTTCGATGGCGCGACCATGCCCGGGGGGATCGGCGACGTGGCCGGGCTGCCGCGGCTGGTGCAGGCCTGCCGGGACCATGGCTTCGGCGAGGATCTGGTGGAAAAGCTGGCCTTCGGCAACTGGATGCGGGTGCTGCGCAGGACATGGGGCGCCTGATCCCGGCCTTCGGCGGAGAATTGCGAAAGCCCGCGCAAGGCGTGCTTGACAAAGGTTATCAATTTAGTCAGGAATAGGCTCAAGACCAAGCCAGGCCTTGAATCATGGGCTAGCCCGGTGTCCCTTGCCCCGAAGGAGAGCCCGATGTTTCCGCAGGTTTCGCGGCCCGTAGCGCCGCCCGGCCCCCAACCGGCCGGCGTTGCCGAACTGCTGACCCGCGCGGTGGCGGGCCTCTACGAAGGGTTGATGCCCGGCGCCCGGCTGGAGGCGCTGATCGACCATCTGGAGATGCGGAAATGAACGCGCGCGCCGAACCCTTCCTGACCCCCTGGCTGACCGCCGACGCCACCCCCGTGCACGAGGCCCGGGTGCTGACCGAGGGCGGAAGCCTTGCCCGGATCGACCTGGACGGCCAGGTCTACACGCTGCGGATCACCCGGCAGGGCAAGCTGATCCTGACGAAATGACATCAGCCGCGGGACGCGGACAGCGCGTCTCGCGAAGCGGCGGCCCCGGGTGCCGGGGCAGAGGCGGGACGGGGGGAATACCGTCCTGCAGCGCGCCGCGGGCAGTCAGCCGCCGGTATGGCTCATGTGACGGGTCATCTGGCCGCTGACGCCCTGGCGGGAATAGTCGAAATCGTGACCCTTGGGCTTGCGCGCGATGGCGGCGCGGATCGCCCGTTCCACCGCCGTATCCTCCGGGCTTGCACGAAGGGGCGCGCGCAGGTCGGCCATGTCCTCCTGCCCGAGGCACATGTAGAGTTCCCCGGTGCAGGTCAGCCGCACCCGGTTGCAGCTTTCGCAGAAATTATGGGTCAGCGGCGTGATGAACCCGATCTTCTGCCCGGTCTCGTGCAGCCGCACATAGCGCGCCGGTCCGCCGCTGCGCTCGGCCAGATCGGTGACGGCGAAGCGCTCGTCGTAGCGGCGGCGAAGGTCCTTCAGGCTCCAGTACTGGTCCAGCCGGGCGGGTTCGACATCGCCCATCGGCATGACCTCGATCCAGGTCAGGTCATGGCCCTCTGCCGCGCACCAGTCGGTCAATGAGAACTGCTCGTCCTCGTTGAAGCCCTTCAGCGCCACGGCGTTGATCTTCACCCGCAGGCCCGCCGCCCTGGCGGCGGCTATGCCGTCCAGCACTTGCGGCAGGCGGCCCCAGCGGGTGATGGCGGCGAATTTCGCCGGGTCCAGCGTGTCGAGCGAGACATTGACCCGCCGGACGCCAAGATCGGCCAGGGGCCGGGCGAAACGCGCCAGCTGGCTGCCGTTGGTGGTCAGCGTCAGTTCCTTCAGCGCGCCGGTTTCGAGATGCCGCGCCATCGCCTCGAAGAAGGTCAGGATGCCCTTGCGCACCAGCGGCTCGCCCCCGGTGACGCGCAGCTTCGAGACGCCCATGCGGACGAAGGCCGAGCAGAGCCGGTCCAGTTCCTCAAGCGTCAGCAGGTCGGCCTTGGGCAGGAAGGTCATGTGTTCCGCCATGCAATAGGTGCAGCGGAAATCGCAGCGGTCGGTGACCGAGACGCGCAGGTAGGAAATCGCGCGCTGGAAGGGGTCGATGAGCGGGGCTGCGGTCATGGAATGAAGGTAGGGTCGGGCGGAAGCCTGCACAAGCCGGAAAGCGGCGGTTGCGGGGGCAGGGGCGGCAGACTATCGTTGCGGCCATGATGATGCGAGTGGTCCCGATGCGCCTGATGTCCCGAACCGTCCTGATTTCCCTGGCGCTGCTGCCGCTTGCCGGCTGTGCCGTGCTGCAGGGCGGCAAGTCCGCCGCGCCCGCCGCCGAGCCGGGGATGGCGACCGAATTCGCGCCTTCGGTGGAAACGAAATCGCTGGAGACGATGGGCTCGGGCCAGTCGGTCGCGGCGCTGGACAAGACCTCCGAGGCCGAGAAGAAGGCCGCGCTCGCGGCGGCGCCGGGCGGCGGCGAACTGGGACGCCAGATCGTGGCGCTCGGCTCGCCCGCCGATCCGGGGCTCTGGGTGCAGACCTCGCTGGTGAAATCCGTCACCAAGGGCTCGGTCCGCGCGCCGAACGGCAAGGTGCTGGCGGTGGAACTGCGGCCGGGCAGCGGGGCGGCGCTGATGTCGCTTTCGGCCTATCAGGCGCTTGGCATCGGGCTGACGGAACTGCCGCAGATGGTCATCCTCGGCTCCTGAGGGCCTCTGAAAGAAGCCGCTTCTTTCAGAACACAAATATCCCCGCCGGAGGCATCCGTCAGTTCAGGTGACGGGCGGCTTCCTTGCGGGCGAAGGCTTTCATCGCCTCGCCATGTTCGGCCAGGAAGGCGCGGGTGCGGGCGGCATCGTGTTTCGACAGGTCGCGCAGCCACCAGGCCACCGCCTTCTGGATGAACCAGTCGCGGTCGGGGACGTAAGCGGCGGCCCAGCCGAGCACGCGCTCGCGGATCGCCAGGTCCTGCGGTTTCACCTTGTTCATCTTGGCCCAGGGCAGCGTCATCACCAGCGCGGCGCGGCGGCTCCACATGTTGGGAGAGGCGGTCCAGCCCTCTACCTGATCCAGCCGCGAGGGATCGGCCAGCAGGCGGCGGGCGCCCGAGTCGCAGGCGTGGTCGGCAATGGCCCAGGCGTCGAACTGCGGCACCCAGGAGGCGACCAGCGCCCAGGCCGCATCATCCGGGCGGAGCCGCGCCTGCACCAGGAGCTTGGCGGCGGCGATGCGGGCCTCGTGGATGTCGGTCTGCCAGAGGCTGTCGGCCAGCGCCACGCGGTCCTCGACCGAACGTCCCTCGCGCCAGCCGGTGGCCAGGGCGGTCAGCACCGGCACCGCGATGCCAAGGTAGCGGCGCGGCGCCTTGTGATAGGCGGCCATCTCGGCGGCGCGGGCCGGGTTCTCCAGCGCCAGCAACTGGTCGAGCGGGCTCACTCCACCGTCACCGATTTGGCAAGGTTGCGCGGCTGGTCCACATCCGTCCCCTTGGCGATGGCGGTGTGATAGGCCAGAAGCTGCGCCGGGATGGCGTAGAGGATCGGCGCCCATTCCGGGGCGACCTGCGGCAGGGGCAGGGTCTTCCAGGTGCCCTGACCGGCGGTCTCGATCCCCGCGGCATCGGACAGGAGCAGCACCTTGCCGTGCCGCGCCATCACCTCCTGCATGTTCGACACCGTCTTGTCGAAGAGGTGATCCTTCGGCGCCAGCACGATCACCGGGACGGCGGCGTCGATCAGGGCGATGGGGCCGTGCTTGAGTTCACCCGATGCATAACCTTCGGCATGGATGTAACTGATTTCCTTCAGTTTCAGCGCGCCTTCCAGTGCCAGAGGGAACATCGCGCCGCGGCCGAGGAAAAGGATGTCCTGCGCCTTGGCCAGATCCTCGGCCACCCGTGCCACCGCATCCGACAGGCCAAGCGCGGCATTCATCAGCCCCGGCAGCGCGCGCAGTCCGGCCAGATGCCCGGCCAGCGTCGTGGCGTCGATCCGTCCGCGATCCTGCGCCGCCTTCAGCGCCATCAGCGCCAGAACGGTCAGCTGGCAGGTGAAAGCCTTGGTGGAGGCGACGCCGACCTCGACCCCTGCAAGGATCGGCAGGGCAAGGTCGCTTTCGCGCGCGATGGAGGAGGTGGGGACGTTCACCACCGAGACCACCTGCGCCACCTTCTCCTTCACATGGCGCAGGGCGGCCAGCGTGTCGGCGGTTTCGCCCGACTGGCTGACGAAGACGGCCATGGAGGCGGGCGACAGCACCGGGTCGCGGTAGCGGAACTCGGACGCGATGTCGATGTCGGCGGGCAGGCCCGCGATCTGCTCGAACCAGTATTTCGCCACATGGCAGGCATAGGAGGCGGTGCCGCAGGCGACCAGCGTCACCCGGTCGATGGCCGAGAAGTCCAGCGCCTCGGGCAGGTGCAGGGCGGGGGCCGCGCCGCCGCCGGTGTAATGCTTCAGCGCATCGGCCAGCACCACCGGCTGCTCGGCGATCTCCTTGGCCATGAAATGCCGGTAGCCGCCCTTCTCGATCCGCGTCGCGTCCAGTTGCACCCGCGTTTCGGGGCGGTTGGCGCGGCGGTCCTCGGCGTCGAAGATCTCGGCGCCCTTGCGGGTGACGATGGCCCAGTCGCCCTCTTCCAGATAGGTGATGCGATCGGTCATCGGGGCCAGGGCGATGGCGTCGCTGCCCACGAACATCTCGCCCGTGCCCCAGCCGATGGCGAGGGGAGAGCCCTTGCGGGCGGCGATCAGCAGGTCCTGCTCGCCGTCGAACAGGAAGCAGAGCGCGAAGGCCCCGTGCAGCCGTTTCAGCGTGGCGCGGGCGGCATCCACCGGCGAGGCGCCGCGGTCCATCTCGCGTTTCGCCAGCAGGGCGACGGTCTCGGTGTCGGTCTCGGATTCCTGGGCATAGCCGTCGGCGGCCAGTTCCTGCCGCAGATCCCGGAAGTTCTCGATGATGCCGTTGTGGACCACGGCCACGGGGCCTGCGCGATGGGGATGGGCGTTCCTGACCTCCGGCCCGCCATGGGTGGCCCAGCGGGTATGGCCGATGCCGGACTTGCCCGCCAGCGGCTCATGGACCAGAAGGTCCGACAGGTTCACCAGCTTGCCCACCGCGCGGCGGCGGTCCAGCCTGCCGCGGTTGACGGTGGCGATGCCCGCCGAGTCATAGCCGCGGTATTCCAGCCGTTTCAGGGCCTCGACCAGAAGCGGGGCCACCTCGTGATGGCCAAGGACGCCGACGATACCGCACATGGGGTTATCCCTTCTGCTTCGCGGCCTTGACGGCGCGCAATCTGTCCATCAGCCGGGTGGCGAGGCCCGGCCTGTTGACCTGCCGGGCGCGGCCAAGGGCCAGCGCGCCCGCGGGCACGTCCTCGGTGATGACGCTGCCCGATCCGGTCAGCGCCCCGTCGCCAAGCGTCACCGGCGCCACCAGCATGGTGTCCGAGCCGACGAAGACCCGCTTGCCGATGGTGGTGCGGTGCTTCATCACGCCGTCGTAGTTGCAGGTCACGGTGCCCGCGCCGATGTTGGTGTGTTCGCCCACGTCCGCGTCGCCGATATAGGTCAGGTGGCCGACCTTCACGCCCTCGTCGAGGATGGCGTTCTTGATCTCGACGAAATTGCCGACATGCACGTCCTCGGCCAGTTCGGCGCCGGGGCGCAGGCGGGCGAAGGGGCCGACATCGGCGCCGCGGCTGACATGGCAGCCCTCCAGGTGGCAGAACCCCTTGATCTCGGCCCCGGATTCGATGGTGACGCCGGGACCGAACAGGACGTTCGGGCCGATGATAGCGTCGCGGCCGATCACGGTGTCCAGCGCGAAGAACACGGTTTCGGGGGCGGTCAGGGTCACGCCGTCCTCAAGCGCCGCCGCGCGGGCGCGGTTCTGGAATTCCGCTTCCGCCCCGGCCAGTTGCGCGCGGGTGTTGATGCCGAGCGTCTCGGCCTCGTCGCAGATCACCACGCCTGCCGACAGCCCCTCGGTGCGGGCGAGTTCGACCACATCGGTCAGGTAGTATTCCCCCGCCGCATTGGCGTTGCCAAGCTGCGCCACCAGTTGGAACAATGTCTGGGCCGATGCGCAGATCACGCCGGAATTGCAAAGGGTTATCGCGCGCTCCTCATCCGTCGCATCCTTGTATTCGCGGATCGCCAGAAGCGTGTCGCCTTCCGTCAGCAGGCGGCCGTAGCGGCCGGGGTCGCGGGCGTGGAAGCCAAGCACCACCACGCCATGCTGGGCGCGGGCGGCCAGCATGGCCTGCAGGGTCTCGGCCCGGATGAAGGGGGTGTCGCCGTAAAGCACGATCGCCTCGCCCGGCGCATCGGCCAGCAGGGGGGCGGCCTGCGCGACGGCATGGCCGGTGCCGAGTTGCTCGGTCTGAAGCACGGTCTCGGCCTCTTCGTCGAAGGCGCGGGCGGCCTTTGCCACCTCTTCGGCGCCATGGCCCACCACCACCACCGTCCGCGCCGGGTCCAGCGCCCGGCCCGCCGCCATGGCATGGTGCAGAAGCGGCGCGGCGGCGACCCGGTGCAGGACCTTGGGCAGGTCCGAGTTCATCCGCGTGCCCTGGCCCGCCGCCAGGATGATCAGAGAGACCTGCATTCCGCCCCTTTCTTTTCCTTGCCCGCCGTTCTACGCGGGTGCCGCGATGCCGCCAAGAGGCTGCGGATAACGGAGGATTGCGGGATGTTGCAAGCGTCGGGCTGCGTGGTCTTCGACCTCGACGGCACGCTGGCCGATACGTCGGGCGATCTTCTGGCGGCGGCGAATGCCTGTTTCCGGGCGATGGGCGAGGGCGATCTCCTTGGCCCGGGCGATGCGCTGGTGGCGCTGAACGGCGGGCGGGCGATGCTGCGGCTGGGGCTGTCGCGGCTTGGCCGGGAGGACGAGGCCGAGGTGAACCGCTGGTATCAGCCGCTGCTCGACGCCTATGCCGGTGCGATCTGCCATCATACGGTGCTTTACCCCGGCGTCGTCGATGCCATCGAGCAATTGCGGCGGCAGGGCCGGTCGCTGGCGATCTGCACCAACAAGCCCGAGGGGCTGGCCGAGGCGCTGATGCGCCAGCTCGGGGTGCGCGATCTTTTCGCCGCGCTGGTGGGGGCGGACACGCTGCCGGTCAGGAAGCCCGACCCCGCGCCCTACCGGCTGGCGGTCGAGCGCGCCGGGGGTGCGGCGCGCTCGATGCTGGTGGGGGATACCGAGACCGACCGCAAGACCGGCCTTGCGGCGGGGGTGCCGGTGGCGCTGGTCACCTTCGGCCATGAGGGCGAGGGCGTGGCGCGGCTGGACCCCGAGGCGCTGATCGGCCATTTCGACGAATTGCCGGAGGTGGCCGCGCGGCTGCTGGGGTAAGCCGATTTCCGCGCGGAAATCGCCCCCGAAACCCGCGCGGATTTCGGCGCCCCCGGTCAGAGGAAGTTCTTCTGGCACCATTTCGCGGTGCTGTTGTATTCGTTCATCAAGCCTTGCAGCGTGCGGGTCCGCATCAGCTTGTTGAAGCGCTGGCCCATGGCCTTGACCTTCTGGTCCTCGGTGCCCGGCACATAGGCCAGCATCGACACCGCGGCGCGTTGCGCCCAGTTCAGGTCGGCGCGGCTGAGGTATCCGGCCCGGTAAAGCTCGTCCGAGACCATGTAGAGCATGGCCGAGCAATGCAGCGCCTGCGCGGCGCGGCCCTGGATCACAAGGTCGGCGCGGGCGGGCAGGCTGGAGGCGATGGTCAGCGTCAGGACGACGGAGGCGGCGGCGGCAAGTCTGGCAAGGCGCATCGGGGTATTCCTTCGGTTTTCTTCAGTCCGGCAAGGGCTTGGGCGGTGTTCCTTCCAGTTTCCCGGAAAGTTCGTCAACAATGCGGCATCACCCGGGCACTGGCCAGTGACAATTCCCGTCATCCGCGCCCCTGCCGCGGATTTGACAAGATGCCATCGGGCGGCATAAGCCTGCGCGTCATGGCCGCAGAAAGCACCTCTCCGATGTCGACCACCGAGTCTCCGATGTCGACCACCGAGGCGCGGGCTCCGGCCTCGCGCCATGCCGTGACCTTCGTTCTGGTCACGGTCTTCCTCGACATGGTGGGCTTCGGCGTGATCATGCCGGTCCTGCCCTCGCTGATCGAGGAAGTGGGCCATGTCGGCATCGACCGCGCGGCCTGGATCGGCGGCTGGATGTTCGCGGCCTTCAGCCTTGCCCAGTTCGCCTTCGCGCCGATGATGGGCAACCTTGCCGACCGTTTCGGGCGGCGGCCGATGCTGCTGCTGGCCATCTTCGGGCTGGGGATGGACTTCATCCTGTCCGCCTGGGCGCCGACCTTGTTCTGGCTGTTCGTCGGCCGCATCCTGGCCGGGGTCTGCGGGTCAAGCTGGATCATCGCTTCCGCCTATATCGCCGATGTCACCGCGCCCGAGGACCGGGCGAAGGCCTATGGCATGATGGGCGCGGCCTTCGGCGTGGGCTTCGTGATCGGCCCTGCGATCGGCGGCCTTCTGGGCGAACTGGGGCCGCGGGTGCCGTTCTGGGTGGCGGCCTTCATCTCGCTGCTGAACTTTGCCTATGGCTGGTTCGTGCTGCCCGAGTCGCTGACCGAGGACAAGCGCCGCCCCTTCGACATCTGGCGCGCCAACCCGTTCGGGGCGTTCAAGGTCTTCGGCACCTATCGCGGCGTCCTGCCGATGTGCCTGCTGATGGGCCTCTTCTTCTTCGCCACCTCGGTCTATCCGGCGATCTGGACCTTCTGGGGCATCGCCAAGTTCGGCTGGTCCGAAGGCGTGGTCGGCCTGACCCTTGCCGCCTTCGGGCTGGTGACGGGCCTCTGCCAGGCCACGCTGACCGGCCCGGTGACCAAGGCGCTTGGCGAGCATCGCACCGCGCTTTTCGGGCTGGTCTGCTCCACGCTGGCGGTGCTGGCCTATGGTTTCGCCGGCAGTCTGGTGGCGGTGCTGCTGCTGATCCTGCTGCACGGGCCCGAAGGCTTCGTCCATCCGATCATGACGGCGATGCTGACCAAGCGCGTGCCCGAGGATGCGCAGGGCGAACTGCAGGGCGGCATCTCGGCGATCACCAATCTGGCGATGCTGGTGGGGACGCTGTTCTATGCTCTGATCTTCGCGTATTTCATGGCGCCGGGCCGGGCGTGGCAATCGCCCGACATGGCCTATTTCGTGGCGGCCGGCTTCATGGCGGTGACGACGCTGCTGTTCCTGATGCTGATGCGGCGGGAGCAGAAGGCGTGACCGCAGAGGGAGCCGAGATCTTCCGCGGCAGCTTCACCCAGCAGGAGCCGATCCCCGAGGAAGGGATCGCCGCCGCGCTTGAGGTTTTGCGCCACGGGCGGCTGCACCGCTACAATACGGTGGCCGGAGAGGCGGGCGAGGCGGCGCTTCTGGAAACCGATTTCGCCGCTTTCACCGGGGCGAAATATTGCCTCGCCGTGGCCTCGGGCGGCTATGCCATGGGCTGCGCGCTGCGCGCCTGCGGGATGGGGCAGGGCGAGCCGGTGCTGACCAATGCTTTCACGCTGGCCCCGGTGCCGGGGGCGATCGCGGCGGCGGGCGGACGGCCGGTCTTCGTCGAGATCACGCCGGATCTGGTGATCGACCTTGCCGATCTGGAGCGGCAGGCCCGCGCGACCGGCGCGCGGCTTCTTCTCTTGTCGCACATGCGCGGCCATGTCTGCGACATGGATGCGCTGATGGAGTTGTGCGCCCGGCTGGGCCTGAGGGTGATCGAGGATTGCGCCCATACGATGGGGGCGGAATGGCGCGGCATGCCCTCGGGCCGCCATGGCGCGGTGGCCTGCTACTCGACCCAGACCTACAAGCACATGAACAGCGGCGAGGGCGGGCTGCTGATCACCGACGATGCCGATCTGGCGGCGCGGATGGTGCTCTTGTCCGGCAGCTACATGCTTTACGGCAAGCATCCCGCCGCGCCGGGGCCGGAGGTGTTCGAGGGGCTGCGGCTTGAGGTCCCCAATGTCTCGGGCCGGATGGACAACCTGCGCGCGGCCGTGCTGCGGCCGCAGATCGCGCTGCTGCCGGAACGGCGGGCGCGGTGGGCGGCGCTTTACCGGGGGCTCGAGGCCGGGCTGGCCGGTGTTCCGGGCCTGCGGCTGATCCCACGCCCGGAGGCGGAGGCCTATGTCGGCTCGTCCTTCCAGTTCCTGCTGCCGGATTGGGAGGAGACCCGGATCACCGCGCTCCTGGCCGCCTGCGCGGCGCGGGGGGTGGAACTGAAATGGTTCGGCGCGGGCGACCCGGTGGCCTTCACCAGCCGCTATGTCCATTGGCGCTATGCGGGCGGGCAATCCTGCCCGCAGACCGACCGCATCCTTGCCGGGCTGGTCGACATGCGGTTGCCGCTGACCTTCACGCCCGATGACGTGGCGCAGATCGCCCGCATCATCCGCGCCGAGGCGCTGCGGATCGGTCAGGCCGAGGTGGTGGAAACCGTGGCCGCGCCGCAGGTGCAATAGCCCGTTGCGCCTTGACGCCAATCTCGCGGCCTATGTCTTCCTGACCCTCATGGCGATGGTGGCCGTGGCCGACTGGGCCGACCCGCCCGTGCCGGAAGGGCAGGGCTGCCGGGTGGGCTATGTCTACGACGGCGACTCGGTCGAACTGATCTGCGGCGATATGCGCCAGACGGCGCGGCTTCTGGACATCGACACGCCGGAACTGGAGGGCCGCTGCCCGGAGGAAACCGCCGCGGCGCAGGCGGCGAAGCAGGCTTTGGCGGGGCTGGTGAAGGGCGCCTCCAGCGTGGAGGTGCGGATCGAGGGCCGCGACAGATACGGCCGCCCGCTGGTCCGCCTGATGCTGGATGGCAAGGATGCCGCGGCCCTGATGATCGCGGCGGGGCAGGGGCGCAGCTATGACGGCGGGCATCGCGCGGGCTGGTGCGGGTGACACGGGTTTTCGCCGAAAACCCGGCCCCTCCGGCGGGCCGGGCGCGGGCTGGCGAAAGCTGCGAAAAAGACTCGGAAAAATCTTTGCACACAATCGCATACAATTCGTGGTTTCCGTGCTGCGGGCCTGCTCTTTTCCGCCCCCGATGCGTTGACCCCGCCAAGGGCGCGGGGTAAACGGAAGCCCAAGAGTGCAAGCGGGTGGCCAGCACCCGCAGCTCGCCCGTGGCCAGCTGTAAGGAGCATCTCGTGGACGCGCTTCTCCGAGAGTATCTGCCCATCCTCATTCTGCTTGCGATTGCGGTCGGTCTGGGGATCGTCCTGATCCTTGCCGCCGCCGTGCTTGCGGTCAGGAACCCGGACCCGGAAAAGGTTTCGGCCTATGAATGCGGCTTCAACGCCTTCGACGACGCGCGGATGAAATTCGACGTGCGCTTCTACCTGGTGTCGATCCTGTTCATCATCTTCGACCTTGAGGTCGCCTTCCTCTTCCCCTGGGCGGTGGCCTTCGGGGAAATCTCGATGCTGGCCTTCTGGTCGATGATGATCTTCCTGGCCGTCTTGACCGTGGGCTTCGCCTATGAATGGAAGAAAGGGGCCCTCGAATGGGAGTGAGCACATCCGCCAACCATGCGGGCGGCGACCATGAGGTTGCCGTGCAGGCCCTGAACCGCGAGTTGCAGGACAAGGGCTTCATCCTGACCTCGACCGAGGACATCATCAACTGGGCGCGGATCGGGTCCTTGCACTGGATGACCTTCGGCCTTGCCTGCTGCGCGGTCGAGATGATGCATACCTCGATGCCGCGCTATGACCTGGAACGCTTCGGCACCGCGCCGCGGGCCTCGCCCCGGCAGTCGGACCTGATGATCGTCGCCGGCACGCTGACCAACAAGATGGCGCCCGCGTTGCGCAAGGTCTACGACCAGATGCCCGAGCCGCGCTACGTGATCAGCATGGGAAGCTGCGCCAATGGCGGCGGCTACTATCACTACAGCTATTCGGTGGTGCGCGGCTGCGACCGCGTGGTGCCGGTCGACGTCTATGTCCCCGGCTGCCCGCCCACGGCCGAGGCGCTGCTTTACGGCATCCTGCAGTTGCAGCGGAAGATCCGCCGCACCGGCACCCTGGTGAGGTAAGAGATGAGCGAAGCCCTGCTGGAACTGGGCGCGATGATCGCGCTGAAACAGGCCGATGCGGTGCAATCCACCGCCGTCGCCTTCGGCGAGTTGACGGTCACCGCCAACCTCGCCCATCTGAAGGATCTGGTGGAATTCCTGCGCGACGATGCGTCCTGCCGGTTCTCCAGCCTGGTCGACATCACCGCGGTCGACCTGCCCGAGCGGGTGGCGCGCTTCGACGTGGTCTATCACTTCCTGTCGATGTACCGGAACCAGCGCATCCGCGTGAAGGTCGCCGTGCGCGAGGACGAGATGGTGCCCTCCATCGCCGGTCTGCACCCCTCGGCCAACTGGTTCGAGCGCGAGGTGTTCGACATGTTCGGCATCCTCTTCTCGGGCCACCCGGACCTGCGCCGCATCCTGACCGACTACGGTTTCCGCGGCCATCCGCTGCGCAAGGACTTTCCCACCACCGGCTATGTCGAGGTCCGCTACGACGAGGCCGAGAAGCGCGTGGTCTACGAGCCGGTGAAGCTGGTTCAGGAATACCGCCAGTTCGACTTCATGTCGCCCTGGGAAGGCGCGGAATACATCCTGCCAGGCGACCAGAAGGCGGGCGCATGAAACCGGGCCTGGCCATAGGCGCTCGCGGCGTGTTCCGGCACCGGATCGGGGCCGAGCATACCGTGCCGCGGCTTTACCCCGAAAGCGCCGAGTTCCGGGCGATGCCGGAGGTTCTGGCCACCGGCTATATGGTCGGGCTGATGGAATGGGCCTGCCTCGAGCAGTTGCGCCCCTGGATGGACGAGGGCGAGGGTTCGCTCGGCACCCATGTCGATGTCAGCCATGTCGCGCCCACCCCGCCGGGGCTGGAGGTGGAGGTCGAGACCGAAGTGACCGGGATCGACGGAAAATTCGTCTGGTTCGCGGTGCGCGCCCATGACGGCAGGGACATGATCGGCGAGGGGCGCCATCAGCGCGCGGTGGTCCGCTGGGACAGGTTCGTCCCCCGGGTCGAGGCTAAGGCCGCAGAAGGAGTTGCGGGATGAGGAACGGCGATATCCGGCGCGATGCTCCGATGACGGCGCCCGGCCGCAAGGCGGAGGCGCAGTGATGGGAGAGGCCCTGAAAGGCGCCTGCCTCTGCGGCGCCAGCACCTTCACCGCCACCCCGGCCCATGACGAGGCCGGTGTCTGCCATTGCAGCATGTGCCGCCGGTTCTCGGGCGGGATGTTCATCGTCACCGACTGCTCGGGCGCGTTCGAGTTCGACGAAGGCGCGCCGGTCACGCGCTACCAGTCCAGCGAATGGGGCGAACGGGCGTTCTGCTCGCGCTGCGGCTCGTCGCTGGCCTGGCTGTCGCGCGACGGCAAGATGGCCTTCGCCTCGGTGCAGGCCTTCCCGGAGCCGGGCCGCTTCCCGGTGAAGCATGAGTTGTTCATCGACTGCAAGCCCGGCAGCTACGGCCTTGCGGGCGAGACCACCACGATGACCGAGGCCGAGTTCATGGCCCAATACGCATCTCCCGAGGGGGGACCCCAGTGATGGACGGCGATATCCGGCGCAACACTTACGACGACGGCTCGATGGATATCGAGACCTCGGAACAGCGCATCCGCAACTTCAACATCAACTTCGGCCCGCAACACCCGGCGGCGCACGGCGTTCTTCGCCTGGTGCTGGAGCTGGACGGCGAGATCGTCGAACGCTGCGACCCGCATATCGGCCTGCTGCATCGCGGCACCGAGAAGCTGATGGAAAGCCGCACCTACCTGCAGAACCTGCCGTATTTCGACCGGCTGGACTATGTGGCGCCGATGAACCAGGAACATGCCTGGTGCCTCGCCATCGAGCGGCTGACCGGCACCGTGGTGCCGCGCCGGGGCAGCCTGATCCGAGTGCTCTATTCGGAAATCGGCCGCATCCTGAACCACCTCCTCAACGTCACCACGCAGGCGATGGACGTGGGCGCGCTGACCCCGCCGCTCTGGGGCTTCGAAGAGCGCGAGAAGCTGATGGTCTTCTACGAGCGCGCCTGCGGGGCGCGGCTCCACGCCGCCTATTTCCGCCCGGGCGGGGTGCATCAGGACCTGCCGCCGGCGCTGATCGACGATATCGACGAATGGGCCGACCATTTCCCCAAGGTGATCGACGACATCGACACCCTGCTGACCGAGAACCGCATCTTCAAGCAGCGCAACGCCGATATCGGCATCGTCTCGGAGCAGGACATCCAGGACTGGGGCTATTCCGGGGTGATGGTGCGCGGCTCGGGCCTGGCCTGGGACCTGCGGCGCGCGCAGCCCTACGAATGCTATGACGAATTCGACTTCAAGATCCCGGTGGGCAAGAACGGCGACTGTTTCGACCGCTATCTTTGCCGCATGGCCGAGATGCGCGAGTCGACCAGCATCATCAAGCAGGCCTGCGCCAAGCTGCGCGAGCCCGCCGCCCGCACAGACATTCTGGCCCGCGGCAAGCTGTCGCCGCCGAAGCGGGCCGAGATGAAGACCTCGATGGAGGCCCTCATCCATCACTTCAAGCTTTACACCGAAGGCTTCCACGTCCCCGCGGGCGAGGTCTATGCCGCGGTCGAGGCGCCGAAGGGCGAGTTCGGCGTCTATCTGGTCGCCGACGGCACCAACAGGCCCTACCGCGCCAAGATCCGCGCCCCGGGCTATCTGCACCTGCAATCCATGGACTACATCTGCAAGGGCCACCAGCTGGCGGATGTGTCCGCCATCATCGGCACGATGGATATCGTGTTCGGGGAGGTCGACCGCTAATGCTCCGCCGTCTTCACAAGGAACAGCCCGCCTCTTTCGCCTTCACGCCCGCGAACCTCGCATGGGCGGAAGGCCAGATCACCAAATATCCCGAGGGGCGTCAGGCCTCTGCCGTGATCCCGCTGCTGTGGCGCGCGCAGGAGCAGGAGGGGTGGCTGACCCGCGCGGCCATCGAGCATGTCGCCAACATGCTGGGGATGGCCTATATCCGCGTGCTGGAAGTGGCGACCTTCTACTTCATGTTCCAGTTGCAACCCGTTGGTTCGGTTGCGCATATCCAGATCTGCGGCACCACTTCCTGCATGATCTGCGGCGCGGAAGACCTGATCGCGGTCTGCAAGGAACTGATTTCGCCCCATGCGCATGAACTGTCGGCGGATGGCCGGTTCAGCTGGGAAGAGGTGGAATGCATGGGCGCCTGCGCCAATGCGCCGATGGCCCAGATCGGCAAGGATTATTACGAGGACCTGACGGCGGAGAAACTGCGCGAGTTGATCGGGCGGTTCTCGGCCGGTGAGGTTCCGGTGCCCGGTCCGCAGAACGGCCGCTATGCCTCGGAGCCGCTTTCCGGGCTGACCAGCCTGAAGGAGCATGAGGCGGGGCGGAAGCCCTACAACGCTTCTGCGCAGTTGGCGGTGGATATCGGCGACAGCATCAAGCGCATCGACGGGACCGAGGTTCCGCTGCGCACGCCCTGGCTGGGCAAGACCGAAGCCCCGGCGAAGGGCAAGCGCGACGCCAAGGCCGAACGCGGGTTGCCCGGGGCTGCGGGCGAGGCGCTGTCCACCGGCAAGCCCAAGGTGAAGGTGGCCAAGCCTGCCGGAGTGGCCGTCGCGGCGCCGGGGCAGAACACCGCCACCGGCGACGCGGGACCGGTGAAGCCTCCGGTCGCGCCCTCGACCACGGCGAAGGCCCGGGCGGCGAAGGCGAAGATGGACGCGGCGGCGGCCCCTGCGGCGCTGGCCGACCTGCCTGCGGCGAAGCCCGCCAAGGCCCCGAAGGCCAAGGCGGCAGGCCCCGAGATCCTGAAGGCCCCGCGCAAGGGCAAGGCCGACGACCTGAAACTGATCGAGGGCATCGGCCCGGTGATGGAAAAGCTGGTGAACGCGGCCGGGGTGTTCCACTTCGACCAGATCGCCAGCTGGACCGAGGCGGATATCGCCTTCTTCGACGCGAAGATGGAGCGTTTCAAGGGCCGCATCGCCCGCGACAAATGGGTGGCGCAGGCGAAGATCATCGTGACCGAGGGGCTGGAGCGGTTCCTGGAACGCGCGAAGACCAACGACTACTGAGGCCAATGATTACCGAGGCCAATGATTACTGAGGACTGGCATGACCAAACCCGCCCCGCAGGAGATCCGCAACGCCAAGGCCGCCCGCACGGTGGCCGTGGTGCTGGCGGTGACCATGCTTCTGTGGATGGGGGCGCAGGTCGTGGGCGGGGAAATGGGCTGGAACCCGCGCTATGCCTTCCTCTTCGACCTTGCCGCGCTGGCGGCGTTCTTCTGGGCGCTGGTGGTGACGTATCAGATCTGGCGCGCGCGCCGGGGATAAGGAAAAGACGATGCTGAAGGATCAGGACCGGATCTTCACCAACCTCTACGGGATGCACGACCGCAGCCTGAAGGGCGCGATGAAGCGCGGCCATTGGGACGGCACGGCGGAGATCATCGCCCGCGGCCGCGACGCGATCGTCGAGCAGGTGAAGGCCAGCGGCCTGCGCGGGCGCGGCGGCGCGGGCTTCCCGACCGGGCTGAAATGGTCCTTCATGCCGAAGCAGTCGGACGGGCGGCCCTCTTATCTGGTTATCAATGCGGATGAATCGGAGCCGGGCACCTGCAAGGACCGCGAGATCATGCGGCACGATCCGCATACGCTGATCGAAGGGGCGCTGATCGCCAGCTTCGCCATGGGCGCGAACACCTGCTACATCTACATCCGCGGCGAATACATCCGCGAGCGCGAGGCGCTGCAGGCCGCCATCGACGAATGCTACGACGCGGGGCTTCTGGGCAGGAACGCCGCCAAGTCGGGTTGGGACTTCGACCTTTACCTGCATCACGGGGCAGGGGCCTATATCTGCGGCGAGGAAACCGCGCTTCTGGAAAGCCTTGAGGGCAAGAAGGGCATGCCGCGGATGAAGCCGCCGTTCCCGGCCGGGTCCGGCCTTTACGGCTGCCCGACCACGGTGAACAACGTGGAAAGCATCGCGGTGGTGCCGACCATCCTGCGCCGCGGGCCGGAATGGTTCGCAAGCTTCGGCCGTCCGAACAACGCCGGGACCAAGCTTTTCGGCATCTCGGGCCATGTCAACGCGCCCTGCGTGGTCGAGGAGGCCATGTCGATCCCGCTGCGGCAACTGTTGGACGAACATTGCGGCGGCGTGCGCGGCGGCTGGAAGAACCTGAAGGCGGTGATCCCGGGTGGTTCCTCGGTGCCGCTGCTGACGCAATCGCAATGCGACGATGCGATCATGGATTTCGACTGGCTGCGCGAGCAGCGGTCCGGCCTCGGCACGGCGGCGGTGATCGTGATGGACCAGTCGACGGACGTCATCAAGGCGATCTGGCGGCTGTCGAAGTTCTACAAGCACGAAAGCTGCGGCCAGTGCACGCCCTGCCGCGAAGGCACCGGCTGGATGATGCGGGTCATGGACCGTCTGGTGCGGGGCGAGGCCGAGATCGAAGAGATCGACATGCTGCTTTCGGTGACGAAGCAGGTGGAAGGCCACACGATCTGCGCCCTGGGCGATGCCGCCGCCTGGCCGATCCAGGGCCTGATCCGCGCCTTCCGCGACGAGATCGAGGACCGGATCAAGGCCCGCAAGACCGGCCGCATCACCGCCGTGGCGGCCGAGTGATGACCCCGCGCGCCCTTCTTCTGGCGGCCTGCCTTCTGCCCTGCGGCCTTGCCGCCGGGGCCGAGGGCGCGGCTGCCGTGGAAGTGGCGGAGCCTTTGCCTTACGCCGAGGTCACGGTGACGCTGAACGGGGCGGATTACCTTGCGGTGATCGGCCTCTCCGGCGAGGCGCCGATGAAGGTGAACGGCGAGGACCTGGACCTGCCGGACCATGTGCCGGGGGCGGTGCGGATCGCTCGCGCCGATGGCGGGTCGATGGCCGACGAGGGCTATCGCGCGCATGAGGTTCTGGCGGAAGCCTGCGCCGCGCGCGGCCTGCGCGCCGATGCGGGCGCGGTGCCGGTTCTGTCGCCCGCCGGGCGCTGGATCTTCGCGGGGGGCTGCAAATGATGCGCGCGCTTCCCCTGCTGTCGCTGCCGCTGGCCGCCTGTGTGGCGGCCTCTCCCGCGCCGGTCGCGCCGCGCGCCGACGTGGGCGCCAGCCTGACGCAATCGGGCAGGGCGGTGCGGGTGACGCGGAGCGTGGCGCCTGCCTATGCGATGTGGGATGGCGCCCGTGCCCGCCGCGATGCCGACGCGCTGTGCGGCGGCAAGGTCCGTTCCTCGATCTACGACCGCTATGAGGCCGGAACCTGGGTTTTCGTGGAGGGTTGCGCATGACCCCCCATCACGACCGCGCGAGAAAGCCCGCCTGTCATGGCATATCAAGCCGCTTCGCCCTTTCTCCTATGGCATCCAAAGATGCCAAGGAGGCCAGGATGAGCAGACTGAAAACCTTCGCCCTCGCCGCCGCCCTGCTGGCGGCCTCTCCCGCGCTGGCGCTGGAGCCGATCAACAAGGAGCCGCATATCAACGGCATCCTGTTGCAGGGCTTCATAGCCGACAAGATCGCCGACACCTGCCCGGCGATGCAGCCGCGCAAGCTGCGGGCGCTTGGCGAATTGAACAAGCTGCGCGATTACGCGCTGAAGAAGGGCTATACCTCGGCCGAGGTGCGCGCCTTCGTCACCTCGAAGACCGAGAAGGCCCGTGGCAAACGAGAGGCCGTGGACTGGCTGAAGAAGGCCGGTGCCGCCGAGGGCGATGTGCAGGCCCATTGCAAGGTGGGCCGCGACGAGATCGCCCGGGGCAGCCTGATCGGCTATCTGCTGAGGGACAGGGGATGACGGCAGCGCATCACGCGCCGGATCGTCCGGCGCGGCCTTACGGAGCGAAGAACGGCGACCCTGCCTCCGGCGGGCCGTCCATGAAACAGGCGCAGCCGTGGAAGGACCACGGCTGCAACAGGGTGACGGCGGAGTAGACGGATGTCGAACCTCAAGAAGATCAGCATCGACGGCATCGAGGTCGAGGTGGATGGCGCGATGACGATCATCCAGGCGGCCGAGGTCGCCGGGGTGGAAATCCCGCGCTTCTGCTACCATGAGCGGCTGTCCATCGCGGGCAACTGCCGGATGTGTCTGGTCGAGGTGGTCGGCGGCCCGCCGAAGCCCGCGGCAAGCTGCGCCATGCAGGTGCGCGACCTGCGGCCCGGCCCGAACGGCGAGGCGCCGGTGGTCAAGACCACCTCGCCCATGGTCAAGAAGGCCCGCGAGGGCGTGATGGAATTCCTGCTGATCAACCATCCGCTGGACTGCCCGATCTGCGACCAGGGCGGCGAATGCGACCTGCAGGACCAGGCCATGGCCTATGGCGTGGATTTCAGCCGCTACCGCGAGCCGAAGCGGGCATCCGAGGACCTGAACCTCGGCCCGCTGGTCGCCACCACCATGACGCGCTGCATCTCCTGCACCCGCTGCGTGCGCTTCACGACCGAGGTCGCGGGCATCACCCAGATGGGCCAGACCGGGCGCGGCGAGGACAGCGAGATCACCAGCTACCTGAACATGACGCTGGATTCGAACCTGCAGGGCAACATCATCGACCTCTGCCCGGTGGGCGCGCTGACCTCGAAGCCCTATGCCTTCACCGC
>CAYLSD010000038.1:0-35710 GCA_964386345.1 uncultured Fuscovulum sp.
CAGCGGCATGATGCTGCGAGCGAGGAGAAGACCATGGCAAGACGACCGCGCCGGAACCATAGACCGGCATTCAGGGCAAAAGTGGCGGTGGCCGCTTCGGCGTCTTCCTGAGGAATTCTAGCGCCGCCTTGCGATCGCGAGCCTTCGTCACGAAGCTTTCCAGCACTTCTCCCTCATGATCGACAGCCTGCCACAGGCAATGTTGCTCATGGTTGATCTGCACAAACACCTCGTCGAGATACCACCGACATCCCTACTGCTCGGGGACGGGATCACGCCAAGGATCCACACTTCCGCATCAGCACTTCTTGGCAGGCCAACCGCGGGACAAAGCTACGATCGCTCCCCTATCCCAGAATCTCCTTCACCAGATCGGCGTGATGGGCCGCTGCCACATCGGGATGCGAACGCAGGCGGCTTTTCAGGTGATTGATCCCGACATTGCGAAAAAGCGGGTTCAACGGATCTGCGGTCAGGCCGCGCTCCAGCTGCCGCAGGTCTTCAGGCAGGGGCAGGACGGGGATATTGGCGTCATAGCGTGCGCCAAGGAAGAAGGCGAAGGAGAACCGCTCCACCCCCGGCGGCGGGGCCACCACGTCATGCACATCGGCGCGGACGAAACCGTTGGTGGCCAGTTCCAGCAGTTCTCCGGTGTTGATGATCAAGGTCCCGGGCACCGGGGGCGCCTCGATCCAGACGCCATCTACCGTCTGCACCCGCAGGCCGGGCACCTCATGCTGCAGAAGGATAGTGATCAGCCCGCCGTCCTTGTGCGCGCCCACGCCCTGGTCGGTCTCGGCCACGTCGCGGCCGGGATAGCGGATCAGCTTCAGAAGCTGGGTCGGCTGCGGGTTATAGACTTCGCCAAAAGCATCCTCGGGCTGACCAAGCGCAAGCGCGATGGCTTTCAGCAGGTCGATACCAAGCTTCGTCACCCGGGCCTGATAGTCCAGCACACGGTCTTTCAGTTCCGGCACCGCCTCGGGCCACTGGTTCGGCCCGTAGAGCCGCGCCCAGCCGGGCGTGTCCGGGCCGACCGCACGGGACGGGCCTTCGGTGTTGAAGTCGATCTGTTCGCGCCAGTCCTGCTCGCCCCGCGTGCGCTCAAGGCCGGCGCGGTTGTAACCGCGGAAATGCGGCGAACGGACCATCTCGATCTTCAGCTTCTCCTCGACCGGCAGGGCAAAGAACTTCTGCGAGGCCGCGATCAGCCCGTCGATCAGCTCTTGCGGCAGGCCATGGCCGGTCAGGTAGAAGAAGCCGTGGTCGTAGAGGATGCCGCGCAGGTCGGCGACAAAGGCAGCACGCTCGGCCAGGCTGCCGTGAAAGCGCGAGGCATCCAGCACGGGCAGGCTCGCGGTGTCGGGGGTGGTCATCGGGTCACTCCTGTTTCGGCCGGCTCTGGCGGCCGGACTTCGGTTCGGGATCGCGCATCGAAAGGCCGTTTCGCATGCCAGGCTGACAGGCGCCGGGCGGCCTCGGTCAGCGCGGCTTCGGGCTTGGCAAAGCAGAAGCGGACATGGGTCCGCACGTCGCGCCCACCGTAGAAGCCCGAGATCGGGATCGAAGCCACACCGGCCTCTCGCACCAGCCGTTCGGCAAAGGCAAGGTCATCGGCAAGGCCGTCGGCTTCGGGGACCGGCATCGTGGCAAAATAGGTGGCCGGCGCAGGGTTGGGCCGGAAGCCCGCTGCGCGCAGCGCCTTCAGCAAGAGATCGCGGCGCGATTGCAGCTTCGCCCGCAGCCCCAGGAAATAGGCGTCCGGCAGGTTCAGCCCTACCGCCACGGCCGCCTGCAGCGCGGGCGGCGTGGTAAAGGTCACATATTGATGCGTCCGCAGGATCGGGGCCAGCAAGGCGGGCGTGGCGCTGACATATCCCACTTTCCAGCCGGTCAGCGAGAAACTCTTCCCCGCCGATCCGATGCGGACGGCACGATGGCGCAGCCCCGGATGGCCAAGGACTGACTGGAAGGACACCCCGTCGAAGACGATATGTTCATAGACCTCATCCGAGACCACGGTCAGGTCGAACTCGTCGGCCACCCGGGCCAGAAGGTCGATCTCGCCGGTCGAGAACAGCTTGCCGATCGGATTCATCGGCGTGTTGACCACGATCAGACGGGTCCGAGACGTGAGGGCGGCCCGCAGCGCCTCTTCTTCCAGCGCCCAGCCCGGCGCCTTCAGCCGCAGCGGCACCACCACCGCTCCGGCCCGTTCCAGAACGGGGCGGTAGCTGTCATAGGCAGGTTCGAGGATGATCGCCTCATCCCCGGGATTGATCAGCGCAAGAAAGGTGGACAGCAGCGCCTCGGTCGCGCCGGAGGTCACCAGAATCTCGCGGTCGGGGTCCAGCGTCAGACTGGCGGAGCGCATCGCATTGCCAGCCACGGCCTGCCGCAACGCCGGCAGCCCCTGCGAGGGCGGATACTGATGCGGCCCGTCGCGCAAGGCACGGGCGGCGGCTTCGATCAACTCGGGCGGCTCGAACCCTTCGGGAAAGCCCTGCCCCAGATTGATCGCGCCGAGTTCCGTCGCCAGCCGCGACATGGATTCGAAGACCGACGCGCCAAGCCCTGCAAAGATCGTATTCGCTGTCATGTTCCGGTTCTGCAAGTTGGCCCGGCGGGAGGAGGATCCGCCGGGCCATGTTGCTCAGGCTGCGGACCGGACGGTCCCGGCGGCAACATCCAGCGCCTGGCGCAGATCCGCGATGATGTCGTCGGGGTGCTCGATCCCGATAGACAGGCGGACATAGCCCGGCGTCACCCCGGCGGCCAGTTGCTCGGCCGGGGTCAGCTGCTGGTGCGTGGTCGAGGCAGGATGGATCGCCAGCGACCGGGCGTCGCCGATATTGGCGACATGGTGGAACAGTTCCAGCGCGTCGATGAAGGCACGGCCGGTCTCCACCCCGCCCTTCAGCTCGAACCCGACCAGCCCGCCATGGCCGCCGGTCAGATAGGCATCGGCGCGGCGGCGGTGTTCGCCGGTCTGAAGACCCGGGAAGATGGTCCGGGTGACCAGCGGATGGCCCGACAGGAACTCGGCCACCCTCGTCGCGTTCGCATTGTGCTGGCGGATGCGCAGCGGCAGGGTTTCAAGCCCCTGGATGAAGAGGAAGGCGTTCTGCGGCGCGACCGAGGCACCGATGTCGCGCAGAAGCTTGACCCGTGCCCGCAGGATATAGGCGATGGGACCCAGAGGTTTTGCCGCTTCGGTCCAGATCGCGCCATGATAGGCGGCGTCGGGCTGGTTCAGCAGGGGAAAGCGTTCGGCATGGGCTTCCCAGTCGAAGTTGCCGCCATCCACGATGGCGCCACCAATGGCCGTGCCATGACCGCCGATGTATTTGGTGGTGGAATAGACCACCACCGCAGCGCCATGTTGCAACGGTTTCGCCGTCAGCGGAGCAGCCGTGTTGTCAAGGATCAACGGCACGCCCAGCTTGCGCCCGGCCTCGGCCACTTCGGCAATCGGGAAGACCTGCAGTTTGGGGTTGGGCAGCGTCTCGCCGAACCAGGCGCGGGTCTTGGCATCGGTCGCCGTGACGAAGTTCTGGGGATCGTCCTGATCGACGAAGCGCACCTCGATGCCGAATTGTGCCAGCGTCTGCGACAAGAGCGTCGTTGTGCCGCCGTAGAGATCGGTCGAGGCGACGATGTTGTCGCCCGCTTGCGCGATATTGGTCAGCGCGAAGAAGGTCGCGGCCTGCCCCGAAGCCAGCGCCAGCGCCGCTGCACCGCCCTCGATGGCGGCAAGGCGTTCCTCAAACACATCCGAGGTGGGGTTCTTGATCCGGGTGTAGATCTGCCCCAGTTCTTCCAGCGCGAAGAGGCGGGCGGCATGGCCGGTGTCCTCGAACTGGAAGCTGGTGTTCTGGTAGATCGGCACTGCAAGCGATCCGGTCGCCGGATCAGTCCGCCAGCTGCCGCCATGCAGCGCAAGCGTTTCGGGATGCAGACTGGTCGTGGTCATGGTGCCTCCTGTTCGACGCGGTCGCGCGTCATTGATGCCGTGAAGATGCCGGCCACAGGATCGCAGAAAAGACGGTCGTTTCTATCGTCTTTTCCTGCCGCCAAAGGGAATGCCTTTCCCCTGTCCGCCACCCGCAGAGGAGCGGCGTTCTTTTCTGCATGGGGAAGGACCGAAAAAGGGCGATCCGGCGGGCAGGATCGCCGATTCCGGGCCGGATCCGATGGCAGATCGGGTGATTCCCGCCCCTTGCGCCCCGTCTCCGGAGGCGATGGACGGAAGGAATTTCTGCACTGCGTCACTGCCAGGGCAGAAACTTCCCTTTCGACGATGAAATCTGAAATAATCAAGTAAAATCAATACACTCATTGACGTTCCACCCGACTGCCGTTCGGATGATGCCCATAAAACAGGCGAAAACCGAACTGGAGAACATGAACGATGACTGCCCTGAACATCCTTGGCAAAGCAGGCCGCACGCTTGCCGCCGCTGCCGCACTGGCCACGGCGATCCTTCCCGGCATGGCCAGCGCCGGACCCACCCTCGACCGCATCAACGAACGCGGCGCGATCAAGGTCGGCGTCGGCACCACCCCCGGCTTCTTCTCCCCCGACAGCGAGGGCAAGTGGCAGGGCTTCTTCATCGACTACGGCCGTGCCCTGTCGATCGCGGTCTTCGGGACCGATGACAAGGTGGAGTTCACCTCCTCCTCGCCGCAACAGCGCCTTCCGGCCCTTCAGGCCGGCGAGTTCGACATCCTGCTGTCGGGCGTGACCGTCACCGTGACCCGTGCCTTCAAGCTGGGCTTCCACTTCGGCCCGACCATCTTTTACGACGGGCAGGCGATCCTTGCCCGCAAGGATCTGGGCGTGACCGCCGCGGCCGAACTGGACGGCGCCACAATCGGCGTGCAGTCGGGCACCACGGGCGAGTTGAACATTGCCGACTTCTTCCGCAAGACCGGCAAGGACTTCACCCCGGTCACCATCGAGGACACCTCGGAATTCCTGGCCGCGCTGGAATCGGGCCGCGTCGATGCGATCACGCAGGACAGCTCCGACCTTGTCGGAAAGCTGCAGCAGCTGAAGGATCCTTCGGCCTATGTCCTGCTGCCGGAACGGCTGTCCAAGGAACCGTTGGCGCCCGCCATCGTGGCCGGCGACGACCGCTGGCTCGAAATCGTCAACTGGACGGTATATGCCACCATCCAGGCCGAGGAATGGGGCATCACCTCCGCCAATGTCGATGAATTCCTGACCTCGGAAGACCCGGCGATCCAGCGCTTCCTGGGCGTGGATCCCTCGCTGGCGCAGGATATCGGGCTGGAACCGGATTGGGCCTACAAGATCATCAAGACCGTAGGCAACTACGGCGAGATCTACGAGCGCAACCTGGCGCCTCTGGGCTGGGAACGCGGCTACAACCAGCTCTGGACTGAGGGTGGCCTGCTCTACTCGCCGCCGTTCCGGTAAGCCGGTGACGCTCCCTGTCACGTCCGAGGGGCAGGTCCTTCCCCCTCGCCAGCGCGGCATCTGGTCCGCGCTGGCCGAGTGGTGGGGGCCAAGGCCCCTGTCGCAGGTCGCGGTGATCCTGGGGATCGCCGCGCTTCTCGCATGGCTCGGGGTGAACGTGCTGGCCTCGCTGCAACGGGCGAGCATCACCCCCGGGTTCGATTTCCTCTTCCGTTCGGCGAACTTCCAGATCGGCGAAAGCACGCTGAGCTTTCAGGCCGGCGACACCTATCTGCGCGCCATCGCGGTCGGCGTGGTCAACACGCTGAAAGTGGCGCTGGCGGGCTGCGTGCTGGCTACCCTGCTGGGCGTCGCCATCGGCGTGATCGGCCTGTCGGCGAACCCCCTGCCGGGGGCCCTCGTCCGGGCCTATATCGAGGTGATCCGCAATACGCCGCTTCTGCTGCAACTGTTCTTCTGGATCGCACTGGCCCGCAACCTGCCGGGGCCGAAACAGGCACCCGGAGGGGCAGGGTTCTACCTGTCCAACCGCGGCATCTTCCTGCCCGCCCTGACCTCCGGGACCGGATGGCTGCCGCTGCTGGCCCTTGTCGCCGCCCTGATCCTTGCGGCCGCCCTGCTGGCCCGCCGGATGCCAAGATACAGGACGCTGGTCTGGCCGGGCGCCGCGCTGCTTTCGGGACTGGTCCTTTACGGTGCCGGCATCGGGCTGGACGTGCCGCAGTTGCAGGGCTTCAACATCCGCGGCGGCCTGTCTCTGTCGCCGGAATTCGCCGCGCTCCTGACCGCGCTGACCGTCAAGTTCTCTGCCTCGATCGCCGAGATCGTGCGGGCAGGCATTCTCTCGGTTCCGGCGGGCCAGCGCGAGGCCGCACGGGCGCTTGGGCTGAACGACTGGCAGATTCTCCGGCTGGTGGTGCTGCCGCAGGCGCTGAGGGTCATCGTGCCGCTGATCACCTCCAGCTTTCTGGATCTGGCCAAGGATTCAAGCCTCGCCGTCGCCATCGGCTATCCCGATCTGGTTTCGATCCTGAATACCACCGCCAACACCACCGGGCAGGCCATCGAGGCGGTCTTCATCATGACGGCAAGCTTCCTCGCGCTGAACCTGTCGGTGGCCGCATTGATGAACCGCTACAACAACCGAGTGGCCCTGCGCGGACAGGAAAGACGATGAGCATTGTCCCGATCCTGCGCCGCAGCTTTGCGGGGCCTGCGAACATCCTGCTGTCCTCGGCGGTGATGGGCCTTGCGGTCCTGATCCTGCCCGGCCTGTTCGACTGGGCCGTAACCCATTCCGTCCTGCAAGGCGACATGGCCGACTGCCGCGCGGCGGCGGGCGCCTGCTGGGCCTTCCTGCAGGCCAAGGCAAGGTTCATCCTCTTCGCCTTCTACCCCGGCGATCAGCTCTGGCGGCCGATCCTTGTGATCGTGCTGCTGCTGACGATTCTGGTCGTATCCACCCTGCCGTGGCTCTGGGGCCGGATGCTGCTGGTAAGCTGGCCCGTCGTCCTGCTGGCAAGCTGGGGCCTGATGGCAGGCGGGGGACCGCTGCCCCGGGTCTCGGTCAACAACTGGGGCGGCCTGCCGGTGACGCTGCTGATCTGGGCCAGTTGCATGGCCTTCGCCCTGCCCGCCTCGGTCCTGCTGGCGCTGGCGCGGCAGTCGAGGATGGGCGGGCTGCGAATGCTGTCGGTGGCCTATATCGAGGTGATGCGCGCGACGCCGATGGTGGCGATCCTGTATTTCGCCATGCTGATCCTGCCGATGGCCCTGCCCGACGGCGTGATCCTGGACAAGATCGCCCGCGCCACCATCATGATCGCGCTGTTCTGGACCGCCTATCTGGCCGAGGTGGTGCGGGGCGGGCTGCAGACCATTCCCCCGGGCCAGGCCGAGGCCGCCTCGGCGCTTGGCCTGGGCTATTGGCGCACCGTGCAGTTGATCGTCCTGCCGCAGGCGCTGAACAAGGTGATCCCGGGGCTGGTGAACCTTGCCATCGGCTTCCTGCTGGCGACCTCGCTGTTGGCGGTGATCGGCGTCTTCGACCTGCTGAATACCGCCAAGGCCTCGACCACCGATCCCGCATGGATGGGGTTCTACGACGAGGCCTATATCTTCGCCGCGCTGATCTATTTCGTCCTGTGCTTCGCCGGATCGCGCTACAGCCTCTGGCTGGAACGCAGACTGCGGCGGTGATGCCTAGCCGGTGAACTCGACGATCTCGATCCCGGCACCGTAGTCGGACAGGTAGAGAAGGCCATCGGCATCCGCGAAGACATCGGCGGTCTGGATGACGCGGAGCCGACCCGGACGCGGGTCGATCACCCGGGCGGGGGCCGCCGGCACATAGGCCCCCCGCTCGACCGGGCGGTAGGGGTCGGAGATGTCCACCGCCCGAACCCCGGCATTCTGCCAGGTGGCGAAGATCAGGGTGTCGGACACGAAACTGCCCGGCCGGTTTTCGTGCAGGTTGTGCGGACCGAAATGGCCGCCCTTGGCCGGGTAATCCGCCTCGGCCGGAATGGGGAAGGTGGCGATCGACACCGGGTTTTCAGGCGCGCGGATATCGAAGACCCAGGTGTGCTTGCGCCCGTCCTCCTCGGCATCCAGCACCGCCTCGTCGGCAACGACCAGCAGGTCGCGCGCAGGCAGCGGCAGCGCCGAATGGGTGCCGCCGCCAAAAGGCGGTGACCAGTTCAGGTGGCGGATCAGCCGGGGCCGGGTCGGGTCCGAGATATCCAGAAGCGTCAGCCCGCCATCGCGCCAGCAGGCATAGGCGGTGTTCCCGCTGATCACCGCATGATGCAGCGCCCAGCGTTTGCCCGGAGGACTGGCCGGGCCGCCCTCGCCCGCCGCCATACCCGGCAGTCCCCAACGGCCGACGATCTCGGGCCGGCTCGGGTCGGCCATATCGATGACGGCCAGGATATAGTCGCTGTAACCGTCGAACAGCGCCGAGGCATAGGCGTAGTGTCCGCCGACATACCAGATGCGGTGAAAGCCCGCGCCTGCGATGTCCAACTGGCCGATCTTGCGGGGCTGCATCGGGCGGCTGATATCGTAGACGGTCATCCCCGCCGCCCAGTTCTGCGCGCCGGGCACGAACCGGCCTACCGATTGAGTATAATAGGCGCGTTCGTCGCCGAAAGCCTTGACGCCGTTCACAAGGTCGAAGGCGTTGACGACCAGCAGCAGGTCGTCGTGGGTCTGCAGATGCAGGTTCCAGGTGTTCGGCGGCGCGGGCATGAACCGGACCTCGCCCGGCCGGGTCGGGTCTCGCAGATCGACAATGGAAAAGCCGCCCGAGAACGGATGCCCCAGATAGGCATGGCCCCGGTGGACCATGATCTGCATCCCGTCGCCCCGCCCGCCCACATCGGAATGACCGACAGGACGCATGTTGCGCGCGAAATCCGGCCTGCGCATCTGCTCACTCCGCGCGAGGCTGCTTGAACCACCGCCGCCACAGAGTCGATCCCGCCGTCCCGGCCACCAGCGCGACCCCGATCCAGAACAGCTCGGGCCAGTAGGATCTGGGGATCAGCGGGTGATCCACAGTGCAGAGCGAGATCAGAAGCGTGCAGACGTAATCATGCCCCCAAAGGCAGCGGCTGGCCGCCGCATAGGTGCCGTAGCCGTTTTGCACCGCCGTCGCGAAGATGAGATACCACCAGAGCAGGGCCAGCGCGATCAGTGCGCCCCCCGCTGATGCGAGCAGCCGCGGGCGGAGGCTGGCCTCAGACATCCTCCAGCACCCCCAGCTTTTCAAGCAGCGCCGAGCGGGTGGCGATCAGCGCCGGATCGTCGCGGCGGCGAGGATGAGGGCGCTCGACCCGCACCTCTTGCAGGATGCGGGCGGGGCGCGGGCTGAACAGCACCACCCGGTCGGCCAGCAGCAATGCCTCTTCCACGTCATGGGTGACGAGGATCGCAGTGAAGCCGCGGTCCTGCCACAGCCGCACCAGATCCTTCTGCAGGTTCATCCGGGTAAGGCTGTCCAGCTTGCCCAGCGGTTCGTCCAGCAAGAGCAGGCGCGGGTCGTTCACCAGAGCCCGCGCGATCGCCGCGCGTTGCGCCATGCCGCCCGACAGCTGATGCGGAAAGGCCTCGCCAAAGGCCTCGAGCCCCACCAGAGCCAGAGCCTCGTCGACACGCGCGCGCTTTGCATCAAGCTCTCCCCGCGCCTCGGGCCCGGCCTCGACATTGCGCCGGACCGTCCGCCAGGGGAACAGGCTGGCGTCCTGGAACACCAGGATGCGGTCAGGTCCGGGCTCGGTGATCGGCTTGCCGTCGCCCTCGATCCGGCCGCGGACCGGGGTTTCCAGCCCCGCCGCCAGCCGCAGGAGCGTGGACTTGCCGCAGCCCGAAGGGCCGAGCAGGGCCACGAACTCGCCCGGCTGGATCTTCAGCGACACGTCGTCCAGCACGGGCAGCGTGGTCTTGCCGATGTCGTAGCCATGCGACACATGGTCGAAGGTCAGGCCCAGCGGCTGGACCCGGGTTGACTGGTCCAGTGCCATCACAGGATTCCCCTCTGCCAGCCAAGCACCCGGTCGCGCACCGAGAACAGCGCGCGCACAAGGCCCGCACAGATCAGCGCCATGACGACCAGCGCGGCATAGACATTGGCATAAGCCGAATAGGCCGTGTTGAATTGCAGATACCAGCCCAGCCCGAACTTCGCGCCCAGCATCTCGGCCACCACCAGAACGGCGAAGCTGTAATAAAGCCCCATGAAAAGCCCCACGAAGACATTTGGCAGGGCCGCCGGGATGGCCACGTTGCGCACCTGCCAGCGGGCCCCGGCGCCCAACGTGCGCGCCACATCGTAATACGAGCGGTTCACCTGGCTGATGCCCGATGCGGTCAGGATCGCCACCGGGATCCCCGAGGCCAGCGCCACCAGGAAGACCGAGGCCTGGAAGGTACTGGGGAAAACGAAGAAGGCGCAAGGGATCCAGGCGCTTGCCGGAACCGGACCGATCAGCTTCAGGAGCGGCATCCCCCAGTAGGAGAACCTCTTCGACCAGCCAAGACCGACGCCGAAGGTGAACCCCACCGTGATGCCCAGAAAGAACCCCAGCCCCCAGAGCCGCGCGGTATAGGCCACGCAGATCAGCAAGCGCTCCCAATCGGTCACATAGACATGCAACAGCCCCTGCGGGGGCGAGAAGAACGGCTTGGGCAGCCAGCCCAGCTTTGCCGTGGCGATCTCCCACCCCAGCAGCCACAGGCCGAGGGCGATATACCACGGGCCATAATGTATCAGCGTGCGATCGCGCCCGCCGCGCAGCGGGACCACGAAGGCGAGCGTCAGGAACAGGATCGCCACCAGCGCCGTCAGCAGGGCGAACAACCCCGTGGCGCCCCATTGGATCACATCGGGCAGGAACCACGTCACCGCCGAGAGCGCCCCCCATGCAAGCGCGGCAAGTGCCCCCTCCCGCCACAGGCGGAAGGGGGAGGCGGCCGAAAGCCCGGCCGGACCCAGATCAATCGCGTCGGTCATGAAAGGCTCAGGCAAAGATGTCGATGGTGATGCGGCTGGCGATCTCTTCGGGATCGGTCGTGGCATCGGCCACGCCGGTCAGCTTGAGATCCTCGTAGCCGCGCTTGACCTCCTCGCGCAGCCTGTCGCCGAACCAGTGGTCGTGATAGGTGAACGACGCCAGAACCTCGGTCAGGGTTTCCACCGACATGCCGGGCTTCAGCGTGTCGAAATACCATTGCGCCACCTCGTCCGGGTGCTGCGAGGCGTATTGGTGAACTTCGAGGTTGGCTGCGGCGACCCGCTTCAGCGCATCCTGGTTCTGCGCGTAGTAGTCGCCGTTCACGCCCAGCACGCAGCAGACCCGGTCCTGGAAGGCGCCGGTCTGGGTATCGGCCACGCGGTGGAACTTGTGCTCCTTTTCCCAGCCATAAGCCCAGGGGTCCATATGGGCCAGGGCATCCGCCTCGCCGCGCAGGACGGCCTCGGCCACCAGATCGAAGGGGAAGACCTTCCAGGTCACATCCAGCTCGGGGTCGATCCCCGCCTTCTTCAGCGCCACCGAGAAGGCCACCCGCGAGGGCGACATCACGTCGAAGGTGCCGATGGTCTTGCCCTTCAGGTCGGTCAGCGTCTTGATGCCGCTTTCCTGCGGCGTCAGGATGCTCTGGCAGCCGCCGTGCGAGCCCGCGAACAGCTTGACATCGAAGCCCTGTTCGATGGGTTTCAGCCAGTCATACAGCAGCCCCGGCCCGGCCTCCGCCTTGCGGGTGGCAAGGGCCTGGATCAGGGTCTGGCCGCTGGCACCCTGATAGAACAGCTCCACATCCAGCCCGTGCTTGGCGAAGATGCCCTTGTCCAGCGCAAAGCCGACGGGGGAATGGCAGGCGGCGACCTCGGTCCATTCCAGCTTGATCTTGGTCAGGTTGCCGGCAATCGCATAGCGCGTGCTCTGCGCGCCAAGGATGCCCGCAGCGCCCAGACCCGCCGCCGCAGCGCCGGTTTTCAGCAGTTGGCGGCGCGACAGCAGCCCTGCGGATTTCGTTGTCATCTTTCTTGCCCTCGTCATGTCTGATTGCCGCGATCTTAGGGCAGGTCGGCGGGAACGGACTTCCGAAGATGAAGCCGGAAAGAGCAGAGATCAGCGGTCCGCAGGGTTCATCCCGAAAGTTCCCTTTCGAAGCCCAGGGACGGGCCCGGCGACAGGAATCAGCGCCCCTGCCCCTCTCTCCGCCTGCGCGCGACCGCCCCGAAACAGCCGCAGCGCGGGCGGGCCGCACAACGGAATCGCACCGGCCGCCGTCCTGTTGCCGCCTGGCGCCGCACCGGAATCTTTCCTGCCGCAGGACGTGCAGAGCAGAAGGCTTTCGCCGGACGGGCGAATTTAAACCTATCTCATCCATCGACAAATCGGGGATCGCCAAGCCACCCTTTGCACAGGCAAAACCTCAGCAAGAGCAGGCAGGATGACGCGCCAGATCCACTTCAACGCCTTCGAGATGAACTGCGTCGCCCACCAGTCGCCGGGACTATGGACCTATCCCGGCGACAGGTCGTGGCAATACAAGGACGTGGACTACTGGCAGGATCTGGCGCGCATCCTTGAGGGCGGCTTCTTCGACGGCATCTTCATCGCCGACGTGATCGGCTATTACGATGTCTATCGCGGCAAGAACGACGATGCGATCCGCGAGGGCGCGCAGATCCCGGTGAACGATCCGCTGCAACTCGCGGTGCCGATCGCACTGGCGTCGCAGCATCTGGGGATCGGCATCACCGCATCGACCAGCTTCGAGCATCCCTATACCTTCGCCCGCCGCCTGAGCACGGCCGACCACCTGACCAAGGGCCGCGTCGGCTGGAACATCGTCACCTCCTATCTGGAAAGCGGCGCGAAGAATGTCGGCGAGGGCGGGCTGCGGCGGCACGACAATCGCTATGAGGTGGCCGCCGAATATCTCGAGGTGATCTACAAGCTGCTGGAAGGCAGCTGGGAAGACGGCGCCGTCCTGCGCGACCGCGCGCGCGGCATCTTCGCCGATCCCGCCAAGGTGCACGAGATCCGCCACAAGGGCCGGTTCTTCGACGTGCCGGGCTATCACCTGTCGGAACCCTCGCCGCAACGGACACCGGTGCTGTATCAGGCCGGCGCAAGCGCCTCGGGCATCGACTTCGCCGCCAGCCATGCCGAATGCGTCTTCGTCGCCGCGCCTACCAGGCCGGTGCTGAAAAGCTATATCGACAAGCTTCGGACGCAGGCCGCGCTGCATGGCCGGGCGGGCGATCATCTGGTCTACAACCTGACCACGGTGATCGTGGACGAGACCGATGCCAAGGCGCAGGCGAAGTTCCAGCGCTATCTCGACCATGCCTCCTACGACGGCGCGCTGACCTTCGTCTCGGGCTGGAGCGGGGTGAACTTCGCCCAGTATGCGCCGACCGATCCGGTGCGCAAGATCGAGACCAATGCGGTCCGCTCCCTGCTGGAGCATTTCACCGACGGCCAGCAATGGTCGGTGGCCGAGCTGGCGAAATGGGCCGGCATCGGCGGGCTTGGTCCGGTGATCGTCGGCGGGCCGCAGACGGTAGCCGACCAGTTGCAGGAATGGCAGGAGGAAACCGGCGTCGACGGGTTCAACCTCGCCTATGCCGTGGCGCACGAAACCTTTGAATCGGTCGCGGGCTGGCTGGTGCCCGAGTTGCAGCGCCGCGGGGCCTACCGCACCGCCTATGCGCCCGGCACGCTGCGGCAAAAGCTGTTCGGCCGGGGCGACCGCCTTTCGGCCCCGCATCCCGGCGCACGCTACCGCGACCTTGGCGCACGCCTTGCCGCCGGGCAGGTTGCCGCCGAATGACCATAGCGACAAGGAGACCGGCGATGGGCCGCACCGAACGGGACTGGCCGCTTGCCGCGGCGCGATACGGCGATCTGAAGGCCCGGTTCCAGCCGCTCTTCGATCGCATCGCGGAGGGCGCCCCCCTGCGCGAGACCACGCGCAGCCTGCCGCACGAGCAGATCGGCTGGCTGAAAGAGGCAGGCTTCGGCGCACTGCGGGTGCCGGTCGAACATGGCGGCAGCGGCGCCAGCATCCCCGACCTCTTCCGCCTGCTGATCGGCCTGGCCGAGGCCGACAGCAACATCGCCCAGGCCCTGCGCGGCCATTTCGCCTTTGTCGAGGACATCCTGGCCCGACCTGACGCCGTGGCAAGGCCCTGGTTCGCCCGCTTCGCCGCCGGAGAGATCGTCGGCAACGCCTGGTCCGAGACCGGCGATGTCAAGCTGGGTGAACGGAAGACGCAATTGTTGGCGAAAGGCGCGGATTTCGTGCTGGAAGGGGTAAAATACTATTCTACCGGTGCGATTTTCGCGGAATGGATCGACGTTCTCGCCACGCGCGGCGATGACGGAAGCACCGTGATTGCGGCCGTCGACACAAGGCAGACCGCCGTGCGCCGCTCGGACGACTGGACGGGCTTCGGCCAGCGCACTACCGGCAGCGGCACGACGGTCTTCGCCGGGGCCGATGTCGCTTCGGCCAACGTCTTCCCCTTCGAGACCCGCTTCCGCTACCAGACGGCCTTCTACCAGACCGTGCTGAATTCCGTCCTTGCCGGATCGGCGGCCGCGGCGGTGCGCGAGGCATCCGGCTTCCTGAAGGCCCGCAAGCGCACCTACAGCCATGGCAATGCGCCGGTGGCGGCGGCCGATCCGCAACTGCTGCAGGTGATCGGCCGCGCCCATGGCTTTGCCGAGGCCGCGCGTGCGATCACCATCGCGGGGGCCGAAGCGGTACAGGCCGCCTTCGAGGCGCAGTTCCTAAACGACGAAGCCGCCGACCATGCCGCCAATGTCGAGGCCGAGCTGGCCTCGGCCCGGGCGCAATCGGCGGCGGCCGACCTGGCCCTGCGCGCCACCACCGACATCTTCAACGCGCTTTCCGCTTCGGCCGTGGATGCCGGTGCGGCTTTCGACCGGCACTGGCGCAATGCCCGCACCGCCGCCAACCACAACCCGCTGGTCTTCAAGGAGCGCATCCTCGGCGACCATCTCGTCAACGGCATCGAACCCCCGTTCCTGTGGCAGATCGGCATCCCCGACCTGCCCTCCAACTGAAGGAAAGACCCCATGGGCTCGCTCGACCAGACCCAGATCGACCACTCCGTCCACCCGCGCGTCAACTCGGCCGACCCGGTTCCCCCGCGGCCGCGTCCCGCCACGCCGGCGCATGTCCTGAAGGACGATGCCGATGCCATCGCGGTTGCCCACCGGCTGGCCGAACAATTCGCCCATGGCGCCGCCCTGCGCGACCGCGAGGGGCTGCTGCCGCTGACCGAACTGGACATCTATTCGCAAAGCGGGCTGTGGTCGATCAACGTGCCCAGGGAATACGGCGGGCCGGGCCTGTCGCATGCAACGCTGGCAAAGGCCGTCTCGATCGTCGCTGCCGCCGATCCGGCCATCGCGCAGGTCATCCAGAACCATCTGGCCATCGTGAACACCGTCGATCTGGAAGGCACCCCGGCAGAGAAGAAGCGGGTCTTCGACTGGGCGCTTCAGGGACTCCGCTTCGGCAATGCCTTCTCCGAACTGAACAGCAAGACCGTCGCCGACTTCGAGACCACCGTCCGTTTCGAGGGCGACGAGGCCGTGGTCAACGGCGAGAAATTCTACACCACCGGCGCGCTTCTGGCCCATGTCATCCCCACCGTCGCCATAGCCGACGGCACCGCCTATCTGGTCTTCATCGACCGCGAGACCCCGGGCCTGACCATCACCAACAACTGGTCCAGCTTCGGCCAGCGCACCACCGCCTCGGGCGGGGTCCGGCTTGACAACGTGCGCGTGCCCAGGGAACGCGCCGTGCGGCTGAAATCCTTTGACGAACATCCCACCGTTGCCGGCCCGCTGTCACAAATCATCCAGGCCGCGATCGACGCAGGCATCGCCCGCGGCGCCATCGAAGAGACCATCCGCTTCGTGAAGGCGCATTCGCGCCCCTGGATCGACAGCGGCAAGGAGAAGGCCAGCGAGGATCCGCTGACCATCGTCGCCATCGGCGATCTGAAGATCCGCCTGCACGCCGCCGAGGCATTGCTGGAAATCGCCGGCCGGGCCATCGACGCGGGCTATGCCGATCCGACGCTGGACAAGGTGACCGAGGCGACGCTGCGCACCGGCGAGGCCAAGGTGCTGACCACGCAGATCGCCATCGACGCGACGAACAAGCTGTTCGAGCTGGCGGGCACGCGCTCGACCCTGTCGCAGCACGGGCTGGACCGGCACTGGCGCAATGCAAGGGTGCATACGCTGCATGATCCGGTGCGGTGGAAGTTCTACCATGTCGGCAATTACTATCTGAACGACGCCCACCCGCCGCGTCATCCCTGGAACTGACTCTGCCCACAAGACGCAACCGGAAGTGGAGGCAGATCACTTGGCCCGGTCAGGTTTTGTCCTATCGGGCCCGCAACTTCCGCCGCCGGCCCGGCGGACTGTCGGGCATCATGGCTGCGCGGCGGACGGCGGGTGGTGCCATGACCTGGCTGGGCGATCTTGCCTTTCGCCTGACGACCCGGCGGATGCGCCCGGTCGAGCTGCTGCGCGCGGGGCTGGACGACGACCTGGCCCACCGCCCGGTCCGGGTGGCGGGTCCGCGCTGGTTCACGGTCTGGGGCAATGACCACGACCGGTTGCGCCGTCTGGACACGGTGCTTCTTCCCGCGCCCTGGATCGGGCTGGAAGAGGATGAGATGCGCGCCATCGCCGCCGCGCAGATCCAGGGGCTGGACGGCGGCTTTCGGCGCTATTCCTCAACCGAACTAGCCGATCCGGCATTATCCAAGGGTGCTGGTGTTATCGGTGGTCCCTGCGGATCGATCTGGAGAAGCGCCAGGACCAGCAGAAGCAGCGCGAGATGCTGGCCCGGACCTTTGCCGGCATCGGCGAGGTCAAGGCCCACCTGAACGCCGGAGTGGCGGAGAGGGAGAGCCTGGGTCTGAATCTGATCATGGTCCTGATGCGCACTCTGCCTGAGCATACGCTGACGAGGCTTCGCGCAGGTCACATTTCCGGGGTGGATGCGACCTTCCTGACCATGTGGAAGGAGGCCCCTTTGGTGGAGAAGATACAAGGGATCATCCGGCACATGGAGCGCGCGATGCAGCGCGACGAGGAACTAAGCGAGGTCGTCGTCAAGAAGGCGATGGACGCGCGGTTGCGGATGATCAGGTGGCTGGAGGAATTGGACGGGTTCTTCAAGGCGATGACGCGCTTCATGGAGCCTGAGAACCTTTGGCATCTGGCTGATTTTCACGCCTCGCTCCCGCATGACGGCTCTGCCATTTCCTTCAAGCGCCCGACGCATGGTGTTGAACTTCACATCTTCGTCCCCCGCGAGGGCATCAGCCAGTATCAGGTAGGCAAGGTCGAAGCCTTTGAAGGTTCCCGACTTCTCGCGCTGTTCAAGCATCCCATGGATTGACCATAGCTGCGAGAGTCAGTAAGTTGGCGGTAGGTGGGGACGATCTGAGGCGAGGCGGAAGCTGGACGCCCAGTCCTTCAGCCGCAGGACTGCCCGGGTGGGCCACCCTGCGCGCGCGACAGCGAAGCTATGACCAATCCAAGTATCTGGCAGGTGCAAGCAGACCGGTGTGAGCCGCACGCCGTGCCTGGAACCCCACTCACGTCGGCCTCCCACAACGAAGACGGGTCCCCGCCCGGATTGCACCGGACGGGGCTTCCTGCTCAGCCGAGGCAGAGGAACAGGAGTTCCGATGTGTAATCGGCCACGGTGCGAGTGGATGCGGGTTCGGCTCTGCGCTTGCCGCCCTGCTGGCAGATGCGCGTTGCCTCAGCTTGCGCATTGGCTTTGGCTTCTTCCTGGTCCGCCATTTGCGACACCTGGATTTTTACGGACGAACCGTTGAAGTCGGAGACGACGGGTGTTGCAGGCACACAGGCAGCAAGGCCAAGGGCAGCAATGGCTGGGAAAATGAGGGTCTTCATGGTGCTCTCGCGGTTGTGATGACCTGGCTCCAATCAACCAGCTTTTCGGCAGCAACATGCTTCCGATTGGGCAGCATTATGACGAAAGCCAAGAAATGCGCAGGCGGCTGGCGCGGCCAGGAAGGATCACGCCACGAGCGCGGATATGGCAGCGCGTGGACCAAGTTGCGCCTATCCATCCTCACCCGCGACAAGCACCTCTGCCAGGTCTGCATGGCAGAAGGCAGGATCACCCCGGCCCGCATGGTCGACCACATCAAGGCCAAGGCTGAAGGTGGCACCGACGACCAATCCAACCTCCGCGCCATCTGCGACGAGCACCACGCGGCCAAGACCACGGCAGAGGGGCACAGGGCCGCAGGGCACCCCGACGAATATGCAGAGTTCAACACCAAGGCTCTGCTTCGCTCGTCGTTCAAGGACCACATCGAGGCGCTGGCGAAGAGCACGGTCAGCGGCATCCACAGCCCGGACGAGGCGCGCAACGAAGAGGATCTCCCCGTTGTGCCCGATGGCGCTGGCAAGGAGCCTCGGGTGCAGCAGCAGGTGGTGCCGCTGAGCTTCGGCGCCAAGCCGCCGGAAGTTCCCGCGTCTGCACCACCCCCGCCGGTCGAAGAGCCTGACCTGCCAGATGACGCCGCAAAGGCCGTCGCAGAGGTTGAGTTCAGGAGGATGCTGGCGGCGTGAGGGGCCGCGACGGGGAGAAGGGGGTGAGGTCAGATCCCCGCAACCTTCCGCAAGGCGTCGTTGATCCGGCTCTGCCAGCCAGGGCCGCCAGCCTTGAAGTAGTCGATCACCTCCGGGGAAAGGCGGATGGTGGCGCTGACCTTCGTGACCGGCGCTTTCGGGCGCCCGCGTTGAACCTTGGCGGTGGCGAACTTGGCCTGCCATTCTGGGGTGGACAGATCGGGGGCGTCATCCTGGCGGCGGCCGGTCATCAGGCTGCAACCAGGTGATACGGCTTCACAAGGCAATCAGCCGGGATGTGCCATTCACGGCTGAGCCTGTGGATCATGTCCACCGTCAGGGCGCGTTTCCGGTTCAGGACCTCCGATGCACGGGGACGCGAGCCGAGCAGGGCGGCAAGGTCGGCCTGCGTCCGGCCAGTCGCTTCCATGTGGGTCTTGAGAAGGTCAACGGGCTCGATATCAGGCATGGGGTGGTGGCGGTCCTCGTAGGCCTCGATCAGGTCGGCCAGAATGTCGAAGCGGTCTGCCTCGGGGGTGCCAGGCTTCGGCTGGTTGTCGAAGTAGGGGGTGATTTCAGCCAGCGCCCATTCGTAGTCTGCTTCGGTGCGGATCGGTCGAATGTCCATCAGATCGTCTCCGGGTTGATCTTATCGTATTCTTTGTGGGTGCCGACAAACTTGATCAGCCCGCGGCGATACGGGTAGGCGAAGTGCACGATCAGGCGGTATTTGTTGCCGCCGATATCGAAGATCACGCGGTTGTCTCCGACGAAATCGACGGTCGTGCCGAAAGCCTTCTTCACATCGGCAGGACTGGTCCATTCCGCCTTGGAGGCAACGGCATACCATGCCAGCAACGGGACTTCGGCCTTGGGCTCACGCTCCCAGAAGGTCCGAAGTGTTGCCTTGGCGATGATCTGCATCTGCTCTTCCGTGTTCCCGTATTGGGAATATGGGCGAGACGGCAAGGTTAGTCAAGGGGAATGTTCCCGTATTGGGAAATGCGGGACGTTAGTCGGCCTCAGGTGCCGCCGCCGCCGGTCCCGGGATCTTCGGGCACAACGATGCGCCGACCGCCGCCGTCACCACCCCGCCTCGGAGGGACACAGCCTTTGTCATCGAGGAAAAGGCCATAGACATGGGGGCAACGTTCTCTCCGGTCATTGCCCGCTGACTCAAGCGGAACGCAGGCGGCCACCAGAAGGGGAAGCAGGAAGGCAAGACGCATGGGGTTGATCATCCCGCCAACAGTTCCACCACCCGTCGAATGATCTCGATTTCCGCGGCATTGGCGTCGCGGGTTACAACGCTGAAGACCAGGTCCCGCATGACGCCCTCCCGCCATTCAGGGGCTTTAACCAGCCCCTCCACCAGTTTGACCACCATGCTGGCGCCAGCATCGAGGGCTTGCTCCGTGGTGATGGGATCGACAGGGCGGCTCATGCGGCCACCTTCGCACCGCCCTAGGCGATTCTGCAAGAAGCGGGGCTGTCGGAAGGGGTGATCAGTCGTCGGTCTAGGCTGGTCGTGTAGGGTCGCGGCGCGTCAAGGCCCGTCAGCAAACGGGGCGGTCCTTCGGGGCTGCTCTGTCATGTAGAGTAGCCGCCCAGCCCAGGCGGCTTTCCCTTTGAGGGGACAAGATGAAAGCATCCGAAATTCAGGTTCTTGTGGCGGGGGTAGCACCCGTGGTGCGCGATCTGATCGACAAGGCCACCGCCCCCCTGATCGCCGACAACAAGGCTCTTACGGAGCGGTTGGCCGATTTGGAGAAGCGGCTGGACAGCGCGCCGGGGCCGAAGGATGGCAAGGACGTCGAGGCCGTCGCCGTGCTGGTGCATGAACGGATCAAGGGGCAACTGGACACGATGCAGGCGGCCGTTGAGGCTATCGAGCCTGCACCCGAGATGTCTGAGCTTCCGGATATTCCAGCGTTGATCGAGGAAGCGGTTGCCGAAGCGGTCAAGGCTATCCCTGCCCCGCAGGACGGCAAGGACGGGTCAGATGGCCGCCTTCCCATGATCGCGGAATGGATCGAGCGGGTGCACTATGCGGGCGAGGTCGTCACCCTTGCCGGGGCGACGTGGCAGGCGAAAAGGGACACCGGCAAGTCCCCGCCCCACGACGATTGGACCTGCATCGCCGCGGCAGGACGAGATGGGCGAAGCCTGACGATCCGCGGCACCTTCGACGCCACGGCGACATATGATGCCCTCGATGTGGTGGCGCTGAACGGTGGCTCCTTCGTGGCCCTGTCCGATGATCCGGGCGAATGCCCCGGCGAGGGTTGGCAGTTGCTGACCTCGCCGGGCAAGCGCGGCCAGAAGGGGGAAGACGGCGCGCGCGGGGCGCCCGGGCCAAGAGGCGAGGCTGGCCCGTCGATCATCGCGGGCACCTTCGACGGGTGCCGGATGGTGCTGACCAACGACGACGGGTCCGAGGTTAGCGTTGACGTGAGGGCGCCCGCATGACGCTGGTCAGGATTTCCGGGCCGACCATCTATCCTGTCACGCTGGATGAGGCGGAGGCCAACTCTCGGATCGAGCCGGGCGGCCAGGATCTTCATCTGATCGGTCTGATTGCCGCTGCAACCGCAAGAGTCGAGGTCGAGACGGGCCGGGCCTTCTCGGAGCAAACCTGGGAATGGGTCATGGATGCCTTCCCGGTCGGCGAGATCGTCATCCCTCGCGGCCCGATCAAGTCGGTCGTCAGCGTGATCTACACCGATGCCGCGGGCGATCAGGTGACGGTGCCAGGTGCTGACTACCGGGTGGATACCGTGTCGGATGACGGCCGGGTGATCCCGGTTTCAGGCTGGCCTGCCGCGGCATCGGTGCCAAACGCCGTTCGGGTCCGATTCATTCTCGGCGAGGTGTGTCCGGCCGATGTGAAGCAGGCGATCCTGCTGCTGGTGGGGCATTGGACCCAGAACCGGGAAGACGCCTCCGAAGAAGGCCTCCGATCCATCCCCTACGGCGTCTACGCTTTGCTCGGACTGCATCGCCGAATGTTCGTGTGAAATCTCAACCCTATCCAAGGAGACCGCCATGGCGCTCATTGCAGACATCCTTGCCAAGATCACCGCGACCCAGACCGGCCCGAACGATTTCGGCGCCGACAAGTTCCGCCCGCAGGTGCAGGCGGCACTGGCCCTGACCGATGGCACAGGCGCGAACCAGGCGAATATCCTGTTTGCGGATCAGCGCACGGTCGCCAGCGCGTCGAACGACGACATCGACCTTGTTGGTGTGCTGACGGATGCTTTCGGCGCGACGATCACCGCAGCTGAGTTGGTCGCCATCCTGATCATCAACGTGCCGATCTCCGGCCCGGCAAACACCACCAGCCTGACCATCGGCGGCGGGTCCAACCCGGTCGCGGGCTTCCTGGGTGGCACCACCCCGACCATCGGCCCCATGCCCGGGCGGTATGGTTCTTCTGGCCTGCCCGACGGCAGCGGGACTTGGCGCGGTGGCAGCTGGCACGGCCGACATCCTGCGGATTGCCAACAGTTCCGGCGCCCCTGCGACCTATCAGATTGTGGTCATCGGCAGGACGGAGTGAGCTGATCCAGCCCGGTCAGCAGGCGGGGGCGGCCTTTCGGGGCCGCTCTGTCACATAGGACTCGCAGAATCGGTTAGCGGTGGCCCTTCATGCTGAAAAGCATGAGGGCGATATGGCCGACGATCACTTGGACAAGGAAACCTCGGTTTCGGGGTAGCGACGTGCGCGTGACGATTTCCGGCCTGGACGGGGTTCTGGCCGCCCTGATGATCGTCGCCCCGAAAGAGGCACGGCATCTCGCCCGGAACACGATCCAGCAGGTCGCTAGCGATATCGCCAAGGATGCGGCGGACATGGCGCCGCGCGATGACGGGGTGCTGAAGCGCTCGATCAAGGCACGCCACCGCAACACCCATGGCGGCGATGTCTTCGAGAGTGTGGTTCATGTCCTGCCGACGACCTACTACTGGCGCTTCCTCGAATACGGGCAAGGGCCAGACGGCGTGGAGCATGCCATGTTCCTGAAGGCGCTGAACCGATACAAGGCGGACGGCCAGAAGCGGCACCTGGATGCCTTCGCCAAGGTGTTGGAGCGGCGCATCAAGCGCGCGATCAGGCGGGGCTGACCCATGGCAGAGTTTGCGGTGCAGCAGGGCCTGTTTCAGGCCCTCTCGGGGCTTGGACTGACGGTCTACGACGTTCAGCCGCAGGCCCCGGATGGCGGGGCGTCGGCGGGCTTTCCCTGCGTGACGGTTGGCACCATCGTCTTCGCGCCTTGGGATGTGAAGGAAAACACTGGCTTCGACTTCATCGCCCGCGTCCATACCTGGTCGCGCTCCGGCTCGATGAAGGAAGCGAAAGACATTCAGACGGCCACCCAGCAGCAGTATGCCTCGATGACGGCCAAGCTCGGTCAGAGCATGTTAACCGGTGCGGGACAGGCAAGAGCAGCCGGGACTGGTATGGTAGCGATGGGCGGTGGTGCGCGCGCCTTGACCATGCAGGTTCAGAACGCTTCGTATCAGGTCGGGGACTTCTTCGTGCAGATCGCCAGCGGGACAGGAGCTATGCGCGCTATGTCTCAGCAGTTGCCGCAGTTGCTCGGCGGCTTCGGAATGTGGGGCTCGGTGGCTGGCGCTGCCGTCGCCATCGGTGGTGCTCTGGTGCCGATGTTCTTGGGCGCGGGCGAAGCATCGAAGACGTTTAAACAGAACCTGGAGGAGGCGGAAGCTACCCTATCCAAGTTGAAGGATACTGCGGCGATGTTCTCAGCCGAAGGCTTGGAGGCGCTGAAGGCAAAGTATGGCGAGGTCAACCTTGAACTGATCCGCTTCATCGACTTGCAGGCCCAAGCAGCGCAAATGGAAGCGTTCAAGGCCACGCAGGAGGCCATGACGAAGCTCTATGACGATATGAACAACTGGACCTCCGCATGGGGAGGTAACCTCGAAACGGTGTTGGGCGAACTGGATAGCGGTGGTTATGGCAACGGCCCTATCTATCTGGGCTGCGTTAGCGGCGACAAGGGATTCGGGCTATTCGGACCATACATCGTCCGCCGTGGTGCGCTTCCGAGTGACGAGGTGCTGGGGGCGGTGGAAGCTCTGGTTCTGTCCTACGGGACAGGTCTGTATCCCCCCGACGAGCCGGACTATCTGGACGCCCCCACTGGGGAATATCTCCTAGAGGGGCAGACTCCTGCCCGTGCAGTCTCTTGGGTGCTGCGTGCTCCTGCTGGTGAGTATCTGCTTCTCGGGGAGGCAGCCACGCTCGCCACGGGCCAGGAGAGGGACGCCCCGGCGGGCGCATACATCCTGAACGGGCTGGAGCCGACCCTGAAGCAACCCGCCACGCTGGTGGCCCCCCGGGGGCAGCTACCTGCTGCTTGGTCTTCCATCGACGCTCCAGTGGTCCGTAGCGCGTGACGCCCCGGCGGGGCAATACCTGATGCAGGGCTATCCGGCTGTGCTGATCTCGCCCGACAGCAGCCGCAGGCGCGCGGCCTTCCTGGCTGCCAGCGCAAACGGCGGGGCGGTCAACTCGCGCGGGCCGGGCGCGCTTATCTCCGATGGCATAACCGGCGGCTTCATCATCGCCGCAGAAAGGGGCTGACATGGCAGCTATCTTCCACCTCAAGCGCGGCGATACCAGCCCGGCGTTGCTCTACCGGCTGGCTCCCGAGGTGAACCTTGCGGGCGCTTCGGTGGTGTTCAGCATGCGCGAGCGGGGGGGCGGATCGACCATCATCGAGCGCGCGGCGGCCAGCATCGAGGGCGATCCTGCCGAGGGCGTGGGCGCTATGACTGGTCACCGGCCGACACCGCCGCCCCGGGCCGGTTTGAGGCGGAGTTCGAGGTGACATACGCCGATGGCAGCGTGGAGACCTTCCCGAACAACGACTTCATCGTGGTCCAGATCGCGGGGGATATTGCGTAGGCCCGCATTAGATAGTGCCGCGAGATACTATTCCAACGCGGTGATCGACCATCTACCTCGTTCGTGCGGATCAGAACCGGAAGGCATACCCCACGGATAAGCTGGTCCGGTCAAGCGAGTAGTCATGGATATCGCCAGACCAGTCGAAGGAATCGTCCTTGTAGTTGGTCCTCTCGACCTCTACCCTCAAAAAAGAATGATCGGTCATTGCCCAATCTGCCCCTAGGCCGAAACTGACACCGCTGGCTGTGTCATCGGCCAGCATACCCGCGCCGTTGTGATCTGCTTCTACCTTCGTGCGGACCGCGCCAACCGACAGGTAAGGCATGGTCTTCCCAACGGTGTAGCCGAGCCGAGCTTTCAAGCCGTAGGAGTGCTTGGCCGTGAAGGGGAGGAAGAAACTGCGGTCATCGCCGTCGGCGTTGTGCTTGGCCGCAAACAGTTCCGGACCGAAGACGAAGTTGCCGCTCTGCCAGTTGTAACCTGCGAAGACCCCGAAACCGATGCCGTTTACATCCACGGGGATTGGGCCATAGCTAAGATCCTGGGCGTCGAACCTGTCTAGGGACAGGTTGCCCCCAGCATAGAGGCCCGAAAAATCCTGTGCGACGGCAGGCGCCGCGAGGGCGGGTAGGGACATGGCGACGAAAATGATTGCAAGCTTGGTGTTCATTTTGCTGGCTCCTGAAAATTTATGCTCACAACCTCTATCGAGGCACCATGCATATCAAGGATTCAGGTTGTTCGGCACAACGCTAGGCAACCGTTGTTGCAGAATTGTGCCTCTGGGGGATGAAAAAGTCCGCCGGTTGAGACCGTGAGCCATGTTGCAAGCATCGAGGCGAATATTGCATAGCAGCCAGGCACGCTGAAGGCGTCAAGGTCAGAATGCCGCAGCTTGTTGCCCTGACATATCTTGCGCATTGTGCCCCGGACATGATCCATCGCGCACTGAAACATCCGCACCCGTCTGGTCCGTGTTGCCAGCAGCGGCTAGACTCGTTCCTCGCAGGCGGATTAGATTGCCCCGATGAAGCGCGTCCTGACCAACACCGCTGCCGTCGTCGTCATCGTGGCCGTGTCCGCGTTCATAGCCCTCTTGTCCCTCGATCCCCTGGCCCATCTTAGCGTGTTCGGGAGTTGTTTCGAGGGAGGCTGCGGATATGTCGCATTCTTCCTCGGCTTCCCGGTGATCACGCTGGTGCTGTCCGCGGCTGGCTGTGCGATATGGTTCTTCTGGCGCAGCCGTCGGCAGTGAAGAAACCCGCCGGGGAGGGCGGGCTTACAGTCGATTGTAAGGGCGTCTTACTCCTTCGGCGCCTCACCCTTGATGCGCGCGATTAAATCGGAAACAGCTTCAATGAGGCGTGAAAACCCCCTCGATCCACCTTGAGATATGGCGTAAAGTGCTCCCAAGGCAATCAAGGTGCCGAATCCTGCCCCCTTGCTGATCGCATAGAAGACCGCGCCCAGAACGGCTAGGGCAGCAATAACAGCTACCGCTAGCGCCGCGTAAGCTTGATGCTTACCAAAGCTGAAGCGCGCAGCACGAAGCTCTGCGCTATCCTTCTCCGCAGCAGCGTTCATGCGCTTCACGAAGCCGGGATCGTGCTTCTCTATCTCGGCAATAAGCAGATCGGGGCGGTCGGTGTAGTTGCTTACGAACGCCATGAAAGCTTGGCTAAGGCCGGTCTCGTCGGCCTTAGCCTCGATGTTCTCGGGAGGAAGCACCTCGCCATCTCTGGGAGCGTGGGGGTGCTCGTCTCCGTCATCGGTCAAGATGCTTGCTCTTTGCGCAGGCTGCGCCGGATAGCATTCACCAGTGAACGGTGAAGCCTCACTGGCAACTCTTGGAACTCAACGGCGGCGGTGTCTACCGACAGATGCACCCATGCATCCTCGACATCACATTGGTCTATGGTGATCTGATTACGGAACATGGGCTTGCTCGAAACATGCGTGTCCCAAGACCGATGCTTCGCGCGCAGCTTGCTGTCGTCGCAATTCACGAGCGCAGTCATCTTGTTCATCCTCGGCCTCTCGGCTGCCATCCTGCAACGCTACACCCTGCTTGTCCACAATTCGTGTGTCAGAATTAGGTCGCGGCGTATCATCTTCCTAGTTTCCGACCGGTAAACAGCTCGTGCATGGCTTCCGTCAGCGAACAATTGCCATCACAAGATCGAAAACTCAACAGATTCTCCACAGGTTCCCCTCAGTTTCCTACCTTCTCCGCCCTCATCTTCTCCGCCACCTTGCGGGCGATGATCGCGGTGACCCGGCTGCGCATCCGCCCATCGGCGATTGACTGAAACTCGCCGGCCATCCGCAGATGTTGGTTCGGCGGCAGGCCTATGGCCCGCAGCGTGTTCATGATCAGGCCTGCGGCTGCGTCCTGCGTCTCGGTCAACTCGGCCTTCAGGGCAGCGATCTTCTCTTCCGGGGTCTTTGGCATGGCGCACCTCTCGCCCGCCAGCATCGCCCCGGCGGAACCGATTCTGCAACCTCACCCGGCCTCCAGATCTTATCGGATCCCACACCGTCCATCCCACTGGCCAGGCCGCCGTCGTTTTCCGCGATGCCCCCAGCGCCGCTTGCAGCATGGCGGCCACCTCCAGCATCCTCGGCCCAGCCCTTGACCATCGCTTCGGGGCATGAAGAAATCGAGCATGCATGACACTCCCCGCCCCCTTACCCCTGAGCAACTCGCCGAGCGATGGAACTGCTCTGCGGAGACCATTCGACAGATGTGCAGGACCGGGAAACTTCAATCCTTCCGCGTGGGGAGGATGTTCAGGATCCCCTCCGCGGCAGTCAACCGCTTCGAATCCTGACTTCCCGCGACCGCTGCTGATCGCGAGCCGGACCGTCGAGACAAGGCAGCCCGTGCGGTTGATGATTGGTTCGCAAAGCATCAAACTTTCCCCTGAGGGCTTTGCTTGATTTCCTATGGTCCTGCCAGCCCGGATCGATCTTCTTGACGACACCCAGGTTGCCCTACCGACAAGATCCAGATCTGCACAGTTGCCAAGAGCCGCCCCGGGATGCCGTGGGCGGCTCTTTTCGTTTCCGGGCTCGACTGAACGCGCCACGCAAGCAGCTTCCCCGAAGGGAATGCTTGATTTCCGACCTGAGCGGGGGCAAGGTGTCCGTGGGCGTCACAACCCGGACCGAGATAGCCGCATCACCTTTGGCGAGGTGCCTTCCTTTGGCGAGGAAGGGCAGCGAATGGCACCCTTTGCGGGGTGCAGGACGACAGCTTGGCGGCCGTCCGTCAACCGACACTCTATGTCGGGGAGCGGGCGCCATGCAAGACCCTTCGGGGAAAAACGTCCGGATCGTCTCTCGGCGGTTTGTGAACTCCCCGGCGCCAGTGCCGACCACTGGCATAGGCCTGCGCAAAAATGCGCATGCCCCGGCCTTCACAAACCGGTTCGACCGAGAGAAGAACCATGACCAAGCAAGACCAAGGGCATTTCGCCCTTCCGCCGGCTCGTCACGACGAGTTGCACGACGACATCGCCCTGGCGCTGGACGCGATCAGCGGGCGCCCGAGCGAGCGCAACCTGGCCGAAGCCGCCAGCTACCTGCGCCATGCACTGCGGCTGGCCGTCTTGCACAGACGCACGAATGCCGCGCGGCCAAAGCGACCTATGATCGTCATTCGCGCCACATCGTCATCGAGCTCACGAATGGCTGTGTTTTCTCCTTTCCGTCAGCGCTTGTGGAAGCGTTGAGGACGGCCGACGATGACCAGATCGCCGCTGTCGCAATTTTCGGACAAGGTTACGGTCTGCACTGGGAGGCGCTGGATCTGGACCTGTCGCTGACTGGCTTGATGGCCGGACGTTTTGGGTCGGGGGGAACTGAAGGCGCCGGACGTTTTCGCATCGGCTCGGCCCTGGCGGCCCTGAGCCGCGAGGCCGGATTGACCAATGCTGATGTTGAGGTGCTGGAGCGCTCTCAGACCTCCCGCACGCCATCATACGCTAGCGCTACGGAGTCAGGTATGGGGTGGATGGAAACCGGACTCTGGTCATCGGCATTCCCGGTATCATGACGATCGCGAAATACTTTGGGCATCACCAACGTGGTTGGACGATACGCTCTATGCCCTAAAGCACCGACTTATGACAACTATTACGCTCTGGAAATACAAGTCATTGCGTGACTACGACGACAGTAATAGCGTAAAGCTCGTGCTCGTCGCGCTGAGACAAAAGGACGGCGCGCTTCGTCTGTGGTATGCCAAAAAGGCATCAAGTCAAGAATACTAAACTTGCAAGGCCCACTATGCTGCACCGCGAGACGGCCGTCTTGATCCTCGGATCGCTTGTCGTAAGAGGTCAAATATCGTTACGGATAGTGTCCGCTTTTCAGGAGCCTCTGAGGTGATCGGAATGACCGATATGGGGGCGCTTTGCTGACGGTCGGCTACGCCAACCGCGATCGACCGCTTTCAGCCGGGCCGGACGTTTGCCGTTGCAGATCGGAATGACTTTGTTTGGTCGACAGCCGATGCGGAGATCGATCGTCAGGGAAACGCTCTGCCAAGGGTGCAGCTATGAACAAGCTAGCTGGCATCACGTCGTCGCTTCTACCAGGAGCTGTGGAGGCCCGCGCATTTCAATGCGAATATTATCGCGCAATCGGCGGTGATTTGCGGTGAGAGGTTCTCACACGGTGGGCATATGAGAACCTGCCTTTTATCGTGCCATAGAGGGCTATCGGCGGGGCAACTTCGGCAAACCTGAAAATTCTTGTGCGGTGATCGGCGGCTATCGGCGGCAATATCGCGCAATCGGCGGTGTATGGCGGAGTGGAAGGGATTCGAACCCTCGAGACCCTTCCGGGCCTGCACCCTTAGCAGGGGTGTGCCTTCGACCACTCGGCCACCACTCCGCCTGCCCGTTTATCGGGGCGCGCGGGCGGGGGCAAGGGGAAAGGTCGGCGGGCGAAGCGGGGCCGTGTCGCAGCGGATGATCCGCCGGAAGGGCGGCTCCGCAGGGCGGGCAGGCCTCCGCCCGGTGCGGGCCGGAGCCCGGAATTGATGTGTTCCATGAGGTGCCTGCCCCCGCCCCGGCACCGGCGATACCTTGCCTTCGCGGCAGGCGCCGTCTTGACTCCCCGCGCCCGGCCCGCGCGATACTGACGCGGCCGGGAGGGAGGCCGCCGATGCCCGTCACCATCACCGTCTTCGAGAACTCGCCCGACCGGGGCCGGGGCCTGGCGCGGGACATGCCGGTCCGTTGGGCGCTGGAAGAGGCGGGCCTGCCCTACGACACCCGACCCGTCCCGATGGCCGCGCTGAAAGAGCCCGCCCATCGCGCGCTGAACCCGTTCGGCCAGATTCCCGCCTGGCAGGAGGACGGGCTGGCCCTGTTCGAGTCGGGCGCCATCGTCCTGCATATCGCCGAGGGCCACCCCGGCCTGCTGCCCGGCGACCCGAAGGCCCGCGCCCGGGCGATCGCCTGGATCTTCGCCGCCCTGTCGACGGTGGAGCCGCCCGTCGTCGAATACAGCACGGCAGTGGTGTTCGAACGGGGCGAAAGCTGGCACGAGCAGCGCCTTCCCCTTGTCCTCGCCCGGCTGCGCACAAGGCTGGAGGAGCTGTCCGCCCGCCTCGGCGCGGCCGACTGGCTTGAGGAGGACGGCTTCACCGCCGGGGACCTGATGATGGTCTCGGTGCTGCGGCGGCTGAAGGGCCATGGTCCGCTGGAGGACTGTCCGAACCTCCACGCCTATGTCGCGCGGGGCGAGGCGCGCCCGGCCTTCCGGCGGGCCTTCGCCGCCCAGCTGGAGTTGTTCACCCGCGGCCGGGCAGGCTGAACCCGCAGGTCAGGCGTTGAACAGGAAGTGCAGGACGTCGCCGTCCTTGACCTCATAGGTCTTGCCCTCGACGCGGAACTTGCCCGCCTCCTTGGCCCCGGCCTCGCCCTTGCCTGCGACGTAATCGTCATAGGCCACGGTCTCGGCGCGGATGAAGCCCTTCTCGAAATCGCCATGGATCACACCTGCCGCCTGCGGGGCAAGGGTGCCGCGCGGGATGGTCCAGGCGCGGGCCTCCTTCGGGCCGACGGTGAAATAGGTCTGCAGGCCGAGAAGGTCGTATCCCGCCTTGATCAGCCGGTCCAGCCCGGCCTCGTGCAGGCCCATTTCCTCAAGGAAGACAGCGGCATCCTCTTCGGGCAGCTGCGCCAGTTCCTCCTCGATCCGGGCCGAGATCACCACCGTCCCGGCACCCTGCTTCGCCGCCATATCGGCCACGCGGGCGGATTGCGAATTGCCGGTGGCGGCGGAGCCTTCCTCGACGTTGCAGACGTAAAGCACCGGCTTCGCGGTCAGCAGTTGCAACAGCCGCCAGGCGCGGGCATCGTCCTCGGCCACCTGCACCGTGCGCGCCGGGCGGCCCTCGGCCAGCGCCTTCTCGGCCAGCGCCAGCAGCCGGTCCTGGTCCAGGCTTTCCTTGTCGCCGCCCTTCAGCTTGCGGGCAAGGTTCGCCCGCCGCCGCTCGATGGATTCGAGGTCGGCCAGCATCAGCTCGGTCTCGATGGTCTCGGCATCGGCCACCGGGTCGATCCGCCCCTCGACATGGGTGATGTCGCCGTCCTCGAAGCAGCGCAGAACATGGGCGATGGCGTCGCATTCACGGATATTGGCCAGGAACTGGTTGCCCAGCCCCTCGCCCTTCGAAGCGCCCCGCACCAGCCCCGCGATGTCGACGAAGGTCATCCGCGTCGGGATGATCTGCTTCGATCCGGCGATCCCGGCCAGAACCTCCAGCCGGGCGTCCGGCACCGCCACCTCGCCCACGTTCGGCTCGATGGTGCAGAAGGGGAAGTTGGCCGCCTGCGCCGCCGCGGTGCGGGTCAGCGCGTTGAAGAGGGTGGACTTGCCCACATTCGGCAACCCGACGATGCCCATCCTGAATCCCATCATGCCCTCCATTGGCGACGCGCCATCGAACGGGGCGCTTCTACGGGGGGCGGTGGGAAGGATCAAGTTCCCCGACTCGGCGGCTGCGCCTAGACTGGCAGGGCGCAGACGGGAGAAAGCCGATGTCCTTCGATCCCTACATCCACTTCCGGGGCAACTGCCGCGAGGCGATGGCGGCCTATCAGGCCATCTTCGGCGGCACGCTGAACCTGATGGGCTATGCCGAGGCGCCGGACGCCACGGATCAGATGAAGGCCTCGGACCTCGTGATGCACTCCACGCTGGCAAGGGAAGGGCGGTGCATCATAGCCTCGGACTACCCGCCGGGCCATGCGGGGGACCCGCAGGCCGGGGTTACGATCAGCCACGAGGCCGGATCGGACGCCGAGGCCCGCCGGATCTTCGCCGCGCTGGCCGAGGGCGGCGCGGTGATCATGGATTATGCGCCCACCTTCTGGTCGGACGGGTTCGGGATGCTGCAGGACCGCTTCGGCACGCATTGGATGGTGTCGGCGCCGTGGAAGCAGGGGTGAGCCTTCGCCGTGGCCCCGGACGGCCCGGCGCAGCGAGTTTTCGACGAAAACTCGAAAGGGACGGGTTTTCGACGAAAACCCGCGCCCCCATTGATTTTCCCCGCCCCGCCGTGGCAGATGCCAGAAGGCATGGCAGGGGACGCATATGACCAGGATCGACGACACCTTCGCACGGCTGAAAACCGAAGGAAAGAAGGCCTTCGTCGCCTATGTCATGGCGGGCGACCCGGATGAGGCCACCTCGCTGGAGGTCGTGAAGGGCCTGCCCGGCGCGGGGGTGGACATCATCGAACTGGGGATGCCCTTCACCGATCCGATGGCCGATGGCCCCACGATCCAGGCCGCAGGCCAGCGGGCGCTGGAAGGCGGCATGACCATGGACCGGGTGCTCTCCATGGTCCGCGCCTTCCGGGCCGGGGACGACAGGACCCCCATCGTGCTGATGGGCTACTACAACCCGATCTATTCCCGCGGCGTCGACCGCTTCCTGACCGAGGCGAAAGAGGCCGGGATCGACGGGCTGATCGTCGTCGACCTGCCGCCCGAGGAGGACAGCGAACTTTGCCTGCCCGCGCAAGCCGCCGGGCTGAACTTCATCCGGCTGGCAACCCCCACGACGGATGACAGGCGCCTGCCGAAGGTGCTGCAGAACACATCGGGTTTCGTCTATTACGTCTCGATCACCGGCATCACCGGGGCGGCCTCTGCCCAGGCCACCGATGTCGGCCCCGAGGTGGCGCGGATCAAGCGCTCCACCGATCTGCCGGTGATCGTCGGCTTCGGCATCACCACGCCCGAGGCGGCGAAGACCATCGCCGGGGTGGCGGACGGCTGCGTCGTCGGCTCGGCCATCGTCAAGGACATCGGCGAGGGCAAGCCCGCGGCCGAGGTGCTGGCCAAGGTGAAGGCGCTTGCCGCGGGCGCGCATTCGGCCTGACAGCCGAAGGGCGGCAGAGGGCTGCCCACGGCGGGCAGCCCTCGCATCGAAATCACTCGGCACCACACAAATCAGGGTTTCGTCACCCCTTCACTCCGCACCGCCCAGAGGGCGGCGGGGGCCAGAAGCAGTTCGGTCGCCAGAGCGCCAAGGAACATGGCCGAGGGCAGGCCATCGACGGCCAGGCTGACCAGCCGGCCGAAGGCGAAAGCCGCCATGAACACCGCCAGCGACATCAGCGCCGGGCGGCGCAGCGGGGCGCGCAGCACCCCTGCCAGCCAGAACAGCGCAAAGCCCGCAAAGGCTCCGCCATAGGCGGCGCGGGCGGCGTGAAAACCGTTGACGCTGTCGGGGACAAGGCCCGCCGGGGCAAGCATGGTGGCGGGCGAGACCAGGTAGACCAGACCGACAATGCCGATCTCGGCGGCGGCAAGACAGAGGATCAGGCGGGCGGCTGTCATGGCGGCTCCTGTTGCACGAAAGCGGGGATGCCATGATGTGCACCCGGCTTCCAATTCATTTCGTTTGCCCACATCATGCACAGAATGAATGACCCACGACCCGACCTGAACCTGCTGGCGGTCTTCGAGGCCGTCCTGCGCGAAGGCTCCGTCACCCGCGCGGCGGCGGCGCTGAACCTCAGCCAGCCCGCCGTCAGCCATGCGCTGGCGCGACTGCGCGACCTGACCGGGGATGCGCTGTTCCTGCGTCGGGGCAACGGGCTGCACCCCAGCCCGCGGGCCGAGGCGATGGCGCCTCAGGTGGCGGCGGCCCTGCAGGCCGCAAGGGCGGCGCTGCGGCCACAGGGCTTCGACCCGGGCCGCGAGGAAGGAGAGATCGTGCTGGCGGCCTCGGACTACGCGCTGATGGCGCTGGTGCCGGGGCTGCTGGCGCGGCTGGTGCCGCAGGCCCCGGGGCTGCGGTTGCGGCTGGTACCGGTTGGGGGCGGCACGCCGCAGGCGCTGGCGCGGGGCGCGCTGCTGGCCAGTTTCTGGGCCGGGGCCGCGCCGGGCGAGGGCTTCGACCTGCGGCCGCTGTTCCGCGAAAGGCTGGTGGGGATCGCCGCGCCGGACCATGCGCTGCTGGCGGGCGGGATCACGCTGGACCGCTGGACCGGGGCGGCGCAGGCCGTCGTCTCGCTGGGCGATCCGGGGGCCAATCCGGTCGAGGCGCAGTTGCAGGCGATGGGGCGGCACCGGCGGGTGGCGCTGGTCACCCACAGTTTCGCGGGGGCGCTGTCGGCGGTGCGGCAGGCGGGGCTGGTGATGGCCCTGCCCGAGCGGCTGGCCGCCGCGCCCGAGGCGGCGGGGCTGCACCGCTTTGCCCTGCCGCTGGCGCTGCCGGACTATCCCTATGGGCTGCTGAGCCATGCCTCTGCCCGGGGCGATGCGCGGCTGGACTGGCTGGCGGCGGAACTGGCCGCCAGCCTTGCGGCTTGACGCAGGTCCGGGGGCGCCAGATCCACCGCCATGTTCTGGAAGCCGAGACCCGGGTTCCGGCAATCAGGCGGCGAAAGGGCAATTGCGCCGGGATCGCGCATTTGGTAAGGACTTCTTACCAGTTTCGCGTTGGAAAAGGCCATGCCCGTCATCACCTGCATCGAGGACCTGAAGCGCCTGCACCGCAAGCGGACTCCAAGGATGTTCTGGGACTACTGCGAATCCGGCAGCTACACCGAGCAGACCTTCCGCGACAACATCTCGGACTTCGGCAAGATCCGTCTGCGGCAGAAGGTGGCGCGCGACCTCAGCGACCGCGACACCTCCGGCACCATGCTGGGCGAGAGGGTGGCGATGCCGGTGGCGCTGGCCCCGGTGGGCAGCTGCGGCATGCAGCATCCCGACGGCGAGATCCTCGCCGCCCGCGCCGCCGCCCGCTTCGGCGTGCCCTTCACGCTTTCCACCATGTCGATCTGCTCCATTGAGGACGTGGCCGAACATGCGGGCCCGGGCTTCTGGTTCCAGCTTTATGTCATGCGCGACGAGGATTTCGTCGATGCGATCATCGAGCGGGCGAAGAAGGCCGGATGCACCGCGCTGGTGCTGACGCTGGACCTTCAGGTCCTTGGCCAGCGCCACAAAGACCTGAAGAACGGCCTGACCAGCCCACCGCGCCCGACGATCCCCAACCTCCTGAACATCGCCACCAAGCCGCGGTGGGCATGGGCCATGGCACGGACCCCGCGCCGGCAGTTCCGCAACATCGTCGGCCATGTGAAGGGCGTCACCGACCTTGCCGACCTGACCGCCTGGACGAACGAGCAGTTCGACCCCAAGCTGGACTGGTCCAAGGTCACCCGCATCCGCGACCAATGGGGCGGCAAGCTGATCCTGAAGGGCGTGCTGGACGCCGAGGATGCGCAGATGGCGGTGGACACGGGCGCCGATGCCATCGTGGTGTCGAACCACGGCGGACGGCAGCTTGACGGCGCGCTGAGCTCCATCCGCGCGCTGCCGTCCATCGTGCGGGCCGTGGGCGGAAAGACGGAAATCTGGCTCGATTCCGGGATCCGCAGCGGACAGGATGTGCTGAAGGCGCTCGGCCTCGGGGCGACCGGCACGATGATCGGCCGCGCCTACCTGCACGGCCTGGGCGCGATGGGCGAGGCGGGCGTGACCGCCGCGCTGGAGGTGATCCGGAAAGAGATGGACATCACCATGGCGCTCTGCGGCGAACGCTCCTTGCGCGACTTCGGACGGCACAACCTGCTGGTGCCGGAGGATTTCGAGGGGCGGTGGG
>CAYLSD010000039.1:0-35690 GCA_964386345.1 uncultured Fuscovulum sp.
TGGCGGATCGTGTCGTTTCCAAGCATCTCGGCGCTGGTGCCGCTGATCGCGATCTGGCCGCGGATCAGCAGATAGCCGCGTTCGGCGATCGACAGGGCGGTCTCGGCGTTCTGCTCGATCAGCAGCACCGCCTTGCCCTCGTCACGGATCCGCGCAACGATTTCGAAATATTCGCTGATCAGCCGCGGCGAGAGGCCGAGCGAGGGTTCGTCCATCACCACCAGCCGCGGGTCGCCGATCAAGGCGCGCGCCAGCGCCACCATCGCCTGCTCGCCGCCGGACATGGTGCCCGCGCCCTGCCCCAGACGCTCCTGGATGCGCGGGAACAGCGCCGACATCTTCGCCAGCCGGTCCTCGAAATCGAGGCCAGGGTTGCGTGCGGCGTCGAAGGCCAGCCGCAGGTTCTCGCGCACCGTCAGCGAGGGGAAAAGCCGCCGCCCCTCGGGGACGAAGCCGACGCCAAGGCTTGCCAGCCGCTCGGGACCGGCCTCCTTCACGTCGCGGCCCGCGATGCGGACCGTGCCGCTGTCGGCGGACAGAAGCCCGCAGATCGCGTTGAAGGTGGTGCTCTTCCCGGCGCCGTTGGGCCCCAGCAGGCAGACCATCTCGCCCTCGCCCACCCGAAGCGAGACATCACGCAGCATGGGCACCGGGCCATAGCTGGTGCAGACCTTCTCCATCTCAAGCATGTTCTGCCGCCTTCTGTCCGAGATAGGCTTCCTGCACGCGCGGCATGAGCCGCACTTCGGCGAAATCGCCCTCGGCGATCTTGCGGCCGTAGTCGATCACCGCCACCCGGTCGGGCAGCGCCGCCACCAGCCGCATGTCGTGTTCGATGATCAGGAACGACAGGCCCGGGCGTTCCGCCATCACCCGGCGCACATCCGCCATCAGCGCGTCGGTATCGCGGTCGTCCATCCCCGAGGAGGGCTCGTCCAGCATGATCACCCGCGGCTCGGAGGCCAGCGCCCGGGCGATCTCCAGCCGCCGCCGGTCGGCCTGCGGCAGCGCGCCCGCCAGCGTGTTGCGGCGCGCGTGGAGATCGGGCGAGATCGCCCGGATCAGCTCGCCCGCCTTTTCCGCCGCCGCCTCCAACTCGGCCCGGGCCTTGCCGGGGCGCAGCAGCGCATCCAGCACGCCCGATTTCGTCCGGGTGTGCATCCCGATCACCACGTTGTCGATCAGCGTCAGATCGTTGAACAACCGGCTCGACTGGAAGGTCCGCGCGATCCCGGCGGCGGCGATCCTGTGCGCGGGCCAGCCGGTGATGTCGCGCCCGTCCAGATGCACCGTGCCCGCCGATGGCCGGTAGATGCCCGAGATCATGTTGAAGAGCGTCGATTTCCCGGCACCGTTCGGGCCGATGATGCACAGAACCTCGGACGGGTTCAGCGCCAGATCCACCTCGCTGACCGCGACAAGACCGCCGAACCGGATCGTCAGGCCCCGGACCTCAAGCAGGGGGGTCATCTTTGCTCTCCGTAGTTGCGGGCGCGCTGCGGGAACAGGCCCTGCGGGCGCAGGATCAGGAACAGGATCACCACCACGCCGACGAACAGCAGCCGGTAGTCGGAAAATATCCGCAGTTTCTCGGGCAGCATGGTCAGGAAGAAGGCGCCGATGATCACGCCCAGCGTGTTGTCCATGCCGCCGACGATCACCATGGTCATGATGGTGACCGAGACGAGGAAGGTGAAATTGTCGGGCGAGATATAGCTGACGTAGAAGGCATAGATCGTCCCCGCGAAGGCGGCGAGGAAGGCGTCCACCCCGAAGGCCAGCATCTTGTACCAGACCACGTCGATGCCCTGGCAGCGCGCCGCCAGCGGATCGGCGCGAAGCGCGTTCCAGGCAAGGCCCACCCGGCTTTCGTGCAGCCGTTTGGCCGAGACGATGGACAGGCCCACCAGCGCGGCGGAGAGATAGTAGAAATTCGCCTGGCTCGGCAGGCGGAAGCCGAAGGCCTCGATCGGGCGGGCGAAGGAATGGCCGAAGAGTTCCGGCGCCGGGATGCCGACAAGGCCGTTCGGCCCGCCGGTCCAGGTGAAATTGTTCAGAAGCTGATGGACGACGATGCCGAAGGCGATGGTCACCAGCGCCAGATAGCTTTCCTTCGTCCGCATCGACGGGAAGCCCAGCAGGAAGCCGAACGCCGTCGCCACCACCGCCGCCACCGGCAAAGTCAGCCAGAAGGACACCCCGAAATTCAGCGCGAGCAGCGCCGAGGTATAGGCGCCGATCCCGTAGGAGGCGCCGGTGGCGAAGTTCGGGATATTGGCGCTGCCAAGCTGGAAGTTCAGCGCCAGCGCCAGCACCGCGTAAAGCATCGAGACGATCAGCAGGTGGAAGGCATAGCCCGATCCCTGAAGAAAGAAGGGATAGATCAGAACGATCACGGCACCCAGCAGCGTCGCAAAGCGCTTGCGGTCGTGAAAGGCGGAAACGATCCGCTCTTCCAGCACCGGGCGCAGTTGCAGCGCGGCGAAGATCGCGCCCATCAGCGCCAGCAGCGCCACGATCACCGCCGTCCTGTCGCTCAGCAGGAAGGCCCAGAGCAGGATCGCGCTGCCCAGTTCCACCGCGGCCACGATGGCGAGATTGGCGGAAATGCCGTTGCGGTTCGGGAGGTCGGGGGTCGCCCGTGCGGTATCGGCCATCGGGTCAGACCTTCTCGAACACGGGTTTGCCGAGAATGCCCGAGGGCTTCAGCACCAGCACCGCGATCACCAGCAGGAAGATGAATACCAGCCGGTAGGAGGCGCCGTCCGGCACGGTGATCTGCACCAGCATGTCGATCCCGGCGATCAGCAGGCTGCCGAGGATCGCGCCCTGCATCGAGCCGAGCCCCCCGATCACCGCCGCGGAAAAGCCGATCAGGCCAAGCTGCACGCCATAGTCGAACCGCACCACGCCGGCATGGCTGACGAAGAACACCGCGCCCACCGCACCCACGGCCGAGGCGATGAAGAAGGTCACGGCGAAGATCCGGTCGGGGCGGATCGCCATCAGTCGGGCGATGGAGCGGTCCTCGGCCACGGCGCGGATCCGCACGCCCACCGGCGTATGGTTCAGCAATGCGAAAAGCGCGATCACCGTCAGCACGCTGACCGCGATCACGATCAGGCTGAACACCGGCACCACGATATCGCCCAGCCGGATCACATCCGTAGCGATGGCGGGAAACGGCTTCGGGTTCGAGCCCTGCGGATAAAGCGTGCGGATCAGCTCGCGGATCACGGTGCCAAGCGCGACCGTGGCGACCAGCGCCATCATCGCCGGGGCCGCGCGGAAGCGCCGGATCACCAGCCATTCCAGCAGCACGCCCAGAAGCCCGATCGCCACCATCGAGATCAGGATCGCCAGGAGAAGAGCGCCCGTCCCGGTCAGCGGCACCGCCCAGACGGTGACGGCCTGGATCGCGGCCAGCGCGACGAAGGGGGCCGCCATGGACACGTCGCCATGCGAGAAATGGATCACGTCCAGCACACCGAACAACAGGCTGAATCCAAGCGCGATCAATGTGTAGATGCTGCCGAGCACCAGCCAGTTCAGCAGGTGTTGCGCAAGCAGAGCGTCCATCGGAATCCTCCCAGATTTTTATGCCGCGGCGGTTTTTGTGAACCCGAATAGTCGCTGGCCGCCCTTTGGCGCAAAAGAAAAGGCTCATCTCACAGCAAGGTTTTTCTGAGGAAGGGGTTCGGAAATTGCGACTTTCTGACGCGGACCCGATCCAACAACCTGCAGCAGCGGAACAAGCGCAGCCAGCGGGCTGATCCGGCGGCATTTCCGGCCGGCCAGCCCGCCAAGGAACGTCCGAAGACAGACACAGGGAGTCGCTCATGTCATATGCAAACACCAGCCGCCGGTCGGTTCTGACCGGCCTGATCCTCTCGGCCGCACTGGCCGCCGCCCCGGCCTTCGCCCAGGACAAGCCGGTCATCAAGCTTGGCTTCATCGGCCCGCTCAGCGGCGGCAATGCCCAGCAGGGCCTGGGCGCGAAGAACGGTTTCCTGCTGGCCATCGAACAGGCCAATGCCGGGGACTATCCCTTCACCGTCGAGGGCGTGGTGCTCGACGATGCGTCGGACCCGCAGACCGGCGTCTCGGCGGCGATGAAGCTGGTCAACGATCCCGATGTGGTCGCGGCGACCGGCCACTGGAACAGCCCCGTCGCGCTGGCGACCATGCCGGTCTTCAGCCGCGCCGAAATGCCGATGATCGTCTGGGGCGCGATCAGCCCGAAGATCACCGAGCAGAACCTGCCCGAGATCACCCGCGTCACCCCCACGCTGGTCACCGAGAACAAGCCGCTCGCCGAATGGGCGGCCTCGGACCTGGGCGCGAAGAAGATCGCCATCATCGCCGATACCAGCGATTACGGCACCGCCAATACCGCCGCCTTCCGCGACTTCTTCACCGAAGCCGGGGGTGAGATCGTCGCCGAGGATCTGTTCCCGGTGGGCACCATCGACTTCCGCGCCACGCTGACCAAGCTGCGCGACTCCGCCCCCGATGCGGTCTATTTCGGCGGCGTGATCGCCGAGGCGGGCATCCTGCGCAAGCAGATGGCCGAGGTGGGGCTGGACGTGCCGATGATCGGCATCTCGGGGTTCTACGACCCTGAATTCATCGCACTGGCCGGGCCTGCGGCCGAAGGCACGATGGTCAGCTACCCGGCGGCGCAGTCCAACCCCAAGCTCGACAAACTCTATGACGAATATGCCGCGCGCGGCTTCGCCGAGGACACCAGCCCCTATACGAAATACGCCTATGACGCGGCCAATATCCTGCTGACCGCCATCGCCGAGACCGGAATCGAGGACAAGGCGGCGCTGGCGCAGGCCATCCGCGCGATCAACTACGACGGCGTGCTGGGCATCACCACCTTCGACGAGAACGGCCAGACCCAGATCCCGGTCGCCATCGAGATCAAGGAAGTGAAGGACGGCGCCTGGACCACGCGCGGCCAGTAAGAACCGGACCTGCCGGTGCCGGGGCCTTTCCGGCTCCGGCATCGGAAAAACTGCAGCCCAGCCCCAAAAACCCGTATTTTCCATACCCTCCCGGCAGTTGCTAGCATCTCGCCAAGGCCGGATGCCAACGGCTTTGGCCACATCCCGAACCCTCGAAAACGCAAGAAGGACACACCATGATCAGGACAGGTCAGGAATACCGGGACTCGATCCGCGACGGCCGGCGCATCTGGATCAACGGCGAGCGCGTCGACGACGTGACCACCCATCCGCAGTTCAAACCGCTGGTCGACATCCGTGCCCGCATCTTCGACATGCAGCATGAAGAGGCGCATCAGGACCTGATGACCGTCACCCAGGACGGCGAGCGCAACGCGCTTGGCTCGGCTTTGCCCTACAGCCAGGACGACTGGTGGTCCAAGCGCCGCGCCACCGACCACATGCTGAACGAGATCGGCGGCGTCGTCACCCGTGTCGGCGACGAGACCGTGGGCGAGATGTGGTCGCTTTTCGACGGGCAGGACGTGCTGAACGAGGTCGATCCGCAGTTCTCGAAGAACATCGAGACCCACATCCACCGTGTACTGAAGGAAGATCCGTTCCACGTCTCGGCCAATACCGACCCGAAGGGCGACCGATCCAAGGCGCCGCAGGATCAGGATCCCGACATGCTTCTGCATGTGGTGAAGGAAACCGATGCCGGGATCGTGGTGCGCGGCGCCAAATACGAGACCGCCGCGGCCTATGCGAACCAGGCCTTCACCAAGCCCACCATCGCCAACTGGGGCAACAACGCGCTGTCCGACTACGCGGTTGGCTTCATCTGCGATCTGGGCAGCCCGAACCTGCGCTTCATCTGCCGCACCGGATTCGCCGGGCGCGCCGATGCCCGCGACTATCCGCTGGCGAACAAATTCGACGAAGTGGACACCATCGTCATCTTCGACAATGTGCTGATCCCGTGGGAGAACGTGCTGTTCTACCGCCACACCAAGGCGGCGACCTTCATCCGCGCCACCCTGCACCGCTATTCGGCCTTTGCCTTCGTGCAGCGCAACCTGAAGCTGGCCGACATGATGATCGGCGCGGCGCTCTTCAACGCGCGCCAGACCGGCCTCGACAAGCAGCAGGCGGTGCAGGAAAAGCTGGCCCAGCTTGCCGTCTACCGCGAGGGGATCAACGCCCATCTGACCGCCTCGATCGCGCTTGGCGAACGTTCGCCTGCCGGGCTGATGATGCCGAACCAGTCGCTCCTCTACACCGGGCGGGTGCTGGCCTGCAGCCAGTTGCACGAGATGATGCATATCGCGCGCGAGCTTTGCGGCGGCCAGATCTGCGTCACGCCGGACGTGGCCTCGTTCGAGAACCCCGAGACGAAGCCCTGGCTCGACAAATACTACACGATCAACGAGGAATGGGTGGCCGAGGATCGCCGCAAGCTGCTGGCCTTCGCCCGCGACATGCTGAACTCGGATTACGCCGGGCACCGGCTGACCTTCCAGCTTTTCGCGCAAAGCCCGCCCTTCGCCCATCTGGCCGCGGTCTACCGCAACTTCGACTGGGACGGCCCCCTCGCCTTCGTGAAAGAGGCCGCGGGCCTGTCGGACAAGGTGATGGGCGGACGGACGCTTTTCCCCGGCGACAGCGCGGTCTCCAGCTGGTTCTCGACCGACATCTCGACCCACGCCAAGCGCACCGCCGCCGAGTGACCCCTCACGCGCGCCCCTGCGGGGCGCCGCTCACCGATCCAACCCAACCGGAAGACAGACAGATGATCCACAAGCGCCTTCGCCCCTTCAACACGAAGGAAACCTACCCCGAGCAGAAGCTCGACAACGACCTCAGCCAGGGCGTGGTCGCCCGCGGCACCATGGTCTTCCTGCGCGGCCAGGTGGCCCAGGACCTTGACAGCCGCGAGTCGCTTCATACCGGCGATGCGGGCAAGCAGACCGAAAAGACCATGCAGAACATCAAGATGCTGCTGGAGGAAGCCGGCAGCCGGATGGAGCATATCTGCCGCATCGTGGTCTATCTGACCGACATCCGCTACCGCGAGGCGGTCTATCAGGAGATGGGCAAATGGCTGAAGGGCGTCCATCCCTGCTCGACCGGGATCGTGGTTCCGGCGCTGGCGCGGCCCGAATGGGTGGTCGAGATCGAAGTGACCGCCGTCATCCCCGACGCCGCCTGAGCGGAGAAGCAAGATGACCTTCTCGATCTCGGCCCGCTGCCCCGACACCGGGATGTTCGGCATCGCGGTCTCGTCCTCGTCGCCCTGCGTGGCCGCGCGCTGCGCCCATGCCCGCGCGGGCGTCGGCGCGGTGGCGACGCAGAACGTGACCGACCCGCGCCTCGGCCCGAAGGGGCTGGACCTGATGGCATCGGGGCTTTCGGCCGAAGCCGCGCTGGAGGCGCTGAAACGCGACGCACCGCATCTGGAATACCGCCAGCTCGCGCTGGTGGATTCAGAAGGACGGACGGCATCCTTCTCGGGCGCGAACACGCTTGGCACCCATCGGGTGGCGACCGGGCCGGGGGTGATCGCGGCAGGGAACCTCCTGTCGCATCCGGGGGTGCCCGAGGCGATGGTCGCTGCCTTCAATTCGGGCAGCGGGTCCTTGGGCGACCGGCTGCTTGCCGCGATGCGCGCGGCCGAAGAGGCGGGCGGCGAGGAAGGGCCGGTCCATTCGGTCGGCATGATCCTTGTGCGCGACGTGGCCTGGCCGGTCGCAGACCTGCGGGTGGACTGGGCCAACGAGGATCCGATCGCGGAAATCTCGGCCTTGTGGGAGCGCTGGAAAGGCGAGATGGAGGCCTATGTCTCGCGCGCGCTGAACCCGTCGCAGGCGCCCAGCTACGGCGTGCCCGGCGACATGTGAACGGGCCCGGGCAGGACCGGGGGCGGCATCCCCCCGGCCCTGCCCGGGCATCGGATAGGTTGCAGACACCGGCGCGGATGCACCCGGCGCCTGATGGGGATGGCCCGGCCGGGGTACAGGGTGTAGCTTTCTACCCCGATACAGGTGAACATTGCGCGATGGTGGCGCATGGCGCGGGCCAGGGCTCTTGCAGCCGGACCCGGCCAGCGCGGATTTCCTGAACAGCAACAGGGCAACCGGACGGGGCCGGAAGGTATGCGCTTCACATTACGCCAACTCAGCTATTTCGTCGCCGCCGGAGAGACCGGCAGCGTCACCCGTGCTTCCGAGCAGGTGAACATCTCGCAGCCGTCGATCTCGGCGGCGATCTCGCATCTGGAAACCGAACTGGGGGTGCAGCTTTTCGTGCGCCAGCACGCCCAGGGCCTGTCGCTGACGCCCCCCGGCCAGCGGCTTCTGTCGGCGGCGAAAGAGGTGCTGCGCGACAGCTACGGGCTTTACGACGTGGTGAATTCCGCCATGGGCATGGTGGCGGGTCCGATCAACGTGGGGGCCTTCCGCACCTTCACGCCGCTGATCGTGCCCGAGTTGTGGAAGAAATTCGTCACCCGCCATCCCGACGTGCGCATGCATGTCACGGAAGGCAGCGAAAGTGAGCTGCTGGAAGGGCTGCGCACCGCGCGGCTCGATGTGGCGCTGACCTATGAGATCAGCCTCTCGATCGACATGACCTTCGTGCCCCTGGCCTTGCTGCCGACCTATGTGCTCTTGCCCGCCGACCATCCGCTGGCGGGACGGGCCAGCCTGAAGCTGGCCGAAATCGCGCAGGAGCCTTTCATCCTGCTGGATCTGCCGCTCACCCGGCAATACTTCCTTTCGCTGTTCGAGCGGCTCGGCCTTGCGCCGCGCATCGTCACCGAAACCAGTTCCCCCGCCGCGCTGCGCTCTTACGTGGGGGCCGGGATCGGCTATTCGCTGATGACGGTGCGGCCCCGGAACATGCGGGCCGAGAATGACCGCCCGCTGGTCTATGTCGAGCTGGCCGAGGACTATCCGCCGATGAAACTGGGCCTCGCCTATCTCAAGGAACTCAAGCGCTCTCGGGTCTGCGAGACCTTCGAGGAGTTCTGCCGCGAAGTCATCCGCGAGGATGGTTTGCCGGGCATGGTGCCGATTCCCGGAAACTGATCCGGCCCAGCTTCGTTTTTTCCAAGCCTGAACGCCAGAAAAGCCTTCTTTCCCAAGCCTCCGCCCTGCTGGAAGAATGGGCGGAACGCCGCAGCACGCGGCGGGTTCGCAAGACTGAAGGGAGGTGCCGCGGTGGATGGAAAGCTGGGTCAGGGGATCCGCGACAGGTTCCTCGATGGAATGAGCCATGCAGCCTGCACGGTCAACATCGTCACCACCGACGGACCGGCCGGGCGGGCGGGCGTGACGGTTTCCGCCATGGCCTCGGTCTCGGCCGACAGCGACTGGCCCACGCTGCTGGTCTGCGTCCATCACCTCAGCCCGGCTGCGGCGAAGATCGTGGAAAACGGCGTTCTTTGCGTGAACGTGTTGCGCGACGACCAGTCCTATATCTCGGATACTTTCGCCGGGCGCTTCCGAGACGAGATCGGCGACAAGTTCGACTGCGCCGAATGGGTGGCCATGCCCTCGGGCGCCCCCCGGATCGAGGATCCGCTGGTGGCCTTCGACTGCCGGCTCCTCTCGTCGGAAAAGGTGGGCACGCATCACATCCTCCTGTGCGAGGTGCATGACCTGCATGTGGCCCGCGCCGGATCGCCGCTGATCTATGCCAACCGCGCCTATGGCTCTTCGATCCGCATCGACGGGGCGCGCTCGCTCGCTTCGGCGCAGGTGCAGATGGGGTCGCGCCTGACGGTGGGATGCTTCCACACCTTCGGGCCCTTCATCATTCCGCGGCTGATCCGGCAGATGGAAGGCTTCGAGGTCAGCCTGGTCGAGGGCGACCAGCGCCGGCTGAGCGAAAGCCTCAAGGCGGGCGAAAGCGAGGTGGCGCTGCTGTATGACCTCGACCTGGGCGAGGGCTTCGAGACGATCCCGCTTCAGGAACTGTCTCCCTATGTGCTGGTGGCCGATGGTCACCGGCTGGCGCAGCAATCCGAGATCGAGCCCCCCGAACTGGCGGAGGAACCGATGGTCCTTCTGGATGCGCCGCCCAGTTCCGACTATTTCCTGGGCCTGATGCGCAAGGCCGGGGTAGAGCCGCTGGTGGCCTGGCGCACGCGGTCTTTCGAGATGCTGCGCGGCCTGGTCGGCCATGGATTGGGCTATGCGCTTCTGACCACCAAGCCGGCCTCGGACATGACCTATGACGGGATACGGCTGGTCACGCGCCCCCTGCTGGGCGACCACGCGCCGGGGCGTATCGCCATTGCCTGGCGCAAGGGGGCCACGCTTTCGGCGCCTGCGAAGCGTTTCATCGCCCTGTGCCGCGAAGCCTTCCCGCAAAGCGGTGGCTGAGCGGGTTCAGCCCCGGCCGGGGGCGGGTGTCAGCGGTATGACAAGGGCGGGACCGGCGACACCGGCACCCGGCCCCGCCAGCACTGTATCGCCCGGGCCAAGCGACAGGCGCACGCCGGATTCTTCGATCTTGACCCCGGTCCCGAGCGCAAACACGACTGTCAGCGCCGCATCGGTGTCCATTGTTCCATCGCGCATGACCCGCGCCGGACCAAGCGCCCAGACATCCCGCGCCGCCATGACATTGAAGACCCGCACGCCCTGCCCCAGCGGAAGCCCGTCCGGGGTCAGGCCGGTGTCGAAGGCGAAGGGTTCCAGCGGGCCAAGCGTCACGCTTCTGCCGCCGAAATCCAGCTTCAGCCCCGCGCCTTCGATCACGGTGATGATGCGGTCCGCCCCCGGAAAAGCCGAGAACAGCCCGCGCGCGCCGATGCTGGCGCGGCTGATGCGCAGGTCGAAACCGTCGCGGCTGGCGCCTTCGGGCAGCAAGAGCACCTCGTCGGTCACGCCCTGACCGTTCTTCCAGGGTTGGGTATCATAGCCTGCCGCGGGCAGATGGCGCAGCACCATATCGGTTCCCTTCTCTCAAACCGCGCAGGCGGCGCGTTCCAGCGCGGCATAGTCCGCCGCCGACATCAGCCCCTCGCCCACCACCAGTTCGGCCAGCGGGCGGTCTTCCGCAAGAGCCCGTTGCGCAAGCCCGGAGGCCCGGGCGTAGCCGATCACCGGCACCAGCGGCGTGCACATCGCGGTGCTGGCCTCCAGATGGGCGCGGCAGCGTCCAGCATCGGCGCGGATGCCATCCACGCAGCGCAGGCGCAGCACCGACACGCCCGAAGCCAGAAGGCGCAGGGATTCCAGCAGCACGTGGCCGATCAGCGGCTCCATCGCGTTCAGTTGCAACTGGCCCGCCTCGGCCGCCATGGTCACGCTGAGATCATGACCGATCACCTGATAGGCGATCTGGCTGATCATCTCGGGGATCACCGGATTGATCTTGCCGGGCATGATCGAGGAGCCCGCCTGGACCGGCGGCAGATGGATCTCGCCCAGACCCGCACGCGGCCCGCTGGAAAGCAGCCGCAGATCGTTGCAGATCTTCGACAGCCGCAGCGCGATCCGGCGCAGCGCGGCCGAGACCGCGACCAGCGCCCCCATATCGGACGAGGCTTCGATCAGGTCATCGGCAACACGGATCTCATGGCCGCTGATCGCCGCCAGATGCGTCCGCGCGCGGATGCCATAACCCTCGGGCGCGTTGATCCCGGTGCCGATGGCGGTGCCGCCCAGATTGACCGCCCCCAATTCCGCAACCGCCGCGCGCAGATGCCGCAAATCCTGTTCCATCCCCGCGGCGAAGCCCGCAAACTCCGCCCCCAGCGTCATCGGCACCGCATCCTGAAGCTGGGTCCGGCCCAGTTTCAGCACCGGCGCGAAGTCGCGGGCACGGGCACGAAACGCTTGCGCCAGCCGGGCCAGTTCATCCTCGAACGGCTGCACCGCCTGCATCAGTGCTATCCGCAGCGCGGTCGGATAAACATCATTGGTCGATTGCGACCGATTCACATGGTCGTTCGGATGCAAATGCGCGTAGTCACCGGGGCGGCGGCCAAGCGCGATCAGCCCCAGATTGGCGATCACCTCATTGGCGTTCATATTGGTCGACGTGCCCGCCCCGCCCTGGATCATGCCGACGATGAAGGCGTCATGATGCTGGCCCGCAAGCAACTGCGCACAGGCCGCGGCGATCGCATCGTGATGCCCCGCCCCCAGCACGCCCAGGTCACGGTTCGCCCGCGCGGCGGCGAGCTTCACCATGGCCAGCGCGCGGACCAGTTCGGGATAGTGGCCGGCAAGCGCGCGGCTGACGGGGAAATTCTCCACCGCCCGCAGGGTATGGATACCGTAGAGCGCGTCCGCCGGCAGCTGGCGGGGCCCGAGCAGATCGGTCTCGACCCGCAGCGCGAAAGAAGTGGTCATGAAGGCTCCTGTCAGCCGGTTGCGCTCAGGCGCCAGAAGCCGGGCATCGCCGGGGCGGCGGGAAGAAGGACGCCTTCCGCGGTGATCTCAACCCGGACCGTCGCACCGGTCTCGGGCGTGGCGAGGCAGGATCCGGCGCGCGGGCGGCACAGCCCCGGATGCAGATGCAGCCGCCCGTCCGCACCGCGCAGAACCTCGGCCAGCCAGGGCGCACCGAGCAGCCTCCCGGCCCCGGCCAGATCGCCGGCCCGGATGGCCGCGCGGATCCGGGTCGAGGAAATCCGGTCACCGCCTGCCGCCACCTCGGAAGCGGCGTGAACGCCGAAACCGTGACGCCGTCCCAACGCCGCAAGCATCTCCATGTCCCCCGCCCGGCCCCGGCCGAAACGGAAATCCGCCCCCGCCACCACCGCCGAGACGCCAAGCGCCCCGGCCAGCACCTCGCGGGCGAATTCCGCCGGCGAAAGCCCGGCGAAGGCGGCGTCGAAGCGCGGCGAGAAGACGAAATCCACACCTTGGCCGGCCAGAAGCCGCTGCTTGCTGTCGGGCGAGGCCAGCCGGAACGGCCCGTCCTGCGTGCCGAAGAACGCGCGCGGATGCGGCTCGCAGGACATGACCGCGACCGGCCGTCCGCAGGCGATCCTGCGGGCCATGGCCACCAGCGCCCGGTGGCCAAGGTGAAATCCGTCGAAGTTCCCCAGCACCAGCACCCCGCCGCGCAGGCCGTGCCCTGCGGGAAGCGACTGCCTGACGATGACAGGCCAGCTTGCAGATCGGGCAGGCGGGGGGCAAAGCGGCTGTAGAAGAACCATCGGACCTGATTTCCCTGTTCGCGCCTTGCGACTGTAAGATCGCCGCCCAACCCGGGAAATTCCGAAGTTCCGAGCCCTTACCTCGAAAAATCCTATCCCCGCTTCTTCCTTGCGACACGAGGATGCAAGGCACGCCGGAAATGCATTGAACCGGCTCACGAATGCGAATGAAGAGGGGCAAAGGCCCGGCACTTTCCTCCAAGGACTCAGATCACCGCTGATCCAGAAGCCTTCACAAGTATGAATTGTATTTCATTTTCAATGATATATGGCGGACAGTGAGGGATTCGAACCCTCGAGACGGTTCCCCGCCTACACACTTTCCAGGCGTGCGCCTTCGACCACTCGGCCAACTGTCCGTCAGCGGCTCTTAGCCTGTGGCGGGGGTGGGTTCAAGGGGCTGGTTCAGAGAGTTGGCCGCTGCGCTCCGCCATGTCTGGCCATCCGCATGAACCCGCCCGGTCCACGCCAGCGCGCCCCATCACCGCGCCCCGCCCTACTCCACCAGAGAGATCGAGATACGGCGGTTCTGGCGGCCCTTCTTCTCCACCTTGTCGATGGCGATGCGGCCGATCTCGGCGGTGCGGGCGACATGGGTGCCGCCACAGGGCTGCAGGTCGATCTGGCCCGCACCCTCGCCGATGCGCACCAGCCGGACGCGGCCCTGCCCGGTGGGTGGCTTCACCGACATGGTCTTCACCAGACCGGGGTTGGCGGCCAGTTCCTCGTCGGTGATCCAGCTTTCCCCGACTTTCAGGTCCAGGCCGATCAGCCGGTTCAGCGCCTCTTCCAGCGCGACCACGCCATCGGGCGGATCGGGCATGTCGAAGTCCAGCCGCCCGCGCTCGGCCCCGATCTGGCCGCCGGTCACCGGCAGCGGCACCACGACCGACAGGAGGTGCAGCGCGGTATGGATGCGCATGTGGCGGTGGCGGCGGGTCCAGTCCAGCGCCTGCTCCACCTGCGTTCCGGGCGGCGGCATGGCGGCGGGCTCGGCGGGGACCAGCGCAACGCCGCCATCTGCCACCTTTACCGTGGTGGCGATGGCAAGCCTGCCGCCCGGCCACGTCAGCCAGCCGGAATCGCCGGGCTGGCCGCCGCCGGTGGGGTAGAAGACGGTGCGGTCCAGCACGATCCCGCCCTCGGGCGTATGGGCCAGAACCCGCGCCGGGGCGGTCTGGAGATAGGGATCGTCGCGGAAGAGAAGCTCGGTGGTCATCGGCGTTCCATGGGTGATGCGGGCAGGCTCAGCCGCTTTCGTCCTTGTTTCGGGGATCGGGGGCAACCTGCGGGGCCTGGACCACCGCGGGCACCTCTTCCCCCCGCAGCATGGCCAGCGCCCGGGCGATCTCCTCGACATTGTGCAGCGCGACGTCGGTACTGTGCGGAATCTCGATCCCCTCGGCCTTGAAGCGCTCGACGATCTGGTGGTTGATGTCGGTCTTCACCTTCGAGCTGAAGTTCACGTCGCGCAGGATAACCTGGATCTCGAACCGCATGGCATCCGGCGCGAAGCCCTGGAAGGCGATGCTCGGTGGCGGGTTCAGGATGGCCAGCGGCTGCGCCTCGGCGATCTCGCGCAGGATACGCTCCACCTTGCGGGTGTCGGTGCCATAGGCCACGCCCACCGGCACGATCAGCCGCCCGGCGAGCGAGAACCGTGTCCAGTTCTTCACCTGCTGGCTGACGAAATCGGCATTCGGCACGATGACCATGGTGCGGTCGAAAGTCTGCACCTTGGTGGAACGGACCGAGATCGACCTGACGATGCCCTGCACCCCGCCGACCTCGACCCAGTCGCCTTCGCTGACCGGGCGCTCCACCAGCAGGATGATGCCGGAGACGAAGTTCTGCACGATGTTCTGCAGGCCGAAGCCGATGCCGACCGACAGCGCACCGGCGACGATGGCAAGGCCCGACAGGTCGATCCCGGTGGCATTTATCGCCACCAGCGCCGACAGGAAGATGCCGACATAGCCCAGCCCGGCGACCAGCGCCGTCTGCCCGCCGAGGTCCATGCTGGTCTTCGGCAGGATGGTCGAGCGCAGCGCCCCCTGCACCAGCCGGGTGATGGCGTAGCCGATGACGAAGATCACCGCGAAGATCAGGAAATCGGTGGGCGAGATCCGCGTCTCGCCCATCTGAAACCCCTCGCGGAACCGGGTCCACAGTTCCGTCAGGTCCGAGAACCGCGCGCCCCAGATCAGCGCGAAAAGCGGCAGCGACAGCACCGCCAGCGCGAAGCCCGCCAGCACCGGCACCAGCCCGTCGCCGGGCGCCGCCTCCTTGCCTGCGGGGCGGCGGGCCAGTGCAAGGCCCCAGACATCGCCGACCAGCCGTTGCAGGATGAAGATGATGCAGATCAGCGCCAGCGAGACGATGGCCGGGAAGATCATCGCATCCGCCGCGGCGACATAGCCGAAGGCGGCCAGCACCGGACCGACGATGCCGATCAGCGCGATCGCGCGCGCGATCAACGACAGAAGCGTCAGCACATAGCTTTGCCCGCCCGCCTCTTCCCGCCCCAGCCGCAGCACCCGTCCCATGCGCCACAGCAGCAGCCCGCCGGCGACAAGGATCGGGAAGGTCATCACCGAGGTGGTGGCGTCGGAATATTCCTGCGGGTCCATCGCCTCGGAGCGCAGCAGCTCGGCGGCGGAGACAACGCCCATCATCACCGCAAGGAACCGCCCCTCGGCCCGCCGCTCGGGCGGCAGCGGCAGGACCGCGCCCTCGCCCTGCTGGCGCGGGAAGGCCCGCATTCCCAGCCAGGCGGCGAAGAACACCAGGAAGCCCATCACCGGCAGCGCGTCGTTCAACCGGGTGCCCACCTCGCCCAGCATCCCCGTCGCGCGCAGGGCCGAGGTCAGCGCGACCACGCCCAGCACCGGCACCACCACAAGGCCCAGCGAGGCCAGCACCGCCAGCACCCGGCGCCGCATCTCGCCGCCGCGCTGCTGCAGGCGTTCGGCATAGCCGTCGATCCAGCGCCGGGCATAGATCGACAGCCCCGCCCAAACCGCCAGCAGAAGGAAGATCAGCGGCAGGTTGTCGACCAGTTTCTCCCGCGCCTGCGGGTCGTCCCAGGCCTCGCTGCCCTCATACCACAGGCGCATCACCGTATCCGACAGGCCGACCGCCGTCTCGGGCCAGTTGCCGGGGTTGAGGGGCGAGGGCCAGAGCCGCAGAAGGGCATCCGCCTGCCGTTCGCGCAGGATGCGGTCGATCTCGCGGATCAGGCCGTCGGCCCGGCGATAGGCCTCGTCCGCGGCGATCCCCGGCGCCTGCAGCTTGACCAGCCGGTCGGCCAGTTCCTTGCGCCGCACGCTGATCTCCTCGGCCTCGGTCTCGCCGTCGGCGGGTGCGGGGCCCAGCGCGGCGATCTGCTCCTTCACCGTGCCGATCCGGGCCGAGTTGGCGCTTTGCGCCGTGGACAGCGCCGCACGCCAGCCCGCAATCTGGCCGCGCAGTTCTTCCAGCCGGGCATCGGTCAGGTCCCGGCTTTCCAGTTCATCCTCGGCCCTGGCCGCGGCCCTCTCCCAATCCTCGTAATTGACCGCCTCTTCCGCCTGCCCGCTTTCCTCGGCCCAAAGCGGAGCGGCCCCGGGCATCGCCAGGACCGCAAGCGCAAGGATCAGGAAAAGGGCGCGCAGGGCCCGCATGGGCGTCAGGCGTCCTCGAAGACCGAAGGAATGGCCCGGGCGGGACGCGCCAGCCATTCCGGCACCGGCAGGCCCTTTTCGCGCAGGAAGGCCGGGTTGTAGATCTTCGACTGGTAGCGGCTGCCGTAGTCGCAAAGGACAGTGACGATGGTATGCCCCGGACCCATCTCCTTCGCCATGCGGATGGCGCCGGCGATGTTGATCCCGGTCGAGCCGCCCATGCACAGCCCCTCTTCCATGGCAAGGTCGAAGATCAGCGGCAGCGCCTCGGCATCCGGGATGCGCCAGCTGAAATCGGGGGTGAAGCCTTCGAGGTTGGCGGTGATCCGGCCCTGCCCGATGCCCTCGGTGATCGACGATCCCGGGGCCTCCAGCTTGCCGGTGGTGTAGAAGGCGTGCAGCGCCGCGCCCTCGGGATCGGCAAGGCCGATCTTCACGCCCTTCGGCTGCAAGGCCATGGCGACGCCCGCCAGGGTGCCGCCGCTGCCCACGGCACTGACGAAACCGTCCACCTTGCCGCCGGTCTGTTCCCAGATCTCCGGCCCGGTGGTCTCAAGATGCGACTGGCGGTTCGCCACGTTGTCGAACTGGTTGGCCCAGATCGCGCCATTGGGTTCGGTCCGCGCCAGCGCCTCGGCCAGACGGCCCGAATAGCGGACATAGTTGTTGGGGTTCCTGTAGGCCGCGGCGGGAACCTGCACCAGATCGGCCCCGGCCAGGCGGATCATGTCCTTCTTCTCCTGGCTTTGCGTCTCGGGGATGACGATCACAGTCTTGAAGCCCATGCTGGCACCCACCAGCGCCAGCCCGATTCCGGTATTGCCCGCCGTGCCCTCGACGATGGTGCCGCCGGGCTTCAGCTGGCCCTTCGCCACCGCATCCTTGATGATGTAAAGCGCGGCGCGGTCCTTGACCGACTGGCCGGGGTTCAGGAATTCGCATTTGCCAAGGATGGTGCAGCCCGTCATCTCGCTGGCGCGGCGCAGCTTCAGAAGCGGCGTGTTGCCGATGGCATGTGCCAGATCGCCGTGGATGGTCATGGGCAGGCTCCTTCGCGGGTTCGCAGCTTCAGTCTTAGGGCGAAGGGACGCCGACCTCAAGCGGCGCGGGCGGGATCGGCGCCCCCCGGGCCGGGCCCTGGCGCAGGAGATTGTCGCCCCCCGGCAGGGATCGGCAGGAGGATGGAACGGCAAGGGGCCGTCCTTGCGAACGGCCCCTGCCCCGGCGGCGGAAATGCCGGATTTCAGTCCTTCTTCGCCACCAGAAGCCCGTCGGCCTTCAGCCCGGCGTAGCATTCGTCCAGCGAGGTGCGGGCGCGGGTGACCAGGATGTCGATCTCGTCCGGCGTGATCACCAGCGGCGGGGCGATGATCATCCGGTCGCCGACATGGCGCATGATCAGGTCGTTGGCGAAACAGCGCTCGCGGCAGCGGAAGCCGACGGTGCCTTCCTCGCCGGCGAAGCGGGCGCGGGTCGCCTTGTCCGGCGTCAGCGCGATGGAGCCCATCAGGCCGACCAGCTTCGCCTCGCCGACCAGCGGATGGTCCTCAAGCCCCTTCCACAGCGCGGCCAGATGCGGGTTGGCCACGTCGCGGACATGCTCGACCACGCCTTCCTCCTGGATGACCCGCAGGTTCTCCAGCGCCACGGCGCAGGCGACCGGGTGGCCGCTGTAGGTGTAGCCGTGGAAGAACTCGCCGCCCTCGGCCACCACCGCCGCCACCTCGTCGCAGACGATGGAGCCGCCGATGGGCGCATAGCCCGAGGACAGGCCCTTGGCGATGGTCATGATATGCGGCTTGATGCCGAAGGTCTGGCTGCCGAACCAGTTGCCGGTGCGGCCGAAGCCGGTGATGACCTCGTCGGCGATCAGCAGGATGCCGTATTTGTCGCAGATGCGCTGGATTTCCGGCCAGTAGGTCGCGGGCGGGATGATGACGCCGCCTGCGCCCTGCACCGGCTCGCCGATGAAGGCGGCCACCTTGTCGGCGCCGATCTCCTCGATCTTCGCCTCAAGCTCGCGGGCGCGCAGCAGGCCGAATTCGTCCTCGGTCATGTCGCCGCCCTCGCCCCACCAATAGGGCTGGCCGATATGCTCGATCCCGTCGATCCGGCCGCCGTGGGAATGGATCGGCTTCATCCCGCCAAGGCTGCCCCCGCCCATGGTCGAGCCGTGATAGCCGTTCCAGCGCGCGATGATCACCCGCTTCTCGGGCTGGCCCTTGACCTGCCAGTAGCGGCGGACGAGGCGGATGTTGGTGTCGTTCGCTTCCGAGCCGGAGCCCGCGAAGAACACATGGTTCAGATCGCCCGGCGCCACCTCGGCCAGCTTCGCGGCCAGCGCGATGGCCGGGACATGGGTGGTCTGGAAGAAGGTGTTGTAATAGGCCAGCTCCTCCATCTGCTTCGCCGCGGCCTGCGCCAGTTCCTTGCGGCCGTAGCCGATGTTGACGCACCACAGCCCCGCCATGCCGTCGATGATGCGATGGCCCTCGCTGTCGGTCAGCCAGACGCCCTCGCCCCGGGTGATGACCCGCGCGCCCTTCGCGGCAAGGCCGTTGGCGTCGGTGAAGGGATGCATGTGATGGGCGGAGTCGAGCTTCTGCAGCTCGGCGGTGGGCAGGTGGTTGGTGATCATGTTCATCGGAGGACCTCGCAGAATCGGCGGGATTGGATGCCGTCTTGCGGGCAGGATATGATCAAAATCCGCAGGCTTCAAGGAATTTGATCAAATTGCGCCGTCTCTCCGCCGGGGGCATTCTGCCCCCTGTCTGGAGACAGGTGAAAGCAGGGAAGGCCCTTCCCCATTTCATCTGTTCATAAATATCCCCGCCGGAGGCACCCACCGAGCCGGTTGCGCGCTTGCGCGCAGAGGCGAGACGAAAGGCTTGCGGCGAAGCCGCGCAATTCCTCGACCGCAGCCAGGAGTCTATCCGGCCAGGGCCCTGACGCGCGAGACGAAATCCTCCCCACGCTTCTCGAAGTCGGGATATTGGTCGAAGCTCGCCGCCGCCGGGGCCAGCAGCACCACCTCGCCCGGCTGCGCCTCCGCCGCCGCACGGGCGACGGCGCGGTCCATCGTCTCGCAGATCTCATGCGGGGTGGCGCCGATCTGCAAGGCGAAGTCACGGGCGGAATGGCCGATCAGATAGGCCTTCACCACCGAATCCAGATAGGGCTGCAACGCGGCGATCCCGCCGTCCTTGCCCATGCCGCCCGCGATCCAGCGGATCTTCGGAAAGGCCTGCAGGGCCTTTGCCGCACTGTCGACATTGGTGGCCTTCGAGTCATTGACGAAGCTTACGCCATTCCGTTCGGCCACCAGCTGGCTGCGGTGCGGCAGTCCGGCGAAGCTGTGCAGCGCGCCCTCGATCAGCTTCGGCGCAAGCCCGAGAGCGCGGGCAGCGGCATAGGCGGCGCAGGCGTTCTGGTGATTATGGGCGCCGGGCAGGCCCTTCACCTGACGCAGGTCGATGGAGGCCACCTGCTTGCCCTTCCGCCATTCCGCAAGAAACCCCTTGCGGGCGAAGACCGACCAGCCGAAGCCTTCCAGCTTCTGGCCCGAGGACACCCGGATCACCCGGTCGTCTCCCGGCCCCTGCCCCAGTTGATCGGCAAGGAACCACCCCTCGGCCTCATCCACGCCGATCACGGCACGGTCGGGCCCCCCTTCCGAGAACAACCGGCGCTTGGCGGCGAAATAGCCGCCCATGCCGCCGTGGCGGTCGAGGTGGTCCGGCGAAAGATTGGTGAAGACCGCGACATCCGGGGTCAGGCTGCGGGCAAGGTCAGTCTGGTAGGAGGACAATTCCAGCACCACCACCTCGCCGTCCTGCGCCGGGTCGATGGAGAGGACGCCCTTGCCGATATTGCCCGCCATCTGGGTCGGGCGGCCCGCGACCTGAAGGATGTGGTGGATCAATGCCGTGGTGGTGGACTTGCCGTTCGACCCGGTGACGGCGACGGCGCGGGGCGCGGTCTCGAAACTGTCCCAGGCGGGCGTGGCCCAGCTTTGGAAGAACAGGCCGATGTCGTTGTCGACCGGCACGCCCGCCTCAAGCGCCCGGGCGATCACCGGATGCGGCGCGGGGTAGAGATGCGGAATGCCGGGGCTGGTGACCAGTACGGCGACGCCATCGAAGGCCGCGTTGCGGGTCAGGTCGGTCAGGGCGAAGCCCTCGGCCTTCGCCCGCGCCTCGGGACTGTCGTCCCACAGAAGCGGCTCCGCCCCGCCCGCAGCCAGCGCCGCAGCGGTGGCGAGGCCGGAGCGGCCGAGGCCGAGCACCGCGACCTTCTGTCCGTTGTAGCCCCTGACCGGGATCATCGGTTTTCCCCCTTGGTGTCAGCCAAGGGATAGGGGAGGCCGGGGGAAAGGGGAAGGGGTGAACCCTGCCCTACCGCACCTTCAGCGTCGCCAGCCCGATGGCGGCGAGGATCAGGCTGATGATCCAGAAGCGGATGACGATCTGCGGCTCGGCCCAGCCCTTCTTCTCGAAATGGTGGTGGATCGGGGCCATCAGGAAGATGCGCTTCCTGGTGCGCTTGTAATAGGCGACCTGGATGATCACGCTCAGCGCCTCGACCACGAAGAGGCCGCCGACGATGGCCAGCACGATCTCGTGCTTGGTGCAGACGGCGATGGCGCCCAGCGCGCCGCCCAGCGCGAGGCTGCCGGTGTCGCCCATGAACACCGCCGCGGGAGGCGCGTTATACCACAGGAAGCCGAGGCCGCCGCCGAAAAGCGCCGCGGCGAAGATCAGGAACTCGCCGGTGCCGGGGACGAAATGGACGCCGAGATAGCTGGAATAGGTCGCGTTGCCGACCGCATAGGCGATGATCCCCAGCGTGCCGCCCGCGATCATCACCGGCATGATGGCCAGCCCGTCCAGCCCGTCGGTCAGGTTCACCGCATTGGCCGCGCCGACGATGACGATCATGCCGAAGGGCACGAAGAAGATGCCGAGGTTGATCAGCGCATCCTTGAAGAACGGCATCGCCAGCTGGTCGGTCAGCCCGTCGGGGTGGAACATCGTGGCGGCATAGGCGGCCAGCGCGGCGATCACCAGCCCAAGAAGGAAGCGGACGCGCGACGACACGCCCTTGGTGTTCTGCTTGGTCACCTTGGCATAGTCGTCGGCAAAGCCGATCAGCCCGAAGGCCAGCGTCACCAGCAGGACGATCCAGACATAGGGAATGTCGAGCCGCGCCCAGAGCAGCGTCGAAACCAGCAGCGCCGACAGGATCAGGAGGCCCCCCATGGTGGGGGTGCCCGCCTTGGCGAAATGGCTTTGCGGGCCGTCGTCGCGGATCGGCTGGCCCTTGCCCTGCTTCCTGCGCAGAAGGTCGATCAGCGGCCGCCCGAAGAGAAAGCCGAAGATAAGCGCGGTGGCGAAGGCCCCACCGGCGCGGAAGGTGATGTAGCGGAAAAGGTTGAAGAAACCCCCGTCATCTCCGAAATCCGCAAGCCAGTACAACATCACTCAGTCCCTTCTGCCGGGGCGGCCTTCTGGCCGAGTTTGCGCAATCCGTCAACGACAAGGCTGACCTTCGAGCCCTTGGAGCCCTTCACGAGGACGATATCGCCCGCGTCGAACAACTGGCGCGCGCGGGGGGCAAGCTCGGCGGCGGTCTCGACCCATTCGCCGCGCTGGTTGCGGGGCAATGCCTCCCAGAGGGCGCGCATCCTCGGGCCGACGCAATGGATGGCGGCGATGGCGGCAAGGCCCTTGTGGCGGGCGACGGCGCGGTGCATCCCGATCTCGTCGGGGCCAAGCTCCAGCATGTCGCCGAGCACGGCGATCCGGCGGCCGTCGCCGACCACGCCGATGCCATGGGTGGGAACGGCGGCGATCAGCACGTCCAGCGCCGCGGCAAGCGAGACCGGGTTGGCGTTGAAGGCATCGTCGATCAGGTCGAAGAAGGTTTCCTCGACCACGTCCAGCAGGATCCGCTCGCGGGTGCCGCGCCCGGCGGGGGGCGCCCAACGGCCGATGTCATGGGCCGAGATCACCGGATCGGCGCCAAGCGCCGCGGCGGCGGCCAGCGCGCCAAGGGCGTTCAGCGCGAAATGGCGGCCGGGGGAGGCCACCTTGTAAAGCACCGGCCCGGCGGGGGTGGTGGCGCGGCAGATCGTGGTTTCGTCATGGATCGTGGCGCTGTCGAGCCGCCAGCCGGCGGCGGCGCTGGCGCCGAAGGTGACGGTCTTCACCGCGCCCGCGGCCTGCACCATCAGCGCCGAAGTGGTCAGGTCGGCGTTGATCACCGCCGTGCCGTCCGGCTCCAGCCCCTTGAAGATGCTGGCCTTTTCCATGGCGATGCCGTCGAGGCTGTCGAAGGCGGCCAGATGGGCCGGGGCGATGGTGGTGATCATCGCCACATGCGGGCGGGTCAGCCGGGCCAGCGGCTCGATCTCGCCCGGATGGTTCATGCCGATCTCGATCACCGCATAACCGGCGTCCTGCGGAAGGCGCGCCAACGTCAGCGGCACGCCCCAGTGGTTGTTGTAGCTGGCCTCGGCGGCATGGACCTTGCCCTGTCCGGAGAGGACGGCGCGCAGCATCTCCTTGGTCGAGGTCTTGCCGACCGAGCCGGTGACGCCGATCACCCTTGCGCGGCTGCGGGCGCGGCCCGCGGCGCCAAGGCGCTCCAGCGCCTTCAGCACGTCGTCCACGATGAGAAGCGGCGCGGTTTCCGCCACCCCCTCGGGGATGCGGCTGACCATGGCGGCGGCGGCGCCCTTCGCCAGCGCCTGCGCCACGAAGTCATGGCCGTCGCGGGCATCGGTCAAGGCGACGAACAGGTCGCCGGGTTGCAGGGTGCGGGTGTCGATGGAGACGCCGCCGGCCTGCCAGCCGGTGGTGACGCGGCCCTGTGTGGCTGTGGCGGCGTCCTGCGCGGTCCAAAGCTGCTGCATCAGATCACCCCGTCCAGCGCGGCGACGGCGATGGAGGCCTGTTCCACATCGTCGAAGGGGAAGATATCGCCCTTGATGACCTGTCCGGTCTCATGGCCTTTCCCGGCGATCAGTAGGGCGTCGCCGGGTTGCAGGGCATCGACGGCACGCAGGATGGCCTCGGCGCGGTCGCCCACTTCGTTCGCCTCGGGGCAGGCGGCAAGGATGGCGGCGCGGATCGCGGCGGGTTCCTCGCTGCGGGGATTGTCGTCGGTGACGAACAGCACGTCGGCATTCTCGCGCGCGGCCTGCCCCATCAGCGGGCGCTTGGTGGTGTCGCGGTCGCCGCCCGCGCCGAAGGCCACCACCAGCCGGCCCATGACATGCGGGCGAAGGGCGCGCAGCGCGGTGGAAAGGGCGTCGGGCGTATGGGCGTAATCGACGAAGACCGAGGCGCCGTTCCTGCGGGTCGCCGCCAGCTGCATCCTGCCGCGCACGCCGGTCAGGCGGGGAAGGGTTGCAAGCACGGCATCCGGCTCGTCCCCGGCGGCGATGGCAAGGCCCGCGGCAAGGGCCACGTTCTCGGCCTGGAAGGCGCCGATCAGGTTCAACCGGGTCTGGAAGGCCCGGCCCTGCCAGAGATAGCGCACCTCCTGCCCCGTGGCATCGGGGCGGGTGGCGGCAATCCGCAGGTCGGCCCCCTGCCCCGTGCCGGTGGTCAGCAGCCGCAGCCCCCGCCCCAGCGCCAGTTCGGCGATATCCGAGCCATGCGCGCCGTCGAGGTTGACCACGGCCACCCCGTCCTCGGGCAGAAGCCGGGTGAAAAGGCCCGCCTTGGCGGCCAGATAGGCCTCCATCGTGTGGTGGTAGTCGAGATGGTCCTGCGTCAGGTTGGTGAAGCCCGCGGCCTTCAGCCGGACGCCTTCCAGCCGCCGCTGGTCAAGGCCGTGGCTGGAAGCCTCCATCGCCGCATGGGTCACGCCATGGGCGGCGGCATCGGCCAGCATCCGGTGCAGCGTGATCTGGTCGGGCGTGGTGTGGGACGAGGGCGCGGACCACGCGCCTTCCACCCCGGTGGTGCCGATGTTGATCGCCTCATGGCCCAGCGCGGCCCAGATCTGCCGGGTGAAGGTGGCGGCGGAGGTCTTGCCGTTGGTGCCGGTCACGGCCACCATGGTCTCGGGCTGCGCGCCGAACCACAGGGCGGCGGCATAGGCCAGCGCCTCGCGCGGGTCGCCGACGACGACCAGCGCCACGCCGGAAAGGCCGATCGCCTGCGTGCCGATCACCGCGCCCATCGGGTCGGTCAGGATGGCGGCGGCGCCCCGCTCCATCGCGGTGGCGATGAAATCGGCGCCGTGGCGGGTGGTCCCGGGCAGCGCCGCGAACAGCATCCCCGGCCGCACGGCGCGGCTGTCCAGCGTGATCCCGGTCAGCTCCGGGTTGCGGCCCTCGCGCGCGCTCAGGCCCAGTTCGCTCAGCCGTTTCAAGCCCGCCACGATGACCCCCGTTCAGTTGCTGGCGGCTGTTAGCGTGGTTCGGTCGGGAAGTTCAACCTTCGGCCTGATGCCGAGGATCGGAGCGGTGCGGCGGATGATCTCGGCCGCGACGGGAACCGAGGTCCAGCCGGCGGTGCGCTTGGGCCTCGGTCCGGTGGTATCCACCGGCTCGTCCAGCGTCACCAGCACCACGTAGCGCGGGGCCGAGGCCGGATAGACCGAGGCGAAGGTGTTGATCACCTTGTCCTTGTAATAGCCGCCCGAACGCTTGGGCTTGTCGGCGGTGCCGGTCTTGCCCGCCACCTCATACCCCGGCACCTCGGCCAGCGACGCGGTGCCGCGCGTCACCACCTCGCGCATCATGGAAACGGCATCCTTCGCCACCTTCTCCGACAGGATGCGGGTGCCGCGGGCGGGGCCAGCCTGCTTCAGCAGCGTCGGCTTGACGTAGATGCCGCCGTTGCCGATGGCCGCATAGGCCGCCGCAAGATGCATCGGGCTGGCCGACATGCCATGGCCGTAAGAAGTGGTGATGGTGACGATATCGGGCCATTTCTTCGGGATCAGCGGCTTGGCCCAGGGGGCCTCGATCAGTTCCAGCGGGGTGGGATCGAAGAAGCCCAGCGACTTCAGGAAAGCCTGCTGGCGCAAACCGCCGATCATCAGCGCGATATGTGCCGTGCCGACGTTCGAGGATTTGGCGATCACGTCGCGGACGGCCAGCAGCGGGCCGTAGTTGTGGCCTTCGAATTCCTTGATCCGGTGCTTGCCCCAGATCATCGGCGCATTGGCGTCGACCATCGTGTCGGGGTTGACGAGGCCCAGTTCCATCGCCTGCGCCACCGCGAAGATCTTGAAGGTGGAGCCAAGCTCGTAGACCCCCTGCACCGCCCGGTTGAACAGCGGGCTGTCCGACGGTTCGGCATCCTTCGACACCAGCGGCACCGGGCGGTCGTTGGGGTCGAAGGTGGGGGCCGAGGCCATGGCGATGATCTCGCCGGTGTTCACATCCATGATGATCGCCGCACCGCCGCGCGCGTTCAGCGCGGTGATCCCGGCCTGCAATACCTCTTCCACCGTGGCCTGCACCGTCAGGTCGATGGAAAGCTGCAAAGGCTCGGCCCCCTGCGCGGGGTCGCGCAGGCGGGCGTCCATCGCCTTCTCGATGCCCGCGGTGCCGATGACTTCCGCCGAATGCACGCCCTCGGCCCCGAAGGAATAACCGCCAAGGACATGGGCCAGCAGGGTGCCGTTCGGGTAAAGCCGCATCTCGCGCGGGCCGAACAGCAGGCCGGGGTCGCCGATCTCATGCACCTTCTGCATCTGCTCGGGCGACATCACCTTGCGGATCCAGACGAAACGGCGGCCGTCGGTGAAGCGGCGCTGCAAGGCGGCGGCGTCGAGGTCGGGGAAGATCGTGGCCAGCGCCTTGGCCGTGCCTTCCGGGTCCACCATGTCGGTGGGATGGGCGTAAAGCGCGTGCGTCGTCATGTTGGTCGCAAGGATGCGGCCGTTCCTGTCCACGATATCGGCGCGCTGCGCGACGATCTCCGCCCCGGGGGCCGAGGCGACGGGCTCCACCGGCTCCGAGGCGGCCAGATGGCCCATCCGCACGCCGATCAGCACGAAGAAGGCGGCGAAGCAGGCCGACATCAGGCCAAGCCGGGCGGCGGCGCGGGAATGCGTCCGCTCCTGCATCGCCTGATGGCGGTGGTTGAGGTTCTCGCGCTCGATCAGGTCGGGGTTGGCGCCCTCGGCACGGGCCTGGAGGATGCGGGCAAGCGGGCGAAGCGGCGTGCGCATGTCAGAGCCCCTCTGCGATGGCGGCGGCCACGATGGCCTCGACCTGGTCGGCGAACGTGTCCTCGACCGCGACGACGCCGCCCATGGTGTCGATGGGGCCGGTGATCGCGGGGATTTCCGGCACCGGGAAGACGACCTGGGCGACGGCGCCGAATTGCCCCGGCTCCATCGGCAGAAGGCCGAGCCGGCCGAAGTTCAGCGTCGCCAGGTCGCGCAGCCGGTCGGGGCGGTTCAGATAGGCCCATTCGGCGCGCTGCACCGAAAGCGCCTCGCGCAGATTGGCGATTTCCTGTTGCAGCCCGCGCACCTCGCGCAGGGTGGCCTGCGTGGCGTAGTTCTCGCGGTAGGCCCAGAAGCCCAGCGCGATCAGGCCGAGGAAGGTGAGGACATAGAGCACGGGGCGCATTTACCTTCGTCCTTTGCGGCTGAACGTGGGAAGGCCCAGATCGGCGGGCGCGATGGCCTTGGCCGGCGCCGCGGTGCGGACGCCGACGCGCAGCTTGGCGCTGCGGGCGCGCGGGTTGGCGGCGGTTTCCGCGTCGCCGGGGCCGATGGCCTTGCGGGTGGCCATGGTGAAACGGGGCTCCACCTGCGCCGTGGCGGGGGCATAGCGGTTGGCCGCCGGTTCATGGCCCGAGGCCAGCTGGAAGAACCGCTTGACGATGCGGTCTTCAAGGGAATGGAAGGTGACGACCGCCAGCTTGCCGCCCGGCTTCAGCGCCCGTTCGGCAGCCGCAAGCCCCTCGGCCAGTTCGGTGAATTCGGCATTCACCGCGATGCGGATCGCCTGGAAGCTGCGGGTGGCCGGATGGCTTTGGCCGGGCTTCGGGCGCGGCAGTTGCCGGGCGACGATCTCGGCCAGCCGCAGGGTGGTGGTGATCGGCTCCTTCGCCCGCTCGGCCACGATGGCCCGCGCGATGCGGCGCGAGGCATGTTCCTCGCCGTAGTGATACAGGATGTCGGCGATTTCACCCTCGCCCGCCGTATTGACCAGATCGGCGGCGGAGGGCCCGTCCTGCGACATGCGCATGTCCAGCGGGCCGTCCTTCATGAAGGAAAACCCGCGCTCGGCCAGATCCAGTTGCATGGACGAGACGCCGAGGTCCAGCACCACACCGTCCAGCGGCTCGCCCGCAAGGGTGTCGAGGTCGGAGAAGGTGCCGAGTTTCAGCGTGATCGCGGGGGTCGCCGCCAGCCATGCGGCGGCCATCTCATGCGCCAGCGGGTCGCGGTCGATGCCGATCACCCTTTCCGCCCCGGCGGCGACCAGCCCGCGGGCATAGCCCCCTGCCCCGAAGGTGCCGTCGGCCCAGACGCCCTGCACCGGGGCGACGGCTTCCAGCAGCGGCTCCAGAAGGACGGGGATATGGGGGTCGGAGGCCATGGCAGCGGCGGGCATCGCGTCACCCGCTGCGGGCGGCGCGGCCGACGAGGGTCAGCGGATCGGTGTCGTCCTCGTCCTCTTCGGCCTGCTCGGCCTCGTAGACCTCGGCGCGGTAAAGCTTGAAGCGGTTGGTCGCCCCGGCGAACACCGCCTCGCCGCCGCTGGTGGCAATGTCGTTGCCGAGGAAGCCCATCTTCTCGCGCACCTTCTGCGGCAGGACGATACGGCCGTCGGGCTCGATCTCGACCATGACGGAGCGGCTGATCAGGTCGCGTTCGGCGCGGTCGCGCTCGGGCGAGCCAAGCTCCATCGTCTCGATCCGTTCCGCCAGCGCGTCGGCGCCCGCCTTGGAGTAGCATTCGACGAAACGCCGCGCCTTGCCGCCGTAGACCATGTACAGCCGCGCGCCGCCCTTGTCGCCTTTCTGGGGATCGTCGGCGTCGAGAATGCGACGGAAGGCCGCCGGGATCGAAACCCGGGCCTTCTTGTCCACCGATTGGTGGATCTCGCCTCTGAACGCCTCAGCCATCTGTCCCGTGGCCTCTGCCAAAACTCGTTGCTCTGCCCGCGCGAATGAAAATGGGCGGATCGGACTGCTGCCACTGTCCGATCCGCCGCTGTCCCATCGCTGGGCGTCCAGCTACGCGCGCCACCTGGGGGAGATGTCTGCTCGCTCGCGCGCCGGATCTCTGTCTTCCGATGAAAGGGGCTGCCTGTATGAAGCTGCCTTATTCGCCTTGTTCGGGGTCTTTCGCCGCCCCTGCGTTTTGTTTGCCCGTCTCATCTTCCGTGAACAAGAAGTGGCATGGGATTGCATGGGATAGCAAGGGATTTTTTGGGAGAGAGGGCGCCAGATGTTGTTCCACGAGGGGCTGAAAAGCAGCATCTTGTGTTGGAATCGCCAATCACATGGCTATTTCTAGGGATCACGGCGCGGTGATCCGCTAGATGTTGTGTCGTGATTGAAGGTGAAGAATTTCCCGTCCGATCCCAAAAAACTTTGGTCTCACGGGGATTCAGCAAGCAGAAGAGAGAGAATCAGAGGCTTTCAGAGGAAGAAACGAGGGCTGCGGCACCCGGGATGAAGCCATTTCCCGTGAAATCCCAGCCGCCGTGATTCGTCTCCCATGCCATCCCGCCGGGGCCGGGCCCTGCTTCGCCACCTTCGCCATGGCGCAACGGTTCCATCTTCCCGGCCGGATGCCCAAAGCGCCCGGCCCGCCCCCGGCGGGCGCTGGCCTCTCGGGTCATCGGCTGACAGGTCTACAGCGGAACCCGTCCACGCGGACGGGGGCGAGGCAGCGCCTCGCCTGTTCCCGTCCGGTCAAACGGAAATACGTTCAGGCCATTCCGCCGGCAATCAGCCGTTGCGCCAGCCGGGCATAGGCCTCGGCCTGCGGTCCCTCGCCCGCCGCGATCGGCGTGCCGGCATCGCCCGCGACACGGACCTCCAGCGCCAGCGGCAGTTCGCCAAGGAAGGGCAGGTCCAGCCTCGATGCCTCGGCCGCCACGCCGCCATGGCCGAAGATATGCGCCTCGTGCCCGCAATTGGGGCAGATATAGGTCGACATGTTCTCGATCAGGCCAAGCACCGGCGTCTTCAGCTTGGCGAACATGTCGATGGCCTTGCGCGCGTCCAGAAGCGCCACGTCCTGCGGGGTGGAGACCACCAGCGCCCCGGTCAATTGGGTGCGCTGGCAAAGCGTCAGTTGCACGTCGCCGGTGCCGGGCGGCAGGTCGACGATCAGCACGTCCAGCGTGCCCCAGGCCACCTGCCCCAGAAGCTGCTGCAACGCGCCCATCAGCATCGGGCCGCGCCAGATCACCGCCTCGTCCTCTTTCAGCATCAGGCCCAGCGACATCATCTTCACGCCATGCGCGGTCGGCGGCTCGATGGTCTTGCCGTCGGGGCTGGCCGGGCGGGCGGTGACGCCCATCATCTTGGCCTGGCTCGGCCCAAGGATATCGGCGTCCAGCAGCCCCACCTTGCGCCCCTGCCTCGCCAGCGCCACGGCAAGGTTCGAGGACACGGTGGATTTGCCCACCCCGCCCTTGCCGCTGGCCACCGCGATGATCCGCGCCACGCCCGACACCCTTTGCGGCCCGCCCTGCTGCGGCGTGGGATGGCCGCCGATCTGCAGCTTCGGCGGCGGCTCCTTCTTCGCCGGGCCATGCGCCGTCATCACGATACCGACCTGCGCCACCCCGGGCAGCGCCTTCAGCGCCGCCTCGGCCTGCGCCTGCACCGGCGCCAGAGTGCGGGCCTCTTCGGGCGTCGCCGCCTCGATCACGAAGCGGACGGTCGCGCCCGCCGGGCCCTCGTCCACCGTCAGAGCACGAATCAGATCGCGCGAGACCAGCGTGCCCCCGCCGGGCAGGGAAAGACCGCCGAGGGCCCCGAGGATGCTGTCGCGGGTGACGGACATGGAAAGATTCCCCCTTGATTTGCCCCAAGGTCCAGCGGTTTGCCGGAAAGGGCAAGGGCGCGTTGACCGAATGCTCAAAAATCCGGCAAAGCTGTTATTATCAATGACATTTTTATGACCGAGAGCCATGCGGATGCTGCATGGCAGCATTGTCGAGGCGATCATTGTGCAAGCGCAGCAAAGGGTCCAAGTTAGCGTCAACAACAGGACAGAACGTCCGCATCCGAACCATCCGAGGCTTGAGTATCATGGCTTACGTCACCACCGCTTCCTTCGCCCATCCCAGCCGCGCCCGCCGCACTCCCGGCCTCATCGGCGCGCTGAAGACCGCGATCGCCCGCCGCCGCCTCTATGCGGTGACGCTGGCGGAACTGAACCAGCTGAACGACCGCGAACTGGCCGATCTGGGCATGTCGCGGCTGTCCATCGCCGAAGTGGCCCGCGAGGCCGCCTACGGCAAATAAGGTTTCTGCCCGGGCCCCTCTCCTCCTCCCTCGGGGGCCCTGGCAAAAGACGGCGCTGCCTCTCCTCCTCCCTCGGCAGCACCGTCACCCTACAGCTTCGGCGGCCCTCTCCTCCTCCCTCGGGCCGCTGGAACCAGCGGCGGCGCCCTCTCCTCCTCCCTCGGGCGCTGCCGCAAAGGACAACGGATTTCGGCGGCCCTCTCCTCCTCCCTCGGGCCGACGGAACCAGCGGCGGTGCCTCTCCTCCTCCCTCGGCATCGCCGCACCCTTTCCGGGCCTGATGGCCCAAGCTCTTTCGGCGGCCCTCTCCTCCTCCCTCGGGCCGACGGAACCCGGCGGCGGTGCCTCTCCTCCTCCCTCGGCATCGCCGCCTCTTTTCTTTCCCCCTCGCCCGCCCGATAGTCCGCCCGGCTTGTGGCCGGAGGTTCCATGCGGGCATCCCTGATCTCGGCCGCCTTCGTGGCGGCGCTGGTGGGCTATGGCTCCACCATCGCGCTGGTGCTGGCCGCCGCCGCCGCCGTGGGCGCAAGCGAGGCGCAGACCGCAAGCTGGGTGCTGGCGGTCTGCCTGGCCAAGGCCATCGGCGCCGCGGTGCTGTCGACATGGCACCGGGTGCCGGTGGTGCTGGCCTGGTCGACGCCGGGCACCGCGCTGGTGGCGGCGACCACCGGGCTGACCATTGAAATGGCGGTGGGCGCCTTCGTGCTGACCGGCCTCCTGATCGCGCTGACCGGGCTCTTGCGCCCCTTGGGGCAGGCGGTGGCGCGCATCCCGGACGGCATTGCCGGGGGAATGCTCGCGGGCGTGCTTCTGCCCTTCGTGCTGAAGGGCGTGGGGGCAACCGAGACCGCGCCCCTGCTGGTGCTGCCCATGCTGGCGGTCTTCGCGCTGGTGCGGCTGAAGAATCCCGCCGTCGCGGTGATCGCCGCCCTTGCCGCCGGGCTGGCGCTGGCCTTCGGCACCGGACAGGCCACATGGCCCGCGCTGTCGCTGCCCCTGCCCCGGCTGGTGCTGATCCGGCCCGAATTCGACGCGGGCACCGTGATCGGGCTGGTCATCCCGCTCTACCTTGTCACCATGGCCAGCCAGAACCTGCCCGGCTTCGCCACCATGCGCGCCGCGGGCTATGAGCCGCCGGTGCGCAGCGGCCTCGGCGTCACCGGCGTCCTCTCCGCGCTGAGCGCCTTCTTCGGCGCCCATACGATCAGCATGGCGGCCATCACCGCCGCGATCTGCATGGGGCCGGACGTGCATCCGGTGAAAGAGGAACGCTGGAAGGTCGGCCTCGCCTATGCCGTCTTCTGGACGCTGCTCGGCCTGTTCTCGCCCACCATCCTGACGCTTCTGGCGGCGCTGCCGCCGCAGGTGATGCTGGCGCTGGTGGGGCTGGCGCTGCTTGGCGCGCTGACCGGCGCGCTGGCCACCGCGATGGCGGTGCCCGACCAGCGCTTCGCCGCCGTGCTGACGCTGGGGATCACCGCCGCCGGAGTGCCCTTCCTCGGCGTCGGCGCGGCGTTCTGGGGGCTGGTGGCGGGGGTGGCGCTTTACCTGACCGAACGCGCGGCCCGGCGCTAAACGCCGAAATCCGCGCGGATTTCGGGACGGAGTTCGCGCGAACTCCGCCTTCGCGGCGTCAGAACGGAATCCCGTCCGCCAGGTCGGCGGGCATGACGAAGCGGGCGACGATCTTCTTCTCGCCCGCCTTGTCGAAGCGGATGTCCAGCTTGTCGCCCTCGATCCCGGTGACGCGGCCATAGCCGAATTTCGTGTGGAACACCCGGTCGCCGACCGAATAGGCGCTGTCCGCCGTCAGGTCGATGGTGACATTGCGCGCCTCGCGCGGCTGCGCCACCGGGCGGACCGCCTGCCGTTCCTGCAACCGCCGCCAGCCGGGCGAGTTGTAGACATCGGCCCGCGTCGCCCGTTCCTCGATGGTCGAGCCCCCCCCGAACCCCGGCGCCGCCGCACCATAGCCGCCGCCCATCAGGCCGGGGGGCGTCAGCACCTCGACATGATCGGGCGGCAGTTCGTCGATGAACCGGCTGGGCAGCTGGCTTTGCCACTGGCCATAGACCCGGCGGTTGGAGGCGAAGGAGATCGTGCACAGATCCTCGGCCCTTGTGATGCCGACATAGGCCAGCCGCCGTTCCTCCTCGATTCCCTTCAGGCCGGATTCGTCCATGCTGCGCTGGCTGGGGAAAAGCCCGTCCTCCCAGCCCGGCAGGAAGACCACCGGGAACTCCAGCCCCTTGGCGGCATGAAGCGTCATGATCGAAACCTTCTCGGCCGCCTCCTCGGCATCGTTGTCCATGATCAGGCTGACATGTTCGAGGAACCCCTGCAGGCTGTCGAACTGCTCCAGCGCCTTGACCAGTTCCTTCAGGTTCTCCAGCCGCCCCTCGGCCTCGGGCGACTTGTCGTTCTGCCACATCGAGACATAGCCGGATTCCTCAAGGATCACCTCGGCCAGCCGGACGTGGCTCATGTCGGTCGCGGCGGGCGTGTCGGGCAAGAGCGGTTCGATCACCGCATCGGCAGGCGTGGCCCGCGCCCCGGCAATGGCCGCGTGCCAGCGGTCCACCCCCTCGACGAAGACCCGCAACTGCGCCGCGCCGCGCGCCGGAAGCCCGCCCTGAGCAACCAAGCTGCGGGCGCCCTCCAGCAGGCTCATCCCCAGCCCCCGCGCCTCTTGCTGGATCGACTGCACCGCCTTGTCGCCCAGCCCGCGCTTCGGCACGTTCACCACCCGCTCGAAGGCGAGGTCGTCCTCGGGGCTGACCGCCAGCCGGAAATAGGCCATGGCGTCGCGGATCTCGGCGCGTTCGTAGAAGCGCGGCCCGCCAATCACCCGGTAAGGCAGGCCGATGGTCAGGAAGCGGTCCTCGAAGGCGCGCATCTGGTGGCTGGCGCGGACGAGGATCGCCTGTCCGTCCAACGACACCGGATCATGGCCGCGGGTGCCGCGCTGGATGGCCTCGATCTCCTCGCCGATCCAGCGCGCCTCTTCCTCGCCGTCCCAATGGCCGATCAGGCGGACCTTCTCGCCCTCCTCCGCCTCGGTCCACAGCGTCTTGCCCAGACGCCCGGCGTTGGCCGAGATCACCCCCGAGGCGGCGGCAAGGATATGCGGGGTGGAGCGGTAGTTCTGTTCCAGCCGGATCACCGTGGCGCCGGGGAAATCCTTCTCGAACCGCAGGATGTTGCCGACCTCGGCCCCGCGCCAGCCGTAGATCGACTGGTCGTCATCCCCGACGCAGCAGATGTTGCGGTGCGCCTGCGCCAGAAGCCGCAGCCAGAGGTATTGGGCGACGTTGGTGTCCTGGTATTCGTCCACGAGGATATAGCGGAACCAGCGCTGGTATTGCGCCAGCACGTCCTCGTGCTTCTTGAAGATCTCCACGCAATGCAGCAGCAGGTCGCCGAAGTCGCAGGCGTTCAGGGCGCGCAGGCGCTCCTGGTATTCGGCGTAAAGCTCGGTCCCGATGTTGTTGTAGGCCGCACCGTCAGAGGACGGCACACGGTCAGGCACCAGCGCGCGGTTCTTCCAGCCGTCGATCAGCCCGGCCAGCATCCGCGCGGGCCAGCGCTTGTCGTCAATGTTGCGGGCGGCGATCAGTTGCTTCAGAAGCCGCAACTGGTCGTCGGTGTCGAGGATGGTGAAGCTGGGCTTCAGCCCGACCAGCTCGGCATGGCGGCGCAGGATCTTGACGGAAAGCGAGTGGAAGGTGCCCATCCAGGGCATCCCCTCGGCCACCTCGCCCAGAAGGCGGAAGACCCGCGCCTTCATCTCGCGCGCGGCCTTGTTGGTGAAGGTGACGGCGAGGATTTCGTTCGGCCTTGCGCGATGGGTGGCCAGCAGGTGGACGATGCGGGTGGTCAGCGCCTTGGTCTTGCCGGTGCCCGCGCCCGCCAGCATCAGGACGGGGCCGTCCAGCGCCTCCACCGCGGCGCGTTGGGCGGGGTTGAGATCGTCCAGATAAGGCGCAGGCCGCGCCGCCATGGCGCGCTGCGACAGCGGCACGGGCGGGGGCACGGGGGCGTTCAGCGGATCGGGGTCGTCCCATTGGGTCATGCGGTCAGGATAGCCGGGCTTTGCGGCGAGGAAAAGCGCTGTTCGCGGATTGTTCATCCTCTGCCGGGCAGGGCCGGGCGGGAACAGGCGAGGCACTGCCTCGCCCCGCCCGCGCAGGCGTGTTCCGCCGTAGACCTGTCAGCCCAAGACCACAGGAGGCCAGCGCCCGACCCGGCGGGCGAGAAGCGCCCGCCGGGTCGGGCGCTGGCCGGGACTGATGGTCCCGGCTGGTCCAGCGGGACCCGCATCGCGTGGCCAAGGCGATAGCCTTCGCCAGACAGGCGGAGGGACAAAGGGAAGACCCCCGCCCTACCCCGGATATTCCCGCCGCATCCCCTCGGAATACCGCCCGAACAG
>CAYLSD010000040.1:0-34517 GCA_964386345.1 uncultured Fuscovulum sp.
CCCTTCCCCGCCTTACTCAGACCTTACTCCTGCCATAGTAATCTACTCAGTTGCCATCATGGCAACGGATCGGAACCCGTGGACAGCGATGGTTCCCGCTGGCCGTCGCAGCAAGGGGAAAGCCTGATCGGGGAGAGCAGGGATGGGTGTCTTCATGACGATGGTGGTTCTCGTTCTTGAAAGTGCATCTGGCGAAGGCGCGCCGGGAGGGGTCCTGCCATGACCCTGCGCCTCCTGACCGCCGCCGCCTGCCTGGTGGCCGCCACCAGCCTGCCCGCCCTGTCATGCAACCGCCCCGCAAACGAGGATGCGATCCTGGCCGCGATGCTGACCAGCACCAATGCCGAACGCGCCCGGGCAGGCCTTCCGAAACTCCATGTGAACAAGCGGTTGCAGTCGGCCGCGCTGGGACATGCCTGCGACATGGCCGGCCGCAACAAGATGACCCACGCCTCATCGGATGGCCGCGATCTGCGGGCGCGGGTGAAGGGCACGGGCTACAAGATGCGGCTGGCGGCCGAGAATGTCGGCCAAGGCTTCCGCTCGGGCGAGTCGGCCGTGAAATGGTGGATGACCTCCCCCGGGCACCGGAAGAACATCCTGCAGAAGACGGCGCGCGATATCGGTGTCGCCGTGGCGCTTTCGGCGGATGGCACCCTCTACTGGGAGATGGTCGTCGCGCAGCCGAAGTGATGCCTGTGTCACGATGCGCATTCGGCCCTGACCCGGCCGCCGGTTGAACGGCCGGGAGGTTGCCCCCGAGGACACCCGCGCCAACCGCCCCGGTCCTGCCGTCTCTTCGGATTCAGGCATGGGACAGGGATTGGGGGCCATACGGCCGGGACGACCTCAGGCTCCTCTGCCGCCCTGCTTCTTCGGGCCTCCCTGAACGCAACAATCTTTCGGCCGGCAACTGCCATCCGGTCCTTGGGATGTTCCCGCTGGTTCGCCCAAGTCGAATCGGCTTGGCATGAAGCGGCCCGAAAGCGGGCGAGGCAGAAAGCGGGAGCACAATCCTCGATTGCAAATGCCGATATAAATTGAAGAACCCACCCGGAGAACTGGTGAAATCCAGCCGGATTCATTCAAATGAGGCGAAATTATGTCCATTTCTTGACATTCCTCTGCCCATCCTTGCAACGTCCCACGACGGATGGGGGAGAGGCTCAGGGGTTCGAAGCCAGGTTGATTCAGTCAACCGGCCGGAGGGTGCCGGGCTCGGCCGATCCGGTGTTCGATCTGAATCAAGGAACCTGAAATGCGTGCGATTACCATTGCGACAATCACTGCCCTGACACTCAGCACCACTACCGCGACTGCCGGCGGCCTGCCCGAGGCGGTCATGGAGCCGGACGTCATTCAGGAGGCGACCGCCTCGTCCTCGGCCGGCGTGATCGTGCCGCTGCTGTTGCTTCTTCTCGTCGCCCTTGCCGTCGGTGGAAGCGGCGGCGGTGGCGGCGGAGCGCCAATGCCACTGCCGAAATGAAACCCGTCCTCTAGGCCTTGTTCCTTCCCCCGGCGACCGAAGCCGCCGAGGGAGGGGGTACATCAGGTCCAGCGCCTGCCGGATCGGCCGGAGGACCTCCTGCTTGCCACAGAGGAAAATCCACCACGGACAGCGGCAGCCAGGCCCCATAGCCTGGGCTGCCGGTCAGAGTTGCGGAGGACAGGCAGGCCATCACCCTTTGCCGGGGTAACCCCCCTTGCCATGGCCCTTGCCGTGGCCATCGCCCTTGCCCGGGCCTTTGCCGTGGCCATCGCCCTTGCCGGGATCCTTGCCGTGGTCATCGTCCTTGCCCGGATCCTTGCCCGGGTCGTCACCCTTGCCGGGATCGTCACCCTTGCCCGGATCCTCGCCGGGGTCGTCGCCCTTGCCGGGATCCTTGCCGGGGTCGTCGCTCTTGACGGGGTTACCACCTTTGCCGCCATCGCCACCTTTGCCGGGAGCTTTACCCGGGTCGATGCCTTTGGTGGCCTTGCCGATGCTGGGCGGAACACATGCGGGGTTGTCGCTGAAAATTCCGGCGACATACGGGCAGCGTTCCTTGTGGATCACGGCACCCGGTTCCACCCATTCCTCGGCCAGTCCACCGGCATGAGCCGCCATCGAAGGCAACAAGAACGCCAGCGCATAAAGAGTGACATGTTTCGACACTTGCGCGCCCTCCTTTGAACACAATTCACTTGTAGCGACCAAGCTACGTGGGAGAACTGCGGGGCGCCCAGTTGTCTTTTTCGGCAGGTTTTGATCAGCGCCGAAACAATCCACGTCCCGGCATTCCGATTGTAACCGCGCTAGCCGTATGGATTCTGGCGTCGAACATGGCGCGGATCGCATGACGCCCAAAACTCATGCCACCTGATTCGACAGGATTCGGCTGACCGGCATCACCTATTCTCGCGGTGGTCATCGGCCTCCATTCCCGGCGCGTGGTCGGTTGGTCGGTGCAAAGCAGGCAGATAACGGATGCCGTCTTGCGGGCCTTGCCGATGGCAGCCCGGCGGCGCAGGCCGAAGGACAGCAGCGGCGCCTAGCGCGGCAGGAACCCGGGCTTCTTACCCCACCGCATCCGCCAGCAGCCGCAGCACCTGATCCTCCGGCACGTCTTCGGCAACGAAAGCCCGGCCGATCCCCCGCGCCAGCACGAAGCGCAGCCTTCCGTCCACCACCTTCTTGTCCTGCGCCATCAGCGCCAGCAGCGCCTCGGGCCCGGGCAGGTCGCCGGGGATGTCGGCGATGTCCACCTTCATCCCCATCGCCCGCAGATGCGCCCGCACCCGGCTTGGGTCTTCCTGCGAACAGAGGCCAAGACGCGCGGACAGTTCGAAGGCCAGCGCGCAGCCGATGGCGACACCCTCGCCGTGCAGCAGGCGGCCGGAATAGCCGGTGGCCTTTTCCAGCGCGTGGCAGAAGGTATGGCCAAGGTTCAGAAGTGCGCGTTCGCCCTCTTCCGTCTCATCGCGGCTGACGATCCCGGCCTTCATCTCGACGGACCGGGTGACGGCGCGCAGGCGGGCGGCGGCATCGCCCGCGGCCATGCCGGAGGCGGAGATTTCCAGCCAGTCGAAGAAATCCGCATCGCCGAGCAGGCCGTATTTCACCACCTCGCCATAGCCGGCAAGGAAGTCGCGGGCGGGCAGCGTGTCCAGAACCTGCGTGTCGGCCAGCACCAGCGAAGGCTGGTGGAAGGCGCCGACGAGGTTCTTGCCCTGCGCGGTGTTGATCCCGGTCTTGCCGCCGACCGAGGAATCCACCTGCGCCAGCAGTGTCGTGGGCAACTGGACGAAGCGCACGCCCCGGCGCAGCACGGCGGCGGCAAAGCCCACCAGATCGCCGATGACACCGCCGCCGAAGGCCAGCACCACGTCGCGGCGCTCGATCTTCTGCTCCAGCAGCCATTCGACGCAAGCGCTGAACTGCTCCCAACCCTTGGTCGCCTCCCCCGGCGGCAGGGCCAGCGAAGTCGCCGCGATCCCCTCGGCTTCAAGCGCGGCGCCCAGGCGGGCGAGGTGCAGCCCGGCCACGGTCTCGTCGGTCACCACCACCACCCGCTTGCGGCGGAGAAGCGGCGCGATCTCCGCCCCGGCGCGGTCGATCAGGCCGGGGCCGATGCGGACCTCGTAGCTGCGCTCACCCAGGTCGACGGGGACGATATTGGTCATCTCATGCCTCTTCCAGAGCGTCGGGCCGGGTGCGCAGCGCCTCGACCACGCGGGCGGCCATCTGCTCGACCGAGTAGTCGGGCGAGGCATCCACCGCAAGATCGGCCAGTTGATAGGCCGGCAGCCGGGCATGATAAAGCTGCGCCAGCGTCTCGCGCGGGTTGGGCGTCCGCAGCAAGGGCCGGGTGGTCTTGTGGCGCACCCGGTTCCACAACAGATCAAGGTCGGCGCGCAGCCAGACCGAGATGCCGGACTCATGGATCTGCGCCCGGTTCCTCTCGGACAGGAAGGCACCGCCACCGGTGGACAGCACCGCCGGGGTGCCGCGCAGAAGCCGCCCGATCACCTCATATTCGCGGTCGCGGAAGAAGGACTCGCCGTCGCGTGCGAAGATCTCGGCGATGGAACGGTCGGCGGCCTTCACGATCTCTTCGTCCGAGTCGAGGAACGGCACTTTCAAGAGCCGGGCCAGAGCGGTGCCGACGGCGGTCTTGCCCGCCCCCATCATGCCCACCATCACCACGGTCTTCTTAAGCCGCATCCTTCGCATCCCCCAATGCCCCTTCCCGTGGCGGGGCGCTGCCCATCCCGGCAAGTTTTGCCCTGAATGGCGTGAAGTTGCCGGGAATGCCATATATATTCGGCGGCAGGCTGCGGTTGCATTCGCCCCGGGGGTGGTGCAGGCAGGGCCTGGCAGGAACGACACAAGAACAAGGGGCAACGGGCAGATGGGGCGGATCATCAAGGCGGTATTTGTTCTGGCGGTGCTTGGGTTTCTGGCATTGACGGTCTATGCCTATCTTGGCGACCTGCGGCCTGCGCAGGTGGAGATACGCAAACCCGTGGTGCTGGATGCGGATTGACGGCGGGTTATGGACTTTCGGCGGGCTCGCCGCGGTTGTCGGCTGGGCCTTGGCCTGCGGGCCTGCACTGGCGCGCGGCGGCGATCCGCTTTCGGCCATCGACTGGCTGTCTGAATCGGTGACGGCCCCCGCCTCGGGCGCGGTGGCGCCCTCCGGGCCGGGGCGGCTAACCGCGCCGCCGGTGCAGTCCGGCGCGGCGGCGGCGCCCTCGCCGGACCCGGACGAGCCCCCGGTCAGCGCCAGTGGCGCCCTTCCCGTGCTGGTGGCGACCTCGCCGCTGGACGGCCCCTCGCCCGATGCGGTGGGGCTGATCTCGCCCGAGGTTTCCGGCTTTCCGCGCAACCTCTGGGGCGTCGGCCTGACGGTCGAGGTGGCGCAGGCGCTGACGCGCGACCGGATGGACAGCCTGCCCACGCTGCGCCAGTTGTTCCTGACGCTGCTGCTGGCCGAAGCGGCACCGCCCATCGACAGCGGCGGCAAGGGCATCCTGTTGCAGGCTCGGGTGGACAAGCTTTTGCAACTGGGCGCGCTGGAACAGGCGGCGGCGCTGATCGAACTGGCCGACCAGGGCGATTCCCCTGCCCTTTTTCGCCGCGCCTTCGACGTGGCGCTGCTGACCGGCCACGAAGACCGCGCCTGCGAGCGGATGACGGCCAACCCCGGCCTTGCGCCCACGCTGCAGGCCCGGGTGTTCTGCCTTGCCCGGGGCGGCGAATGGGATGCGGCCGCGGTGACCCTGCAGACAGCCGAGGCGCTTGGCCAGGTCGACCATGAGCAGGCCTCGCTGATGGCGCGCTTCCTCGACCCCGATCCGTTCGAGGGAGAGCCTGTGCCGCGCCCGCCGATGCCGGTGACGCCGCTCGACTGGAAGATGTTCGAGGGGATCGGAGAGCCCCTGTCCACCGCCACCCTGCCGGTGGCCTTCGCCTATGCCGAGATCAGCCCGAACTTCGGCTGGAAGGCGCAGATCGAGGCGGCGGAACGGCTGACCGCCGCCGGGACCATCGCGCCGAACGTCATCCTCGGCCTTTATACCGAGCGCGCGCCTTCCGCCTCGGGCGGGGTCTGGGACCGGGTCGAGGCGTTCCAGGACTTCGACGCCGCCTTCGCCGCCCGCGACACCACGCGGATGGCGCAGACCCTGCCCATCGTCTGGGCGCGGATGCAGGAGGTGGAACTGGAAGTGCCCTTCGCCATGCTCTACGGTGCCGAACTGGCGCGGGCCGGGCTTGAGGGCGAGGCGGGCGAGGTCGCCTTCCGCGTCGGCCTTCTGTCGCCCGATTTCGAGGCGGTGGCCCGGGCGCATGAACCGCGCGACCAGACCGAGGCTTTCCTGATCGCGCTGGCCACGGGGCGGATGCAGGGCGCGCGCGCGCCTGATCGCATGGGCCGCGCCATCGCACCGGCCTTCCTTGCGCCGGCCCCCTCCGACACTGCGCGGGCGCTGGTGGAGGACGACCGGCTGGGCGAGGCGATCCTGACCGCCATCGACGAGATCGCAAGCGGCGTGCAGGGCAACCTTCAGGGCGTCACGCAGGGCCTGTCGCTGTTGCGGCTGGTGCGGCTGGACGGCATGGCACGGCGGACCGCGCTGGAACTGATGCTGCTGGAACGGCGGGGCTGAGATGATCCGCGGTTTCCCGCCCCGCCCGGACGCAGGGTAGGCCCCATGCCCCCGACCTCCCCCGACCGCTGGATCTCCACCTTCCTGCAGGCCATCGCCGCCGAGGCGGATGCGGCGCGCAACACGCAACTGGCGTATGGCCGCGACCTGAAGGACTTCGCCGACTGGGCCACCGCGCGCGGGCTTGACCTCGCCACGCTCGGGCGCGGCGCGGTCGAGGATTACCTTGTGTTCTGCGATGCGCAGGGCCTGTCGAAATCCACCCGCGCCCGCCGCCTTTCCTCGATCCGCCAACTCTACCGCTTCGCCTTCGATGAAGGCTGGCGGACCGACAATCCGGCCCTGCGGATCTCCGGCCCCGGCCGTGGCCAGCGCCTGCCGGAGACGCTGTCCGAGGATCAGGTCAACGCCCTTCTCGCCGCCGCGCGCGACCACGGGCGGACCCCGGCGGAACGGCTGCGCTCGATTGCCATGGTGGAACTGCTTTACGCCACCGGCCTGCGGGTCAGCGAGTTGTGCGCCCTGCCGCAGGCCGCCGTGCGGGGCGATCCGCGGATGGTGCTGGTGAAGGGCAAGGGCGGGAAAGAGCGGATGGTGCCGCTGTCCGCCCCCGCCCGCGCCGCGCTGGCCGAATGGCTGGCCCATCTGGACGCCGAGGCGAAAACACTGCGGGCCGAAGGCAAGCCGGTGCCGAAACACCTTTTCCCCGCCCGCGGCAAGGCGGGCCACTGGACCCGGCAGCAGGTCTTCCTGACGCTGAAATCCATCGCCGCGCGGGCCGGGATCGACCCCGCGCTGGTCGCGCCGCACCGGCTGCGCCATGCCTTCGCCACCCATCTTCTGGCCCATGGCGCCGACCTGATGGTGATCCAGACGCTGCTCGGCCATGCAGATGTGGCGACGACCGAGATCTACACCCATGTGCTGGACGAGCACTTGAAAGAGCTTGTCCTGACACGCCACCCGCTTGCCAGAAAAGGCTGACATGTCCCTTTCCGCCGTGCCGATCCTGTCGATCCTGCTGGTGTTGTCGCTGGCCGCGCTGGCCTGGACCAATCGCGACAGGTTCCGCCCGCGCAAGACCGATGGCGACGCGCTGCGGCAGGAGATCGCCGGGGCCATCGCCCTTGGCCACTCCGAGGGCGCGGTCGAGAAGGAGGACCGCGACAGGCTTCTCGGCGCGCTGGACCTGCACGAGCGCACGGTGGAAGAGATCATGCGTCACCGCCGCCAGATCGAGATGGTGGATGCCGACCAGACCCCCGACCGCATCCTGACCCAGGTGCTGGCCAGCCCCTACACCCGCCTGCCGGTCTTCCGCGATTCGGACGACAACATCCTCGGGGTGATCCACGCCAAGGACCTGCTGCGCGAGGTCGACCGGCTCCTGCGCGGCCCCGATGCCGCGCCCGGGGGGTTGGCGGCGCTGGACATCGTCAAGGTGGCGATGAAACCCTATTTCATTCCCGAGACCACACCGCTGGACGAACAGATGCGCGAGTTCCTCAAGCGGCGCACCCATTTCGCGCTGGTGGTGGACGAATACGGCGCGCTTCAGGGGCTGATCACGCTGGAGGACATCCTTGAGGAAATCGTCGGCGAGATCACCGACGAATTCGACGTGGTGTCCCGCGAGGGCAGCCTGAAGCAGGACGCGGACGGCGGCTATCTGGTCGACGGCGCGATGACGATCCGCGACCTGAACCGGGCGATGGAATGGTCGCTGCCGGACGATGAGGCCAACACCATCGCCGGGCTGGTGATCCACGAGGCGCAGATGATCCCCGCCGAGGGGCAGGTGTTCAGCTTCCACGGCTTCCGCTTCGAGGTGCAGGCACGGCGCGAGAACCGGATCACCCGGCTGAAGATGCGGCCCCTGTAGGGCCGGCTTTTCGTTGAAAATCGGCTACTTCTTGCCGAAAAGCGTGCCGAATATCCCCCGGACCACGGCCTGCCCGCCCTTGGTGCCCAACTGGCGGGCGAAGCTCTTGGCGAAGGCCTCGGTGACCGAATCCGACTGCCGCCCCGCGCTGCGCTTCTTCGGCGCTTCGACCGCAGGCTTGCCATAGCCCTTGCCGTCATAGCGTCGGGCCTGCTTGAATTCGTTCAGGTCCAGTTGCAGCCCGCCGCCCTGCGGCGCCTCCGCCGCCTCGGCGCTGCGCACGGCCTCTTCGGCACGGCGGCGCAGCATCTCGTAGGCCGAATCGCGGTCGATGGGCGTGTCGTATTTCCCCGCCACCGGCGAACCGGCGACCGCCGCCGCCCTTGCATCGTCGTCGCAGGGGCCAAGGCGGCTGGAGGGCGGGCGGACCAAGGTGCGCTCGGCCACGCCGGGGATGCCCTTCAGTTCAAGGAAGGAGGTCACCGCCTCGCCCGTGCCGACCTCGCGGATCGCGTCCTCGATGGCGAAGCGCGGGTTGGGGCGGTAGTTCTGCGCGGCAAGACGCAGGTCCTTCTGGTCCTTGGCCGTGAAGGCGCGCAGGGCGTGCTGCACCCGGTTGCCCAACTGGCCGAGGATGTTGTCCGGCACGTCCGCCGGGTTCTGGGTGATGAAATAGACCCCCACCCCCTTGGAGCGGATCAGCCGCGCCACCTGCTCGACCTTCGCCACCAGCACCTTCGGCGCATCGCCGAACAGCAGATGCGCCTCGTCGAAGAAGAAGACCAGCTTCGGTTTCTCCGGGTCGCCGACCTCGGGCAGGTTCTCGAAAAGCTCGGACAAGAGCCACAGCAGGAAGGTCGCGTAAAGCCGGGGGCTGTTCATCAGCTTGTCGGCGGCGAGGATGTTGATCCGCCCTGCCCCGTCGGCATCGGTCAGCATCAGGTCCTGCAATGCCAGCGCCGGTTCGCCGAAAAGCTTCGCGCCGCCCTGGTTTTCCAGCACCAGCAGGCGGCGCTGGATCGCCCCCACCGATTCCTTCGACACCAGCCCGTAGCGCGCCGTCACCGCATCGCCGTTCTCGGCGATGAAGGTCAGTAGCGCCTGAAGGTCCTTCAGGTCCAGCAGCGGCAGCCCCTCGTCATCCGACAGGCGGAAGGCGACGTTCAGCACGCCCTCCTGCGCCTCGGACAGTTCCAGCAGGCGGCTGAGGAGTAGCGGCCCCATCTCGGCCACGGTGGCGCGGATCGGGTGGCCCTTCTCGCCGAAAAGATCCCAGAAGGTCACCGGGAAGGCGCGGTAATGCAGGTCCAGCCCGATGGTGGCGGCGCGTTTCATGAAGCCGTCATGCAGCTTGCCCTCCGCGTCGCCGGGCTGGCAGAGGCCGGAGAGATCGCCCTTCACGTCGGACAGGAAGACCGGCACGCCCGCGGCCGAAAAGCCCTCGGCCAGCACCTGAAGCGTCACGGTCTTGCCGGTGCCGGTGGCGCCCGCGATCAGCCCGTGGCGGTTGCCGTATTTCAGCAGCAGATTCTGCGGGGCGCCATAGCCCTCGCCGCCGCCGCCCACGAAGATGCCTGCTTCTTCCGTCACATCGCCCCCCTTCACCGCCCTTGCCGCGGGGCCGCAGGGGCCGCGCCGGGCAACCATACAATCTTGGCCGCCGGGTGCCAGCCTCGATCTTCCGCGCCCCTTCCGGGCATGGAAAAGGCAAGAAATCCGTTGACGCCCCGTCAAAAGATCAATAGCGTCCTGACATGAAGTCGGCCAGTCCGACAGGGAGCAAAGAATGACACGACGAAGGGCTGGCTTGCCAGCCCTTCGTCTTTTCGGGCCCCCGGCAACCGCAGGCACGGTTCCGCCATCGCACTTTTATGACCTGACAGCGCGATTTCGCCATGCTACCACGCGCCCGACACCCGGCGCGCGGCCGTTGAACCCGGCCGCCCAGGCAGCAGTTGTCGTCCGATCAAAGGATCAAGCATGACCAGGACCCGAACCACGATCTCTTCCCTCGCGCTGGCGCTTTCGCTGGGCCTGGCGCTGCCCGCGCTGGCGCAGGAAACCGCGCCCGAGGCGCCCGCCGAACCCACCCCGGCCCCGGCCGATGCCTCCACCGCGGACGGCCTGTCGATGGGGACCGAGATCGGCACCCCGGCGGACGTGGGCGACAGCTACGTCAAGGCGAATTTCGAGGCCTGGGAACAGCGCTGCGTCAAGACGCAGAGCGGCGTCGATCCCTGCCAGCTCTACATGCTGATGAAGGACCAGAACGGCCAACCGGTCGCCGAATTCTCGGTCTTCAACCTGCCCGAGGGCACCGAAGGCCCGGCGGTCGCCGGGGCGACCTTCATCGCGCCGCTGGAAACCCTGCTCGGCGCCGGCGTGACGATCCAGGTCGACCAGAACAAGCCGCGCGCCTATCCCTTCACCTTCTGCGCCAATATCGGCTGCGTCGCCCGGCTGGGCTTCACCGCCGAGGAGGTGACGATGTTCAAGAAGGGCGGCAATGCCGTCCTGACCATCGTCCCGGTCGTTGCACCGGACCAGAAGGTGGCGCTGAGCGCCTCGCTGAAGGGCTTCACCGCCGGGCTGGACGCGGTGTCGGCCGCGAACAAGGCCGCTGACGAGGCGGCTGCCGCTGCCGCCGCGGCGGCTCCGGCGGAAGCGCCTGCCGAGAACTAATCCTTCCGCACCTGCGGGACAGGCGGCCCCCTTCGCGGGGGCCGTTTGCGTTTCACGCCGCGCGCAGGGCCAGCACCGCGTTCAGCCCGCCGAAGGCGAAGGAATTGGACAGCGCCGCGCCGGTCTGCACCCGCCGCGCGGCGCCGGTCACGATGTCCAGCCCGCAGTCGGGATCGGGCCGGAGGCAGCCCACGGTGGGCGGGATCGTCCCGTCGCGCAGCGCGGCGACGCAGGCGAGCAGTTCCAGCGCGCCGGTCGCGCCGATCGCATGGCCATGCGCCCCCTTGGTGGAGCTGACAGGGACGCCCCCGCCCAGAACCTGCCGCAGCGCCGAAGCCTCGGCCCGGTCGTTGGCCAGCGTGCCGGTGCCATGGGCGTTGACATAGGCAACCTCCACCGCCGCCATGCCCGCATCCGCCAGCGCCGCCCGCATCGCCGCCACAGCCCCCTCGACCGAGGGCGCAACGATATCGCCCGCATCCGCCGTCATGCCGAAACCGGCGATCTCGGCCAGCGGTTTCGCGCCGCGCGCGGCGGCATGGGCCGCGTCCTCCAGCACGAAGACCGCCGCGCCCTCGCCCATCACCATGCCGTTGCGGGCGGCATCGAAGGGGCGGCAGGCGTCGGGGGACAGCACGCGCAGCCCTTCCCACGCCTTGATGCCGCCGAAAAGCAGCATCGCCTCGGCACCGCCCGCCAGCATGACCGGCGCGCGGCCCTCGCGCACCTCGCGGAAGGCAAGGCCGATGGCGTGGTTGGCGCTGGCACAGGCGGAAGAGACCGAGAAGGCGGGCCCGCGCAGCCCGTGGCGGATCGAGACATGCGAGGGCGCGGCATTGTGCATCAGCCGGGGCACCACCAGCGGCGGCACCCGGTCGCGTCCCTCGGCGAAGACGGCGCGGTAGTTGTCCTCCCATGTGGCGATGCCGCCCGCCGCGGTGCCGAGGATGACGCCGGCTTGCGCCAGATCGGCCCGCGCAAGCCCGGCCATGGCGACGGCCTCGTCGGCGGCGGCGATGGCGTAGCGGGTGAACGGATCCCAGAGGGCGGCCTCGCGCGCCGTCATTCCCGGCACGCCGGGCCAGCCGCGGACCTGCGCGCCGATGCGGATCGTCAGCCGGTCCACGTCGCGGAACTCCAGCGGCCCGATGCCGCTTTGCCCCGCCACCAGCGCGGCCAGCGTCCCCGGCACGTCATGGGCCAGCGCATTGACCGTGCCCGCCCCGGTCAGGACGACGCGGCGCATTATGCCTTCGCGGCCACCAGACGCCGCACCCCGTCAACCACCGACGCCACACTGGAAATATCGAACTCCGACGCGCCCGGCTCGTTCGCGTTGAAGGGAACACTGATACCGAAAGCCTCTTCGATGGCGAAGATCGCCTCCACCATCCCCAGCGAATCCAGCCCGATACCGGCCGGATCATCCTCCGGCCGGACAGTCGCCGGGTCGATCAGCGCCTGCGCCGCCAGAATGCCGATCACCCTTGCCTCAAGCCCGTCCATGCTCAGTCCTCGCCGCCCGGGCTGCGCTCCATCGCCGCCACGCGGGCGGCAAGGCGCGGCAGGCGGCGCAGCGCCTTCTGCATCTCGACATGGGTCTCCATCTTCACCGCCGGATAGCCCAGCAGGACCCGGCCCGCGGGCGCATTGGTGAAGATCTTGGTGGCACCGCCCGCGATCACGTCGTCGCCGACGAAGATGTTGTCGTTGACGCCGACCTGCCCAGCCAGCACCACCCGGTCGCCGATCCGCGCCGATCCGGCGACGCCGACCTGCCCGCAAAGCAGGCAATCGCGGCCCACCTGCACGTTATGGCCGATATGGACAAGGTTATCCAGCTTGGTGCCGGAGCCGATCACCGTATCCCGGATCGTGCCGCGGTCGATACAGGTGTTCGCGCCGATTTCTACGTCATCCCCGATAGTTACGGCGCCAAGTGAATGTATCCGCGTCCAGCTTTGGTCGCGGATCTCGGCGCGGGAACCCAGGGTCTCGCGGATCTCCTCGACCCCCGATTTCTCGGGGGTGACGAAGGAGAACCCGTCCGAGCCGATCACCGCGCCGGGCTGGCAGATGAAGCGGGCGCCGATGGTGACGCGGGCGCCGATGCGGGCGCCTTGCAGGATCAGGGCATCCGCGCCGATCCGCGCGCCCTCGGCGATGGAGACATGGGAGGCGATGCGGGCGCCCGGCCCGATTTGCACCCCTCGCCCGATGGTGACGAAGGGGCCGATGGCCGCGCCCTCGCCGATCTGCGCAGAAGCGTCCACCACCGCCATCGGATGGATGCCGGGGGCCAGTTCCGGCCCCGGGTCCATCAGCCGGGTCAGCCCGGCCATGGCCAGCCTGCCCCGCGGCGCGAAGATCGCCGCCTTCAGCCCCATGGCGCGCCAGTCCGCCCCGGGCCAGAGCACCGCGGCCTTCGCCTGCCCGCGCGCGATGCCGTCGGCGTAGCGCGGGTCCATGGCAAGGGCCAGCTGGTCGGGGCCTGCCGCCTGCGGCTCGGCCGCGCCGCTGACCTCAAGGGTCAGTTCCCCCTCGGCCTCGGCCCCAAGGGCCCGGGCGATGTCCTCGATCCTGTGGCGCATCTGGCCGGCCTCCGGCATTGTTCCGGCGCCGGTCTTACCCCTGTTCGGGCGCCAAGGCTACCCCGGCGGCGGACAGCGCATCCCAGAGCAGCGCATCCCGGCCATAGACGTCGCGGCGATAGCCGATCCGGCCCTTCGCCTCGGGATAGGCGGTGTAATAGACCAGATGCACCGGCAGGGGCGTGGCCAGCTTGACCGTGGTCTCCTTGCCCGACTTCAGCGCGGCGTCGAATTCGGCCTCGGCATCGTCCGATTGCAGCGACAGCAGAAGATGCGCCAGGTCGAACGGGTCCGCCACGCGGATGCAGCCGTGGCTGTAGGCGCGCAGGTCCTCCTTGAACAGGGACTTCGACGGCGTGTCGTGCAGGTAGATGTTGTACTGGTTCGGGAACATGAACTTCACCTTGCCGAGCGCATTGCCGTCCGAGGGCGGCTGGCGCAGCGCGAAGGGGAAGTTGCGGGCGTTGTAGGCGGCGAAGTTGACCGCGCCGCGCGGCACGACCCTGCCCCGCCCGTCGATCACCTGCAGATGGCCGACGGCATTCGGGTTCCGCTGCAGGAGCGGCAGGTATTCCTTGACGGTGATGGATCGCGGCACCCCCCAGGAGGGGTTGATCACCATATGCTCCATCTCGTCGGAGAATTCCGGGCTGCGCTGGTCGGGGACGTTCTTGCCGATCACCACGCGGGTGGAAAAGACAGTGCGGCCCTCGTCCATGATCTTGGCCATGAAATCGGGCATGTTGACCCAGACATGGCGGGTGTCGCGGTCGATGTGCAGCCAGCGCTCGCGCTCCATGGCGACGATCACCGATCTCAGCCGGTCCTCCGGCGTCTTGTTGACCTGCGCGATGGTGGCGGGGCCGGCGACGCCGTCGGCAGGCAGGCCATGGGCCAGCTGGAAGGCCAGCACGGCGGCCTGCATCGGCTTGTCGTAGCTGGCCGCCGCGCTGCGGCCCAGGTAGCCCATGGCGACCAGCCGGTCGCGCAACTGAACCACGGCGGGGCCGCTGTCGCCGGGGCCAAGCGCCTTGGCCGCGACCTCGGGGCCCCAGCCGCCCGCCTCGATCTGTGCCTCAAGCCCGAACTTCGCCTTCATCAACTGGACATAGACATCCGAGGCGGGGATCAGCCCGCGCAGCACCGCCGCCGGATCGTCCCCGGCGATACGGTCCAGCAGAAGGCCCGAATCCCGCACCGGAATATCGCGGACGATGGTCGGGTCTATCCGCTTGGGCTCCAGCATCCCCGAGGTCAGGTCATGCGCCCAGGTCAGGTAGGCGCGGGTCATCGCCAGTTCCAGCCGCCCCCGGTCGCCCTCGGTCCGGGCCGAGGCCAGCCGGGCCTTCAGCCCCGCCGCGTCATAGCGGGCGGGCGGCAGGCCGTGGTCGCGCGCGCTGGCCAGCGCGGCGAAGAGCGCGGCGCGGCGGGGGGCGTCGTCCTCGCCCGTCCAGATCGGCGCATAGCCGTGCCGGCGATACCAGTCGGCAACCGCCTCGTCGGTCGAGGCCGCGGCGGCAAGGGACTGCACGAAGGGCGTCGGAACCGCGGTGGACGCGACCTCCGCAAAGGCCATCGGCGAAAATCCGCCGATCACCCCAAGGGCCAGAACCGATCCCATCGCCCGGACGATCCCGGGGCCGCGCCATTGCAAAACCGTCATCCTGTTCCTCGAAAACCCGCCCTGTTCCAAGGCCTTGCAGCCCCGTTTCACCAAAGGATTCAGGAAAATGCGGGAAGTGTCCATTCACATTCCCGCAGGAAGGCAGGCTTTTCCGCCCCGGGGTATGGATTTTCCGACTTTCGGAAACAGCATTCCGGCGGCCGGACGCCGCCTGCCGCTTCCGGGCGATTCAGCAAATCTTTGCCTATCGTCCGGCAGATGGGAGGGGCGGAGGCAATCTGCGCTTGGGCTTCGAATCCCCGTGTGGCATAACAACCGGGCACTTTGGGGAAGAAGTTGCACAGAAGCTGCCGCATCAGGCAGTCAGGACTAACACGGGACAGGCGATCATAATGACGACCAATGGCTCCTTCGGGTTGACACGGCGCGGGCTTCTGGGTGCCTTCGCCGCAACGGCAATGACAGCGGCCCCCTTCTTCGGCAACGCACCGGCCTATGCGCGTGGCGCAGGCGACATCCGCCGCATCCGCATGTATTCCGGCCGCACCGGCGAAAGCATCGACACGATCTACTGGATCGAAGGCAAGTACATTCCGGAAGTCCTGAAGGAAATCAATGCCTTCATGCGCGACTGGCGCACCGGCGAAGTGGTCGGCATGGATGCCCGCACGGTGGATATCATGGCCGCCTCGCACCGGCTGATGGACGTGAGCGAACCCTATATGCTGCTGTCGGGCTACCGCAGCCCGAAGACCAATGCGATGCTGCGCTCGCAATCCTCGGGCGTGGCGAAGAACTCGCTGCACATGAAGGGCCAGGCGGCGGACCTGCGGCTGAAGTCGCGGTCGGTCGGGCAGATGGCCAAGGCGGCCTCGGCCTGCGCGGCGGGCGGCGTGGGCCGCTATTCGCGGTCGAACTTCGTCCATATGGATTGCGGCCCGGTCCGCGTCTGGGGCGGCTGAGGCAACTTCGGACGACGCTGGAAAAGACGCCCCCTCGCGGGGCGTTTTGCTTTTGCGGCGGTGGGAGAAGGCGGGTTTTCGACGAAAACCCGGAAGGGCGCGGGCGGGAATCGTTTCCCTTCCATCACCAATCGGTGCGCCTGCCTACTCGCCCTGCCCCTCGCCACGCTGACGGCCCCGGAACCCCATCGCCACCACGAATTTCTCGGAACTGTCGGAACGGCTGGCGGGCGGCTTCACATTCGCCACCTTGGTGAAGTTGCGCTTCAGCATCGCCTGCATCTCGTTCTCGGCCCCGCCGGCCAGCACCTTGGCGACGAAGGTGCCGCCATCCTCCAGCACGTCGAAGGCGAAGGCCAGCGCCGCCTCGACCAGCGCGATGATGCGCAGGTGGTCGGTCGCCTTGTGACCGCTGGCGGCGGCGGCCATGTCCGACATCACCACATCGGCCCGTCCGCCCAGCCATTGCTTGACCAATGCATCCGCATCGTCGGACAGGAAATCCAGCTGGTGCAATTCCGCCCCCGGGATCGGCTCCACCTCCTGCAGATCGACGCCAAGCACCCTGCCCTGCGGCTTCTTCGGGTTCTGCGACAGCGCATTCACCCGAACCACCGCCACCTGGCACCAGCCCCCCGGCGCACAGCCGAGGTCCACCACCCGCGCGCCGGGCTTGAGGAAGCCATACTTGTCGTCCAGTTCAAGGATCTTGTAGGCCGCCCGCCCGCGATAGCCCTCGCGCTTGGCCGCCTGAACGTAAGGATCGTTCAACTGCCGCTCCAGCCACAGCGTCGAGGACAGCTTGCGCCCCTTCGCCGTCTTCACCCGCACCCGCAGGTCGCGCTGGCCGCGGCCCGAGGTGTTTCCCGTCGGTTTCTTCCCGGTCATCTGTAAGGCCCGTCCCCCAGAACGCCATCCGCGCTCATCTGTGCATATAGAAGCCCCTCGCGCAGGCCGCGGTCGGCCACCGACAAACGGTCGGTCGGCCAGATCCGCATCAATGCCTGCAGGATCGCCGCGCCCGACATGATCAGCGTATGCCGGTCGCGCCCGATCCGCGGGTCGGTGCGCCGTCCTTCCGGCCCAAGCGCAAGGTAATCGCGGATCACCAGGTCGATCTGGGCCGAGGACATCTGCAACCCGTCCACCTTGGTCCGGTCATAGCGGCGCAGGCCAAGGAAGCTGGCCGCAACCGTGGTCACGGTGCCCGAGGTGCCGATGATCTGGAACCCCTCGCGCGGGGCCTGGGCGTGGTAGGGGCTGAAAGAGGCAAGGTTCTCCTCGAAGAACCAGCTCATCAGCGCGAAGCGGGCGGCGTCGTCCTCGACATCGGCGAACTGGTCCTTCAGCGTCGCCACCCCCAGCTTGACGCTGATCCAGTCCACCACCCGCGCCACCGGGCCTTCTCCTTGCGCGTCGAAGCCCATGCGCAGCCGCATGATGGCGCGGGCGCGGTCCTCGGGCGGGACGGCGGACAGGTCGATCCAGACCAGCTCCGTCGAGCCGCCGCCGATGTCGACGATCAAGAGCTGCTCGGTCCGCGGGCTGGTCAGCGGCGCGCAGGAGATGACGGCCAGCCGCGCCTCTTCCTCGGGCGTGATGATCTCAAGGCCCAGGCCGGTCTCGCGGCGGACCTGGCGGATGAAGTCCTTGGCGTTGCGGGCGCGGCGGCAGGCTTCGGTGGCGACCAGCCGCATCCGGCCGACGCCGTGTTTCTGCAACTTCTTCTGGCAGATGCGCAGCGCCTGGATCGTGCGGCCCATCGAGGCGCGCGACAACCGGCCCGAGGCTTCCAGCCCCGCGCCCAGTTGCACCGTCTTGGAAAAGCTGTCCACCACGACGAACTGGCTGCCCTTCGGCTGGGCGATCAGCATCCGGCAACTGTTCGTGCCGAGGTCGAGCGCGGCATACAGCGCCGCGCCCTCTGCAACAGGGGCAGACATTTCAGCCTCGGGGGAACCGGCTGCCGCTTCCTGCGAAGGGGTCCGCTCGACCGCCTCGGCTGTCGCGTCCGCCCTATGGGGACGCTCGGGCGTCATGAACCGCCCTCCAACTCTGGTTGCACCCAAGGTAATGCCGATCCCCCCCCTGCGCAACCCGTCGCCGGCCCCTTCCGGACGGGGGCGGCGGGATTATCGGCGCGGCTCATCCCGGGCATGAGAAAAATTCAATCCGGCGCGCGCAATTTCCACAGCATTCCCGGCGGCGGCAGGCTATGCCCTTCGCCGGGCGGCTTGCCGCGAAACAGGGTCGCATCCCGCGCATCCCATGTCGAAATCCGGCATCGGATGTCGGGGAATGACGACTATCTACGAGGTTCAGCAGGGTCAGGAATCAGCACATGCCCGAAGTCACGATCGTCTACTGGAGAGACATTCCCGCGCAGGTGATCGTGGGCAAGGGCCGCCGCGGCGCCAAGGCGCAGTTGCCCGAGCGGTTCGAGCAGGCCATCGACCGCTGCGCCATGAAGATCGGCGCCAAGGATGCCGATGCCTATCTGGCCGAATGGCGCAAGGTGCCCTCGGGCGAGGTGGAGGGCGATCAGGACGACCTGGCCCGCGACATCGCCGCGAAGCTGGATGCCGAATACGACACCGCCCGCATCAAGACCCTGATCGAAAACGAAGGCTGGGCGAAAGCCTGACCCGTCCCATGCCCCGCAATCCCACCCTGAAGGAGCGACTGATGGCCCTGTTCCAGTTCCGCAAATCCGCCTCCGCTCCGCAAGGCAGCGCGGCGCAGATGGAGGCCTTCCTGAAAGGCTATTCCATCGAGGTGATGCCCCGCACCGCCGAGAAGGTCCAGGATTTCCGCGCCCTTCTGCCGGAGGGAACCCGGGTCTACATCGCCCATATCGACGGCACGCCCATCGAGGACATGGTGGCGACGGCGAAGCGGATCGGCGACGAGGGCTTCACCGTCATGCCGCATTTCCCGGCGCGGATCATCAAGGACAAGGCCACGCTGGCCGACTGGGTGGCGCGCTACAAGGATGTGGGCGTGAAGCAGGGCCTCTTGCTGGCGGGCGGCGTGGCGCAGCCGGTGGGCGACTATTCCACCTCGATGCAGCTTCTGGAATCGGGCGCCTTCGACGGGTTCGAACGGCTGCATGTGGCGGGCCACCCCGAGGGCAACAAGGACATCGACCCCGATGGCTCGGACAGGATGGTCATGGAGGCCGCGCGCTGGAAGACCGCCTTCGCGGAACGCACCGATGCGAAGATGGCCATGGCGACGCAATTCTGCTTCGAGGCCGGTCCGGTCATCGAATGGGTGAACCGGCTGCAGGCCGAGGGGATCAAGCTGCCGGTGCATATCGGCGTCGCCGGTCCGGCCAAGCTGCAGACCCTGATCAAGTTCGCCATCGCCTGCGGCGTCGGCCCCTCCTTGAAGGTGCTGCAGAAGCGGGCGCTGGACGTGACCAAGCTGCTGCTGCCCTACGAGCCGACCGAATTCGTCGCCGAACTGGCTGCCCACAAGGCCGCCAACCCCGATTTCGGCATCGAGCAGGTGCATTTCTTCCCGCTCGGCGGGATCAAGACCAATGCCGAATGGGTGACCGCCAATGGCGGCGCCTCGGGCAAACCGGCGAAAGCCGCCTGAACCATAACCCCAAGGAAAGACCGATGACCCGCACCGTCCTGGAATCCAAAACGAAAACCGTGGTCATCGGCTTTGACGAGCCGTTCTGCGTGATCGGCGAACGCATCAACCCCACCGGCCGCAAGAAGCTGGCGGCCGAGCTTGAAGCCGGGAACTACGACACCGTCATCAAGGACGCGCTGGAGCAGGTGGCCTGCGGCGCGACGGTGCTGGACATCAACTCGGGCGCGGTCTTCACCAACAAGATGGCCGAGGACCCGCGCTACGCCGACAACAACTTCGTCGAGCCGCCGCTGATGAAGGCGCTGGTCGAGATCGTGCAGCAGACGGTGGACGTGCCGCTGTGCATCGACAGCTCGGTTCCGGGCGCGCTGGAGGCCGGGCTTGCCGCCTGCGAGGGCCGTCCGCTGCTGAACTCCGTCACGGGCGAGGAAGAGCGGCTGGAACTCGTCCTGCCGCTGGTGAAGAAATACAACGTGCCGGTGGTGGCGATCTCGAACGACGACACCGGGATTTCGCCCGACCCGGACGTGCGCTTCGCGGTGGCGAAGAAGATCGTCCAGCGCGCGGCGGACTTCGGCATTCCGGCACATGACATCGTGGTCGATCCGCTGGTGATGCCGGTCGGCGCCATGGCCAGCGCGGGCCAGCAGGTCTTCGCGCTGGTCCGCAGGCTGCGCGACGAGCTGGGGGTGAACACCACCTGCGGCGCGTCGAACATCTCCTTCGGCCTGCCGCACCGCCACGGCATCAACGGCGCCTTCCTGCCGATGGCGATCGGCGCGGGGATGACCAGCGCGATCATGAACCCGGTCCGCCAGCAGGAGATGGAGGCGATCCGCGCCGCCAACTTCCTGATGAACCACGATGCCAACGGCGGCGAATGGATCCGCTTCGCCAAGGTGCTGGAATCGATGGAAGGCGGCCTCAGCTTCGCCGACGCTTCCGCCGCCGCCAGCGCCGCCTCGGGCGGCCGTCGCGGCGGGCGCCGCGGCCGGGGCTGATCCAAGGATACGATTTTTCGTCGAAAAATCGGCTACCTCGCCACCGCCCGCAGGCTTGCCGCGCGGGCGGGCGGCACCTTGGCCACCTCGACGCAGGTGAAGACATGCAGCGTGTCCAGCTGCCTGTCCACCACCGCATGGTCGCCGACCCAGCCCCCCATCGCCAGATAGCTGCGCAGCAAGGGCGGCAGCCCCGCCAGCGCCGCGCGGCGGTCGGCAAGGGGGCCGACCAGCGCCGGATAATCCACGATCTCCGCCGCCTTGCGGCCGGGCAGATGCTCCGCGGGGCCGATATGCCCTGCCGCCAGCAGCGCCAGCCCCGCCCGATGCGCCTGCCAGTCCGTGCCGCGGAAGGACGAACAGCCGACCATCAGCCCCGCCTGCCCCTCGTCCACCAGCCGCGTCATCGCGCCCCAGGCCAGCCGCAGCACATCGGGGTGGACACCGCCGGGCGCAAGGCAGAACCGCCCCATCTCGGCGATCGGCAGGGCGTAGCCCGCCAGCGGCGCCACGTCGTAGAACCTTGCGGCATAACCCTGCGCAAGCCCCGCCCCCCAGCCGAACAGCATCACCCGGAAATACGCAAGCAACCCGCCCTCGCCCTCCACCATCACATGGGCGGAAAGCGCGTCCTGCGCGTCCTCCTCGGCGGTGCCGTCGGTCTTCGGGAAAGCCGCCCGGCGAAAGTCCATCACCCGCGCCAGATCCGCCTGCCCTTCGGCCAGCCGCGCCACCAGTCCACCCTTCACCAAAGGCCGCACACCCTTTTCCCCCGCACTGTCCTGTCCTATCTATCGCATATCCTTCAGGGAGGCGCAGCATGTCGAAGATCGAGAAGACCGAGGCCGAATGGCGCGAGCAACTGTCCGAGGCCGCCTTCCGGGTAACCCGCCAGCACGGCACCGAGCGCGCCTTCTCGCACCCCGGCTTCCCCAAGGCCGCCGGGACCTTCCGCTGCATCTGCTGCGGCGCGCCGCTGTTCGACCAGCAGGACAAGTTCGAGTCGGGTTGCGGCTGGCCCAGCTTCACCGCGCCGATTGCCGGGGATGCGGTGGAAGAGCAGGAGGACCGCAGCCATTTCATGGTGCGGACCGAGGTGCATTGCCCGCGCTGCGCCGCCCATCTGGGCCATGTCTTCCCGGACGGCCCCGCGCCAACCGGGCTGCGCTACTGCATCAACGGCGTGGCGCTGGAGTTCGAGCCGAAAGAGGACTGAGCCGGCGGCAGGCCGGGCGGGACGAGGCGGGGCGCTGCCTCGCCCCGTCCGTGCGGATGGATCCTGTCAGCCAGAAACCCGGGGAGGCCAGCGGAAGCCCCGCTCAATCCCTGAACAGGTCGCCCGCACTGATACGGCCGAAGTTCGACAGAAGCTGCCGGATGAAGCCGATGCCCTTGATGTTCGACTCGGTCACCCGGCGCGAGATGGCGACGACGCGGCCGTCCTCAAGCCCGTAGCGGCCGATGTTGTCCACGACGCCGCGGTCGTTGAAGGTGATGGCGACGACCTGCCGCTCGGCTTCTTTCGGCTCGCGCGGGCCGACATGCTCGAACCGGCTTTGCACGTAGAACCAGCCCACGTCGTTCAGCAGGCCCTGCGCCGAGGGGCGGCCGATCTTCTCGGCCACCGTCTCGCGGGTGTCCACGCCGACCTGGATCTGCGCCAGCTCGGTCTCGTCGGGGACATAGCCGTGATTGCGGACGACCGTGGCGCAGGCGGCAAGCGCAAGGCAGCACAGCCCCGCCAGCGCCAGCCGCAAGGACCGCGCGCCCGTTCTTGCCTTCGTGGATATGACTGCCATCCCCGCCCCTATGTCCGGCCCTGTTCCCGGGCGCCCGCGCGCCGCGGCCCCTTGGGGCAAGATTGTCTCTTGCGCCTTGGGATAACAGATGCCACGCCCTATGTTCAAGGACGACAAAGCCCCGGTGTCGCGCGGGTGCGGCAGACCCGACCCCGGCAGCAGCGAAAGACCACACGATGACCGACGCCCAATCCGCCACCTTCCGCAGCGCCGCGCTGTCGCACCGCAAGGTCACCCGCTTCCGCCTTGCCCCCGATGCCGGTGCGCGGGCGGCGCTGGCGGCCTCGCTGGACCTGATCGACCTGCCCGAACTGCGGTTCGAGGGCGAGATCGCACCTTCGGGCCGGGCCGATTTCACCCTGGCCGGGCGGCTGCGCGCCCGCGCGGTACAGGCCTGCGTCGTCACCCTTGCCCCCGTGCCCGCAGAGGTGGACGAAGAGGTCACCCGCCGCTTCCTTGCCGATTACACCGCCCCGGAGGGCGAGGAAATCGAGATGCCCGAGGACGACAGCGCCGAACCGCTGCCCGAGGTCATCGACCTGCTTGAAATCCTGCGCGAGGCGCTGGCGCTGGCGCTGCCGCTCTACCCGCGCGCGCCCGGCGCGGATCTGGGCGAGGCGGTCTTCGCCGGCGAAGGCACCGAACCCCTGCGCGACCAGGACCTGCGCCCCTTCGCCGGGCTTGCGGCGCTGGTGCGCAAGGCGCCCGGCGACGACGGCTGACCCCCGCCTGCGCGCGTATTTAGGGGCTTGCGCCCGGCCGGAATCCGGCTATGTTCCGCGCCTCATTCAAGCTGTGGTTCAGCCGCGGGCCAGACATGTCTGCCGTGCAGAATCACCAAGGAAATCCGGGGCCTGTCCCCACTACCCGAGGTCGTGACATGGCAGTCCCGCAGAATCGCACCACCAAATCCCGCCGCAACATGCGCCGCGCGCATGACGCCCTTGTCGCCGCGAATCCCGCCGAGTGCCCGAACTGCGGCGAACAGAAGCGCCCGCACCACGTCTGCGGCGCCTGCGGCCATTACGACGCCCGCGAAGTCGTGGCGGCGGCCAAGGAAGTCGACCTGGACGAGGACGCGGCGTAAGCCGCGCCCGCTGCCGGCGTCGTCATGGCTGAGGGATTGCAGATTCAGCCTGTTTCCGGCGACGCCTCCATCGTCATTTCGGTCGATGCCATGGGCGGAGACCGCGGACCGGCAGCCGTTGTTGCCGGTCTTGTCGATTCCGCCCACGCCATGCCCGGCATCCGCTTCGTCCTGCATGGCGACGAGGCGCAGTTGACGCCCCTTCTGGCGCGCCACCCCGACATCGCCCCCCGCGTCACCCTGCGCCATGCCGGCCGCGTGGTGTCGATGGAGGACAAGCCCAGCCAGGTGATGCGGCACGGGCAAGGCACCTCGATGTGGTCCGCCATCGACTCGGTGCGCGAGGGCGAGGCGGGGGCCGCCGTCTCCTGCGGCAATACCGGCGCGCTGATGGCGGTGTCGATGCTGCGCCTGCGCAAGATGCCGGGCGTCAACCGCCCCGCCATCGCCAGCCTGTTCCCGACGCCGACGCCCGGCAAGACGAATGTCATGCTGGACATGGGCGCCGATGTGAAGGCCGATCCCGGCGACCTGCTGCAATTCGCCTTCATGGGCGCCTCCTACGCCCGCAACGGCCTTGGGATCGCGCGCCCGCGGGTGGGCCTGCTGAACGTCGGCACCGAGGAACACAAGGGCCGCCCGGAACTGCACGAGACCCATGCCCTTCTGGGCGAACGGGCCGAGGCAGGCAGTTTCGACTATGTCGGCTTCGTCGAGGGCACCGACATCCTGTCGGACCGGGTGGACGTCATCGTCACCGACGGCTTCACCGGCAATGTGGCGCTGAAGGCGATCGAGGGCACGGCCCGGCTGGTCGCCGAGCTTCTGCGCCAGGCGCTGACCGGCACCTTCGTCGCACGGATCGGTGCGCTGATCGCCAGCGGTGCGCTGCGGCGCCTGCAACTGCGGATCGACCCGCGCCGGGTGAACGGCGGGGTGTTCCTGGGGCTGAACGGCACCGTGGTGAAATCCCACGGTTCGGCCGATGAAACCGGGGTCTCCGCCGCGATCCGTCTGGCCGCCCAACTGGCGGGCGCAAGGTTCCACGAACGGCTTGCGGCCCGGGTTGCATCCGCCGGCGGCGCGGGGCAGGATGGCGAGGCTGTGGACACCGGCGACCAGACCGGACAGGGGAGCGATCCAACCCAATGACGACACGCGCCGTAGTAAGGGGCGTCGGGCATTATCTGCCGGACCGGATCGTTCCGAACGCCGAATTCGAAAAGACCATCGACACTTCCGACGAATGGATCCGCAGCCGTTCCGGGATCGAGCGGCGGCATTTCGCGGCGGAAGGCCAGACCACATCGGACCTTGCCACCCGCGCCGCCCGCGCCGCGCTGGAGGATGCCGGGCTTGAGGCCGGCGACATCGACGCGATCATCGTCGCCACCTCGACCGCCGACCTGACCTTCCCCTCCGCCGCCACCATGGTGCAGGCCGAGCTTGGCATGACCCGCGGCTTCGCCTTCGACGTGCAGGCGGTCTGCGCCGGATTCGTCTTCGCGCTGGCCAATGCCAACGCGCTGATCCTGTCGGGCCAGGCGGCGCGCGTGCTGGTGATCGGGGCCGAGACCTTCAGCCGGCTGATGGACTGGACCGACCGTTCCACCTGCGTCCTTTTCGGCGACGGCGCCGGGGCGCTGGTTCTGGAAGCCGCCGAGGGCAAGGGCACCTCCGCCGACCGCGGCATCCTTGCCACCGACCTGAACTCGGACGGGCGGCACAAGGACATCCTTTACGTCGACGGCGGCACCTCGACCGGCACGACCGGCCACCTGCGGATGCAGGGCAAGGAGGTCTTCCGCCACGCCGTTGAAAAGCTTGCCGAAACCGCTCATGCCGCCTTGGACAAGATCGGCCTTTCTGGCGAGGACGTGGACTGGATCGTGCCGCATCAGGCCAATATCCGCATCATCGAGGGCACGGCGAAGCGGATGCAGGTGCCGATGGACCGCGTGGTCGTGACCGTGCAGGACCATGGCAACACCTCGGCCGCCTCGATCCCGCTGGCGCTGTCGGTCGGCAAGGCGCGCGGCCAGGTCAAGCCCGGCGACCTTGTGGTGACCGAGGCGATCGGCGGCGGGCTGGCCTGGGGATCGGTCGTCCTGCGCTGGTAATCGCCGAGACCCGCTTGCAAGGGCGCTTCAAATGCGCGCTCCAAGTGGTTGATATTGACTCGCAATTCCATCCGCCGCATCCTTGCCCCGAAATCACCCGGGGGGATGACAGATGAGCGAGAAGACCCTGACACGGATGGACCTCAGCGAGGCCGTGTTCCGCGAAGTCGGCCTCAGCCGGAACGAATCCGCCAATCTGGTCGAAGCCGTGCTGCAGCACATGTCCGACGCGCTGGCCTCGGGCGAGACGGTGAAGATCTCGTCCTTCGGCACCTTCGCGGTGCGGTCGAAATCGGCCCGTGTCGGCCGCAATCCCAAGACCGGCGACGAAGTGCCGATCTCGCCCCGGCGGGTGCTCTCCTTCCGCCCCTCGCATCTGATGAAGGATCGCGTCGCGGCGGGGAAGAAGAAGTAAGGGCGCGGACAGATGGACAAGTCGCCCGAGGCCTTCCGCACCATCTCGGAAGTGGCCGAGGCGCTGGAAACGCCGGCGCATGTGCTGCGCTTCTGGGAAAGCCGCTTTCCGCAGATCCGGCCGGTGAAGCGCGCGGGCGGGCGGCGCTATTACCGCCCGTCCGACGTGGCGCTGCTGACCGGGATCAAGCGGCTTCTGCATGACGAGGGGATGACGATCCGCGGCGTGCAGAAGATCCTGCGCGAACAGGGCATCCGCCATGTCTCGGGCCTGTCCGAGGAAACCAGCCCCGAGGAAGAGGCGCTGGAGGCCGCGATGGCCGGGCGCTACGACGACGAGCCGGGCCTGCCGCCGGAACAGGTTGAGGACGAGACCGCCGCCGCGCTGGAAGCAGCGCTGGACGATGCGCGCGGCGTGGTGCTGCCCTTCGCGCCGCCGGAGGTTGTTGAGGAGCAGGTGGCGGAACAGCCTGCCGCCGCGCCCCTGGATGAAGACGTGCGGGCAGTGGAAGACCTGGCGCAACTGGCCGGGGACAGCCCTGCCCCCGCCGCCGAAGACCCTCCGATAGAGGCCGAAGCTCCGCGCGCCGAAGAGCCATCCGTTGCAGAACCGCAAGCCGAGGCCCCGCCGCAGCGCGATTTCTTCGACGCGCCGCCGCCGCCTCCTGCGGCGCCCGTCGATTCGCCCGCCCCTGCCGCAGCCGAGGCAACCGCCACCATCGCCGCCCGCCTGCGCGCCCTGCCCCGCGGCAGCCTTGCCGCCAGGGCCGAGGCGCTGGCCGGGATCGCCACCCGCATCTCCACCCTGCGCGAGCGTCTGGGCAGCCAGCCGCCGCAGGGCTGACCGCAGGCAGGATACTGTCGCGTATGGTGTTTTCCTGCTTGCCCCTGCCCGGAAAACCGCTATGAAGACGCCCGTGTCGGGCCGTAGCGCAGCCTGGTTAGCGCGTCCGTCTGGGGGGCGGGAGGTCGAGAGTTCGAATCTCTCCGGCCCGACCATTGCAAGACCGCCCGCCTGCCCCGCAGGTCGGGCGGTTTTTCATTACGGCAAAAGGGGTTGCCTCGCATGACCGGAGTTCTTCCCGACAGCGCCCTGCGCCGGATGCTGGCCGATGGCGCCATCGCCGCCGAGCCGCCCGTCACCGATGCTCAGGTGCAGCCCGCCAGCCTTGACCTGCGGTTGGGGGCCACCGCCTACCGCGTCCGCGCCTCTTTCCTGGCCGGACGGGGGCGCAGGGTGGCGGAGCGCATCGCGGAATTCGAGATGCATCGGGTGGACCTGTCCGAAGGCGCGGTGCTGGAAAAGGGCTGCGTCTACCTGATCCCGCTGGCCGAGCGGCTGGCCCTGCCGCCGGGGGTGACGGCGGTCGCCAATGCCAAGTCCTCGACCGGGCGGCTGGACCTGCTGACCCGCACCATCACCGACGGCGGCACCGAGTTCGACCGCATCCCCGAGGGCTATCACGGCCCGCTTTACGCCGAGGTCTGCCCGCGGTCGTTCTCCGTGCTGGTCCGCGCCGGGCAAAGGCTGAACCAGATCCGCTTCCGCATGGGTCAGGCTGCGCTGACCGATGCCGAGCTGGCCGCGCTGCATGCGCAGGAGCCGCTGGTCGACGGGACGCCGCTGATTTCCGAGGGCCTCGGCTTCTCGGTCGACCTGAAGCCCGCGACCGGCACCCTTGTCGGCTACCGCGCCAAGCCGCATACCGGCGTCGTCGACCTCGACCGCATCGGCCACTACCCGGCGCGCGAGTTCTGGGAAGAGGTTCATGCCGAGGACGGCCGCGTCATCCTGGACCCCGGCGCCTTCTACATCCTTGTCAGCCGCGAGGCGGTGACAATCCCGCCCGACTATGCCGCCGAGATGGCGCCCTATCTGGCCATGGTGGGCGAGTTCCGGGTGCATTACGCGGGCTTCTTCGACCCCGGCTTCGGCCATGCCAGCGCGGGCGGCAAGGGCAGCCGTGGCGTGCTGGAGGTGCGCTGCCACGAGGCGCCCTTCGTCCTGGAACACGGGCAGGTCGTCGGGCGGCTGGTCTACGAGCGGATGCAGGCCCGGCCGGATCGGCTGTATGGCGCGGGAATCGCGTCGAATTATCAGGGCCAGGGCCTGAAGCTGGCCAAGCAGTTCCGCAGCTAGCGCCCCAGCCGCCGTCCGATCCGCGCCATCTTCTTCGCCTTCTGCGCCAGGTCGCGGGCGTTTTTCGCCTGCTTGCGCTCTTCCGGCGTCATCTCCTGCGGGGTCTTGCCGCGTCGCGACAAAAGGTCGATCCCCGCATTCATGCCGCGTTTCATGAACATGCGCATCGCCATGTTCAGCATCTGTTGCAGGAAACGGTCCATCCGACCCTCCTCAATCCTCGAACAATTCGCTCTGCCCGGCCTGCGCCTCGTCTTCGTCCTCGGACGGCGGGGTCATCGGCGAGGGGCGGCTTTCCAGCAGGCCCGCCGCGCGAAGCTCCTTGATTCCCGGCAGGTCGCGCGCCGATTCCAGCCCGAAATGGTCAAGGAAGCCTTCCGTCACCACGAAGGTCACCGGGCGGCCCGGCGTCATCCGGCGGCGGCCAAGGCGGATCCATTCCAGTTCCATCAACTGGTCGATGGTGCCGCGGCTGACGGCAACCCCGCGGATTTCCTCGATTTCCGCCCGTGTCACCGGCTGGTGATAGGCCACGATGGCCAGAGTCTCGATAGCGGCGCGCGACAGTTTCCGCGTTTCCACCGTCTCGCGGCTCATCAGGAAGCCAAGGTCGGGCGCGGTGCGGAAGGCCCAGGCGTCGCCCACCTTGACCAGCGTCACCCCCCGCCCCTCATAGCGCTTGCGCAGATGGACCAGCGCCTCGGCCGGGTCGGCGCCATGCGGCATCCGGGCCGTCAGCTCGGTCACCGTCACGGGTTCCGCGCTGGCGAAAAGGATCGCCTCCACCATCCGCTCCTGCTCGCCCATCGGGGGGGCGGCGAAAAGGCTTTGCTCTTCCTCGCTCATCCCTCTCTCCGCCGGATCTGGATCGGCGCGAAGGTCTCGCCCTGCCGGATCGCCAGTTGGCCGCGCTTGGCCATTTCCAGCACGGCGGCGAAATGCGCCGCGGTGGCCGAGCGCCGCGCCATCGGCGTCACGTCCCAGCCTTCGGGCAGGAAGCTGATCAGGTCGGCCCATTCGCCGGCATATCCGATCAGCCCGCGCATCCGCTCCAGCGCCTGTTCCATGGTGAAGACATGCTCGCGGTCCATGACGAAGGGGCGGAATTCGTCCTTCGTGCGGATGCGGGCATAGGCGCGCATCAGGTCCAGAAGCGTGGCGTCATAGGTGATCTTGCGGTGCAGGCTGATGCCTTCGGGCAGGCCGCGCGCGAAGAAGTCGCGGCCAAGCTGGTCGCGCGCCATCAGCCTTGCGGCGGCTTCGCGCATCGCCTGCAGGCGTTCCAGCTGGAAGGCGAGGTGGGCAGCCAGATCCTCGGCACTCGGCCCCTCCTCGCCGGGTTCGGGCGGCAGGAGAAGACGGGATTTCAGGAAGGCGAGCCAGGCGGCCATCACCAGATAATCCGCCGCCAGTTCGATCCGCAGGCTGGTCGCGCGGTTGATGAAGGCGAGATACTGTTCGGCCAGTTGCAGGACGGAAACCCGGCGCAGGTCCACCTTCTGGGTGCGCGACAGCGTCAGCAGCAGGTCCAGCGGCCCCTCGAAGCCGTCGACATCGACGATCAGCGCCTCGGCCGCCAGCCGGTCGGCGGGCGACAGGCGTTCGGGCTGGGTCCAGTCGTCGGCGATGGGGTCAGGCATGAAGGGCACCGGTTACAGCCTGAAGCTCGGCCTCCAGCGCGGCAATGTCAACCTCGGGCGCCGGCCGCCGGGTGGCAAGCGCCGCCGCGGCCCGGGCGCGGCTGTCATCGCGCATCCTGCCCGCCGCTGCGGCCACCTCCTGCATCTGGCCGAGGTCGCCCTTGCAGTGCAGGGCGATATCGCAGCCCGCCGCCAGCGAAGCCGAAGTCCGGCTGGCCAGAGTGCCCTTCAGCGCCTCCATGTTCAGGTCGTCGGTCATCAAGAGGCCCCGAAAGCCGATCTCCTCGCGGATCAGCCGGATCATCTCCGGGCTTTGCGTCGCGGGCAGGCTGTCATGGGCGGCATAGACGATATGCGCCGTCATCGCCATCGGCAGGTCCGCCAGCGCCCGGAACGGGGCGAAGTCGATGCGGTCCAGGTCTTCCGCCGGGGCGGTGACGGTGGGCAGGTCGTGGTGGGTGTCCATCTGCGACAGGCCATGGCCGGGCATGTGCTTGACCACCGGCCAGACGCCGCCCTGCATCAGCCCATCCGCCACGGCGCGGGCGATCAGGGAAACCGTATCGGGATCAAAACCATAGCAGCGGTTCTTCAGGAATGGATGGGTCGCCGCGCGCGCCACATCGGCCACCGGCGCGCAATTGGCGTCGATGCCTGCGTCGCGCAGTTCCGCCGCGATGATCCGCATACGCAGGCGCATGGCGCGCGCCGCGGCATCAAGGCTTTCGCAGCCCGCCACCATATCCAGCGGCGGCTGCCATTCGCGCCAGTATGGCGCGCGCAGCCGCTGCACCCGGCCCCCCTCCTGGTCCACCAGCACCGGAGCCTCGCGCCCCACCGCCTCGCGCAGATCGGCGGTCAGGCGGCGCAACTGGGCGGGGGTCTCGACGTTGCGGGCGAACAGGATGAAGCCGAAGGGATCGCAATCGCGGAAGAAGGCGCGCTCCTCCGGCAAAAGCACCGGACCGGCGCAGCCGAAGATCGCCGCCCCGGTTCCGGTTGCGTTCATTTGTGCGCCACGGGGATGCAGCTTGCGTTCTCGATCACGAAGGCCGAGCAGAAGCGGCGGGCATCGTCCTCGCCCTCGAAGCCAAGGGCGCGCAGGCGGTAGAAGGTGCTGCCGCCGCTGACCGCCGACTGGATCACCATCGACTTGCCCTCCATCAGCACGCCGAAGCGCCCGGCAAGGCGCGTCCATTCCGAGCGGGCCTCCTTCTCGCTGTCGAAGGTGCCGAACTGCACCAGCCGCGTGCCGGGTTTCAGTGTCGAGGGGTCGACCTCGACCGGCGGGGCGATGGCGGCGGCGGCCTGCACGACCGTGCCCCGGTCGGGCCGCGGCATCGGGCGGGGAGAGCGGGTGACGGCCCCTTCGGGCGCGGGCTGCCCCTGCGCATCCAGCGCGGCGGTTTCCACCCCGGTCTCGACCGCCTCGGGCTCGATGCCAAGCGCCTCGGCCAGCGCGGCGGCGACGGCCTCGTCATCCGCCCCGGCGTCGGGAACGGGGGCAACCATGCTGGCCGGTTGCAGTTCCGCCTCGACGGGCGGCAGGCCGTCGGCAAGGCCGGGGCCGTCCTCCAGCGTCAGTTCCACGGGCTTCGGCGCCAGCACCAGCCGCTCGGCGGGCGGCGCGGCGCTGCCATCGGCCACCACGTCGTTCACCGCCAGCCCCTGATGGTCGGCGACCGCGCCGCCCGGATCTTCCGGCGCCATCCGCGCCGGGCCTTCCAGCGCCCGGATCACCGGCACCCCGGCGATGTCGCGCACCGCCAGCTTGTAGCCCCAGACCGCAAGCGCCACCACCAGCACGACCGAACTGGCCGCCCCGGCGATCTGCACCAGACGCTGCGCCCGGCCCGGCCCAAGGGCCCCGGGCACGCCATATTCGGCAAAGTCCCTATCCGCCATCGTCGCCTCTGCCCGGCGGGTTGATCCCGCCTGTTCCGCTGCTCTTCCCGGCCGAGGGCGCGTTTTTCAGCGCATTTCTTCGACCGGCGTCACGCCCAAGATAGCAAGACCGGCGCAAATGACAACGCTTACCGCCTTTGCAAGGGCGATTTTCGCCTGCGAGGCCGCGGGATTCTCCTGCACGAAGCGCAATCCGGCCTCGTCATTGCCGCGGTTCCAGAGGCCGTGGAAGTCGGACGCCAGTTCGTAAAGGTAGAAGGCCACCCGATGCGGTTCGTTGTTCCGCGCGGCGATCTCCACCAGCCGCGGCCATTCCGCCACCTTCTTCAGCATCGCCAGTTCCGCCGGATGCGACAGCGCGCGATGGTCCGCCGCCAGAAGCGTGGCGTCATCCACCGCGATCCCCGCCTCGCGCGCCTTGCGCAGGACCGAGTTCACCCGCGCATTGGCATATTGCACGTAGAAGACCGGGTTGTCCTTCGACTGCTCCAGCACACGATCGAAGTCGAAGTCCAGCGCCACGTCGTTCTTGCGGGTCAGCATGATGAAGCGGGTGACGTCCGTCCCGGCCTGCTCCACCACGTCGCGCAGCGTGACGAAGGTGCCCGCGCGCTTCGACATCTTGAAGGGCTCGCCGCCCTTCCACAGCTTCACCAGCTGGATCAGCTTGATGTCCAGCGGCACCCGGCCGCCCGACAGGGCCGAAACGGCGGCCTTCATCCGCTTGACATAGCCGCCATGGTCGGCGCCGAAGATGTCGATCAACTGGTCGAAGCCGCGCTTCACCTTGTTGTAGTGATAGGCGATGTCGGGGGCGAAATAGGTCCAGGACCCGTCCGACTTCTTCACCGGCCGGTCCACGTCGTCGCCATGCGCGGTGGAGCGGAACAGCGTCTGTTCGCGCGGCTCCCAATCCTCGGGCGTCTTGCCCTTCGGCGGTTCCAGCACGCCCTCGTAGATCAGGCCCGCCTCGCGCAGTTCCTCGATCGCCGCCTCGATCTCGCCGGTGCCGTAAAGCGATTTCTCGCTGGAGTAGACATCCATCGTCACGCCCAGAAGCGCGAGATCGGAGCGGATCATCTCCATCATCATCCCGGTGGCGAAGTCGCGCACTTCGGCCAGCCAGAACTGCTCGCCCTTGTCCAGCAGGCTGTCACCATACCTGGCCTTCAGCGCCTCGCCCACCGGGATCAGATAGTCGCCGGGATAAAGCCCCTCGCGGATTTCCGGCTCCAGCCCGTTGGCCTCGCGGTAGCGCTCATAGGCGCTGCGGGCCAGCACGTCGACCTGCGCACCGCCGTCGTTGATGTAATATTCGCGCGTCACGTTCCAGCCGGCGAAGGCCAGCAGGTTGGCCAGCGCATCGCCCACCACCGCGCCGCGGGTATGGCCGACATGCATCGGCCCGGTCGGGTTGGCCGAGACGAATTCGACATTGACCTTCAGCCCGCCGCCGATGTCCGAGCGGCCGTAATCCGTCCCCGAGGCCAGCACCTGCCGCACCACGCCCTGCCAGACCGGGGGCGCCAGCCGCAGGTTCAGGAAGCCCGGACCCGCCACATCGGCCCCGGCGATCCGCGGGTCTTCCATCAGCTTCGCCGCCAGCCCGTCGGCGATATCGCGCGGGGCGCGGCCCGAGGGTTTCGCCAGCACCATGGCCGCATTGGTCGCCATGTCGCCATGGGCGGCGTCGCGCGGCGGCTCCACCGACACCGCCGAAAGGTCAAGGCCATCCGGCAGAAGGCCCTCGGCCGTCATCCGGCCAAGGGCGTCCACCACCGCGTTGCGGATCTCCGCGAAGAGGTTCATCTGATCAAATCCCGTATGATCCTCTGGCATTGCCAGAGAGGACCAGCCGGGTCAAGCGGGCCACTATCCCGCCGCGCGCCAGTCCTGCAGCGCGGCGTTCTCTTCCGCCGCCTGTCCGCCCGCGGCATGGGGCGAAACCACGGTGCGGTTGCGGAAATACCAGGTCTCGCGCGCGCCGAAGTAGAAGGCGACGATGGCGCCCAGAAGCCACCACAGCGGCTCGGGCACCGCGTTCAGCCCGATCATGCGATGCGCGAAGGCCACGGGATCCACCATCGCATAGACGAAGAGGCCGAGCGTGCCGAAGGCCAGCAAGGGCCGCGGCATCCGGTTCAACCCGTTCACCACCCGGTCGAACCAGCACAGCGCCGGGTGCTGGTATTCCTCGCCCAGTTGCCGCAGCGCCGCCATCTGCGCCTCGGCCGACAGTTCCATCCGCCTTGTGGCCGAGGGGGTGAAGATCTCCGCCACCCCCTTCGCCGCCTCGCCCAGGGCACCCACCGCGGCGGGGCCGCCGATCAGCTTGCCGATGATGCCCATGGCCCTACTCCCATCCGGCGGTGCGGGCGCGGTGCTGCGCCTCGGTCAGGTGGTATTTCGGCGCGATGAAGGTCTCGGCCCGCAGGATCCAGCCGCCCTTGCCGCCATCCCGGCGGCGGGCGAACTTGCGGCTGGCGGGGCGGGCATCGGCCAGCGCGTAGTAATAGTTGCGCCGGGCGATGCCGTAGGCGTCGGCCAGATGATCGGGCGCCGCCTCACATGCCGCCTGCGCGGCGCGGATGGTCTGCGGCCCGACCTGCCCGTCCGGGTCGCAGGGAAAGCCCATGCTGGTCAGCAGCCGTTGCAGGATCTTCACCGCATTCGCCCCGGCATTGACCTGCATGTCGAAGACCGAGGGCTGGATCGCCTCGGGCAGCGACCCGAGGCCGGGGCGGGTGAAGTAATGCTCGACATAGATGTCCACCGCCTGCGCCCTGGTCAAAGCCTTCACATCGGCGATGTCGATCCGGCTGTCGCGGTTCACGTCGATCCCCAGGCGGCGGAGCGTGTTGAGCGTGACGCCGTGGTTGGTGGCGCCGCCCGGATCGTCGGGATCGTTGACGAA
>CAYLSD010000041.1:0-33062 GCA_964386345.1 uncultured Fuscovulum sp.
CTCCAGCGCTTCCAGCTCGTCGATGAAGCCCGCGATCATGTCCAGCCCCTTGTCCCAGAAGGCCGGGTCGGAAAGGTCCAGCCCGAAGGGCGCGAGCAGCTCCTTGTGGTGTTTCGATCCGCCCGCTTTCAGCATGTCGAAATACTTGGCCTGGAAGTCGGGCAGCCCGCCCTCGTAGGCCGCATAAAGCGCGTTCACCAGACCATCGCCGAAGGCATAGGCATAGACGTAGAAGGGCGAGTGGACGAAGTGGGGGATATAGGCCCAGAAGGTCTCGTACCCGTCCATGAACTCGAAGGCGTCGCCGAGGGATTGGGCCTGAATGCTCATCCACAGGGCGTTGATGTCGTCGGGCGTCAGTTCCCCTTCGGCCCGCGCCGCGTGCAGCTTGCATTCGAAATCGTAGAAGGCGATCTGGCGGACCACGGTGTTGATCATGTCCTCGACCTTGCCGGCCAGCAGGGTCTTCTTCTCGGCCGGGGTCTTCGCCGCTGCCAGCAGCCGCCGGAAGGTCAGCATCTCGCCGAAGACGCTGGCCGTTTCCGCCAGCGTCAGCGGCGTCGCGGACAGCAGTTCCCCTTGCCCGGCGGCCAGCACCTGATGGACGCCATGGCCCAGTTCATGCGCCAGCGTCATCACGTCGCGCGGCTTGCCGAGGTAGTTCAGCATCACATAGGGATGCACGGTCGTCACCGTGGGATGGGCGAAGGCGCCCGGAGCCTTGCCGGGCTTCACCCCCGCATCGATCCAGCCCTTGTGGAAGAACGGCCGGGCGATTTCCGCCATCTCGGGGGCAAAGGCGGCATAGGCCTCCATCACCGTGGTTTCAGCCGTCGCCCAGTCCACCGTCTTCGGCTGTTCGATCGGCAGCGGCGCGTTGCGGTCCCAGACCTGAAGCTTCTCAAGCCCCATCCATTTCGCCTTCAGCCGGTAGTAGCGGTGGGAAAGCTTCGGATAGGCGGCGACAACGGCGTTGCGCAGGGCCTCCACCACTTCGGGCTCCACATGGTTCGACAGGTGCCGGCCATGCTGGGGCGAGGGCATCTTGCGCCAGCGGTCGTGGATCTCCTTTTCCTTGGCAAGCGTATTGTGGACGCGGGAGAACAGCTTGATCTGCTTGCCGAAGCCTTCCGCCAAGGCCCGCGCCGCCGCCTCGCGCTTCGTGCGGTCGGTGTCGGTCAAGAGGTTCAGCGTGGCTTCAAGGTTCAGCGCCTCTTCCTCGCCCGCGACGGTGAACATCATCCCGGCCAGGGTTTCGTCGAACAGCTTGTTCCAGGCGGAAGCGCCCACCACCGACTCGTCGTGCAGGAAGCGCTCCAGCTCATCCGAGAGCTGGTGCGGCCGCATCGCGCGCAGCCGGTCGAACACCGGCTTGTAGCGGGCGAGGCCGGCATTCCCGGCCAGCAGCCGGTCCAGATGCGCATCCTCCAGCCGGTTGAACTCAAGGCTCCAGAATACCAGCGGGGTGGTGGCGTCGGTCACCCGGCCCTCGGCATCGGCCATGAACTTCGCCCGCTCGCTGTCCATGGTGTTCTGGTAGTAGCGCAGGCCCGCGAAGGACATGATCCGCCCGGCGGTGATGTCGATCTGCTCATAGGCCTGCACGGCCCCCAGCAGGCCCGCCGCATCCAGCGTGGCCAGCTTGCCCTCGTAGGCGGCGGCGAAATCGGCGCAGGCTTTCTCCAGCCAGTCCATGTCGCGCGCGAATTCCGGCGCGTCGGGGCCGGAATACAGGTCCGACAGGTCCCATTCCGGCAGGCGCCCGAAGCCCCCGGCCGAGGCGTTTGCGTCGAAGACGGGGCGGGGCAGGGGCAGGGTCATCGGGAAATCCTCTCGTGGCTTTGCCGCCATCTAGGCCCGGCGGCGCCCCGGCTTCAACCCCGGCCGCTTCACTTCGCCGGGGGCGCCGTCTCCCCGTCCGACGCGGGAAGTGCCTAAAAAACGTGCACTCACCTGTCAAATCGGCAGGCTTCGGCCCGGAAAGGACTTTACCGGCGGAAAGCGGGGCGGTTGGATGGGGAAAAGTGCAAGGGGGTTCGGGGTGGACAGCATCGGCAAGCGCGGCGGCTTCGACGAGATGACCGGAACCGGCGGCGACCTGCGACAACCCTATGCAAGGCTGCAGGACTGGGTGCAGTCGATGCCGGTCGAACTGCGCAGCCTGAAACAGGCCGAGGCCGAGGCGCTGTTCCGCCGCATCGGCATCACCTTCGCCGTCTACGGCGAGGGCGGCGACCCCGACCGGCTGATCCCCTTCGACATGTTCCCCCGGGTGTTTTCCGCCGCCGAATGGGCGCGGCTGGAAAAGGGCATCAAGCAGCGGGCGCGGGCGCTGAACGCCTTCCTCGTCGATGTCTACGGACGGGGCGAGATCATCCGGGCGGGCCGCATTCCCGGACGTCTCGTCTACCAGAACGAGGCTTATGAGAAAGAGGTCGCCGGCTTCGTGCCGTCGAAGGGGGTCTATTCCCATATCGTCGGCATCGACATCGTGCGCACCGGGCCGGACCGGTTCCATGTGCTTGAGGACAACTGCCGCACCCCTTCGGGCGTCAGCTACATGCTGGAGAGCCGCGAGATCATGATGCGGATGTTCCCCGGTCTTTTCCGCGAAAACCGGATCGAGCCGGTGGACAGCTATTCCGAGGTGCTGCGCCGCACGCTGGCCTCGGTCGCGCCCGCGAAATGCACGGGCGAACCGAAGGTGGTGATCCTGACGCCGGGGCATTTCAACTCGGCCTATTACGAACATTCCCTGCTGGCCGACCTGATGGGGGTGGATCTGGTCGAGGGGCAGGACCTGTTCGTCGATGGCGAATATGTCTACGCCCGGACGACCGAGGGGCCGAAGCGGGTGGACGTGATCTACCGCCGGATCGACGATGCCTTCCTCGATCCGCTGTGCTTCCGGCCCGACAGCATGGTCGGCGTGCCGGGGCTGATGGATGTCTACCGCTCGGGCGGGGTGACGATCTGCTCGGCCCCCGGGGCGGGGGTGGCGGATGACAAGGCGGTCTATACCTATGTGCCCGAGATGGTGCGCTTCTATCTGGGGGAAGAGCCGCTTCTGGAGAACGTGCCGACATGGCAATGCGGCAAGGCCGAGGACCTGTCCTATGTGCTGGACAACCTGCCCGATCTGGTGGTGAAGGAGGTCCATGGCTCGGGCGGCTACGGGATGCTGGTCGGGCCGAAGGCCACGAGGGAAGAGGTGGAGCGGTTCCGAAGCCTGTTGCGGCAGGACCCCGGCAACTATATCGCCCAGCCGACGCTGGCACTTTCCACCGTGCCGACCTTCGTCGACGAGGGCGTGGCGCCGCGCCATGTCGACCTGCGGCCCTATTGCCTTGTGGGAGAGCGGATCGAACTGGTGCCGGGCGGGCTGACCCGGGTGGCGCTGAAGGAGGGCTCGCTGGTGGTGAACTCGTCGCAGGGCGGGGGCGTCAAGGACACCTGGGTGCTGGCGGAGTAACGTGACATGCTGAGCCGGACCGCCGACAACCTCTACTGGATCGCCCGCTACATGGAGCGCGCCGACACCTCGGCCCGGCTTCTGGAGGTGGGCAGCCGTATCAGCCTGATCCCTTCGGCCCATGGCTACCGCAGCGAATGGGACAGCCTGTTGCAGGCCACCGGCATGGCCGCCGGTTTCGCCGCGAAATACGGCGATCCGGTGCAGCGGAACCTCGAAAGCTGGCTGTTCTTCGACCAGGACAATCCTTCCTCGGTCGCCAGTTGCATCACGGCCGCGCGCGAGAACGGGCGGATCGTGCGGACGGCGCTGACGACGCAGGTCTGGGATGCGCTGAACACGGCGTTTCAGGAGTTGAAGCAACTGGAGCGCGAGGAACGCTCCAGGCTGGAACTGTCGCGGCTGACCGACTGGGTGATGCGCCATGCCGCCATGCTGCGCGGCGCCATCGACGCCACGCTGCTGCGCAACGACGGCTTCAACTTCCTGAACATCGGCTATTATCTGGAACGCGGCGACAACACCGCCCGGCTGATGGATGTGAAATACTACGTCCTGCTGCCGCGGGTGGAATTCGTCGGCTCGGGGTTGGACAACTACCAGTGGACCACGCTCCTGCGCGCCATGGGGGCGCACCGGGCCTTCCACTGGGCCTATGGCGGCGAGGTGACGGCGGCGAAGATCGCGCATTTCCTGATCCTGAACCCACAGAGCCCGCGTTCGCTGATCACCTGCGTCGCCGGGATCGCCAATCACCTTACCCGCATCGCAAGGGCCTATGGCCGCGAGACCGGGGCGCAGGCGAGGGCGCAGGCGATGCTGGCCCGGCTGGAGGGCGAGACGGTGGAACGGATCGTGGAGGAGGGGCTACACGAATACCTGACCCGCTTCATCGGCGAGTCGGCGGGGCTGGGCCAAGCGGTGCATGAGGCCTATCTGAGCGGAGAGATGCGCTGATGCGGCTGAGCGTCGATCACCTTACCCTCTACCGCTACGAGGCGCCGGTGCGCTCGGTGGTGCAAAGCCACCGGCTGACGCCCTCGGCCTGCGAGGGGCAGCGGGTGCTGGACTGGGAGGTGACGGTCAGCGGCGGCACCCCCGGCGGACGCTTCCGCGACGGGGCGGGCGATGTCGTGCAGGGCTGGACGGTGGCCGGGCCGGTGGCAGAGGTCGCGGTGACGGTGCGGGGCACGGTCGAGACCGAGGATGCCGCGGGCGTGCTGCGCGGCCTGCGCGAAAGCATCCCGCCCGAGGCCTGGCTGCGCGAGACACCGGCGACGGCGCTGGATCATGGGCTGCGGCTGCTGGCGCAGGAGGGGCAGGCGCAGGACCGGCTGGACCTGTGCCACCGGCTGGCGGCGGTGGTGGCCGATGCCATCGCCTATGCGCCCGGCACCACCCACGCCCATACCACCGCCGCCGAGGCACTGGCGCAGGGGCAGGGGGTCTGCCAGGACCACGCCCATGCCCTGATCGCCTGCGCCCGGGCGCATGACATCCCGGCGCGCTATGTCTCGGGCTATCTCTTCGCGGATGCCGGGGGCGCGGCGCATGAGGCCGCGCATGCCTGGGCCGAGCTGCATGTGCCGGGCCTGGGCTGGGTCGGCTTCGACCCGGCGAACCGCTGCTGCCCGGATGCGCGCTATATCCGCCTGGGCTCCGGCTCCGACGCCCGCGCGGCCGCGCCGATCCGGGGCATCGCCCGGGGAGCGGCGGGCGAGGAGGCGCTGGACGTGCGGGTCGCCGTGCTGGCGGCAGAGCAATAGGGCGCATCGCATGGGCACGCTGCCCCCCGCCTTCGGCCGCGGCCATGGCTGCGCCACTGGTTCGGACAGCCATGGCCGCACCCGGGATATTTGCCGTTCTGAAAGAAGCTGCATCCTCTTTCAGAACGGCAAATATCCCCGCCGGAGGCTCCGGCTCCGGGCATCTGGCGGAAACGGCGGCAGAAAAGGCGGGCCCGGGCTTTTCAGCCCCGGCCCCAGCCGCTAGCAATGGGCCGCGCGGGTGCATTCCGGCGCAAGACGGGGGCGGGCGGACATGACCTATTGCGTGGGACTTCTTCTGGATGCGGGCATCGTCTGCCTGTCGGACACCCGCACCAATGCGGGGCTCGACAACATCTCGACCTACCGCAAGATGTTCAGCTTCGAGGACCCGGGAGAGCGGGTCATCGTCATCATGACGGCAGGCAGCCTTTCCGTCAGCCAGACCACAATGGCGCAACTGCGCGAGGCGATCGAGGCACCGGATGCCACGGAAGAGACCAGCATCATGCTGGCCCCGACCATGCTGCAGGTGGCCGCCATCGTCGGCAACACGCTGGCCGCGGTGCGCGAGGAGATCGACCACAAGCTTTCCGCCAGCCAGGGCGCCAGCGCCAGCATGATCGTCGCCGGTCAGCGCAAGGGCGGCGCGATGCGGCTTTTCCTGATCTACCCCGAGGGCAATTTCATCGAGTCGACCGAGGACACCCCTTTCCTGCAGATCGGCGAGCATAAATACGGCAAGCCGATCCTCGACCGGGTGGTGCGGCTGGAAACCAGCCTGGCCGATGCGCAGAAGGCGGTGCTGCTGAGCATGGATTCGACGCTGCGCTCCAACCTTTCGGTGGGGATGCCGCTGGATCTTTGCGTCATCGAGCGGGATGCCTGCCGCGTCACCCACAAGCGGCGGATCGAGGCGGGCGACCCGCAGTTCCGCGCCATGTCCGAGGCCTGGTCGGCCGCGCTGCGCGACGGGTTCGCGCGGATCCCCGTCTGACCGGCGGCCCCCGGCCCATGGGCGCAGCCGATTGCCGCAGGGGGCTGGTCAGGGCGGGCCGCAGGGCCTAGAGTTTCCGCAAAGGAGAGATGCCGATGCCGCCACTGATCCGTCTTTACATCCAGTCGGTGGTGATCGGCTTCGCGATCTCGGCCGGTTTCGCCGGGCTTCTGGTCTGGCTGGACGTGATGGGGATCGGGCGGCTGATCCTGACGTCCCCGCAGGGCTGGATCGCGGCGCTGATGCTCTTCGTCTTCAACGGCATCATCTTCGCGGGCGTGCAGTTCGGGCTGCGCGTGATGCTGATGGCCGGGCGGGACGACGGCCCGAAGGGCGGGCTGCGCCAGCATGACGTGGCGGTGCCCGTGACGGTCCCGGTCCGGGCCGGGGCGCGCCGCACAAGGCGCTGATCCCGCGCCTGCATCTCCTGACGATCACGTATTGCGAACGGCGGTTGCATCCTTCAGCCGCTTCGTGAACCCGCGGGGCCTGCAATAGGCGGTCCTGCGCAAGGGTTCCTTCCGCATTGCGCTTCCCCTTGGCTTTCTGCCGCTGCGGTGAGTTGTTGCACGCAGTAACGATGGGAATGCGTCATGGACTTGCAACTTTTGAAGACCTTTCAGGTGGTCGCGTCCACCGGCTCCTTCGGCGCCGCGGCGGGGCGTCTGTTCGTCACCCAGTCGGCGGTTTCCCTGCGCATCCACCGGCTTGAAGAGCAACTGGGGCGCCCCCTTTTCGAGCGGAACAAGGGCGGCGTCGCCCTGACGGCGGCAGGGCGCGAATTCCGGGGTTTCGCCACCATGATCCTGCGCAACTGGGAACAGGCGCGCCAGCGGGTCAGCGCCATGGACGAGATGCCGGCCACGCTTGCCGTGGGGGCGCAGCCCTCGCTCTGGCCGCGTTTCGGCTTCGGCTGGCTGGACCGCCTGCGCGAGGCCCTGCCGGATGTGGCGATCCGGGCCGAGATGGCGCGGCCCGAGGCGCTGGCGGACATGATCCTGTCCGGCGGGCTGCAGGCGATGTTGTGCTACGATCCGCTGAACCGCCCCGGATTGCACAATGAGCGGCTGATGGACGACCATCTGGTGCTGGTCAGTCCGTGGGAGGATGCGACAGTGGAAAGCCTGTCCGGGCGCTATGCGATGATTGACTGGGGCCCCGAATTCCGCCGCTTCCATGACGAATCCCTGCCGCAACTGGCCGAGCCGAAGCTGGTGCTGGCCATGGGCACCCTTGCCGCATGGTATCTGCGCAACCGGCCCTTCGCCGCCTTCCTGCCGGCCCGCTACACGCGAAAGCCGATGGCCGAGGGCGCGATCTTTCCGGTGAAGGATGCGCCGACCTTCACCCATACCGCCTGGGTCGTATGGCGCGAGGACATGGACCGGCAGATGCGCGATGTTGCGGCAAGGACACTCTCCGACGCCGTTGCCCGGGCCGAGGGCGAGACGGCCGAGGTCCTGGACCAGCTTTAGCCCCGGCACGGCAGCGAAGGGCGCCGGAAGCAACCTCTCCATTTCTATGAACAATGTCCGCCCCCGCCGCGCCCGACCGCCGGCGGGGGCGGTTTTTTGCGGGTTTCAAGGGGGAAGGGTCACGAGAAATACTTGAGGCGGTCTCAAGTATTCCAAATTTTTATTCGCCGGATCATGGGCTTACCTCTTCCCTCACGAAAGCGGCGCCACTGCCTGGCCCGCTGATGATGAGTAGAAGGAATGACGAGATGAAAGCTTTCAAGCTTGTTTCCGCCTCCGTATTGGCCCTCTCGGTGGCCGTGCCTGCCATCGCGCAGGATAACCTCGTGGGGACCGATGCGCTGAACGACCGGATCGAGGATATCGAAAAGGACGTGGCCGAAGACATGGCCCGCGCCCAGGATTCCGCCCGCTTCGCCTTCCCGGAATATGAGCAGGGGCTGAGCGGCAACGCCTCGCTGGGCTATTCGGGCAAGACCGGCAACAACGAGAGCCAGGACTTCGCCCTTGGCCTGCGCCTGCGCCATGCCTCTGGCCCCTTCGTGCAGACGATCGGTGCGGTTCTCGACTTCTCCGAGAACTCGGTCGAGAAGACCAAGGAAGACATCTTCGTGGTCTATGACGCCAACTATTACCTGAACGACCGCTTCTACATCTTCGGCCTGGCCCGGCTGGAGCAGGACGGCCTTGGCGACACGCTGACCACGGAAGATGTGGCCAATGGCGTGACGCTGGACCAGAAGGTCCAGCGCGATGCCTTCGTCGGCGTCGGCCCGGGCTACCGCGTCATCAACACGCCCGACATGGCCTGGCGCGTGCAGGCCGGGATCGGGGTGAGCTACCTGAAATACGGCGACGATGCCTCCTATACCGAGACGGGCTATCTGGCCGCCTCGCGCTTCTACGCCAAGATCAACGATGCGGTCTTCCTGACCAACGACACCGATATCCTGTCGTCGGACACCGCGCTGCGGGCCAACAACGACTTCGGCGTGAACTTCAAGATGACCGACACGCTGTCGACCCGCGTCAGCTATCTGACCGAATACAACGACAGCCGCGCCATCCGCACCGACAACCGTCTGGGCGTGTCGCTGGTCCTGGGCTTCTAGGCCCGCGACCGGAATTGATTCAAGGATGAGACTTGGGGGCAGGGCAACCTGTCCCCTTTTTTTGGTGGCGGGCCCGCAGCAACCGTGAGGGCCGGGGTTTCCCGAGAGCCAGAGGTCTCAGGTGGGCGCCAGATACCCGGACCAGGATCCGGGCAGAGCCAGCCCCCGTTCGCTTGCTTATCGGCCACTGGAAATTGGGCCCTTGCCACGCGAGGAGCAGCACCCGCCATCCGTGAATGTAGGCGGGCGTCTGCTCCGCCGCAAGCGGCTGGACAGATGTTCCCTTTTGGTTCATGTTTTCGCCATGGACCAGCCCGTTCCCCTTGCGCATGAGATCCTGCCGGTGATGCCGGGCCAGCGGCTGGCGCGCGGCGTGGCGCGTGCCTTGCGCGACCTGGATTTCGCCTGTGTCGAGGAACTGGTGCTGGCGACCGGGCTGCGGGTCGATCTGATGGCGCTTGGCCCGAAGGGGCAACTCTGGATCGTCGAATGCAAGTCCTGCCGGGCGGATTACCGGGCGGACCGCAAGTGGCAGGGCTATCTGGACTATTGCGACCGCTTCTTCTGGGCGGTCGACGCCGATTTCCCGGCGGAGCTGCTGCCCGAAGGCACCGGGCTGATCATCGCCGACGCCTGGGGGGGCGAGGTGCTGCGGATGGGGCCGGAGACGCCTCTGGCAGGCGCGCGGCGCAAGGCGGTGACGCAACGCTTCGCCCGCCACGCGGCGTTGCGCTTGCAGGGATTGCGCGACCCGGGCCTTCCGTCCGGTATCCTGGACTAGGCGAATTTTCGTCGAAAATTCGCGCCCTTACCGGCGTTTTCCACGGCTGGAGGCCATCTCGCGGGCGGCCTCGGCGGCGGCGCGCAGTTCCTCGGCGATTTCCTCGGCCTCTTCGGGATCGAAGTCCAGCGGCAGTTCGATCCCGCCCTCGGCCTCGATATAGATCCGCACCATGCCCTGGTCGGTCGGCCCGATCTGGATGTCCGCCGCGATGTCGCTTTGCTTGTTGATGCTCATGTCGGCCTCCGTCCCCCCGGGGGGCTAGCGCGCGGCCCTGCCCGGTGCAAGAGGGAATTGCCCCGATCCGTGGCGCAGGACGCTCTTGCAATCCCGGACCGGGGGGGCTAAATCCGCCCCGAGTGCAGCCTTAGCTCAGTTGGTTAGAGCACCAGATTGTGGATCTGGGGGTCCCCCGTTCGAGCCGGGGAGGCTGTACCATCCTTCCAGACATTGCCGGTTTTCCCGCCCATCCGCTGCCGGTGCGGCAGGGGTTCAACCGGGCGGCGCGGACGGCTAAGGTCGCGGCCCCCGACCCGAGAGGATTCGCATGTCAGTTGCCGCAGTTTCGTCCCGTATCTCCCAGATCATCGCCACCGAGATCGGCGCGGCGCCCGGCCAGGTCAATGCGGCGGTGGAATTGCTGGACGGCGGCGCGACGGTTCCCTTCGTCGCCCGCTACCGGAAAGAGGTGACGGGGGGGCTGGACGACACCCAGTTGCGCAAGCTGGAGGAACGGCTCTCCTACCTGCGCGAGATGGAGGCGCGGCGCGCGGCGATCCTCGAGTCGATCACCGGGCAGGGCAAGATGACCGAGGCGCTGGCCGGGGCCATCGCCAAGGCCACCACCAAGGCCGAACTGGAAGACATCTACCTGCCCTACAAGCCCAAGCGCCGCACCAAGGCGATGATCGCCCGCGAGGCGGGGTTGCAGGGGCTGGTCGATGCCATTCTGGCCGACCGGGCGGCCGACCCGCTGGCGCTGGCGGGCGGCTTCCTGTCCGAAGGTTTCCCCGATGCCAAGACCGCGCTGGAGGGCGCGCGCGACATCGTGGCCGAAGGGCTGGCCGAGGATGCCGCGCTGCTGGGGCGCCTGCGCGACCATATGCGGAAGGTCGGGCGGCTGACCGCGAAGGTGGTCGAGGGGAAAGAGACAGCGGGCGCCAAGTTCTCCGACTATTTCCAGCATGACGAGCCCTTTGCCGGCGCGCCCTCGCATCGGGTTCTGGCCATGTTGCGGGGCCGCAACGAGGAAATCCTCTCGCTGGACCTGGCCGTCGATGCCGAGGCGCCGCGTGGCGAAAGCCCGGCGGAGCGGGCCTGCGGGGCGGCCCTGGCGGCGGGCGGGCAGGGCGCGGGCGACCGCTGGCTGCGCGAGGCGGCGGCCTGGGCCTGGCGGGTGAAGCTGAAGACCTCGCTGACGCTGGACCTGATGGCCGAGCTGCGCGAAGGGGCGGAGGCCGAGGCGATCCGGGTCTTCGCGCGCAACCTCAAGGACCTGCTGCTGGCCGCACCCGCGGGGGGCAAGGCGACGATGGGGCTGGACCCGGGGATCAGGACGGGCGTCAAGGTGGCGGTGGTCGACGGCACCGGCAAGCTGGTGGCGACCGACACGGTCTACCCGTTCCAGCCGAAGAACGACCTGCGCGGGGCGCAGGTGGCCATTGCCCGGCTGATCGGCAGCCATGGGGTGAAGCTGATCGCCATCGGCAACGGCACCGCCAGCCGCGAGACCGAGAAGATGGTGGCCGACCTGCTGGCGCTTTTGCCCGCCGGGGCGGAAAAGCCGGTCAAGGTGGTGGTGTCGGAGGCCGGGGCCTCGGTCTATTCCGCATCCGAACTGGCGGCGCGGGAGTTTCCCGGACTTGACGTTTCGCTACGCGGCGCGGTCTCGATTGCCCGCAGATTGCAGGATCCGCTGGCAGAACTTGTGAAAATCGAACCAAAGAGCATCGGCGTCGGGCAATACCAGCATGACGTGGACCAGCACCGGCTGGCGCGCTCGCTGGATGCGGTGGTCGAGGATGCGGTGAACGCGGTGGGGGTGGACCTGAACACGGCCTCGGCACCCCTTCTGGCGCGGGTCTCCGGCGTGGGGACGGGGCTGGCGGAAAGCATCGTCGCGCATCGGGATGCCAACGGGCCGTTCCAGACCCGGCGCGACCTGTTGAAGGTGGCGCGGCTTGGCCCGAAGGCCTTCGAGCAGGCGGCGGGCTTCCTGCGCATCCCGGACGGGAAGGAGCCGCTGGATGCCTCATCGGTCCACCCCGAGGCCTATGATGTGGCGCGGCGGATCGTGGGGGCCTGCGGGAGGGACATTCGCGCTCTGATGGGCGACGGGGCGGCGCTGAAGAAGCTGGACCCGGCGCGCTTCGTGGACGAGAAATTCGGCCTGCCGACGGTGCGGGACATTCTGGCGGAACTGGAAAAGCCCGGGCGCGATCCGCGGCCCAGTTTCAAGACCGCCAGCTTCACCGAAGGCGTGAACGAGATCACCGACCTGCGGCCGGGGATGGTGCTGGAAGGCACGGTGACCAATGTCGCGGCCTTCGGGGCTTTCGTGGATATCGGCGTGCATCAGGACGGGCTGGTGCATGTCAGCCAGCTGGCCGACCGTTTCGTGCGTGACCCGCATGAGGTGGTGAAGGCGGGCGACGTGGTGCAGGTGCGGGTGACCGAGATCGACGTGGCCAGAAAACGCATCGGCCTGACCATGCGCAAGGATGGCGGAGCAAGCGCTCCGCGCGAGGAGCGGGCGAAGGGACCGGCGCCGAAAGGGCGGATGGAGGCGGCGCCAAGGGCCAGTTCCGGGGGCAATGCCTTTGCCGATGCGCTAAAAGGAAAATTCGGGCGTTGACGATTTTTCGTCGAAAAATCGGGTCCTTCCCGGGTGAAGCTCAGATCGCTTCGGGCCGTTGCAACGCCAGCGCCATGCGATAAAGCAGCGCCGAGGCGGCGCCGACCGGCAGGACGACCCCGCTGATCCCCGCGCGCATCAGCACGCCGAACACCAGCCCGCCCAGAAGCGCCGCCGGAAGCCAGCCGAAGCTGCCCATCCGCAGAAGCCAGAAGGCGCCCGCCGCGACGGCGCCCCAGATCGGCGCCCCGACCAGCGGCGAGATCAGGGCGAAGGTCGCCAGCCCCTCGGCCTGCAGCGAGCCCCGGCCCGAAAGCGTGATCGCCGCCAGCGCCAGCGCGCCGACCAGTGCGGGGGCAAGGCAGAAGGCCAGCGCCGTCAGCACGATCCTGCGCCAGCCGATCTGTTGCAAACCATCGGAGGGTGAGGTCAGGAGGCTCATGCCGCGCGGCCGAGCGACTGGCCGCCCACCGTCAGCCCGCCGATCAGCAGCGTCGGCTGGCCCACGCCCACCGGCACCCATTGCCCGGCCTTGCCGCAATTGCCGATGCCCGGGTCCATCGCCATGTCGTTGCCGATGGCGCGGATGCCTTTCAGCGCCGTCGCCCCGTCGCCGATCAGCGTGGCCCCGGTCAGCGCCTCTCCCACCTTGCCGTTCCTGACGCGGTAGGCCTCGGTGCAGGAGAAGACGAACTTGCCGGAGGTGATGTCGACCTGCCCCCCGCCGAAGCCCACGGCCCAGATGCCGTCCTTGAGATCGGCCAGAATGGCGGCGGGATCGTCCTGCCCCGCCAGCATGTAGGTGTTGGTCATCCGCGGCATCGGGATATGGGCGAAACTTTCGCGCCGCCCGTTGCCGGTGGCGGAAACGCCCATCAGGCGCGCGTTCTGGCGGTCCTGCATGTAGCCGACAAGGCAGCCGTCCTCGATCAGCACGTTCCTGGCCGAAGGCGTGCCCTCGTCGTCGAAGGTGATGCTGCCCCGGCGGTCGGGCAGGGTGCCGTCGTCCAGCACGGTCACGCCCTTCGCGGCGATCCTTTGCCCCATCAGGCCGGCGAAGGCCGAGGTGCCTTTGCGGTTGAAGTCACCCTCCAGCCCGTGACCGATGGCCTCGTGCAAGAGGATGCCGGGCCAGCCGGGGCCGAGGACCACGTCCATTACCCCCGCAGGCGCCGGTTGCGCGGTCAGGTTGACGCGGGCGATGCGGATCGCCTCTTCCACCATCGGCTTCCAATGCGCGGGGTCGAGCAGCCCCACCAGCCCGTGCCGCCCACCTCCGCCGGTGCCGCCGGTCTCGCGCCGCCCGTCCTGCTCCAGGATGACCGAGACGTTCAGCCGGGCCATCGGGCGGATGTCGGTGAAGCGCAGGCCCTCGGGGCGCAGGATCTCCACCTCCTGCAAGGAGGCCGAGAGGCTGGCCGTCACCTGCACCACCCTCGGGTCGGCGGCGCGGGCATGGGCGTCGATCTCGCGCAGGATGTCGATCTTGGCGGCGAAGCTGGCGTCGGCCAGCGGGTCGGCGTCGGTGTAGAGGTGCCGGTTGGTGCGGGCGGGTGCATCGGCCAGCGTGCCGCCGCCATCGCCCACGGCAAGGCGCGCGGTGTCGGTGGCGCGCTTCAGGGCGGATTCCGAGATTTCGGTGGAATGGGCATAGCCCGCCACCTCGCCCTTCACCGCGCGCAGGCCGAAGCCTTCCGAGGCGTCGTAGCTGGCGGTCCTGATCCGGCCGTCGTCCAGCACAAGGCTTTCGCCGCGGCGGCGTTCCAGGAACAGCTCGCCATCCTCGGCCCCGGCGGTGGCCTGGCGCAAGAGCCGCAGCGCGGCGGCTTCGTCGAGATGGCTGTCGAAGGGGCGGAAGGGGGCGTCGGTCATGTCGGGCCTTTGCGGGCTGGGGCAAGGGGAAGGTAGGGTGCGCGCGGGCGGGCCGCAAGCCGGGCGGTCAAGGGTTTGCCCAGGCGTTCCAGATGAACCCGGTCTCCAGCACCCAGGTCGAGGGATCGTAGATCGCCTCATGCCCGCGGCCGGGGCTGGGCGAAAATTCCTTCGGCGCGGGCGCGGCCTCGAAGAGGGCAAGGCCGAGGTCGAAGGGGATGGTGCGGTCGGCATCGCCGTGGAAGATGAAAAGCGGCGTGTTGATCCGGCCGATCAGGTCGATGGAGCGGAACTGGTCCAGCATCAGCAGGCGCACCGGCAACCACGGATAGGCGCGCGCCGCGACATCGGCGGTCGAGGTATAGGGCGCCTCCAGCACCAGCGCCGCGAAGGGGCTGTCCGCGGGCTGCCCGGCCGCCAGCCGGACGGCGACGCCGGAGCCGAGGGATTCCCCCACCAGCGCGATGCTGCCCGCGCCGACGCCCTGCGCCTGCAGGAAGGCCAGCGCTGCGGCGGCGTCCTGATGCAGGCCGGCCTCGGTGGGTCTGCCCTCGCTGCCGCCATAGCCGCGATAGGACAGGAAGGCGGTGCCGAAGCCCGCGTCGCGGTAGAAGGCCCAGCGGTCGGCACGGTCGGCGATCTCGCCCGCATTGCCCTGGAAATAGAGGATCACCGGCGCACCCTCGGGCGCGGGCGCATACCACAGCAGGACGCGGGTGCCGTCCTCGGCGGTCAGCACATGCTCTTCCGCCCCCTCGAACCCGGCATCGGCGGGCGAGGGCGCACGGCTGGTCGGGAAATACTGCATCTGCCGCTGGAAGGCGAACATCACGGCGGCGGCGGCGAGATAGAGGCCGATGATGACGAGGGCGGCGGCAAGGGCAAGGCGCATGGGCGGCTCCGGCAGGACGGGCGGCGATATTGCCGCAGGGGCGGGCGGTTGCAATGGGGCAGGGGATCACGACCCCTTTCGCACCCGCAGAAGCGTCCTTGATCTGGATCAAGGGGTGCCGATCTGTCGCAACTGTTTCTCTTGTCGTTCCCCGCCCGATATGGTTTGAACGCAACAGGAAACTACGGGATTCCGGGGGATTCCCCGGCTACCAAGGGACAAGCGGCACAAGGTCGCGCCTGCAAACGGGAAGAGATATGCGCCTTTCGACTTACCTCAAGGGATTCGGGGCTGCGGCCCTTGCGGCCGCCACCTCTGCCGGGGCCGCGCTGGCCCAGGGGCTGGAGATCGTCGGCCAGCCGCATGACAAGGGGATCGCCTTCCAGCCCGCCTCGACCAGCCTTGCGGTCGAGCAGCAGTGGCTGGATCACATGATCCTCTACATCATCACCGCCATCGTGATCTTCGTCTGCGCGCTGCTGCTCTACGTGATCGTCCGTTTCAACAGCCGCGCCAACCCGGTGCCGCGCAAGTTCACCCACAACACCCCGCTTGAGGTGGCATGGACGCTGGTCCCGATCATCGTGCTGGTGTTCATCGGCTTCTTCTCGCTGCCGGCGCTGTTCAACCAGCAGGAATTCCCCGAGGGCGACGTGGTGATCAAGGTCACCGGCAACCAGTGGTATTGGAACTACGAATACCCCGACGAAGAGATCGCCTTCGACAGCTACATGATCGGCGGCATCCCGCTGGACGGCGACAACACCCTGACGCCCGAGGTCGAGAAGCAGCTGACCGACCATGGCTACAGCCGCGACCAGTGGCTGCTGGCGACCGACACCGCCATGGTGGTGCCGGTGGGCAAGATCGTGCTCCTGCAGGTCACCGCGGCGGACGTGATCCACAGCTGGAAGATCCCGGCCTTCGCCGTGATGCAGGACGCCGTGCCGGGCCGGCTGGCGCAAGCCTGGTTCCGCGCCGACCGCGAGGGCATCTACTTCGGCCAGTGCTCGGAGCTGTGCGGCAAGGACCACGCCTTCATGCCGATCACCGTCAAGGTGGTGTCGGAAGCGGCCTATGCAAGATGGCTGGAGCAGGCCAAGGCGGGCGATGTGATGCTGACCGCCGACATGATGGAACCCGGCCAGTCGCCGGTGCAGGTGGCCGCGGCCGACTGAGGCCCCGGCTCCGCGATCCAAGGCAGGCGGCGGGGCGGGCCTTCGGGCCGCGTCCCGCAGCGAACCGAGGTAGGGAATGAGCGACATCAGCGCATATGACAAACCCGAGGGCCTGCCGCACGAGGCGGGCTTCGGCGACTATGTGCAGCTTCTGAAGCCGCGCGTCATGTCGCTGGTGGTCTTCACCGCTTTCGTCGGGCTGATGGTGGCCCCCGTCCGGCTGCATCCCGTGGAAAGCTTCGCAGCGATCCTGTTCATCGCGCTTGGCGCGGGTGCCTCGGGTGCCCTGAACATGTGGTGGGATGCCGACATCGACGCGGTGATGAAGCGCACCCGCAACCGCCCCGTGCCCGCGGGCCGCATTCCGGCGGGCGAGGCGATGATGCTTGGCCTCGCGCTGTCGTTCATCTCGGTGATGATGCTGGCGCTGGCGACCAATGTCGCGGCGGGGCTGCTCTTGGCCTTCACCATCTTCTTCTATGCCGTGATCTACACCATGGGGCTGAAGCGCTGGACGCCGCAGAACATCGTGATCGGCGGCGCGGCGGGGGCCTTCCCGCCGATGATCGGCTGGGTCGCGGCGACCGGCCATGTCGGGCTTGAGGCCGTGCTGATGTTCGCGCTGATCTTCATGTGGACGCCGCCGCATTTCTGGGCGCTGGCGCTGTTCATGAAGGAAGACTATCACGCCGCGGGCGTGCCGATGCTGACGGTGACCCATGGCCGCAAGGTGACGCGGGCGCATATCCTGGGCTACACGCTGGCGCTGGTTCCGGTGCCGGTCGCCGCCGCGCTGACCTCGATCGGCGGGCCGCTGCCGCTGGCCGTCGCCGTGGCGCTGAACCTGTGGTTCGTCGTCGGTGCGGTCCGCATCTGGCGGCGGGACGAAGAGGTGGCGCAGGCTGACGGCTACCGGGTGGAGAAGCGGTTCTTCGCCTTCTCGATCCTCTACCTGTTCCTGCAGTTCGGCGCCTTCCTGATGGATGCCCTGTTGCGGCCCTATGGCCTTGGGGGCTGGTGAGATGTCCTTCCCCCCGCAGCATGAGATGCACCAGCGCCGGTTCAGCCGCAACCTGGGTCTTGGCCTGGTGCTGGCCGCCTTCGTCGTGCTGGTCTTCGCGCTGAGCGTGGTCAAGGTCACCCGGGGCGACCCGATGAAGGGCTATGACCATGTGCCCTCGGCCGGTCACCTGCCCGCGGAGACGGGCGCAGCCCCCGCCCCCGACGCGGAAGCCCAGCCATGAGGCTGCCCGGTTTCCTTGCCCGGATGCGCCCCGAGACCCGCACCCTGACCTTGCTGGTCGGCGTGGTCGTCACCATGGCCTCTCTGTCTTTCGCGGCCGTGCCCTTCTACGACTGGTTCTGCCGCGTCACCGGCTACGGCGGCACAACTGCCGTTTCCGATGCCGGGTCCGACGTGGTGCTGGACCGCACCATCAAGATCCGCTTCGACGCCTCGCTGGAGGCCGGGATGCCCTGGGATTTCCGCCCCGTCCAGCGCGAGATGGAGGTGCGGATCGGCGAGACCGGCCTTGCCTTCTACGAGGCCTACAATCCCACCGACCGGGTGGTCGCGGGCACGGCGGGCTTCAACGTCTCGCCCGATGCGGCGGGGGGCTATTTCACCAAGATCGACTGCTTCTGCTTCACCCAGCAGGTGCTGCAGCCCGGTGAGCGGGTGCAGATGCCGGTCAGCTTCTATGTCGACCCGTCCATCGTGGACGACCCGGAAGGACGCTTCATCAAGGCGATCACCTTGAGCTATACATTCCATGTCACCGCCCTGCCGGACAAGCAGGCGGCGCTGGAGCAGGATGAGGGGGCGGCCCGCGCCGCCGCCAACTGAGCCAAGAACAAGACGAAAACGAGGGAACCGAAGACGCCATGGCCCACGAAAAGAACCACGACTATCACGTCCTGCCACCCTCGATCTGGCCTTTCATGGGCTCGCTCGGGGCGTTCATCATGCTGTTCGGCCTGGTGTTGTGGATCTCGCCGCAGATCGACAGCTCCAGCGGGCTGAGCCAGCCCTGGGTCTTCCTGATCGGTCTTGCCCTGGTGCTTTACGTCATGTTCGCCTGGTGGTCCGATGTGGTGCATGAGGCCAACACCGGCGACCATACCCCCGTCGTCCGCATCGGCCTGCGCTACGGCTTCATCATGTTCATCATGTCCGAGGTCATGTTCTTCCTCGCGTGGTTCTGGACCTTCTTCAAGCACCGCATGTATCCGATGGGGCCGGACAGCCCCTGGATCGACGGCGTGTGGCCGCCCGCCGGGATCGAGACCTTCGACCCCTGGCACCTGCCGCTGATCAACACGCTGATCCTGCTTCTGTCGGGCTGTGCCGTGACCTGGGCCCACCACGCCCTGGTGCATGAGAACAACCGCAAGGACCTGATCACCGGCCTCAGCATCGGCATCGTCCTCGGCGCGATCTTCACCCTGCTGCAGGCCTACGAATACAGCCACGCCGCCTTCGGCTTCGCCGGCAACATCTATGGTGCCTCGTTCTTCATGGCGACGGGTTTCCATGGCTTCCACGTCATCATCGGCACGATCTTCCTGACCGTCTGCCTGATCCGGGCGATCAAGGGCGACTTCACGCCCGAGCGGCACGTCGGCTTCGAGGCCGCCGCCTGGTATTGGCACTTCGTCGACGTGGTCTGGCTGTTCCTGTTCTTTGCGATCTACGTCTGGGGCCGGTAGGCCCTTTGCCCGCAAGGGCGCTGCGCGGGCCTTTGGGCCCGCGTTTTTCATTCAAGGGGCCGATGATGCTGCGCCGGATGTTCTTTCCGATCCTGATGGGGGTCGTGGGTTGCGCCTTCCTGGTCTCGCTGGGGATCTGGCAGGTGCAGCGGATGCACTGGAAAGAGGGCGTCCTGGCGCGGATCGAGGCGATGATCCACGGCGATCCGGTGGCGCTGCCCGCCACCGCCAGCCTGACGGAAGCGGCCGACGAATACCGCGCCGTCACCGTGCAGGGGCATTTCACGGGCGCGTTCATCGAGCTTCTGGCCGGGCAGAAGGGCACCAGCCCCGGCGTCCGCATCATCGAGGCCTTCGCTGCCGAAGACGGCCGCCGCATCCTTGTCGACCGCGGCTTCCTTGAGGACGCTGCCCGCGCCGCGCCCCGGACGGAAGGGGCGGCGCAGGTCACCGGCAACCTGCTCTGGCCGAACGACAGCGACAGCTTCACCCCGCCGCCGGACCCGAAGACCGGCCTCTGGTTCGCCCGCGACCTGCCCGCGATGGCGGCGAAGCTGGGGACCGAGCCGCTGCTGGTCGTCGCCAGCCGGCCCACCGGCGACGGGATCGCGCCGGTTCCCGTGGACACCTCCACCATCCCCAACGATCATTGGGGCTACGCCATCCAGTGGTTTTCGCTGGCGGCCGTTTGGGGGGTGATGACTCTCTACCTTCTGTGGCGTATCAGGCAGCGAACCGTTTGAGGGCGGCGGCTGAGGGGAAGACATGAAATACATCTCGACGCGGGGCCAGGCGCCCATGCTTGGCTTCGGCGAGGCGATGATGACGGGGCTGGCGCGCGACGGCGGGCTTTACGTCCCCGAGACCGTGCCGGTCATGACCCCGGCCGAGATCGCCGCCCTTGCCGGCCTGCCTTACGAGGAAGCCGCCTTCCGGGTGATGCGCCCCTTCATCGCCGGGTTCTTCACGGATGACGAGTTGAAGGTGCTTCTGGCCAAGGCCTATGCGGGCTTCGGCCATACCGCCCGCGCGCCGCTGGTGCAGCTTGGCCCGAACCATTTCCTGCTGGAGTTGTTCCACGGCCCGACCCTGGCCTTCAAGGACTTCGCCATGCAGATCATCGGCCAGATGATGCAGGCGGCGCTGGCGCGGACGGGCGAGCGGATCACCATCGTCGGCGCCACCAGCGGCGACACCGGCTCCGCCGCCATCGAGGCGTTCCGGGGGCTGTCCAACGTCGATGTCTTCATCCTCTTCCCGCATGGCCGGGTGTCCGAGGTGCAGCGGCGGCAGATGACCACCCCGGCAGAGGCGAATGTCCACGCCCTCGCGCTGGACGGCGATTTCGACGACTGCCAGGCCCGGCTGAAGGACATGTTCAACGACTTCGACTTCCGCGACGGGGTGCGGCTGGCCGGGGTGAACAGCATCAACTGGGCGCGGGTGCTGGCGCAGGTGGTCTATTACTTCACCTCTGCCGTGTCGCTTGGCGCCCCGCATCGCAAGATCAGCTTCACCGTCCCTACCGGAAATTTCGGCGATATCTTCGCCGGTTACATCGCCAAGCGGATGGGCCTGCCCATCGACCGTCTGGTGATCGCCACCAACCAGAACGACATTCTCGACCGGGCGATGAAGACCGGCGAATACCGCACCGATGGCGTGCGCCCCTCGATCAGCCCCTCGATGGATATCCAGGTGTCGTCGAACTTCGAGCGCGCGCTCTTCGATGCCCTCGGCCGCGATGGCGCTGCGGTGCAGGCGCTGATGGACGGCCTGAAACAGGGCGGCGGCTTCGCCATCCCGCAGGCGGCGATGGACCGGCTGCGGGTCGAATTCGTCTCCGGCCGGTGCAGCGAGGATGAGACCCGCGCCACCATCGCCGCCCTGCGGGCCGCGACCGGCGAGCTTCTCTGCCCGCATTCCGCCGTGGGGGTGAAGGTGGCCGAAGATCATCTCGGCCCCGTGCCGATGGTGACGCTGGCCACCGCCCATCCGGCGAAATTTCCCGATGCGGTGGAGGCCGCGACCGGCCTTCGCCCCGCGCTTCCCGCCCGCATGGCCGATCTTTTCGACCGGCCGGAACGGATGACGCGGGTGCCGAACGATCTAGCGGCGCTGAAGGCCCTGATCCGCGACCGCATCGCCGGGAGGACCGCGTGAGCCTGCGCACCCATACCCTGCCCAACGGCTTCCGCATCGTGACCGAGGCGATGCCCGGCCTGAAATCCGCCTCTTGCGGCCTTTGGGTCGGCGCGGGCGGTCGGCATGAGGCCGCGGCCCAGAACGGCATCGCGCATTTCCTGGAACATATGGCCTTCAAGGGCACCAAGAAGCGCACGGCCCTTCAGATCGCCGAAGAGATCGAGGATGTCGGCGGCTACATCAACGCCTATACCTCGCGCGAGATGACCGCCTATTACGCCCGCTGCCTGTCGGCGGACGTGCCCCGCGCGCTGGACGTGATTTCGGACATCGTGCTGAACCCGGTCTTCCACAAGGCGGATATCGAGACCGAGCGGCATGTGATCCTGCAGGAAATCGGCCAGGCCACCGACACGCCCGACGACATCATCTTCGACTGGCTGCATGAGGTGTCCTACCCCGCGCAGGCCTTCGGCCGCACCATCCTCGGCCCCGAGGAGCGGGTGTCGAAGTTCCGCGAGAAGGACCTGCGCGGCTTCACCGCCGCCCATTACGGGCCGGACCGGATGATCCTCTCCGCTGCCGGGGGCGTCGACCATGATGCCATCGTCGCACAGGCCGAGGAGATTTTCGGCGCCCTCGCCCCGGTGGGAGACCGCTCCGCCGAAGCCGCCCGCTTCGTCGGCGGCGAAAAGCGCGAGGTGAAGGATCTTGAGCAGGTCCATTTCGCTTTGTCCTTCGAGGCCCCGGGCTATCGCGCCGACGATGTCTACACTGCGCAGGTCTGGTCGATGGCGATGGGTGGCGGCATGTCCAGCCGCCTGTTCCAGAAGATCCGCGAGGAGCGCGGGCTCTGCTATACGATCTATGCCCAGAGTGCCGCTTATGACGACACCGGCCAGATCACCATCTATGCCGGCACCTCGGAAGAAGAGATCGCCGAACTGACCCGCCTTACGGTGGAAGAGATGAAGCGCGCCGCCGGGGACATGACCGAGGCCGAGGTCAACCGCGCCAAGGCGCAGTTGAAGGCGGGGCTGCTGATGGGGCTGGAAAGCCCGTCCTCGCGCGCCGAACGCAATGCGCGGCTCCTGTCGATCTGGGGCAGGGTGCCCGACCTCGACGAAGCGGTGGCGAAGGTCGACGCGGTCACCACGCCGGGCATCCGCGCCTATGGCGGCACGCTGCTGGCACCGAAGGCCGCGCTGGCGCTTTACGGCCCCGTGGCGCGCGCGCCTGGGGTGGAGGAGATCCTGAAGGGGCTTGCCGCGTGATGCTGGGGCTGCGCCGCCGTATCCGCATCGAGACCGAGCGGATGACCCTGCGCCTGCCCGCCCATGCCGACTGGCCCGCCTGGGCCGGCCTGCGCCGCGAAAGCGTCTCCTTCCTGCAACCGTGGGAACCTGTCTGGAGCAACGACCATCTGTCGCGCCGCGCCTTCACCTCCCGCGTCTACTGGGCCAGCCGGGCCGAGGCGCAGGGCACCGCGCTGCCGCTCTTGCTGTTCCAGCGCGAGACCGGGGCGCTTCTGGGCGCGATCACGCTGGACAACATCCGCCGCGGCCCGGCGCAGGCGGGGACGCTGGGCTACTGGGTCGGCCAGCCCCACGCCCGGCAGGGCTACATGCGCGAGGCGATACTGGCCGTCGTGCATCACGCCTTCACCGTGCTGGACCTCAGCCGGATCGAGGCCGCCTGCCTGCCGGAAAACGCCGCCTCGCGCGGGGTTCTGGAGAAATGCGGCTTCAAATATGAGGGCGTGGCGCAAAGCTACCTGCAGATCAACGGCCGCTGGCGCAACCATGTGCTCTACGCCAACCTGCGCGGCGACCGGCGGGGGCGGACGGGGGTCGGGCAGGCCTGACGCGGGTCGGTAGGGCTGCAGCCCGATCTGTCTGGCGAAGGCCATCGCCTTCGTCATGCGAAACGGGTTCCGCTGGACCGGCCGGGACCATCAGTCCCGGCCAGCGCCCGACCCGCCCATGGCGGGCGCTTCACGCCCGCCGGGTCGGGCGCTGGCCTCTCGGGGTCTAGGGCGGACAGGTCTACGGCAGACCCCATCCACGCGGGCGGGGGCGAGGCAGTGCCTCGCCTTTCCCCGCCCGGCCGGGCCGCGGGACCATGCCGAATCCCTCGAAGCCCGTTATGCTGCCGGCAGGAACGGAGGGCCGGATGGGCGATACCGAAGCGCGGGCCGTGCTGTTGCGCGGCGTCAATGTCTCGGGCGCGAACCGGCTGCCGATGGCCGGGTTCCGCGACCTGCTGACCGGCCTCGGCCTGCGGGAGGTCGAAACCTACATCCAGTCCGGCAATGCCGTCTTCACCGGCGGCCCGCCGGATGCCGACCTCGCCCCCGCCATCCGCGCCGCGATCCAGGGCGCCCATGGCTTCGCACCCGAGGTCTTCCTTCTCCGCCTGCCCGCCTTCCAATCGGCTCTGGACCACCCGTTCGGGCCGGAGGCCGATCCCGCCCGCATCCATGCGATCTTCCTTGCCGACCCGGCCCCTGCCTTCGACGAGGCCCGCCTGCTGGCCGTGCAGAAGGACGAGGCGTGGTCCCTGCGCCCCGGCTTCCTGCTGCTCCACACCCCCTCGGGCATCGGGCGGTCGAAGCTGGCCGAGGCGGTGCCGCGGGCATTGAAGACCCGGCAGACCGCGCGCAACCTGAAGACGGTGGCGGCGTTGGCGGCGCTGCTGGCCTCGCGCAGCCGTGAACACGGGGCGGGGTGACGCAGGGCCGATCCGGGTTACACTTCGCCACCTCCGGAGGCCGAAGCATGACCCGCCTTGCCGCCGCCCTTGCCCTGACCCTCGTGCTGCCCGCGCCGACCCTTGCGCAGGAGCGCCTTGCCTCGCATTGCATCGCGCTGGCCGAAGGCCCCGCCGCCGCGATCCCGGCCCGCCTGGGCGAGGGGCTGGAAGCCGACCGCGTGCTGATCCGCTACCTGCACCACGCCAGCTTTGCCATCGTGACGCCCGAGGGCATCGTGGCCGTCACCGACTATACCGGGCTGCTCGGCACCGCCGGCCTGGTCCCCGATGTGGTGACGATGAACAATTCCCACAGCACCCACTGGACGGGGAACCCCGACCCGCGCATCCCGCATGTGCTGGACGGCTGGCCCGGGCAGGGCGGCCCGGCCGATCACCGGCTGGACCTTGGCTCGATGTTGGTCAGGAACGTCACCACCGACACCCGCGGCCCCTTCGGCGAGGGCGCGCGGGCGAACGGCAACTCGATCTTCATCTTCGAGGCGGCAGGCCTCTGCATCGCCCATCTCGGCCACCTGCACCAGATCCCCTCGCCCGAGCAATATGCCGCCATCGGCCGGGTCGACATCCTGATGGTGCCGGTGGACGGCGGCTATACGCTGCGGCTGGAGGACATGATCGGCGTGGTGCGGCGGCTGAAATCCTCGGTGGTGATCCCGATGCACTGGTTCTCGGGCGCCTCGCTGCGCCGGTTCCTTGACGAGATGGCGGGCGAGTTCGACGTGGTGGAGACCGGGCTGAACGAGATGGTCTTCGACCGCTACAGCCTGCCCTCGCGGCCCACGATCCTGCTGCTGGAACCGCGGCTGCTGGACGACTGACCCTTGGGAAGGCTAGGGAGGGGGCAGGACCGGAGATCCCGATGCTGAACCCCTGCGATGCCGCTTTCCTCGATGCGCTTGCCGCCCGTTTGCCTGCGGGCAGCCTGCACCCGCCCGAGCCGCGTTATCTTGAGGAACCCCGCGGCCGCTGGCATGGCCGCGCCGGGGCTGTGGCCCTGCCGCGCCGGGTGGAAGAGGTGGCCGAGGTGATCCGCGCCTGCGCCGCCGCCCGGGTGGGCGTGGTGCCCTTCGGCGGGGGCACCTCGCTGGTGGCGGGGCAGGTGATGACCGAAGGGCCGCTGCCGCTGGTGCTGTCGCTGGAACGGATGGCGGCGGTGCGGTCGGTTTCGGCGGAGGATGGCGCGCTGGTGGCCGAGGCGGGGGCGGTGCTGCGCTCGGTCCAGGAGGCGGCCGAGGCGGCGGGGCGGCTTTTCCCGCTGTCGCTGGCCTCGGAAGGCACGGCGACGATCGGGGGCAACCTTTCCACCAATGCGGGCGGCACCGGCGTCTTGCGCTACGGCAATGCCCGCGACCTGTGCCTTGGGTTGGAGGCGGTGCTGCCCGACGGGTCGGTCTGGCATGGGCTGAAGCGGCTGAGGAAGGACAACACCGGCTACGACCTGCGCAACCTGCTGGTCGGGGCCGAGGGCACGCTGGGCGTGATCACCGCCGCCAGCCTGCGCCTTTTCCCGCAGCCCGCGCATCGGGTGGTGGCGCTGCTGGCCGTGCCCTCGCCGCAGGCGGCGCAGCGCCTGCTGGCGCTGGCCGAGGCGCGGCTGGGAGGGCTGGTCTCGGCCTTCGAACTGATCTCGGGCACCGGCCTCGACTTCCTCGCCGAGGCCGGGCCGGAGGTGCGGATGCCCTTCGCCGCCCGCCCCGACTGGTCGGTGCTGGTCGAACTGGGCCTGCCGCAGGCGATGGAGCCGGAGGAGACCATGGCCGCGCTTTACGACGAAGGTGCAGGCGGGGGGCTGGTGCTGGACGGCGTGATCGCCACCTCTGCCGCGCAGGCCGATGCCCTCTGGGCGCTGCGCGAGGCGATCCCCGAGGCCAACCGCCGTATCGGCGCGGTCTCCAGCCACGACATCTCGCTGCCGCTCTCGGCCATCCCCGGCTTTCTGGCGGAGGCCGGGGAAAGGCTGGCCGCGATGGGCGATTTCCGCATCAACGCCTTCGGCCATCTCGGCGACGGCAACCTGCATTACAACGTCTTCCCCGCCCGGGGGCACAGCCGCGCCGGGCATGAGGCGATCCGGCCCGCGGTGCATCGGCTGATCCACGATCTGGTCGATGCGGCGGGCGGCTCGGTCTCGGCCGAGCACGGCATCGGCCGCGCCAAGGTGGCCGATCTGGAACGCTACGGCGACCCCGCCCGGCTGGCGGCGCTGCGCGCGATCAAGGCGGCGCTGGATCCGGCGGGCATCATGAACCCCGGCGCCGTGCTGCGGAACGGTTGAGGAAACGCGCTGCAAGGCGCTCCATCCCGCTCAGGCCCGGGTGACCGTGGGCGGGGTGGCTGCGGCGCGGAAGGCCAGCAGCACCGGCTCGACCCCATGCCGTTCGGACAGGCGGAGAAGCGCGAAGCGGATCGCGGCCAGTTCGCGGTAATAGCGCAGATAGGCCGCGTTCAGCGCAGCCCCCGCCGCTGCCCCAAGCACCGGCACCGCCTGCGCCGCCAGCTTCTGCGTCAGCGCCGTCGCCAGCCTTGGCGCAATGCGCTGGATCAACTGCTGGATCGCCGGGCCGGTCAGCGTCAGCCGCGCCGAGAGGAAGGAGGTGTCCACCCCGTCATCCGCCGACAGCGGGCTTCCGGCGGCGAAGACCTTCAGGCATTCGGCCCGGATCGCCGGGTCCTCCGGGTCGTAGCCTGCCGCGACCGCCTCGGCGCGGATGGCGTGCAGGATCACCGTCACCGTGACCGGCAGTTCCGCGACCGAGGTGGCAAGCCCCCCGGCCCCGCCCGCCGCCCCGCTGGCCATCGCCGCCATCATCGAGCCCCGCCGCCCCGCCCGGGGCAGCACCCGGCCGCCGATATGCGCCAGGCCCCATGACGCATGAAGCGCCTTTTCGGTCATCTCGCCGATCCGGGTCCGCAGTCCGGCGGGCAGCGCCGCCATATGCGTCTCAAGCCTGCCGCCGAGGCGCGTCATCACCACGACCACCGGCCCGCCCGCGCGGCGGTAGCGGCGGGCCAGCGCCTGAATCTCGGGCGCGGGGTCGGGGCGGAGCATCGGCAGGATCTGGTCCATGCCCTTCATATCGGAACTGCCGGCCCCCTGCGCAATCCCCGCCCTGCGCAATGCGCGGCGGTCAGGTTGCCTTGGTCACCCGGCCGGTGACGCCCTTCCAGGCCCCGGCCTTCAACTCCAGCCCCAGCACCCGGTCGGGGTTGGTGGGCGGCGGCATCTCCACCCCCTCCAGCTTGCGGAACCCGAAGCGCGAGTAATAGGGCGCATCGCCGACCAGCAGCACCCGCTCCCACCCCAGCCGCCGCGCCTCGGCAAGGCTTTCGTTGATCAGAAGGCCCCCCAGCCCCTCGCCCTGCCGGGTGGGGTGCACCGCCACGGGGCCGAGAAGCAGCACGTCCTGCTCGCCGATCAGCGCGGGCCAGTAGCGGATCACCGCCGCCAGCGTGCCATCGTCGTCGCGCAGGCACAGGCAGAGCGGCGCCACCGTCGGCACCCCCTCGCGCAGCCGGTAGGAGGACAGCGCCGTCCGCCCCGGCGCGAAGCACAGGTCATACAGCGCCTCCACCTCCCACCAGTCGGCTTCGGTTTCCTCTTCAAGACGATAGACCACGCCGGGCGCCCCCCGAATCTTCCGGCCCCGCCCGTAACATGCGCCAGCGGTCCAGGGTAGGGGCAGGTTCCGACGCCCCCCTTTCCCCCCTTGCCGCCCCGGTCTATCTTCCGCCCGAACGACCGGAAGGAAAGGCCATGCAGACCCCGCCGAAGCCCGGCATCCTCCGGCGCGCGCGGCCAGCGATCCGCGCCCTGCTGCTGGCGCTGCCGCTGGCCACGGCGGCGGGCGCGCAGGAAAGCGACGGGATCGCCACCGACAGGCTGCTGACGGACCGGGAGTTCTTTCGCCTCACCACCTGCGGCGCCCCGCCCGGGGGCGACTGCACAGGCCCCGTCCTGCGCTGGCCGAAGCGGATGGTGACGCTGGCGCTGCTGCCCGGCGAGGTGGACCTGCCCGAGGGCTTTGCCGACAATCTCGACGAGGCCGTGGACGCGGCCATCGCCCAGATCAACCGCACCGGCGCGGGCATCCGCATCCGCCGGGTCGAGGGGAGGAAGGCCGACATCCGCGTCATCCCCACCGCGCTGAAGGACGGCGACCGGCTGGAGGACGTGCCCGGCATCTCGGCCGCCGGGATCATGGGTGTGGGCTACATGACCTATTGGTGGAACGGCCGGAAGGAGATCACCGAGGCGGCGATCCTGATCTCCACCGCGATCATTCCCGGCGACATGCGCTCGGTGGTGCTGGAAGAGACGTTCCAGACGCTTGGCCCCCGCTTCGACATCGAGGGCAAGGCCTATGAGGGCGTGTCGATCCTGTCGCAGACCTCGAACGAAACCACCGTGATCCGCGGCCAGGACGCAAGGCTCCTGCGCTGGCTCTACCCGCCGCAGCGGCCATGAGGCGGGTGCTGATCCTTGGCGCGGACGGGTTCATCGGCCGCCACCTGGCCTTCGGCCTGCGGGCGGCGGGCTGGCAGGTCACGGCGCAGGCGCGGCAGACCGGGCGGCTGGCGGAGATGGGCTTCGCGACGCTGAAGGCCGATCTGACCGACCCCGCCACCCATGCCCCCGCCTTCTGGGCCGCCGCCCTGCCGCCCGGTACGATGCTGGTGAATGCGGCGGGCCTGCTGACCGGGACCGAGGCCCGATTTGCCGCCGTCCACCGCGATGCGCCCCGGGCGGCGCTGGCAGCCTTGCAAGGTTCCGCCGTGCTGATCTCGGCCATCGGCACCGGGGCCGACACCCCCTTCGCCCGCTGGCGGCGCGAGACCGAGGTGGTGTTCGCCGGGCACACGATCCTGCGGCCGGGGCTGGTGCTGGCCGACACTTCCTACGGCGGCTCATCGCTCCTGCGCGCCTTCGCGGCGCTGCCGCTACGGCTGCCGGTTGTGGGCGCGGGCGGCCAGCCCTTCAACCCGATCCACGCCGCCGATCTGGCGGCGGTGGTGGCGGAGTGTCTTGAGACACCGCCCGGCCCCGGGCCGTGGGAAGTCGGAGGGCCGGAGGTGCTGGGCCAGGCCGATCTGGCGCTGGCCCTGCGCCGCTGGATGGGCCTGCCCGCCGCGCGGCTGTTGCACCTGCCCCTGCCTTTGGCGCGAGCCCTTGGACGGGTGGGCGAGGCGCTGCGCATGGGACCGATCTCGGCCACTGCCGTGGCGCAACTGGAGCATGGCGTACTGGCCGATTCCGCGCCATTGCTGGAGCGGATCAAGACCCGACCACGCGGGTTCTCCGCTTTCCAAGCCGCCCGCCCGGCGGGAACACAAGACCTTTGGCAGGCGCGACTCTATCTCCTGAAGCCGCTGATCAGGCTGACGCTGGCGGCGATGTGGCTGGCCTCTGCCGCGCTTGGCCTCTTCCTGCCGGCGGCCGAGTTCCTGCCCCGCCTCGGCGCCCTTCCCGGCTGGGTGCTGGAGATCATGGCCCGGGCGGGCGGTCTCGCCGACCTGATGCTCGGCCTCGCGCTTTTGCGCGACTGGCGGCCCAAACGGGTGGCGCTGGCGCAGATCGTACTGGTCGCGGCTTATACCGCCGGGCTGACGCTGATCGCCCCCGGCCTCTGGCTGGACCCGTTCGGCGGCCTCTTGAAGAACCTGCCCGTGCTGGCGCTGCTGCTGGTGCATCTGGCGCTGGTGGAGGAAAGGTGATGGACGCCTACCTTCTGGCCAGGACGCTGCACATCCTTTCGGCCATGGTGCTGTTCGGCACCGGCATCGGCACCGCCTTCCAGATGGTCTGGACGATGCGCGGCGGCCGGGCCGAGGTGGTGGCGGGCGTCGGGCGCGGCGTGGTGGCGGCGGACTGGCTTTTTACCCTGCCCGCCGGAATCGCGCAGCCGCTGACCGGGATCTGGCTGGCCCATCTGGCGGGATGGCCGCTGACGGCGGACTGGCTGGTCGCCACCTATGCCCTCTATGCGCTGGCCTTCGCCGCCTGGGCACCGGTGGTCTGGCTGCAATACCGCATCCGCGACCTGTGCCGCGCAGCCCCGCCCGGTCCGGTGCCGCATGAGGCGCGGCGGCTTTATCGCATCTGGTTCGCACTCGGCTGGCCGGGCTTCGGCGCGCTTGTGGCGGTGATCTGGCTGATGGTATCGAAACCCGAACTTTTCTGAGGACCCAATGGCGAAAACCGTCAAGGACTACATCCGCACCATCGTCGATTTCCCGCATGAGGGCATATTCTTCCGCGACGTGACCACGCTTTTCGCCGATCCGCGCGGTTTCCGCATGTGCGTGGACCAGTTGCTCGCGCCCTATGCCGGGATGCGGATCGACAAGGTTGTCGGGCTCGAGGCGCGGGGCTTCATCCTGGGCGGCGCGGTGGCGCATCAGCTTTCGACCGGCTTCGTGCCGATCCGCAAGAAGGGCAAGCTGCCGGGCCAGACCATCTCGCAGGCCTATCAGCTGGAATACGGCGAGGCGGTGGTCGAGGTGCATGACGATGCGATGGCCCCGGGCGAGAAGGTGCTGCTGGTCGACGACCTTCTGGCCACCGGCGGCACCGCCGAGGCCGGCATCCGCCTGATCGAACGGCTGGGCGCCGAAGTCATCGGCTGCGCCTTCGTCGTGGACCTGCCGGACCTTGGAGGCCGCAGGAAGCTGGAATCGCTGGGGATGGATGTCCACGCGCTTTGCGCCTTCGAGGGGCTTTAGGCGGCTGACGAAATCGTCGCATTGGGGGGCGAAGCGCGCCCGATCTGCGGCGATCCCAACCGTCACCGGTTCACTCCGGCTGCGCGGCCAGCCATTCCATCAGCGCCGGGCGGGCGCTTTCGGCCCCTTCGGCCCGGGCACGTTCGATCACGGCGCGGGCCTCGGTCAGGTCCACCCGGCGGATCAGCGCCTTGACCGGGCCGACCGAGGCCGGGCGCATCGACAGGCTGCGCAGGCCAAGGGCGGCCAGCGCCAGCGCCTCGACGGGCCGTCCGGCATCCTCGCCGCAGAACGACAGCGGCGTGCCCGAGGCGGCGCAGCGGGCGATGATCTGTTCGAGGAAGGAGAGGAAGGAGAGGTTCAGCGTGTCGTAGCGCCGCCGCACCCGCTCGTTCTCGCGGTCGGCGGCGAAGAAGAACTGCTTCAGGTCGTTGCCGCCGATGGAGACGAAATCGGTCAGCTCGAAGAAGGCTTGCGGCGCGAAGGCGAGGCTTGGTGTCTCGCACATCGCGCCGATCTCAAGCCGCTCGGGCACCCGGTGGCCCAGTGACCTTTCGCGATGGACCTCGCGCAGCACATGGGCGCGGGCCTCGGCGAATTCGGCGTGCTCGGTGACGAAGGGGAACATGATGGTCAGCGGCCGTCCCGCCGCCGCCCGGATCAGCGCCTGCACCTGCATCCGCAGCACGCCCGGCTTGTCCAGCCCCACCCGCAGCGCCCGCCACCCCATGGCCGGGTTCGGCTCGTCATTGGGTTTCATGTAGGGCAGCACCTTGTCCGAGCCGATGTCGAGGGTGCGGAACGCCACCCGCCGCCCCTTGGCCGCATCCATGACGCGGGCGTAAAGTGCGGCCAGTTCGGCCCGTTGCGGCATCTTGTTGCGGATCAGGAACTGCAATTCGGTGCGGAAAAGGCCCACCCCTTCGGCGCCCGAGCCTTCAAGGCTGGGCAGGTCGGCCATCAGCCCCGCGTTCATGTGCAGCGATATGGTGGTGCCGCATTTCGCCGCGGCGGGCAGGTTGCGCAGGCTGGCATAGCGTTTCTGCGCCTTGGCCTGCATGGCGATCTTGTCGCGGAAGGCGCGGGCGACGGTCTCCTCGGGCCGCAGGTGGACGATGCCCTGATCGCCGTCGACAAGGATATGGTCACCGTTCAGCGCCTCGGAGGCGATGCGGGCGGCGTGGATCACCAGCGGGATCGCCAGCGCCCGGGCCACGATGGCGGCGTGCGAGCCGACCGACCCTTCCTCCAGCACCACGCCTTTCAGCTTGCGGCCGTATTCCAGCAGCTCCGCCGGGCCGATGTTGCGGGCGACCAGCACCGGGTTTTCCGGTATCTGCGCCCCGGTGTCGGCGCCCTGTCCGGTCAGGATGCGCAGAAGCCGGTTCGACAGGTCGTCCAGATCCTGCAACCTTTCGCGCAGGTAGGCGTCGGGCACCTGGCCCAGCCGGGACCGCGCTGCCGACTGTTCCTTCTCCACCGCCGCCTCGGCGGAAAGGCCCAGCATGATGTCCTCTTCCATCCGGCGCAGCCAGCCGCGGGACTGGGCGAACATCCGGTAGGCCTCAAGGACCTGCTTCTGCTCCTTGTCCAGTTCCTCGGCTTCCAGCAGGTCGTCGATCGAGACGCGCAACTCTCCCACCGCGGCGCGGATACGTTCGATCTCGGTCAGCGGGTCGTCGGCGACGGGGTTCGTCACCACCACGCGGGGCTCGTGCAGCCAGACCCTTCCCTCGGCGCTGCCTTCCTGGCCGGTGGCGCCGCGGAACAGCACCGGCTGCTTGTGCAGCGCCCGCATCGCGCCGTCGTCGCCGGTGAAGGCGCCAAGCTCGGTCATCTCGGCCAGCACCATGGCCACGACCTCGACGGCATAGACCTCGTCTTCCGAGAACTGGCGGCCGGTGCGCGACTGCACGACCAGCACGCCCAGCTTCTCGCCCACCCGCTGGATCGGCACGCCGAGGAAGGAGGAGAATATCTCCTCCCCCGTCTCCGGCATGTAGCGGAAGCCCTTTTCCCCCGGCGCATTGGCGGTGTTCACCGGCTGCCCGGTGCGGGCGACGCGGCCGACCAGCCCCTCGCCCAGTTTCATCCGGGTCTGGTGGACGGCCGCCTTCTTCAGCCCCTCGGTGGCGCAAAGCTCCAGCGTGTCCTCGTCGCGAAAGAGGTAGATCGAGCAGACCTCGGTCCCCATCGAATCGGCGATCAGATGGGTGATGGAGTCCAGCCGGTCCTGCCCCTTGCCGGGAACGGCAAGGACATCGCGCAGGCGGCGCAGGAGCTTGCGGCTTTCGCTTTCGGTCCGTTCGGGCAT
>CAYLSD010000042.1:0-32627 GCA_964386345.1 uncultured Fuscovulum sp.
GCGCCGCTTCTGAACATCAAGTTCTCGACCAGCCGCGGCATCCTGACCCAGTTCATCGAAAGGAACGAGGCGCAGCTTTTCGCGCTGACGGCGCGCGACGTGGTGGCGGGCGAATTGCAGGGCTCGGTCTATTCGGTCGACACCCCGGAGCAGTTGTTCGACATACGGCAGGTGACGGTGGAGGCCGATACCATCGGCGGCCATGTCGCGGATGCGGGCAAGCTGGCCGGGCTGATCGAGAAGTTCCGCCGTGAACCCGACGGCTGGCGGGACGAGAAGCTGATCGAAGAGATGATCGGGCTGGCCCGGCGGACCGGCGACGTGACGCGGGTGCCGATCAGTCTGCCCGCCATGACCTTCGAGCAGGGGAATTTCTGGACCGGCTTCTTCGGCGGCATCTATGTCTTCCGCGACGTGAAATTCCCGGCGGCGATCTCGCGGCTGGGGATCGGCTCCTTGGGCAAGGTGCCGGTGGCGCAGGTGATGGATTTCAGCCACCGCAACCACATTGCCGACTGGCTGGAGCGCAATCAGTTGGTGGAACCCATCGTGCAGGCGCGCGGCGCGGATGCGGGGGCGATCCTGCGGCAGAAGATGGATTTCATCCTTGTCGATGCCGCCGACCGGCTGGGGATCGAGGTGGGCGACGCAAGGCGGACGGAGTTGCGCAAGGTGGCCTACCGGCTCGGCTCGGCGCTGCCGCCGGAATTCCTCGGGCTGGCCGCCATGCTGCGCTGGGTCGAGGGAGCGGGGCCGTGGCCGAAGATCTCATCCGAGCATCCGGCCTATTTCTACACCCTGCGGGCAAGGCCGGGGCGTGACCGCGATCTGGTGAACATGCTGCTGTCGGAATTGTCGCCGATGGACGTGCGGCAGATGTTCATCACCCACAAGGAACGGTTCTACGAGGCCTATACCGGCTGGTCTGACATCAAGAAGACCTATGTGGCCGATTTCCTGGCCCGCGAATATAAGGTGGACCGAGAGGGCGCGCGCGAGGCATTGTTCGGGCCGGAGCCGAAGATGGACGAGCTGAGCCGCCCAGAGATGCGCGGCGGACCCAAGGCGGCACCCGGCATCCGGGGGCCATGGGGCGGCGAGACTGCGGCAGGCCCCTGGGGGGCAAGGGGAGGGCGCGGATGATCCTGGGATGGTTGCGGCTGGCCGCGATGGCGATGATCGCGCTGACGGTGACCTATTTCCTGGTCAGCATCTACTCCCGTTCCGTCCGGCGCGAGAAGCTTGAGAAACGATGGGCGGCGGAGAAGATGGAAGGCAACCGCGACGCCTGGATCGAGGCCGGGATGAAAGCCTATGACGGGGGGCTGAAAAAGCGTCTGCTCTGGCTTATCTACATCATTCCGATGGCGGCCTTCACCGCGATCTTCTTCTATGTGAACTGGGATTGAAGCGATGCGCTACGTGAAATGGACGGTCTGGCTGGTGCTGGCGATCCTCGTCTTCGGCTTCTTCCACTACACCCTGCCGCAGCATGACATCGTGCGCATCGTCGGCACCGAAAACCGTCGCATCGACATCGGCGACAATTCGATCTTCTGGAGCCGGGCCGAGGTGGGCATGGCCGACAGCACCAGCCGCGACGTGTTCTTCATCAATGCCGTCTACCCCAACGGCAAGACGATGGAATACCGCAACGAGGATACCGGCTGGGGCTGGCCGCCCTATTTCAAGGTGGACAGCTTCGGCCTGCAGACCCAGGCGAAGGAACTGGCCTCGACCGCCGAGCGGCCGGTCTGGGTTTCGGTCACGCATTACGGCTGGCGGAACAAGCTGTTCACCATCTTCCCGAACGCGGTGGCGGTGAAGCAGGTCGAGGGGCCGGATGCCACCATCATCCCCTGGATCAACATCGTCATCCTTGCCTTCCTGGGTTTCATCCTGCTGATGATCCGCAAGATGTGGCTGCAGTTCCGCGAACGCACAGTGGACCCGGCGCTGAACCGGGCGGGCGACGCCTGGGACCGGGTGGATGCCCGCGCCGATGCCGCGGCGGGCGAGGTGCGGGGTGTCTGGGGCCGCTTCACCGGCTGGCTGGGCACCTGGAAGGGCAAGCCGCGCAAGTGAGGGCCGGGTCCCTGACCCGTAAAACTTGTCCAAATTTTGCCACAATTTGACCGCAATCCTGCCGTCCAGAACAGGCGGGGCACGAACCCTGCCACGAGCGAGGCGGGCAAGGGCAAGTGGCGACAGTCAGCGGAACGTCGGGTAACGACTCGCTTGGCGGCACGGGCAGTGCCGACACGATCTCGGGCTATGGCGGCAACGACTCGCTGTATGGCGGCAACGGCAACGATTCACTTTACGGCGGGGACGGCAACGACTCACTTTATGGCGGCGCGGGCAATGACCGGCTTTATGGTGAGGCCGGGGCCGATGTTCTGATCGGCGATGCCGGCAACGACTCGCTCTATGGTGGTGCTGGCGACGACACGCTGATCGGCGGCGCTGGCGCGGATTCGCTGGATGGCGGCGCGGGGATCGACGTTGCGGACTACTCGGGCTCATCGGCCGGGGTGAACGTCAACCTGGGCGGTTCGGGCACGGCCAGCGGTGGCGATGCGCAGGGCGACCGGCTCACCGGGATCGAATATCTTGTCGGCTCCGCCTATAACGACACGCTGACCGGAGACAGCGGGGCGAACAGCCTGTCCGGGGGCGCGGGCAATGACCTGCTTTACGGCGGGGCGGGGGCCGACACGCTGGACGGCGGCAGCGGCAACGACACGCTTTATGGTGGTGCCGGGGCGGATCTGCTGATCGGCGGGGCGGGAACGGATACGGCGGATTATTCCGCCTCCGGCACAGCGGTGAACGTCAACCTCGGCACCGGGACGGGCAGCGGCGGCGATGCGGCGGGCGACACGCTGCAAGGGATCGAGAACCTTGTCGGCTCGTCCTACAACGACACGCTGACCGGCGACGGCGGGGCGAACAGCCTGTCCGGGGGCGCGGGAAACGATCAGCTTTACGGCGGGGCGGGGGCCGACACGCTGGACGGCGGCAGCGGCAACGACACGCTGCACGGCGGTGCTGGCGCGGATGTGCTGATCGGTGGGGCCGGGACGGATACGGCGGATTATTCCGCTTCCGGCGCGGCGGTGAACGTCAACCTGACCACCGGCCTGGGCTTTGGCGGCGATGCGCAGGGCGACAGCCTGTCGGGGATCGAATATCTTGTCGGTTCCGCCCATAACGACACGCTGACCGGCGACAACAGCGCCAACAGGCTGGAGGGCGGTGCGGGCAACGACTTCCTGTCGGGTGCCGGGGGGGCCGACTCGCTTTACGGCGGCGATGGCGACGACACGCTGCAAGGCGGTGCTGGAGCGGATGCGCTGTACGGCGGCGACGGCATCGACACCGCCGACTACTCCACCGCCAGCGGGGCGGTGAACGTCAACCTGTCCACCGGCAGGGGCAGTGGCAACGATGCTGCGAACGACACGCTGTCGGGGATCGAGAATGTCGTGGGTTCATCCAACAACGACACGCTGACGGGAGACAGCGGGGCGAACTACCTTTACGGCGGCGCGGGCAATGACGCGCTTTACGGCGGCCTGGGCGACGACACGCTGCAGGGCGGGGCCGGGGCCGATACGCTTTACGGCGGCGAGGGCCTCGACGTTCTGGACTATTCCACCTCGAATGCCGCGGTGAACGTCAACCTGCAGGACATGACCGCGACCGGGGGCCATGCCACGGGCGACGTGATCGAGGGCGTGGACGGGATCATCGGCTCGGCCTTCGACGATACGCTGATCGGCTTCGACCAGGTCGGCCTGTCGGGCGACATCTATACCAACGTCTTCTACGGCGGCGCGGGCAACGACTACATGGACGGCCGCGCCGGGAACGACAGCCTTTACGGCGGCACCGGCAACGACACCATCCTGGGGGGAGGCGGCGACGACACAGTCGAGGGCGGCGCGGGCAATGACAGCATCTACGGCGGCGAGGGCCATGACCTGCTGTCCGGCGACGATGGCGATGACCGGATCGAGGGCGGGGCCGGAAACGATACCATTTACGGCGGCGCGGGCGCCGACACCATCGAAGGCGGAACCGGCGCCGACCTGATCTACGGTGGGGCGGGCAACGACAGCATCATTTCCGGCACGGGCGATACCGTCTATGGCGGTGACGGGGACAACATCTTCACCGGCACCGGCGGCGCCTCGCTTTTCGGCGGCTCGGGCAATGACATGTTCCTGGGGGTGCCTGCCGACCATATCGACGGCGGCGAGGGCGGGGCAGCCGAATGGGACGTGCTGGACCTGACCGGCCTCGGCCCGTTGAGCATCGCCTACGACCCGACGAACCCGGAAAACGGCACGGTCACCTTCTACAACGGCCTTGGCCAGGTGACCGGGACGATGACGTTCCGCAACATCGAGAACGTCATCCCCTGCTTCACCCCCGGCACGATGATCACCTGCGAGACGGGCGAGCGGCGGGTCGAGGACCTTCGCCCCGGCGACCGGGTGCTGACCCGCGACCATGGGCTGCAACCGCTGCGCTGGGCGGGCCGGAAGGAGCTTGGCCCTGCCGATCTGGCCACCGATCCGAAGCTGCAACCCGTGCTGATCCGGGCCGGGACGCTTGGGCCCGGGCTGCCCGCGCGCGACATGAAGGTCAGCCGTCAGCACCGGATGCTGATGACCGGGCCGCGGGCGGAACTGCTGTTCGGCTCGGACGAGGTGCTGGTGCAGGCGGAACACCTGACGCATCTGCCGGGGGTGACCCATGCCACGGATGCCCGGGTGAGCTATGTCCACCTGCTGTTCGACCGGCATGAGGTGGTGCTGTCCGACGGCACCTGGAGCGAAAGCTTCCAGCCCGGCGACCGGACGCTGGCGGGCATGGACGGCGCGGCGCGGAACGAGCTGTTCCAGCTGTTCCCCGAACTGGCGAAAGGCGCGGCCTATCGCGCCGCCCGCCCGACGCTGAAGAAGTTCGAGGCCAAGGTGCTGCTGGCGGCGTAAGGCCGTCAGCCCCGCAGCGCGCCGCCGGTGGCCTTGGTCACCTTTTCCACGATCTTCGCGGAAACCGCCTCGATCTCGGCATCGGTCAGGGTGGCCGCAACGGGTTGCAGGCGCACGGTCAGGGCGATGGACTTCTTGCCCGCGCCCATCTGTGCCTCGGCCTTCTCGCCGGTGAACTGGTCGAAGACGCGGACGCTTTCGATCAGCGCCTTGTCGGCCCCCTGCGCGGCGTTGACGGCGGTCAGCGCCTCAACCCCCGCGTCCACGACGAAGGCGAAATCGCGGTCCACCGCCTGCAGGTCGCTGATCGCCAGCGCCGGGCGGGTGGGTGTCTTGACCTTGGGCTGCGGCACGTTGGCGACCAGAACGGTGAAGGCCACGGCAGGGCCCTTCACGTCCAGCGCCGCCAGCACGCGGGGATGCACCTCGCCGAAGGTGGCCATCACGTTCGGCCCCAGCCCGATCACGCCCGACCGGCCGGGATGCCACCAGCCCGCGGCCTTGCGGGTGATCTGCACTCTGGCGGGCGCGCCAAGGGCGGCGAGAACTGCCTCGGCATCGGCCTTGGCGTCGAAGACATCGACCGGGCGGCGAGACCCGTGCGGATCGCGCGCTGCCGCGGCGCCGACCAGAAGGCCGGCGGCTTGCAGGTGCTGTTCCCCCGGCTCGCCGCCCTGGAAGGCGGGGCCGACCTCGAAAAGCGCAAGATCCATGAAGCCGCGTGCCTGATTGCGCGCTGCGGCGGCCAGCAGGCCGGGCAAGAGGTCGGGGCGCAGATGGGTCATCTCGGAGGAAATCGGGTTTTCCACCCGCACCGCCTCGGTCCCGCCGCCGAACAGTGTGGCGGCCCTGGCGTCGATGAAGCTGTAGGTCACGCATTCATTGTAGCCAAGCGCCGCGATCTGCCGCCGCGCCGCCTTTTCCCGCTGTTGCAGCGGCGTCAGGATCGGCTTCGGCACACCCGGCTCGGCCCGCTTCATCGGCGCGCCCTGCAGTTTCGCAAGGCTGGCGATGCGGGCGACCTCTTCCACCAGATCGGCCTCGCCCAGGATATCGGGGCGCCAGCTCGGCGGTGTGGCGTCGTTGCCGGCCATCCTGAAGCCGAGCGCGGTCAGGGTCTGGCGCTGCTCGGATTCCGGGATGTCCATGCCGACAAGGCTGACCACCCGCGCCGGGTTCAGCCGGTAGCTGCGCTTCGTGTCCAGCGGCGCGCCGTCCTGCGCCAGCGCCGAGGCCTCGCCGCCGCAGAGGTCGAGGATCATCCGCGTTGCCATGTCTAGCCCCGTCAGGGTGAAGGCCGGGTCCACGCCGCGTTCGAACCGGTAGCGGGCGTCGGAGTTGATCTTCAGCGCCCGGCCGGTGGCGGCGATGGTGATCGGGTCCCACCACGCGGACTCCAGGAAGACGTTCACCGTATCCTCGGTGCAGCCCGAATGTTCGCCGCCCATGATGCCGGCAAGGGATTCCACTCCGGTATCGTCGGAAATCGCCATCTGCCCGGCGGCAAGGGTATAGGTCTTGCCGTCCAGCGCCAGAAATTCCTCGCCCCCCTTCGCGGGATGGATGCGCAGCACCCCGCCCGCCACCTTGTCGGCGTCGAAGACATGCAGCGGGCGGTTCCAGGCGAAGGTGAAGAAGTTGGTGATGTCGACCAGCGCCGAGATCGGACGCAGCCCTATCGCCTTCAGCCGCGCCTGCAGCCAGTCGGGCGAGGGGCCGTTCCTTACCCCGCGGATCAGCCGCCCGGCGAAATGGGGGCAGCCCTTTTCCTTCAGCGCCGGGTCGATCTCTACCCGGATCGGCGAGGCGAAGCCGCCTTCGATCATCGGCACCTCGGCCGGGATCAGCCGCCCCAGACCGCGCGCCGCAAGGTCGCGGGCGATGCCGTGGATGCCAAGCGCATCGGGGCGGTTCGGCGTCACCTTGATCTCGATCACCGGATCGTTCAGCCCGCGCCAGTCGATGAAACGTGCGCCAAGCGGCGCATCCTCGGGCAGGTCGATGATGCCGGTATGGTCGTCCGACAGCATCATCTCGCGTTCCGAACACAGCATCCCGTTGCTGTCCACGCCGCGGATGTTGCCGGGTTTCAGGTCCACGCCCGTTCCCGGCACATGGGTGCCGACCGGGGCGAAGACGCCGACCAGCCCGGTTCGCGCATTTGGCGCGCCGCAGACCACCTGCACCTCGACCATGTCCGAGCCGGGGCCGCCCGGATATGTCGCCACCCGGCAGACCCGCAGCCGGTCGGCGTTGGGGTGCTGCACGGCCTCGATCACCTTGCAGATGCGGAAGGCACCCAGCTTCGCGGCCGGATCCTCGATCTCCTCGACCTCAAGCCCGAGGTCGGTCAGCGCCTCGGCAAGAGCCTCGACCGGGGCCTCGGTCTCAAGGTGATCGCGGAGCCAGGAGAGGGTGAATTTCATCTGCGGCAGTCCCTTGATGCAACGGGAAAAGGCATTAGCGCATGGGCGGAGAAAGGGGAAGGGCCGGGCAGGGCGCACATCCACAGGGCGAAACCTGTGCGCTGTGGGAAACGGGCTGTTGCCCGGCCCCGGGGGCGTATCTTCCGGCGTGGCATGATAGAGAGGGGGCATGGAAGACTGGCTGCAAATCCCCGACCGCCCGCAGGGCATGCCGCGCTGGCGGCTGTGCCTGCTGATGGCGGTGACCTTCCTGATCCTCTGGGCCGGATCGCCGGTCCTGTTCGCGCTGGCCCTGCAGCAGGGCTGAGCGCCGCTTCCGCTTGCCGCGCCCCTTGCCGCGCTTTATTCCCGTGACAGTTGTCTGTCCGGGGGCGCGTGCACGTCATGTCATCATGGATCAACAGGGCGTTTCCGGCGCTGCTTCTGCTGGCGGCCTGCGTCGCGCCGGGGGGCGGAGGATCGTCCTCGACCCCTGTCCTGGGCGGGGCGCTGACCGTCGCCGTGCCGGCAGGCTATTGCATCGACCCCCGCGCCAGCCATGACGACGGCCGCAGCGCGCTGGTCATCGCCGGGCGCTGCGCCGCCGACCGCCCCGTTCCGGCCGCCGTCCTGACCGTCAGTGTCGGCGGAGAAGGCTCTTCCGCCATCCTGAGGGCGGGTGCACAGGCCCTTAGCGACTGGTCCCGCAGCCCCGCGGGCCGTGCCGCCCTTGCCCGTGACGGCAACGCCGGGTCGGTCGTGGTACGCGAGACGCTGATCTGGGACGGCGCCTTCCTGATCCGGCTGGAGGATCGCGCAATCGGTCCCTACTGGCGGGCGGCGATGGGGTTGAGGGGACGGCTGGTGATGATCTCGGTCAGTCCACCCGGCCAGCGCGGCCTGACGCTTGAGGATGGCCGGGCGATCCTTGAACGGGCGATTGTCAGCGTGAAGCGGGCGAATGCCGCAAGCCCGTGAAATAATTGCGTCCCGGCCCGGGGAATGGCTTGGCTTGTTAGCCAGTTTCTGGTGATAAGGGGACAGTTTCCGCACCGGCAACAGTGCGGTAGTGGATCGGAAGGTGTGCGGGTCGGGGAAACGATGGCGGGGCGGTTGGACAAGGTGCTGGACCGGCTGATGTTCCGCCATGCGCTGGCGCGGTGGGGCAGGGCTGCGGACGGGTCGCCGAAGATGGGGCTCGACGGGCTGCGGGTCCTGCGCTCCCGCGCGCGACAGTTGCGGCGCGAGTTGGACCGGGTGATCCACCAGGCCGAATACCGCCTTTCCCTGCCCGTGATCGGCGTCACCGCGATCCGCAAGCCGATGGGCACCGACTGGGCCTGGCGCCCCGACCTGTGGAAGGGCCAGATCCCGGTGCCCGGCATGTCCACCGTTCCCGGCCGGGCAACGCTCTGCGACGGCGCGACCATCTTCCACGACTGCCGCCGGTCGGAGCTGACGGTGCGCCAGATCCGCAACTCGCGGGCCGAGGACATCGCCCCCTTCGGCTTCCGCATGGATGTGTTCCGCTTCGACGGCAGCTTCCTGTCGCTGGCCATCGACCTGCCGCCCGAGGCCGCGCAGGGGCTGAAACTGCGCCACCTGATCCGGCTGGATGTCATCGCCGAGATGGAGAAGCCGCTTGAGATCTTTGCGCGATTGAACGTGAAGCACGGCCCGAACGTCGAGCAGGTGGTGCGCGAACTGCCGCTGCACGAGGAAGAGGTGATGGTGGAATTCGACCTCGCCTATACCAAGGTGAACGAGAAGCGGGTGGAAAAGCTGTGGTTGGACCTGATCTTCGAGGGGCCGGAGATGAACCAGATCATCCTGCGCGACCTGACCGTCAGCCGCAGACCAAGAGCGGAGTTGTGAGGGCATGGCCGAAGGCATGAAGCTGGTGCAGACGCGCATCCGGGCCGGGGTCTGGGAAGGCGTGCTGACCGGGGCGGGCGCGGCGGCGCCGGCGCTGGAGGTGCTGCATCAGGAACGCAGGCTGCCCGGAGTGATCGTGGCGGCGGTTCCGGGACGCGAGGGCGACTTCCAGGTCCGGGTGCCGATCCCGGCGGAGGTACTGAGCGAAGGCGTCCAGACCTTCCTGATCCGCCGGGGCGAGGAGACGCTGGCGCATTTCACCATCATCACCGGCGTTGCCATGGAAGACGACCTGCGGGCCGAGATCGACCTGTTGCGCGCCGAACTGGACATGCTGAAGCGGGCGTTCCGGCGGCATTGCGTGGAAACGGCGGGCTGAGATTCGCGGCCCGGAGGCCGCTTCCGCCGGGGGGCAATCGTGAAGATGGCGCACGGTGGAAAACCGCCCCGAAAGACACGTCTGGAAAGTGTCTGGCAAACGTCTGGCATTGGTATGGCACCGGAGGGCCGGGAGGCGGCGACCCGCCGGTCACACGGCAAGCGAGAGACCGGCTCCGTTGGCGCTTTCTTCGGCCCGGTCGAGCAGCCTTTGCAATGCGGCCCCCCGGACGAATCCCGGTTCCGCCGGGCCTTCGCCGCGGATGGCGTCGATGAAGCGCTGGTAGATGGTGGGGAGGGGCGGGCAGTCCACCGGGCGCCATGCCGCCGCCTGCATGTCGGGGCCGAGGCAGGCGGAGAGGGTGGAGACCGCGCCCTCGAACCGCACCTCCAGCCCGCCCCTCTCTCCATAGATCCGCAGCCGCAGGTCGTTCAGGTGGCCGCTGGCGAAACGGGTGGCATGGACGACGCCAAGCGCCCCGCCCGCCAGCCGAAGCTGCATCGTGGCGCTGTCGTTGGCGTCCAGCGCATAGTCGCCGATCCGCCCGCCCGGGGCCTTGTCGAAGGTGGCGAGCCGGGCCGAGACCTCGGTGGCTTCCTCGCCGGCGATGAAGGTGGCGAAGTCGAGGATATGGATGCCGACATCGCCAAGCACGCCCTTCGACCCATGCGCGGTGGAAAGCCGCCAGAGCCATTGCGGCTCAACCCTCCAATCGCCCCAGGCGGGTTGGGTCAGCCAGCTTTGCAGGTAGCTGGCCTCGAAATGCCGGACTGGGCCGATGGCGCCGTCGCGGACCATGAGGGCGGCCTGTTGCAGGGCGGGGACGTTGCGGTAGGTCAGGTTGACCATGTTCACCACCCCGGCGCGAAGGGCGGCTTCGGCCATTTCTTCGGCGTCGCGGGCATTGGTCGCCAGCGGCTTTTCGCAAAGCACATGCTTGCCCGCGGCCAGAAGCGGCAGGGTGGTGGCATGATGCGCGGCGTCGGGGGTGACATTGGCCACCGCGTCGAACTCGCCCCAGGCCAGGGCGTCGTCAAGGCTGGTGAAGCTATGCGCCACCCCGTGTTTCCCGGCGAAGGCGGCCAGTTGCTCCGGCCTCGTGTCCACCCCTGCGGCAAGGGTCACGCCGGGGATGGCGGCGAAGGCCTCGGCATGGGTGTTCGCCATGCCGCCGGTGCCGAGGATCAGCAGGCGGACGGTCACCGGAAACCCTCTTCCCCGGCGGCATGCAGCTTGGGCCCGCGCTCGGTGATCGGTTCCAAAGCGGTTTCAACGGGGATGTTGGGGGCGGCGGACGGGTCCGCCAGGCGCGGCGCCGGGTTGTGCGCCCAGCGAACGGCGTTGGAGATCACGCGCTGGATATTGGCGTCGTGATAGGTCGGATAGGTTTCATGCCCCGGGCGGAAGTAGAAGACCTTGCCCGCGCCGCGCCTGTAGGTGACGCCGGAGCGGAACACCTCGCCCCCCTGGAACCACGATACGAAGACGGTCTCCATCGGCTCGGGGATGCCGAAGGGCTCGCCATACATCTCTTCGTTCTCCAGTTCGAAATGGTCGGGCAGGCCGGCGGCGATGGGATGGCTGCGCGAGGTGAGCCAGAGGCGTTCGCGTTCCCCCGCCTCGCGCCAGGTCAGGTTGCAGGGGGTGCCCATCAACCGCTTGAAGGGTTTGGAGAAATGGGCGGAATGCAGGAAGATCGCGCCCATGCCGGACCAGACGGCATCAGTCACCCGCTCGACCACTTCGTCCCGCACCTCGCCATGGGCGGCATGGCCCCACCAGATCAGCACATCGGTTTCTTCCAGCCGCCCGGGCGGCAGGCCGTGGTCGGGCTGGTCCAGCGTGGCGGTGGCGGCGCTGATGCCCCCCGCGGCGTTCAGAGCGTCGGAGATGCACTGGTGCATCCCCTGCGGATAGAGGCCGCGGACGATTTCGCTTTTGCGTTCATGGACGTTCTCGCCCCAGACGGTGACGCGGATATTGGCCATGGTCCGATTCCCTTCGCGGTTCCGGAAGAAGGGTAGCGGGGTTCAAAGCGGTTTGGAAGCGGCGGTGGCCCGAGCGCATGAAATGCGGCGAGGAGCGTCACTCCCAGGTGCGGAAGAACTTTCCGGCGGGGGACAGGGTGAAGATCTCGCAACCCGTCGCCGTGACGCCCACCGAATGCTCGTATTGCGCCGAGAGCGACTTGTCGCGGGTCACCGCGGTCCAGTCGTCGGCCAGCACCTTGGTTTCCGGGCGGCCCAGGTTCACCATCGGCTCGATGGTGAAGAACATGCCTTCCTCCAGCACCGGGCCGGTGCCCGCGCGGCCATAGTGCAGCACGTTCGGCGGCGCGTGGAAGACACGCCCCAGCCCGTGGCCGCAGAAATCGCGGACGACGGACATGCGGTTCGCCTCGGCATAGGACTGGATCGCATGGCCGATGTCGCCGAAGGTGTTGCCCGGCTTCACGGCGGCGATGCCGCGCATCAGCGCCTCATGCGTGACCTCGATCAGGCGCTCGGCCTTGCGGGGCAGGGCGCCCGCCACATACATCCGCGAGGTGTCGCCATACCAGCCGTCGACGATCACCGTCACGTCGACGTTCAGGATATCGCCGTCGGCCAGCACCTTCGCGCCCGGAATCCCGTGGCAGACCACATGGTTGACCGAGATGCAGGAGGCGTGCTGATAGCCCTTGTAGCCGATGGTCGCCGAGGTGACGCCGCGCCGCGCGATCTCTTCCCGGATGAAATCGTCGATGACCCCGGTGGTCGTGCCCGGCTTCACCAGCGGCGCGACCATGTCCAGGATCTCGGCCGCCACCCGCCCGGCCTTTGCCATGCCAGCAAAATCCGCGTCCTCGTAGATGCGGATGCCTTCGCGGGTGATGCGGGCGCGGGTTTCTTCCATGGCAGGGTCCTTTCGCGCCCTTACATAGGCGGAAGGGCGGCGAAACGCCAGAGGGGCGGTTGGATTGCGCCGAAGCCGCGGCTATACCCGGGGTGCGGAAAGAAGGGCAGGCAGATGGGCAATCCTACGGGCGCGATGGTGGTGATCGGCGACGAGATACTCTCGGGCCGGACGCGGGATTCCAACCTGCATTATCTGGCGGGGGAACTGAACCGCGTCGGCATCGACCTGCGCGAGGCCCGTCTCGTGCCGGACGATCACGCCGCCATCGTTGCGGCGGTGCGGGCGCTGTCCTCGGCCTGCGATCACGTCTTCACCAGCGGCGGCATCGGCCCGACGCATGACGACATCACGGCGGATGCGGTGGCCGAGGCGATGGGGGCGAAGATCGGCCTCCGCTCGGACGCCATGGCGCTGCTGCAGGAGCATTACGACCGGCAGGGCCTGCCCTTCAACGAGGCCCGGCAGCGCATGGCCCGGATCCCGGACGGGGCGGTGCTGATCGAAAACCCGGTCTCGGTCGCACCGGGCTTCTCGATCGGCAATGTGCATGTGATGGCGGGCGTGCCGAAGATCTTCGAGGCGATGCTGGCGGGCGTTCTGCCCACGCTGACCGGCGGTGCGCCGCTTCTGTCGCAATCCCTGCGCGTGCTGCGGGGCGAGGGCGAGATTGCCGCCGACTTCGGCAAGCTGGCGGCGGAATATCCCGATCTGTCGATGGGCTCCTACCCGTTCAACCTGAACGGGGCTTTCGGCACCAATCTGGTGATCCGCGGCACCGATCCGGCGCGGCTGGATGCGGCGATGATGCAGCTGGCGCGGCTGTTCGGATGAACGGGCCGGACCTGACCCCTGCCGTTCTGGCCCCCGCCATCCTCGCCGAAGTGATGGAGGCCACATGGCCCGCCGAAAGCCGGTCGGTGCTTGGCCCCTTCACCCTGCGGCAGGGCGCGGGCGGCGGGCAAAGGGTGTCGGCGGCAACGGTGGAGGGGGCATTCACCGAAAGCGATCTGGACGCTGCCATTGCCGCGATGCCGGAGCCGCTGTTCGCCATCCACCCCGGCCGAGCCGAGGCCGACCGGGCGCTTGATGCGGCGCTTGAGGCCCGGGGTTATCGGCTGCATGATCCGGTGGTCGCCTATGCCGCGCCGGTGGCGGCGTTGACCGGCGACCTGCCCTTCCTGGCTGCCTTTCCGCATTGGCCGCCGCTGGAAACCGTGCGCGACCTTTGGGCCGAGGGCGGGATCGGGCCGGGTCGGGTGCAGGTGATGGCCCGCGCGGCGGGGCCGCATGCGGCGATCCTGGGGCGGAACGGCGACCGCCCTTCGGGCGCGGCCTTCGTGGCGGTCCATGACGGCATCGCCATGCTGCACGCGCTGGAGGTGCGGCCGGGGCAGCGGCGGCAGGGCGTGGGCGGGCATCTGTTGCGCGCCGCGGCCAATTGGGCCGCCGATCAGGGCGCGCAGATTCTGTCTCTGGTGGTGACCCGGCAGAACGCCGCCGCGCGCGCGCTTTATGCCCGCGTGGGCATGGCGGAGGCCGGGCGTTACCACTATCGCAAGGGCTAGTCCGTTGCGAAGGGTTGCCGTGTCCCGCAGTTTTCCCCCTCTCCTGCTGTTGCTGGCTGCCGCCCTGCCCGGCGCGGCCCGGGCGCTGGACCTGACCCTGCCCGCCCCGGTGGCGGGGCAGCAGGCGGCAAGCGAGAACCCGGCCAGTGTCGAACTGCCGACCGGCCCCTTTGCCGAAGGCGCCCTGCCGGTCCGCCGTGTCACCGGGGCGCTGGACCGCCGGGCCTGGCAGTTGGATGCGCCGCGCCTGTCGCTGACCGAACTGGCGGGCCCGCTGCGCGAGCAGCTTCTGGCGCAGGGCTACGATATCCTTTTCGACTGCGAGACCCGGGGCTGCGGCGGCTTCGACTTCCGCTTCGCCATCCAGGTGATGCCCGAGCCGGGAATGCATGTCGACCTGGGCGATTTCCGCTTCATCGCCGCCGAGAAGGGCGGTGAGGTGGTGAACCTGCTGGTCAGCCGTTCGCCCGGCTATGGCTTCGTCCAACTGACCCGGGTCGCGCCCGAGCCGATGGCGGATGCCGTCCTGCCGGATGCCGAGGCCGCCGGGACGGAAACCGGCCAGTCCGAAGCCGCCCCACCCGCAATCGAGGCCCCGCCCGTGCCGGTCACCGTGGCCCCGCCCGGCGATCTGGGCGCGGCGCTGGAGGCGAACGGGGTGGTGGTGCTGGAGGACCTGGTCTTCGCCTCCGGCTCGTCGGCGCTGGAGGCGGGGGATTATCCCTTGCTGGCCGCGCTGGCGGAGTGGCTGGCGGCGGACCCGGGCCGCCGGGTGGCGCTGGTCGGCCATACCGACGATTCCGGCGGGCTGGCGGCGAACATCGCCCTGTCGAAGAAACGCGCGCAGGCGGTGCGGCAGGCACTGGTGCAGGCGCAGGGCGTTCAGGGCGCGCAGGTCACGGCGGAAGGCGTCGGCCCGCTGGCGCCGCGGGCGACCAACCTGACCGAGGACGGGCGCCGGAAAAACAGGCGTGTCGAGGCCGTGATGACCTCGGCCCAATAGGGCTGCGCAGATGCGGCCCGCCGGGGATCACCAGTTGTCGGGACCCTTGTCGATGAAGCGGCGGGCGAGGAAGTCGATGAAGGCCCGCACCTTGGGCTGGGTGAACCGCCCCGGCGGATAGACCGCATAGATGCCCAGGACCTCGGTCGGCAGGCCGGGGATGGCCTCTTCGACCAGCCCCATGCGCATCGCGTCGGCGTAAAGGAAGCTCGGCAGATAGGCGATGCCCAGGCCCGAGACGGCGGCGTTCAGCAGCGATTGTCCGTCGTTCACCGTCAGCCAGCCGTTCGACCGCACCTGCCGCTTCTCGCCCGAAGGCGCGGTGACTTTCCAGACATTGCCGTTGGCCTGGTTGGAATAGTGCAGAAGCTTGTGCTCGTTCAGGTCGTCGATCTTCAGCGGACGGCCGAATTTCTGGAAATAGGCCGGGGAGCCGATCATCCGCCGCGTCGTCTCGGTCAGCTTGCGGGCGCGGAGCGAGGAATCCTCAAGCTCTCCCACGCGGATCGCCATGTCGAAGCCTTCCGAGATCAGTTCGACATAGCGGTTGTTCAGCACCATGTTGACGGTGATGTCAGGGTATTCCAGCAGGAATTCCCCAAGGATCGGCGACAGCAGGTTCACCCCGAAATCGGTGGCGACGGAAATGCGCAGCAGGCCCGAAGGGGCGGATTGCATGGAGGTGACCAGCGCATCGGCCTCGCCCGCGTCGTTCAGCACGCGGCGGGCGCGGTCGTAATAGGCCAGTCCGATCTCGGTCGGCGAGACGCGCCGGGTCGTGCGGTTCAACAGCCGCGCGCCGAGGCGGGCTTCCAAGGCGGAGACATGCTTCGAAACGGCAGATTTCGAGATGCCCATCTTCTTGGCCGCGTCCGTGAAGCCCCCTTGATCCACCACTGTGGCGAAGGCTTCCATTTCGGTCAGTCGGTCCATTTGTCTCCCCAAGCAAGCAGATACCAGGTCATCTTCGACTATTGGTTTCCAATTCAGGCAGGATCGGGGCGGGGGCGCGTCCTATCCGGGGAAATAAGACGGATCGTTCATGGCACGGAAACCCCGGGGCCTGGGAAGGCGGGCGGTGAAGTGCCGATGGGCCCGAGTCGCATGGGCGGGGCAAGGGGCGATTGCCGCGAACCGGCGGGTTTCCGGGTGGGGAATGCTGCCGGTCGGCGGGGGAAAACCGCCGGTCCGGCCCGGCGCTGGACGGGGCGGGAGGAAGGACCCAACTGAGGACACGGGCGGCGGGCCGATGAGGGCGCGCCGGCCTTCCGAAGATCGAACGACCGAAAGGATGATCCGATGAAACGCACGATCCCGCTTCTCCTGCCGCTGGTGCTGGCCTCTGCCGCGATGGCGCAGGGCAGCATTCCCCCGGCGGTCGAGGATACCGATGCCAGCGGCAACTGGTCGCTTGCCGAATTGCAGGCGGTGTGGGCCGATCTGACCGAAGATGGCTTCAACGCCATCGACACCAATATCGACGGCGCGGTCGATGCGGCCGAATTGCAGGCGGCCTGGGACAATGGCCTTCTGCAGCCGGTCGACGGCGGCTGAGGACGGTTCCTCTGCCCGTCCGGCCCGGCTTCCCCCGGGCCGGGCGCGGCGGAGGGCCGGTTTCAGAGGCGGGCCGCAAGACGGGTGGCCTGGTCGATGGCGCGCTTCGCGTCCAGTTCGACCGCCACATCCGCCCCGCCGATCAGGTGATACGCAATACCCGCCGCGGTGAGCCTTTCCGACAGTCCGCGCGCGGGGTCCTGGCCTGCACAGAGCACGACCGTATCGACGGCAAGCGTCTCAGCCCTCTCGCGCGCCGGGCCGTGGCTTATGTGCAGGCCCTTTTCGTCGATCCGTTCATAGTTCACTCCGCCGATCATCTGCACGCCCTTGGCGGCCAGCGTGGCGCGGTGGATCCAGCCGGTGGTGCGGCCCAGCTTGCGGCCCGGCTTTTCCGGCTTGCGCTGGAGAAGCCAGACGGCGCGCGCTGGCGCCTCGGGGTGCGCGGGAACCAGCCCGCCGCGGGCGGTCCACGGCGGGGCAACGCCCCATTCGCGGCGCCAGAGGCCACGGTCCAACGTGGGGCTGGTGCCGTGGTGGGTCAGGAACTCCGCCACGTCGAAGCCGATGCCGCCCGCGCCGATGATGGCGACTTTCGGCCCCACGGGCGCGCCTTGCAGGACCTCGATATATGACAGCACCTGCGTGCCCGGGGCGATGGGAATGCCCGGGTCGCGCGGGGTGACGCCGGTGGCGACGATCACCTCGTCATGGCCTTTCAGGCTGTCCTCGGTGGCCGGGGTGTTCAGGCGCAGGTCGATGCGTGGGTGAGAAAGCTGGCCGGTAAACCAGTCGATCAGCCCGCGGAACTCCTCTTTGCCGGGGATGGTTGCGGCAAGGTGCAATTGCCCGCCGGGCCGGGTGGAGGCTTCGTAGAGCGTGACGCTGTGCCCGCGCCCGGCGGCGGCGATCGCGGCGGCCATGCCCGCCGGACCTGCGCCGACCACGGCGATGCGCCTGGGCGTCGTGGCGGGGTCCAGCCGCAGTTCGGTTTCGTGGCAGGCGCGGGGATTGACCAGGCAGGAGGTCAGCTTGCCCGAGAAGGTATGGTCCAGGCAGGCCTGGTTGCAGGCGATGCAGGGGGCGATCTCGGCCCCGCGCCCGGCGGCGGCCTTGGCGATGAAATCGGCGTCCGCCAGCCAGGGCCGGGCCATCGAGACCATGTCGGCGGCCCCCTCGGCCAGCAGATTTTCGGCCACTTCCGGCGTGTTGATCCGGTTCGAGGCGATGACGGGGACCGCCACCTCGGGCCTCAGGCGGGCCGTCAGGTCGGCGAAGGCGGCGCGGGGGACCGAGGTGGCGATGGTCGGCACCCGCGCCTCGTGCCAGCCGATCCCGGTGTTGAGAAGCGAGGCCCCGGCGGCTTCGACGGCGCGGGCCAGTGTGAGAACCTCGTCCCAGCTTGAGCCGTCGGGCACCAGGTCGATCAGTGACAGGCGGAAGATGAGGATCGCCTCCGGCCCCATGGCGGCGCGGACCCGGCGGACGACCTCGACCGGCAGCCGCATCCGGTTCTCGTAAGGCCCGCCCCAGCGGTCGGTGCGGCGGTTGGTGTGGGCGACGAGGAACTGGTTCAGGAAATAGCCTTCGGACCCCATCACCTCTACCCCGTCATAACCCGCCTCGATGGCGCGGGCGGCTGCGGTGGCGATGTCGGCGACCTGCTTCTCGATACCTTCCTCGTCCAGTTCCTTCGGCGGGAAGGGGGAGATCGGGGATTTGATCGCCGAGGGTGCGACGCAATCGGGGGAATAGGCGTAGCGGCCCGCGTGCAGGATCTGCATGGCGATATGGCCGCCCTCGGCATGAACGGCATCGGTGACGCTGCGGTGGTTGGCGATGTCCTTGTCCGAGAACAGCCCCGCCGCGCCGGGGAACACCCCGCCCTCGCGGTTCGGCGCCATGCCGCCGGTGACGATCAGCCCGGCCCCGCCGCGGGCGCGGGCGGCGTAGAAGGCGGCGACGCGGGACCAGTCGCCGGTTTCCTCGAGCCCCGTATGCATCGACCCCATCAGGCTGCGGTTGCGCAGCGTCTTCGGGCCAAGCGGCAGGGGGGAAAGAAGGTGCGGATAGCTGGTCATGGCGGTCTCCCTCTGGCGCGGAAGAATGGCGCGGGGCGGGCGGGAAGTCATCCGCAACGCGGCGTCATGGGGCAGGAAGCGGGGGCCAGCCCCCGCACCCCCGGAGTATTTGGACCAAGATGAAATCAGAGGCCCAGAAGAGAGGGCAGGTCGCGCATGTCGTGGAAGAGGGGGATGCCGAGGGCGGCCATCTGGCTTGCGGGTGGGGCGTCCGGCCCGTGCGGGGCGTAGCCGAGGCAGGAGATGCCGGCGACGATGGCGGCGCGGGCGCCGGTGGGGCTGTCCTCGATCACCACGCAATCGGCGGGGGCCGCGCCGCAGGCGGCAGCGGCGGCAAGGAACAGGTCCGGTGCGGGCTTGGGCTTGCCGATCGCCTGCCCCGACAGCAGGGCGCGGAAGCGGGGGATCAACCCGTGCTGGCCAAGCGTGATCCGCATCTTCTCGGGCGAGCCGTTGGAGCCGACGGCATAGGGGATCCCCGCCGCGTCCAGCGCGTCCAGCACCGCAAGGACGCCCGGCATCAGGGCGGTGCCGCGGTCCAGCATCGCATACATGCGGGTGTAGAAATCGGCGACCCAGCCTTCGGGCAGACGGGCGCCCGCGGCCCTGGCCTTCACGGCCAGCGTCTCGACCGTGCCGCCGATATAGTCGGTTTCCAGCTGATGGCGGGTCAGGGGCAGGCCATGCGCCGCCAGATCGGCGATCAGCAGGTCGAAGGTCGGCCCTTCGCTGTCGACCAGCACCCCGTCGCAATCGAAGATCACCGCCTTGGGCATCATTCCGGCGCCCGAAGCAGGGTGACGATGGTGTCGCCGTATCTGCGCTGGTCCAGCGGCGTGAAACCGGGCGGAGGGCTGGGAGTCGCGCCTTCCTCCCACACCACCATCGCGCCCGGGGCCAGCCAGTTGCCCGCAAGGGCGGAGGCCAGCGCCGCCTCTCCCAGTTGCTTGTGATAGGGCGGGTCGAGGAACACCAGCCCGTAGCCCGGGCCGCGGTTGGGGCCGAGGCGGGTCGCATCCCGCCGCCAGACATCGGTGGCGCCCATGGCCTGCATCTTCTCGATATTGGTGCGCAGCAACGCCCGCGCCCTGGCGCCGTCGTCGACGAAGGCCACCCGCGCCGCGCCGCGCGACAGGGCTTCAAGCCCCAAGGCGCCGGTCCCGGCGAAAAGGTCCAGCACCCGCGCGCCGGTGACGGGGTCTCCCCCGCCCGGCCTCTCGTGTCCGCCGTTGATCAGGAGGTTGAAGATCGCCTCGCGCACCCGGTCCGAGGTCGGGCGCAGATGCGCCTCGGCATCTCCTGCGCCGACATCGGCCAGAAGAAGTCCGCGTCTTGCCCCGCCGATGATCCTCATCCCTTCAGAAGCGCCTTCAACTCGGGGGTCGAGGCGATCACGTCCGGCGCGGGACTCTTGCCGCTTTCGATCAGCCGCTTGCCGACCATATAGGCGCGGGGATCGTTCATCGCGTCCACCGCCAGCAACTCGCCGCCGCGGTAATACCAGAAGGAAACCGCCTCGCCCTCGCCCTTGCGGGTGACGATATGGTCGTAGCCGGTGTTCAGCCCGGCGATCTGCAGCTTCAGGTCGAACTGGTCGGACCAGAACCAGGGCTTCGCCTCATAGGGCTGGTTGGCGCCCAGCATGTTGGCGGCCACCGCCTCGGCCTGGTCGATGGCATTGCCCACCGATTCCAGCCGGATCCGCCCGCCGCGCCAGGGGAACGAGGCGCAGTCGCCCGCCGACCAGATCGACGGGTCCGAGGTGCGGCCATGGGCATCGGTGGCGATGCCGTTGTCTACGGTCAGCCCGGCTTGGGCGGCCAGCCGGTCGTTCGGGGAAATCCCGACGCCGATGATGACGAAATCGGCCGGCAGTTCGCGCCCGTCCTTCAACCGCGCGCCGGTGACGCGCGTCTCGCCCAGCAGGCGGTCGAGGCCGGTTTCCTCAAGGATCTCAACCCCATGCCCGCGATGCAGCGCGCCGACATAGGCCGAAGTCTCGGGCGAGGCCACCCGTTGCAGGATGCGCGGCGCCATTTCCAGCACGGTGGCCTTCAGCCCCAGCTTGGCGGCTACTGCGGCGGCCTCAAGCCCGATGTATCCGCCGCCGACGATGATGACGCGGCGGCCCGGCAGGAACTCTGCCCGCATGGCGTCGACATCGGCCAAGGTGCGGACGGTGTAGACGCCCGGCAGGTCTCCGCCGATGGTTGCGGGCAGGCGGCGCGGGGCGGAGCCGGTGGTCAGCGCAAGGTGATCGTAGGGGATCGCCTCGCCGCCCACCGTGACCGTCTTCGCCGCCCGGTCGATGCCGGTGACGGGCTGGCCCAAGCGCAGGCCGATGGCGTTTTCCGCATAGAATTCAGGGGCGCGCAGCCAGAGGCGTTCCTCCTCCATCTCGCCCAGCAGATAGGCCTTGGACAGCGGCGGGCGCTGGTAGGGCGGGGCCGGTTCCTCGCCGATCATGGTGATCGGACCCTGATGGCCAAGCGCCCGCAGCTTGGCGGCCAGCGCGGCCCCGGCCTGTCCGGCCCCGACGATCACCACCCGCATCGCATTCCCCCTCTGGCAAACCTGCGGGGCGAGCCTATAACCGAGATGGCGCGGCGCGCAACGCGACGAACAGGAAAGGATGACGAAAATGACGATTGCAGTAGGGGACAAGCTGCCGGACGCCACCCTCCAGCAGGTCGGGGCGAACGGGCCGGAACAGGTGGCGCTGGCGGATCGGCTCAAGGGCCGCAAGGTCGTGATCTTCGGCCTGCCGGGGGCCTATACCGGCACCTGCACCAGCGCCCATGTGCCCAGCTTTATGCGGGTGCGCGGAAAACTGGCGGAAAAGGGCGTGGACGAGGTGATCTGCGTCTCCGTCAACGACGCCTTCGTGATGAAGGCCTGGGGCGAGTCGACCGGCGCGGCGGCGGCGGGCATCACCATGCTGGGGGATGCGGATTCGTCGTTCACCAAGGCGATCGGGCTGGAATTCTCGGCCCCCGCCATCGGCTTCTTCGACCGCTCGAAGCGCTATTCGCTTTATGCCGAGGACGGGGTGGTGAAGCAGCTGAACCTTGAGGAAAGCCCCGGCGCCTGCGAGATCTCGGCGGGCGAGACGCTGCTGGGCCAGCTCTGACGGGCTGATCCAGACACGCGGCCCCGGGGTCCGGGGCCGCAGTGTTGCCCGGTCACGCCTTGCGGTGATGCAACTCGCACAGGCAGGAGACGGGTTCGCCATGGTCGCGCTGGACCTCGGCCCCGGGGGCGATCCTGTCCATGAAACCGGCCAGGTCGATGTCCAGCGGGCTGAGCCCGTCGCAGGAATGCGTGGTCAGGGTCACGTCCACAACGTTGTAGGTGTTCGACCATTCCGGGTGATGGTTCAGCTTCTCGGCCCGCAGCGCGGCGCGGGACATGAAGCCCCAGGCTTCCGAGAAGCTGCGGAACTTCCAGATCTTGCGGATGGCGTCGCGGCCCGGCACGGCGGCCCAGCCGGTTTCGCCAAGCGGAGCCAGCGCGGCGGCGCGCTCGCCCTGGGGGATGCGGTCGGTCATTTTGCTTTCTCCATCAGCGCATTGTCCTTCGCATCCGCCGCCATTCGTGCGGGACGGTCCTTGATGCGGTTCCAGTAGGAGGTGAACGCAGGATCGGCGGGGAGCGTTCCGAATTGCAGGCCCCAGCCGATCTGGCTGCCGACATAGACATCCGCCGCGGTGAAGCGGCCGTCGGCGATATAGTCATGCGACGCCAGATGCCCGGCCAGCGTGCGGACCACGGCGTCCAGACTGCCATAGCCGGTGCGGCCGGATTCCTGCGGGGTCGAGGGGGTCCAGCCGAAGGAGCTGTTGACCACCGCCTGCTCCAGCGGCCCGGCGGCGAAGAACATCCAGCGGAAATAGGCGGCCTTGTCCTCGGCCATCAGGCCCTTTCCGGGGAAGGCCATCGCCAGATAGGTGCAGATCGCGGCGCATTCAGTGACGATGGTGCCCTCATGCACCACCGCGGGCACCTTGCCCATCGGGTTCACCGCCAGATAATCCGGCGCCTTCATCGTGGTGCCGTAGTCCAGCACCACGGTCTCGTAGGGCTCGCCGATTTCCTCCAGCATCACCCTCGCGATGCGGCCGCGGCTCATCGGGTTGGTGTAGAAGGTCAGCATCCGGTTCCTCCGATTCCCTGCGCTTCATCTTGGCACAAATACTCTGGGGGTTTGGGGGTGAAACCCCCAATGCTACGCTTCCGATCCCGAACGGCGGAAAGGCCCGTAAGAGGTCAGCACCTCGATCTCTTCCCCCACCGCCAGCTTTTCGCGTTCCAGATATTCCGCCACCGCTGCCCGGAAGCCCGGGTCGGCGATCCAGTGCAGCGAGTGGGTCTCGACCGGCAGATAGCCGCGCGCCAGCTTGTGGTCGCCCTGCGCGCCCGCCTCCACCCGCTGCAGGCCGTGGGTGATGGCCCAGTCGATGGCCTGATGGTAGCACAGTTCGAAATGCAGGCAGGGGTGGTCCTCGACCGCGCCCCAGTAGCGGCCGTAAAGCGCCGAGCGGCCGATGAAATTCAGCGCACCGGCAATGGGGCGCTGGCCGTCGAAGGCCAGGATCAAGAGCATGTCATCGCGCATCGTGGCGTGCAGCATGTCGAAGGCGGTGCGGGTCAGGTAGGGCCGGCCCCATTTGCGGCTGCCGGTGTCCTGGTAAAAGGTCCAGAATGCATCCCAGTGCCGGGGTTCGATACCGTCGCCGGTCAAGGCGCGGACGGTCAGGCCCGTCGACAGCGCCGTCTCGCGCTCCTTGCGGATCGCCTTGCGCTTGCGGCTGGAAAGGTCGGACAGGAAGTCGGCGAAGGTCGCATAGCCGCGATTGTGCCAGTGGTATTGCTGGGTGACGCGGTGCAGAAGCCCCTCGTGCCCCGCCAGAGCCCTGGCCTCTTCACCGGTGCAGAAGGTGACGTGCAGGGAGGACAGCCGGTTGCCGCGCGCCAGTCCGATGGCGGCGGAGGCGAGGTCGGCCCGCGTTTCCGGCGGCCCGAGGAAGCGGCGGCCGGGGACCGGGGTGAAGGGCACGGCGGCCTGCAGCTTGGGGTAATAACGCCCGCCCGCGCGTTCCCAGGCTTCGGCCCAGCCGTGGTCGAAGATGTATTCGCCCTGGCTGTGGGTCTTGACGTAAAGCGGCAGCGCGGCGGCGGGGCGGCCGTCCCGGCGCAGAACCAGGGGCTTCGGCAGCCAGCCGGTTCCGCGGCCGGTGGAGCCGGAGAGTTCCAGCGCCGACAGGAAGCGGTGGGTGGTGAACGGATCTTCCGGGCGCCCGGCGGCCTGTTCGGGCGCGGCCATCGCGTCCCAGTCGGCGGGCGCGATCTCGGTCAGGGAGTCGTGGAGGGTGACATCTGTCATGCCGGGTTCCGGGGCGGAGGCGCCGGGGGACTTTGCGTCCCCCGGACCCCCTGCAGAGTATTTTCGCCAAGATGAAGGGGCGGCGGATTTGCGTTCGTCAAGCGGGCAGGGGCGAAAGATAGCCCTCGAAGGTGATATTCCGCGCCACCTTGCGGGCCAGTGCCTCCTCGGCGGGCGAGCGGATGGTCCAGCACAGGATTTCCGCGCCCTGCGCCTTCAGTTCCGCCACGCGGGGCGAGGACAGGTCCGCGGCCTCGTGGCTGATGAAGCTGGAGAGCGTGGGGTCATAATCGGGGATGGCGCGGAAATGGGCGCACATGTCGGGCGGCATCGGGTGCCAGCTTTCCGGGTCGTAGGCCGCGGTGGTGATGCCGCGGGGAATGTCCGGCGCGAGGCGGGCGAGGTGGTGGATGCAGGCCGGGTTGAAGGACATCAGGGCGACCTCGCCCTTGTAGTCCTTCACCGCCTTCGCCGTGGCGGCCTCCAGCCGGCCATCGGTGGGGCCCATGACCAGCGACTGGTCCTTCAATTCGATCAGCAGCGGGACACGACCGGCGGCCAGCGCCAGCACCTCCTCCAGCGTGGGGATGGTGTCGGTGCTGTCCTTCAGGCGGATCGCCTGCAATTCGGCGGCGCTGCGGGCGGCGAGGGGGCCAGCCTCGCCGGTCAGCCGGTCGAGGTCTTCGTCGTGGAAGACCATTGGCACGCCGTCGCGGCTGAGTTGCAGGTCGATCTCGATGGCGTAGCCATGGCCGATCGCTGCCCGTATCGCTGCGGAAGAGTTCTCGATCCTTCCCGCCGCACGGTCATGCAATGCGCGATGGGCGATGGGCAGGCGCAGCAGGCCGGGCGGCAGGGGGACGCGCATCAGCGGATCTCGAAGATGCCCTCGATCTCGACCGCGACGCCGAGGGGGAGGGAGGCGGCCGAGACCGCCGAGCGGGCATGGCGGCCCGCATCGCCAAGCGCGGCGACGAGGAAGTCGGAGGCGCCGTTGATCACCTTGGGCTGGTCGGTGAAATCGGCGGTGGAGTTGACGAAGCCGGTCAGCTTCACCACGCGCACGAGGCGGGAGAGGTCGCCGCCGCAGGCCTTCTTCAACTGCGCCAGCAGCGAGACGGCGCAGCGCTTCGCGGCTTCGGCCCCCTGTTCCACGGCCATGTCGGCGCCGAGGCGGCCCTTGATCAGGCCATCGGCGTTCTGGGAAATCTGGCCGGAGATATGGACAAGGTTCCCCACCACCACGAAGGGCACGTAATTCGCCGCCGGGGCGGGGGCGTCGGGCAGGGTGACGCCAAGCTCGGCAAGGCGGGATTCGATCTGGGACATGGGGGGACTCCTCTGGCTTGCGCGGAGCCTAGCGGGGCGGGACGGGGGCGGCAAGGCGGAGCCGCTCACGCCCATGTGTTGCAGCCTGTGGCCGCTTCCCGCCACCCCGGCCGGAAATCGGGCGGCGAGTGGTTGTCATGCCCCGGCCCTGCCCCTAAAGGAAATCGGGTGCGGGACGCCCCGGGAAGGGGCGCCTGCGCCCATGGAACCGATCGGGCGGAGTGTCAGGGAGCAGGCCGTGAGTTTTCCAATTCCTTTCGCACGGCGCCGGGTTGCTCTTCCCCTGGTTTTCGTGGCGCTGCTGGCGGCCTGCGGCCCGGCCCCGCAGGCGACCGGGATCAACGATCCGCTGGAGCCGATGAACCGTGCCACCCACGGGCTGAACAAGGGGCTGGACCGCGCGATCCTGCGCCCGGGCGCCCAGGCCTATGGCGTGGTGCCCGAGCCCGTGCGGCAGGGCGTGTCCAACCTTGCCGATACGCTGGACCTGCCGGGCGACATGGCGAACCACCTGTTGCAGGGCCGGGTGGCCGAGGCGACCACCAACTTCCTGCGTTTCGGTGTGAACGTGATCTTCGGCCTTGGCGGGCTTCTGGACGTGGCGACCGAGGCGGGCCTGCCGCGCGACGATACCGATTTCGGCGAGACGCTGCATGTCTGGGGCGTGGGCGAGGGCCCCTATGTCGAGCTGCCGGGCTTCGGCCCCTCGACCGCGCGGGATGCGGTGGGGACGGTGGTCGACTTCGCGATGAACCCGGTCAGCCGGGCGGCGGGCGGCGATGCGGCCATCGCCGCGCATGTGGCCAAGGTGCTGGCGCGGCTGAATGATCGCAACCGCTATTCAAACACGGTCGACTCGATCCTATATGACAGCGCTGACAGCTATGCGCAGGCGCGTCTGCTCTACCTGCAGAATCGCCGGTTCGAACTGTCCCGCGGCGCGGGTGCCGACGCGGACGAAGGCTTCATCGATCCCTATGAGGACCCCTATGCCCAGTGACATGATCCTGACCCGCCGCAGCTTCGGCCTGGCCCTGGGGGCCGGGCTGGCGGTTTCCGCCCTGCCCGCGCTGGCGCTGAACGTCGACCAGGCCCGCGCGCTGATCGACAAGGCGGTGGGCGACATCAACAAGGTGATCAACTCGGGCAGGTCGGAAGGCGCCATGCTGCCCGAGTTCGAGAAGATCTTCGCCCGCTATGCCGATGTGCCGACCATCGCGCGGTCGGCCCTTGGCGTGGCGGCGCGCTCGGCATCGAATGCGCAGATGTCGGCCTTCACCAAGGCGTTCCAGAGCTACATCAGCCGCAAATACGGCCGCCGCTTCCGCGAGTTCATCGGCGGGCGGATCGAGGTGAAGAGCGCCCATCCGCTGAAAAGCTACTTCGAGGTGATCTCGACCGCCCATCTGAAGGGCGAGGCGCCGTTCGAGGTGCGCTGGCATGTGTCGGACAAGGCGGGCAAGAGCCTGTTCTTCAACATCATCATCGAAGGCGTGAACATGCTGGCCAGCGAGCGGACCGAGATCGGCGCGATGCTGGACAAGCGCAAGGGCAATCTCGACGCGCTGATCGCGGATTTGAAGAACAGTTGAGGCATGGGTGGGGTGAACCCCGCTCTGTGATATCTCCGACCTCTTTGGCGAAGGCTGTCGCCTTCGCCATTCCACACGGGTTCCGCTGAACCGGCCGGGACGATCAGTTCCGGCCAGCGCCCCGGCCCGGTGTCCTGAACCTGGGGGGGAGTTCTCCGCCCCTCAATTGTTCCGCAGGATCTCGTTCAAGATCTGCTCGGCCAGATCGTCCTCGGTCATTCCCGGCTGGTTCGGGTTGGACCCGTCGAACCAGGGCACGTCCTCGGGCTGGACGAAATCGTTCGGGTCGTAGGTCCCCTCGTAGCCGCCCGCCGGGGGCGTGAAGGTGCTGGCCGGGATTTCCTTCGGCAGGGGCTTCGATTCCACCCCTTCGTTGATGCGCACCATCACCTCATGCCAGATTTCGGCCGGAAGGCCGCCGCCCGTCACGCCGGTCAGCGGCTTGTTGTCGTCGTAGCCGAGCCAGACCCCCACCACATAATCCGCGGTGAAGCCCACGAACCATGCGTCGCGGGCCGAGTTGGTGGTGCCGGTCTTGCCCGCCGCCTCACGGCCCTTCAGCCGGGCGCGGGTGCCGGTGCCGGTCTCGATCACCTGGGTCATCATGTAGATCAGCGCATGCGACGCGGTCTCGGTGATCACCCGCTCGCCGATGCCGCCGCCCTGGCCGAACAGTTCCTCGTTCTCGTTCTTCAGTTTCAGCGCCACCAGCCCGTAGGGCGTGACCGAGGAGCCGCCGTTCAGGATGCCGGCATAGGCGCCCGTCATCTCGATCAGCGTCGATTCACTCGCCCCAAGCGCCAGAGCCGGGCCGTCGGCAAGGTTCTGCGCCACGCCGAAATCGGTTGCCACCTTCTTCACCAGATCGCGGCCCACCAGTTCCTGTATCTTCACCGCCGGGATGTTGCGGCTTTCGGCAAGAGCCTGGGTCAGGGTGACCATGCCCTTGAACTTGCCGTCGTAGTTCTTCGGCGCATAGACGCCCGAGCCCGGCACGTTGATCGACCAGGGGCTGTCGTCCACATAGTCAAGCGGGCTGTAGCCCAGATCCATCGCCACGGCATAGATGAAAGGCTTGAAGGCCGATCCGGTCTGCCGCAGCGCCTGGGTGGCGCGGTTGAAATCGCCCGCCTGCGGCAGGTCGCGCCCGCCGACCATGGCGCGAACGGCGCCGTCCGCGCTCATCACCACGATCGCGGCCTGGGCCTTGGACCCCTCTTTCACCTTGTTCTCGAACACCCATTGCAGCGCCTCTTCGGCCTGGGCCTGCATCCGCTGGTCCAGCGTGGTCTGGATGATCACATCCTCGGTGGTGTCGCGGGCAAGGTAGTCGGGCGTCGTCTCCATCACCCAGTCGGCGAAGAAGCCTCCCATCTTCTGCCGCGCGGCCTTGGACAGTTGCGCGGGATTGGCGCGCGCTTCCTCGGCCTGCTGTTTCGTCAGGTAGCCCTGTTCCTCCATCAGCCCGATCACCACGGCGGCACGGTTGCGGGCGCGGTCCATGCTGGAGGTGGGCGCATAGGTGGAGGGCGCCTTCAGAAGGCCCGCCAGCATCGCCGCTTCGGCGGGTGTGACATTGGCGGCGGACTTGCCGAAATAACGCTGCGCCGCGGCCTCGAACCCGCGCGCGCCCGCGCCCAGATAGGCGCGGTTGAAATAGATCGTGAGGATGTCCTGTTTGGAATATTTCAGCTCCATCGCCATGGCGAAGGGCACTTCCTTCAGCTTGCGCCACATCCCGCCCGAGCGGCAGTCCTTCTCGTAGGCGGCCTCGGTCTTCCAGACCTTCGGGTCGTAGGTCACGCCAAGGCAGAGAAGTTTCGCCACCTGCTGGGTGATGGTCGAGCCGCCGTTGCCCTCGAAGGGTTTGCGGCCTTCGGCCAGGTTGATGCGGATGGCGCTGGCGATGCCGCGGGGCGAGATGCCGAAGTGCCAGTAGAAGCGCTTGTCCTCGGTCGCCACCACGGCGTCATGCAGGTATTTCGACACGGTGTCGGCGGTGATCTGGCCGCCGAAGGTCTCGCCGCGCCAGGCGAAGACCTCGCCGTTGCGGTCCAGCATGGTGACCGAGCCGCGGGCGCGGCCGTCCAGCAGGTCGGTCATCGGCGGAAGCTGGGCGTAGAAATACAGCACCACCGCCCCCAGCAGCAGCGCGCCGATGGCGGTGACGCGCCAGAGGACCGACCAGATCATCCGCCAGAAGAACAGCACGACCGAGACGACCAGCCCATGCTTGCGGCGAGGACGCTGCGGCTTGCGCGTTTTCTGCGGGGGCCGTTTCGGCGGTGCAGGCTTCCTTGCGGCCTGTGCCGCCGTGCCCGCGCGGGGATAACGCCTGTCTGCCACCAGAGGCCCGCGGCCCCCCTTGCCTGTCACCATTGGACTGCCTGTCCGCCTGCTGCGCGATTTGATTGGGGCGGACCATAACCTGCTTTTGCGGCGAAGCGAAGGGCGCGCGGTGAGGCGCGCGCGAAGCCGCGCGCCGATTCGGATGCGTTTCCTGCTCAGGAATTGGGCAGGACAGCGCGGGAATGCAAAAATTCTGCGCCCTTGCCCGATCAGGCAGCCCGCTGCACCGGCGAATTCTTGTGCTGCAACTGCGAAATGCCGCCTGCTTACCGCCAAGGGCCCAACCCCGGGCCCGACCGGAAGAAGGGGAAGGACGTGAAACTGATCATCGCAGCAATCAAGCCGTTCAAGCTGGACGAGGTCCGCGAGGCGCTGACCGCGATCGGCGTGCGCGGCATGATGGTGACTGAAATCAAGGGCTTCGGCCTGCAATCCGGCCATACCGAGATTTATCGCGGCGCGGAATATGCCGTGAACTTCGTGCCGAAGATCCGGCTCGAGATCGTGGTGGCCGACGGTCTGGCGGACCAGGTGGTCGAGACGATCCGCTCTACCGCGAAAACCGACAAGATCGGCGACGGGAAGATTTTCGTCCTCGACGTGGACCACGCGGTGCGGGTGCGCACCGGCGAAACCGATGACGACGCGCTTTAGGGCCGGGGAAGAGGGAACAACAGTCAGATGGATATGAAGACAAAACTTTCGGGCCTTGCGGCCCTGGTTCCGGCCCTGATGGCCGGACTGCCCGCATGGGCGCAGGAGGCGGCGGAAGCCGTCGAGGAGGTCGTGGAAGAGGCAGTTCCGGTCTCGGGGCTGGACACCGGTGACACCGCCTGGATGATCGTGGCGACCGTGCTGGTGATGTTCATGATCCTGCCGGGGCTGGCGCTGTTCTACGGCGGTCTGGTGCGGGCCAAGAACATGCTTTCGGTGCTTGTGCAGGTCACCGGCATCGCCGCCACGATGATGATCGTCTGGGTGGTCTACGGCTATTCCTTCGCCTTCGGCGGGTCGGAAAGCGCCTTCTTCGGCGGTTTCGCCAAGTTGTTCCTGTCGGGCGTGACGGCCGAATCCGAAGCCGGCACCATCCCGGAATACCTGTTCATCGCCTTCCAGATGACCTTCGCCGCCATCACCCCGGCCCTGATCGTCGGCGCCTTCGCCGAACGGATCAAGTTCGGTGCGGCGGTGCTGTTCTCGGTGCTGTGGGGAACCTTCGTCTATTTCCCCATCGCCCATATGGCATGGGACGAGAGCGGCCTGTTCTTCGGCTGGGACGTGCTCGACTTCGCGGGCGGCACGGTGGTGCACATCAACGCCGGGATCGCGGGCCTTGTCGGCGCCATCATCCTTGGCAAGCGCACGGGTTATGGCAAGGACAACATGGCGCCGCATTCGCTGCCGCTGGCCGTGGCCGGCGCGGGGATGCTGTGGGTCGGCTGGTTCGGCTTCAACGCGGGCTCGGCGCTGGGGGCCAGTTCGCTGGCAACGCTGGCGGTGATCAACACGCTGACCGCGACGGCGGGTGCGGCGGTGGCCTGGCTGCTGGCTGAAAAGGTTATCCGCGGCAAGTCTTCGGCCCTGGGTGCGGCTTCGGGCATCATCGCCGGTCTGGTTGCGGTGACCCCGGCGGCGGGTGCCGTGGGCCCTGTCGGCGCTATCGTGCTGGGTGCGATTGCCTCGCTGGTGGCCTATTACTTCGTGGCCGTGGTCAAGGTGAAGGCCGGTTACGACGACAGCCTGGACGTCTTCGGCATCCATGGCGTGGCGGGGATCATCGGCGCCATCGGCACGGGTGTTCTTGCCTCGACCGCCTTGGGCGGCCAGGGCTTCGGTGGCGAGCATACGCTGGCTTCGCAGGTCTGGGTGCAGATCCTGGCCGTGGGGATCACCATCGTCTGGTGCGCCGTGGTCTCGGCCATCCTTTACAAGGTGGTGGATGCGGTCATCGGCCTGCGGGTCCCTGAGGATGCCGAGCGCGAAGGTCTGGACCTGACCTCGCATGGCGAAAGCGCCTATCACAGCTGAGGCCGGGCTGGCAGATGATGAAAGGGGCCTGCGGATGATCGCAGGCCCCTTTTCCATTTCTCCGGCAGGCGTCAGATCACGCCAAGCGCCCGCATCGCCTCGGCCACGCGGACGAAGCCCGCGATGTTGGCCCCCAGCACATAATCGCCCGGTGCGCCGTATTCGTCCGCCGTCGCCGCACAGGTATCGTGGATATTCTTCATGATCGTGGCGAGCCGTGCCTCGGTCTGCTCGAAGGACCAGCTGTCGCGGCTGGCGTTCTGCTGCATCTCCAGCGCCGAGGTGGCGACGCCGCCCGCGTTCGCCGCCTTGCCCGGGGCGAACATGACGCCCGCCTCCTGGAAGATCCGGGTCGCGTCCGGCGTGGTGGGCATGTTCGCGCCCTCGCCCACGGCGATCACGCCGTTCTTCACCAGCGCCTTGGCGTCCTTGCCGGTCAGTTCGTTCTGGGTGGCCGAAGGCATGGCCACGTCGCAGGCCACGTCCCAGATCGAGCCATCGCCCGCCTTGACGAACCAGACACCCTTCCCCTCGCCCTTCAGCCGCACGTATTCGGAAATGCGGGCGCGGCGGATTTCCTTGATTTCCTGCACCAGTTGCAGGTCGATGCCGTTCTCGTCGACGATGTAGCCCGAACTGTCGGACATCGCGACGACCTTGCCGCCGAACTCCCGCACCTTTTCCAGCGAATAGATGGCGACGTTGCCCGAGCCCGAGATCACCACCTTCTTGCCGTCGAAGCTGGTGCCGCGGGTCTTCAGCATCGATTCGACGAAATAGGTGTTGCCGTAGCCCGTTGCCTCGGTCCGGGCGCGCGAGCCGCCGTAGAACAGCGCCTTGCCGGTCAGCACGCCCGCCTCGTAGCGGTTGGTCAGGCGCTTGTATTGGCCGAACATATAGCCGATCTCGCGCCCGCCGACGCCGATGTCACCGGCCGGAACGTCGGTGTATTCACCGATATGGCGGTGCAGCTCGGTCATGAACGACTGGCAGAAGCGCATGATCTCGCGGTCGGACCTGCCCTTGGGGTCGAAGTCCGAGCCGCCCTTGCCGCCGCCGATGGGCATTCCGGTCAGGGCGTTCTTGAAGGTCTGTTCGAAGCCGAGGAACTTGATGATCCCGACATTCACCGAGGGGTGGAAGCGGATGCCGCCCTTGTAGGGGCCAAGCGCCGAGTTGAACT
>CAYLSD010000043.1:0-24874 GCA_964386345.1 uncultured Fuscovulum sp.
ACCGGGCGTCGGATCACCTGCCGCTGGTGGGGGAGTTTGTGGTGGGGGAGTGAGGTGGGGCCCGGTGTTGGGGGTGGGGTTGCTGAACCCTTAGCGGACAGTCGTAACACTCCAAGGCCGCTCGTCAGTTAGGATTCTGGTGAGATGACTCTCTTGGGGCGCAATCTGCCAAGATAATCCGGTTCCATGGACCGACGACCTTGCCTGCCAACATATTCGCGAGCTGTCCGAAGGCCACTGCGGTCTTCAACCGTGATGATGTAGCTGTTGCCGCCTTGGCCAGCAACGAACCGGACGAGGCACATCCTGTAATCTGAGAGATCCACGCCGTGCTTGGCGCAGAATGCAGGAAAAGCGCTGCTGAAGAGGGGTACGACATATTCCAGTTCACCGCCCGGGAAGGCACCTTGAACCTGACCGTTGAGAAAGTCGACCACAACGAAGCCATCGGGTGTCACTGCCGCCTCGGCATAGACGGCGGTGTGAAGCACATAATTCGGAACGACAAAACTCAGACCGCCTGCAAGCGAGTGTGCATAGTTGTGGGCAATGCCATGGAGTTTACTATGTTTCATGGTCTTGAAGCGTAGCCGAAAATGGCTCGAATGTCCGCTCCGTCCCGCAAAGCAGACCTCTGGCCGCCTCCGCGCCTTCGCCCTACAACATCCCCGGCACCACCTGGTCCGGCGGGCGGTGGCCGTCGGCGAAGGTCTTGATGTTGATGATCACCTTCTCGCCCATCTCGATCCGGCCCTCGATGGTGGCCGAACCCATATGCGGCAGCAGGACCACGTTCGGCACCTCGCGCAGGCGGGGGTTGATCTCGGTGCCGTGCTCGTAGACGTCCAGCCCCGCGCCGGCCAGTTCGCCGGCCCGCAGCGCGCGGGTCAGGGCGTTCTCGTCGATCACCTCGCCGCGCGAGGTGTTCACCACCACCGCCGTGGGCTTCATCAGCTTCAGCCGTCGCGCGTTCAGCAAGTGGAAGGTCGAGGGCGTGTGCGGGCAGTTCACCGACACGATGTCCATCCGCGCCAGCATCTGGTCGAGGCTTTCCCAATAGGTCGCCTCCAGTTCCTCCTCCACCTCCGGCCGGTGGCGGCGGCGGTTGTGGTAGTGGACCTGGCAGCCGAACGCCTTGGCCCGCCGCGCCACAGCCATGCCGATCCGCCCCATGCCGAGGATGCCGAGCCGCTTGCCCGCCATGCGGTTGCCGAGGAAGGCCGTGGGCGACCAGCCATCCCAGCGGCCCGCCTGCATCACCGCCAGCCCCTCGGGGATGCGGCGGGTGACGGCCATGATCAGCGCCATCACCATGTCGGCGGTATCCTCGGTCACCACGCCCGGGGTGTTCGACACGAGGATGCCGCGGCTGCGGGCGGTGGCTACGTCGATATGGTCCACCCCGGCGCCGTAATTGGCGATCAGCTTCAGCCGTTCACCCGCCTGCGCGATCAGGCCCGCGTCGATCTGGTCGGTGATCGTCGGCACCAGCACATCGGCCCGCGCCATGGCGGCGGCCAGGTCCTCGCGGCTCATCTTCGTGTCCGGGTCGCGCAACTCGACGTCGAACAGCTCTTTCAGCCGGGTCTCGACGACCTCGGGCAGGCGTCGCGTGACGACAACACTCAGGCGCTGGATTGGCATGTCTCCTCCCCGGGGTCTTCCAAATCATTCGGTCCTGCGGCACAGTGGCGGGAAGCGGGGCGGTTCACAAGCCCCCGGGCAGAGGCAAAGACGGGACGGCAGGTCGCAGGCAGGGCGCCGCGGCGGGGCCGGACCCGGAAGGGGCGGATCATGCGGATCGGGACTTGGGTCGCGATGGCGGGCTTGGCGGCGGGCCTCTGGGCAGCGGCGCAGTCGCTGCCGCTTCACGCGCAAGGCACGGAGACCGAGACCGAAGCCCCCGCGGATGCCGCTGCCGCCAAGCCTGCGGCGAAGAAGGAAAAGGACTGCAAGCCCGGCTTCGGCTGCGTCACCAACCTGCCGCTGCCCCGCTTCGTCAGCCTGAAGGGCGACGAGGGCAACGCGCGCCGCGGCCCGGGGCTGACCCATCGCATCGACTGGGTGTTCACCCGGCGCGGGATGCCGCTGAAGATCACCGCCGAGTTCGACAACTGGCGCCGGGTCGAGGATCAGGACGGCGCCGGCGGCTGGGTGCATTACGCGCTGCTCTCGGGGGTGCGCAGCGTGGTTGTCATACTGGACATGGCCGAATTGCGCACCAGCCCCGACCCGGCCGCGCAGGTGGTGGCGCAGGCCGAGCTGGGGGTGATCGGCCGGGTGCTGGAATGCCGGCCCGACTGGTGCCGCATCCAGTCGGGCGGCGAGAAGGGCTGGGTCGCCAAGACCGCGCTCTGGGGCGTCGCGCCGGGCGAAATCATCGAGTAGCCCTTGCGCGCCGGAACGGCGGGCGGTAGCCCTCGGCTCCTGAAAGGGCGGGGACGATGGCGGATCGGGACACCAAGCTGACACTGACGGCGGGACTGGCCTCGGTTACGGTCTCGGCGGTGCTGGTCGGGCTGAAGCTCTGGGCGCTGGCGGCGACCGGGGCCCTGTCCATCGCCGCCTCGCTGGCCGATTCCGCGCTGGACCTGATGATGAGCCTCGCCGCCGCCGCCGCGCTGATCTACGCCGCAAGGCCCGCGGACGAGGACCACGCCTTCGGCCATTCCTCGGCCGAGGATCTGGCGGCGCTGGCGCAATCGCTGTTCATCACCGCCTCGGCGCTGCTGATCGCCTGGGCGGCGGCGGCGCGGCTGTCGTCGCCGCAGGTGGCGGAACTGGCCAGCGAAGGGCTGGGCATGACGGTGATGGCGGTCTCCATCGGGCTGACGCTGGCGCTGGTCTGGTGGCAGGGCCGGGTGGCGCGGGCCACCGGCAGCCGCGTGGTGGCGGCGGACCGGCTGCATTATCTGGGCGATCTGCTGCCGGGAATCGGGGCGATCGTGGCGCTCTGGGTCTCGAAGGCCTGGGGGCTGGCCAATGTCGATGCCATGGTGGCGCTGGCGGCGGCAGGGGTGATGCTGTTCGGCGCCGCCCATGTCGGCAAGGGCGCCTGGGACGCGCTGATGGACCGCCGCGCCGATCCGGCAGTGATCGAGGGCATCGCCGCCATCGCCTGCAACTGGCCCGGCGTCCACGGCTTCCACGACCTGAAGACGCGAACCGCCGGCCGCCGCATCTTCGTCCACCTGCATATCGAACTGGACGGCGAACAGACCCTGCGCCAGGCGCATGACATCGGCGCGGGCCTACGCCGCGCGATATTGCAGGCCTATCCGCAGGCGGATGTGATCATCCACAAGGACGTGGCGCCAAGGGACGGGCATCCGGGCACCTGATCCGGCCCAGCAGGAAGCCTCCCTCTTTCTGAACACAAATATCCCCGCCGGAGGCACGCCCGAGCCGGCTGCGGCGCAGCCGCAGAGGCGAGAGGAAAGGCTTGCGCCGCAAGGCGCGCAATCTGCAAACCGCCGCTTGCAACAGGGCGAAACCTGTCGGATTATGCATCTGTATAACAACGCCGGATGCCATGAAAGCCGACCGCCGCCCCTATCGCCGCGAAAGCGAGGACAGCCGCCGCGAGGCGCTGATCGCGGCCACCCAGGCGCTGGTGGCCGAGGGCGGGCCGCGCGCAGCCACCGTCCGGGCCATCGCCGAGCGAGCAGGCGTCACGCCGGGGCTGATCCGGCATTACTTCGGCTCGAAGGACGAACTGTCGCGCGCGGCCTATCGCCAGTTGATCGACGGGATGACCGACAAGGGCGCCGATGCGCTTTCCGGCGTGGGAGCGGCGCCCGAGGAGCGGCTGGCGATCTTCGTCGCCGCCTCCTTGCGGCCTCCGGTGGTCGATTCGGCAGCGGTCGGGCTCTGGGCCGGTTACCTGCACACCGTACGCGCCGATCCCGCCCTTCTGGCCGCGCATGAACGGGGCTACCTGCGCTACCGCGACATGCTGCAGGGGCTGATCGCCGCACTGGGCCGCCCCGGCGTCACCGCCAACCAGTTGCGTCAGGAAGCCATCGCCTGCAACGCGGTGATCGACGGGCTGTGGATGGAGGGCGGCGTGCTGCCGCATGGTTTCGCGCCCGGGGAACTGGTCCGCATCGGGCTGACCTCGGTCGGCGCCATCCTCGGCACCGATCTGACGACCCGCGGGACATTCATCCCGGAAATCGCCATGGCCGCCGCGGCGGAAGGAGGAGAGACATGAGATATGCAGGCGTGAGCGGCCGGCTGGCCGGCCTCGGCTCGGCCAAATGGGAGGTGCATCTGCGCGCCCGCGCCGCAAAGGACGAGGGCCGTCAGGTGATCGAACTGACCATCGGCGAGCCCGACGTGCCCACCCCGCTGCCGCTGATCGAGGAAGCCACCCGCGCCATGATGGCCGGCCGCACCGGCTATTCCAACGGCAGGGGAGAGCCGCTGCTGGTCGCCGCCCTCGCCCGCCGCTATTCCACCCGCCGCGGCCATCCCATCGGCCCCGAGCAGGTGATCTGCCTGCCCGGCACCCAGACCTGCATCTACGCCACCTTCCGCACCCTGCTGGAGCCGGGCGACGAAGTGCTGGTCGGCGACCCGATGTATGCCACCTATGAAGGGTTGATCGCCCAGACCGGCGCGACCATGGTCCCTGTGCCGCTGCGGCCCGGGCGCGGCTTCCGCATCGACCCGGCCGATGTGGAGGCCCGGATCACGCCGCGTGCCCGCGTCCTTTTCCTCAACACCCCGCACAATCCCACCGGCGCGGTGCTGCGGCGCGAGGACATCGCCGCCCTGGGCGAGGTCGCCCGCAGGCATGACCTGTGGATCGTGGCGGACGAGGTCTACGAGGATCTGGTCTTCCCCGGCGTGCCCTTCGCCTCGGTGCTGGACCTGCCGGAACTGGCCGAACGCAGCATCGTCGCCTCCTCGATCTCCAAGTCCCATGCCGCGCCGGGGTTCCGCTCGGGCTGGGTCGTCGGTCCGGCGGAATTCACCGAACGGCTGCTGCCGCTGTCCGAGACCATGCTTTTCGGCAGCCAGCCCTTCATCGCCGACATGACGGCGCTGGCGGTCTCCGGCCCCTCGACCGTCGCCGAGGGCATGGCGGAACGCTTCGCCGCCCGCGCCGGGCTGGTGGCACAGGCGCTGGACGGGGTGGCGGGCCTCAGCGTCCACCGGCCCGAGGCCGGGATGTTCGCGCTGGTCGACGTGCGGGCGACGGGGCTTTCGGGCCTCGATTTCGCGCTGTCTCTTCTGGCGGAAAGGGATGTGGCGGTGATGCCGGGCGAAAGCTTCGGCGAAGGCTTGCGCGGCTGGATCAGGCTGTCGCTGACGGTGGAGGACGGGCTGATCGCCCGCGCCGCGGAACGGATCGCCGCCCATGCGGCAAGGCTCAGGGGGAATGCGGCATGACGACGGTTGGGGAACGGCTGGTCGAGGGGCTGGCGGCGCGCGGGGTCGAAGTGGTCTTCGGCATCCCCGGCGTCCATACGATCGAGCTTTACCGGGGCCTTGCCTCGGGCCGGGTCCGTCATGTCACGCCCCGCCACGAGCAGGGCGCGGGCTTCATGGCCGACGGTTACGCCCGGGTCAGCGGCAAGCCCGGCGTGGCCTTCGTGATCACCGGGCCGGGCATCACCAACACCCTGACCGCCATGGCGCAGGCCAAGGCGGATTCGGTGCCGATGCTGGTGATCTCGGGGGTGAACCGCCGGGCCTCGCTGGGCCTTGGCCTCGGCCTCCTTCACGAACTGCCCGATCAGGCGGCGATGGTGCGCGCGCTGTGCCATACCGAGCGGCTGGACGATCCGGCGCAGCTTGGCCCGGTGCTGGACCGCGCCTTCGCGGCCATGCTGGGCGGCCGCCCGGGGCCTGCGCATATCGAGATCCCGACCGACGTGATGGGCTTGCCCTGCCCGGAACTGGCCCCGCCTGCCGCCCTGCCGCAACCGCCGGAGACGGCCCCCGAGGCGCTGGACGAGGCCGCTCGCCTGCTGAACGCGGCGCAGCGCCCGGTGATCCTGATCGGCGGCGGCATGCGCCGGGCCGGGGCGGAGGTGCAGGCCCTCGCCGAGGCGCTGGACGCCCCGGTGATCCAGACCGCCAATGCCCGCGGCCTGATGCACGGCCATCCGCTGACCGTCGCCGCCTCGGCAAGCCTCGCCTCCGTGCGCGCGCTGATCCGGGCAGCGGATGCGGTGCTGGCGCTTGGCACCGAACTGGGGCCGACCGACTACGACGCCTATGTCAACGGACAACTGCCCGACCTGTCGGGGATGATCCGGGTGGACCTTTGCGAGATGCAACTTGCCCGCCACAAGGCACGGCTGCCGATCCGGGCCGATGCAAGAGGCTTCGCCTCCGCCCTGCTGCCGCGCCTTGCCCCGCGCAAGGGCGACGGCGCTGCACGGGCCGAAACCGCGCGGCTTGCGGCAAGGGCCGAACTGGCCGAGCTCCACCCGTCGATGCCGGACCAACTGGCGATGGTCGAGACGGTCCGCGATGCCCTGCCCGGCACCCTGATCGTCGGCGACAGCACCCAGCCGGTCTATGCCGCCAACCTGTGCTACGACCACGACCGCCCCGGCGGCTGGTTCAACGCCGCCACCGGCTACGGCGCGCTCGGCTTCGGCCCCGGCGCGGCCATCGGCGCTGCGGTGGCAAGCGGCGCCCATGTCACCTGCCTGATCGGCGACGGCGGATTGGGCTTCGACCCGGCGGAACTGCGGGTGGCGGTGGACGAGAACCTGCCCGTCACCTTCCTTGTCTGGAACAACGCCGCCTTCCGCGAGATCGCCGAAGCGATGATCGCCGCCCAGACCAAGGTGATCGGCTGCAGCCCCAGCCCGTTCGACATGGCGCATTTCGCCGCCGCCTGCAGCCTGCCCTTCACCCGCGTGGCACAGGACCCCGAAGCGTTGAAAGCTGCCCTGCGCCAGCCGATGACCGGCCCCCGCCTGATCGAGGTTCAGGCGCGCTGAGCCCCGGGCCGCCGCCCCGCCGCGGCGGCCATCATCGGCGCAAGGACCAGGATCGCCATCAGCATGACGGCGGCGCAGACGAAGGCCGACCGCAGCCCGAAGGAACCGGCGATGAAGCCCAGCATCGGCGGGCCGAAGAAATAGCCGAAATAGCCCAGGAGGGTCGCCCGCGCCACGGCCCGCGCCCGCGCCTCGTCCGGGCCAAGGCGGCCGACCAGCGAAAAGGCGGTCGGCGAGATCACCGAGGAGCCTATGCCCATGATGACGAAACCCGCATAGGCCATGGCCGGAGAGGTGGCCAGCGCGGCGACCAGCGCGCCCGCGGCAGCGACCAGCGCGCCGCCCTTCAGCAGCCGGAACGGCCCCACCCGCCCGGCCAGCCCCTGCCCCGCCAGCCGGGCGAAGCCCATGGTCAGGGCAATCGCCGCGGGCCCCATCGACCCCTGCTCGGGGCTGCCGCCAAGGGTCTTCTCGATATGCAGCGCCGACCAGCTTTCGGCGGCATTCTCGGTCAGGAAGGCCACCAGCACCATCGCCCCGCCGATCAGCGGCACAAGGCCGAGCCCGCCGCCCGAGCCGTCCTTCGGCGCCCGCAACCCCACGATCCGCCCGTCCCGCTCGATGGTCAGCAGCGCGGTGGCGAAGGCGGCGGCGGCCATCACGCCCATCACCGCGCCGGGCGGCCATTCCATGCCGCGCAGGATGCCGGTGCCGATGGCCGCCCCGGCGTAGCCGAAGGAATAGGCGGCATGGGCAAGGTTCATCAGGTGCAGCCCCCGCTCATGCTCGATCTGCACGGTGCGGGCGTTCATCAGCACATCGGTCAGCCCGGTCGCCGCCCCGCAGCAGATCATCGCCAGCGGGAACAGCAGGACCGAGGCGGCGTTCCCCGGCAGCATGAAGGCCAGCGCCATCAGGCAGGTCGAAACCGGCAGCGCCACCCGGCCGAGCCGCGCCCCGATGCCGGGGGCCAGCAGCATGGCGGTCACTCCGGCGATGGGGGTGAACAGGATCAGCAGCCCCAGCCGCGCCTCGTCCACGCCCAGCATGGACTTCAGGTCGGGCAGGACGGCGGCGAAGGTGCCCCAGACCATGCCCATGGCAGCAAAGGCCGCAACCGCAGGGCGCGCCGCCCGAAGGGTGGAAGACAGGGACATGGGATACTCCGTTACCCCGTCCCTAGCCCGCCTCCGCCGCCCCGTCCATCCCGCCCGCGACATCGCCCGTCGCCGGCATATCCCGCGCGGTCTCCCGGCCGAACCCGGCGGGTTTGGGGCGGAATGCCCTCATCAGGCGGCAGCCGCCCGACCGGTTCCGCCGATTCCCCCTTCCCCCCCGGGCCGATCCCCGCTATAGGCCCCCGGTCGCGCCATGCACCCTTGGAGGATGGCGGACGGATATAGGAGAGAACCAATGGCTCGTGAGATCCCCGATCTTCAGGCCGTGGTGCGGACGGGGACAGGCAAGGGGGCCGCCCGTCAAGCCCGCAGAGAGGGCTACGTACCCGGTATCGTCTATGGCGACGGCAAGGAGCCGATCGCCATCAACGTGAACTACCACTACCTTCTGAAACGGCTGAAACAGGGCCGGTTCCTGCAGACGCTGTTCAACCTGAAGGTCGAAGGCCAGCCGGACCAGCATGTCATCTGCCGCAGCGTCCAGCGCGACGTGGTGAAGGACCTGCCGACCCATGTCGACTTCATGCGCATCCATGACGAATCGCGCATCAACCTGTTCATCCACGTCGACTTCGTGAACGCCGACAAGGCCCCGGGCCTGAAGCGCGGCGGCACGCTGACGGTGATCCGCCACGAGGTGGAGCTGGAAGTTCAGGCGGGCGACATCCCGAACCACATCACCGTGGATCTGGAAGGCCGCCAGATCGGCGACGTGATCCATATCGAGGACATCGCCCTGCCGAAGGGCGTGAAGCCCACCGTGGCCCGCAACTTCGCCGTGGCGAACATCGCGGCGCCCTCGGGCCTTGCCGCCTCGGCGGAAGAGGAAGCCGAGGCCTGAGCCTCCGCTTCGACGATTGCGGAACCGGGGGGCCTTCGCGCCCCCCGTTTTCATTCCACATCCCGCCCGAACACCACCACCGCCCCGCGTGAGCCTTCGGGCAGATAGGCGAAGCCCTGCGCCGAAAGCGCATCGAACAGCCGCCTTGTGCCAGTCGTGCCATAGACCGAAGGGTGGATCTCCACCACGATCAGCCGCACCCCGGGCAGGGGCTGCGACAGCACCTCAAGCTCCGCCCCTTCGATGTCGCAGGACAGGACCGTCGGCCGCGCTTCGGCCAGAAGCGGCCCAACCGGCAAGGCGGGCACGCGCAGGACGCGGGCATTGGCAGGCCAGTCCCCGGCACCTTTCAGCGCCGAGGCCCAGAAGGCCGGGCGCTGGCCGAACTCCACCTCCTGCGCCTTCCCTGCCGTCACCGCCCCATGCAGCATCCGCACGCCCGGGAAGCCGTTCGCGTCAAGGTTGGCGCGGGCCAGCAGGGCGGTTTCCGGCCCGGCTTCCACGCCCGTCACCGCATCCTCGCCCACCACCCGGGCGGCAAGGGCGCAGAGAAAGCCGATCCCTGCGCCGAGGTCGAGGAAACGATCGCCGGGTCTCAGGTGGCGCAGGATCGCATCGGCCTCCTGCCCCTCGTACCGGCCCGAGGACAGCGCCTGCTCCAGCCCGCCGCGCAGGGTGGCATCGGGCAGGGAAAGGGTCAGGCCGCGCAGGGCAAAGCTGGGCATCGGGCACCGCATGGTTGAGAGGGGACGGCATCGCCGCTATATGCCGGAAGCTAGGCAAAGGGCGCGGCAGCGTCCAGAAGCGGTGGGAGAAGCCGGTGAAACTCTGGGTCGGTCTGGGCAATCCGGGCATGAAATATGCGGGCAACCGGCACAACATCGGCTTCATGGCCGTGGACCGGATCGCCGCCGACCATGGCTTCGGTCCGTGGAAGCGCGCGTTTCAGGGCTTGGTCGCGGAAGGACGGTTGGGGGCCGAGAAGATCGTGCTGCTGAAGCCCGAGACCTTCATGAACCTTTCCGGCCAGTCGGTCCGGGCGGCAGCGGATTTCTACAAGCTGGAGCCCGGCGACATCACCGTCTTCCATGACGAGCTGGACCTCGCCCCCGGCAAGTGCCGGCTGAAGCAGGGCGGTGGCCATGCCGGGCACAACGGGTTGCGCTCGCTCCACGGCCATATCGGAGAGGGCTATGGGCGCATCCGGCTGGGGATCGGCCATCCCGGCCACAAGGACGCGGTGGCGCATTACGTGCTGCACGATTTCGCCAAGGCCGACGCGGACTGGCTGGACGACCTGCTGCGCGGGATCTCGGACGGGGCCGAGGCGCTGGCGGCGGGCGACGGAACGCGCTTCCTGAACGCGGTCTCGCTGCGGGTCGCGCCGCCGCGGTCCTCGGCCACGGTGGAGAAGGTGGTGAAGGTGGTTGCCAAGGCGGTTCCCGAAGAGGACAGCCGCAGCCCGATGCAGAAGCTGCTGGATCGGTTCAGGTAGGCTGGGCGGGCGCTGGCAGGGACTTATGGTCCCAGCCGGGCAAGTTGCGATGCTTCCCGCCGAGGATCATCCGGTGTTGCGGCAGGCCGGGCCCCTTCACACCGGATACACCGGCCAGTGGCGCGCCAGATCGGCGAGGCCCGCGCGGATCAGCTCTTCCAGCGCGGCCCTGTCCACCCGGTCCAGCCGCCGCAGGTAAAGGCAGGCCTTGCCCATGCGGTGCGGCCCCAGCCGCGCGAGGATCGCGCCATGGTCGGCACAGCCCGGCAGGATGTAGATCGACCATTCCGCCTTGCGGGCAGCGAAGCCGGTGGCCAGCGATTCCCCCGAATGGCCGGTCGCATAGCGATAGGCATAGCGGCCGAAGCCCACCATCGAGCCGCCCCAGAGCCGCGGTTCCCATCCCGTCACGCGGGAGAACAGCGCCAAAAGCGCCGCACCATCGGCCCGGAACGCAGGCTCCAGCCCGGCCTCCCATGCCGCCCGGTCGAACGGCGCGCCCTGCGTCTTCTGCTGATGGGCCATTGCCGCCTCCTCCCGCCATCGTGACATGGCATGTGCCTTCCGTCACCCCGGCTTTGCCGCTAGCCTGCCGCCATGACCAATCCCACGCCCGATACCGTCGCCCCCTCGCTCGCCCTCATCGAACAGCTTGCGCATGAGGCCATCTCCACCCTGCCCGAACCCTGGCGCGGCCCGGCCACCCAGGTCGTGCTGCGGATCGAGGATTTTCCCGCCGACGAGATGCTGGAGGCGATGGACCTGCATGACGCCTTCGAACTGACCGGCCTTTACGAGGGCATCCCGCTGACCGAGAAATCCAGCGCCGACCAGCCCACGCACCCCGACCTGATCTGGCTGTTCCGCCGCCCGATCCTGGACGAATGGGCCGAGCGCGGCGATGTGTCGATCGGCGAGCTTGTCACCCATGTCGTCGTCCACGAACTGGCGCATCACTTCGGCTGGTCCGATGCCGAGATCGCCGAGATCGACCGCTGGTGGGAGTGACGCACAACCCATTGTGCACCGATGCACGACGGATGACGGCGCTGTGAAGGGTCCCGGGCCGGGATGGGCCTATCCTTTCCGGGCACAACCGAAGGAGGATCGTATGACCGGACTGTCCCGCAGACAGGCGCTGATCGCCGCCGCCGCCCTTCCGCTGGCCCCCGCGCTGGCCGCAAGGCCCGCATTCGCCCGGGCCGAGATACAGGGCGGCAGCCTGCCGCTTTTCCACCGCTTCGCCCTTGGCACATTCGAGGTCACGGCCCTTCTGGCCGGGACGCGGACCACCGACAAGCCGCAGGAGACCTTCGGCCTGAACGCCAGCCCCGAGGATTTTGCGGCGCTGGCCGCCGAGAACTTCCTTCCCGCCGACCGGACACAGAACTTCTTCACCCCTGTCCTTGTAAACACCGGGGCGGAGTTGGTGCTGTTCGACACCGGGCTTTCGGCCGAGGGCACAGGGGCGGCGCTGGCCGCCGCCGGGGTCGCGCCGGATCAGGTCGACATCGTGGTGCTGACCCATATGCACGGCGACCATATCGGGGGGCTGATGGCGGCGGACGGGGTGACGCCCGCCTATCCGAACGCCCGCTATGTCACCGGCACGGCGGAATACGACCACTGGGCCGCTGCCGGGAACGAGGGCTTCGACCAGAGCGTCAGGCCGCTGGCCGAGAAGATGACCTTCCTCGACGACGGCGGCAGCCCGCTCGGGGGGATCACCGCGCTTCTGGCCCCCGGCCATACGCCGGGCCACATGGCATGGATGATCGAATCGGAGGGCCAGCTTCTGGCGCTGACCGCCGACACCGCCAACCACTACGTCTTCTCGTTGCAGCACCCCGACTGGGAGGTCCGCTTCGATGCCGACAAGGCGTTGGGGGCGGAGACGCGGCGCAATGTTTTCGGCATGATCGCCGCCGACCGCATCCCCTTCATCGGATACCACATGCCCTTCCCCGCCGTCGGTTATGCCGAGCCGAAGGGCGAGGGCTTCCGCTTCGTGCCGCAAAGCTACCAGCACCTGCTGGAAGGCTGATGCGAAAAGGGGCGGCCCCGAAGGACCGCCCCGGATGCCCGTGATGCAGGAGGGTCAGCCCTGCAGGCGCGTGGCGATCTCGACCAGCCGTTTCGCCTGATGGCCGATGGCGGCCTTCACCTTGTCGTCGAACTCGGCGCCTTGCGTGTGGCTGTAGCCATAGGGGTTACCGCCCGCCGCGCCCACGGCCGCATCGGTGTAACCCGGCGCCGCGATCAGCGAACCCCAGTGGATGAAGCTGGTGTAAAGGCCGAGGATCGTCGCCTCTTGCCCGCCATGCGGATTGCCGGCGCTGGTCATGGCGCTGACCGGCTTGTTCGCCAGCGCGCCCTGCTGCCAGACCGGGCCCAGCGTGTCGATGAAGGCGCGCATCTGGCTGGCGGCCTGGCCGTAGCGGGTGGGAGAGGAGAACAGGAAGGCGTCGGCCCAGACCAGATCCTCGGGCGTGGCGACCTTGATGTCCTTCTGCTTCTTGGCGGCGGCCTTCCAGCCCTCCTGCCCGTTCACCACCGCCTCGGGCGCGGTCTCGGCCACGCGGAGAAGCCGGACCTCGGCGCCTGCCGCCCGGGCGGCCTCGGCCGCGATCTCGGCCATGGCATGGTTGGTGCCATAGGTGGAATAATAGACGATGGCGAGTTTCACGGCGGACATCTGCGCTCTCCGGCATTCGGGTTTCCTGAGACAACATCTACTGCCCGCCCGGGGTTCCGCCTATTCCGCACCCCCGCGCAGGAAAGGTGCGCCGGTGCAGAAGCGGGACGGGGGTGTTTCCACCGCCGCGCCTTGGGCGTATGATAGCGGTAACATATCTCCCCGAGGTCCCGATGCCCGAGCAAAGCCCGATCCTGACGCTGACGCTGAATCCCGCGCTGGACATGGCGACGGAGGTGCCCGAGATTCAGCCCGGCCAGAAGCTGCGCTGCACCGATCCGCTCCTGGATCCGGGCGGCGGCGGGCTGAACGTCTCCCGCGCGATCCGGGCGCTTGGCGGCGACAGCCTGGCGCTGGTCGCCATCGGCGGGCTGACCGGCGACCGGCTGGCCGGGCTGATCCGCGAGGCGGGGGTGACCTTCCTGTCGATCCTCGGCCCCGGCGAGACGCGGCAATCGCTGACCGTGACCGAAGGGACGACCGGCAAGCAGTTCCGCTTCATGCTGCCGGGGCCGGTCTGGGGCGAGGCCGAGCGGGCGCGGGTCTTCACCCTCCTGCGCGCCACGGCGCGGCCCGGTGGCCTTTCGGTGATCTCGGGCAGCCAGCCGCCGGGGGTTCCGGCGGACTTCCCCGCCCAACTGGCCGAATCGATGCCGGGCAGCCGGGTGGTGCTGGACACCTCGGGCAAGCCGCTGTCCGAGGCGGTGCGTAATCCGATCCCGGGGCTTGAAGTGCTGCGAATGGACGCCGAAGAGGCCGAGAGCCTGACCGGCCACGCGCTGGAAAGCCGCGCCGACACGGCGGATTTCGCGCAAGGGCTGGTGCGCAAGGGCGTGGCGAGACAGGTCGTCGTGGCGCGGGGCGCGGACGGCAACGTGCTGGCGACGGCGGAGCGGCGGCTGTTCTCGCCCGCGCCGAAGGTGCGGGTGAAGTCCACGGTCGGCGCGGGCGACAGCTTCGTCGCGGCGCTGGTGCTGGCTCTGGCCCGCGGCCAGGACGAGGCCGAGGCGCTGGCCATGGGCGCGGCGGCCGCGGCGGCGGCGGTGATGACCGACGCTACCCAGCTCTGCCGTCCCGAAGACGTGATGCGCCTGCGGCCGGATACTGCGGCGACCGAAGTGTGACGGCTGGCCGAAGCCCCTGTCGTTACCGGACTGTCAGCCGCGGGCGCCCCAGAGGATGACGCCCGCCCCGGCCAGCGCCAGCGCCGCCCCCAACCCGTCGGCCGGCCGCGGCACCTGCCCCTCGACCGCCCACAGCCAGAGCAGCGAGGCAAGGATGTAGATCCCGCCATAGGCCGCGTAGCTGCGCCCCGCCGCATCGACAGGCGTCAGCGCCAGCAGCCACGCGAAAGCCGCCAGAGAGGCCATCCCGGGCAGCAGCCACCAGACTGACGCCCCCTGTTTCCACCAGGCCCAGACGGCAAAGCAGCCCGCGATCTCGGCCAGCGCGGCGGCGGCATAGAGGCCAAGGCTCATGCGCCCGACCCGTCGCGCCAGCGCATGGCGATCGGGTAGCGGCGGTCCAGCCAGAAGGCCTTCTGCGTCAGCCGCACGCCGGGCGCGGACTGGAAGCGCTTGTATTCGGCGATGTAGAGCAGGTGTTCCACCTTCTTCACCGTGGCGAGGTCGAAGCCCTGCGCCACGATCTCGGCCACCGACAGGTCCTTCTCGACCAGCCCTTCAAGGATCGCGTCCAGCACCTCATAGGGCGGCAGGCTGTCCTGATCGGTCTGGTTCTCCCGCAACTCTGCACTCGGCGGCTTGGTGATGATGCGCTGCGGGATCACCTCGCCCGCCGGACCCTTCATCCAGGACCGGTGGTTCTCGTTCCGCCATTGCGCGGTCAGGAACATGCGGGTCTTGTACATGTCCTTCACCGGATTGTAGCCGCCGTTCATGTCGCCGTAGATCGTGCAATAGCCGACCGCCATCTCCGACTTGTTGCCGGTGGTCAGCAGCATCTCGCCGAACTTGTTCGACAGCGCCATCAGCAGAAGGCCGCGCAGGCGGGACTGGATGTTCTCCTCGGTGATGCCGGGTTCGGCGCCCTCGAACAGGGGCGCCAGCGCCTGCCCCACCGCCGCCTGCGCGCCCGAGATCGGCACCGTGTCCAGCCGGCAGCCAAGGGCGCGGGCCGCCGCCGTGGCATCCTCCAGCGAATGGGCCGAGGTGAATTCCGACGGCAGCATGACGCAGCGCACGTTCTCGGGCCCAAGCGCATCGCAGGCGATGGCCGCGACGATGGCGCTGTCGATGCCGCCCGACAGGCCGAGGACGGCCTTGGAGAAGCCCGTCTTGCGCATGTAGTCGCCCAGGCCCATGACACAGGCGCGGTAATCCGCCTCGCCGATGGGCGGGATCGGCGCCTTGGTGCCTTCGTCGGCCCGCCAGCCCTCGGGACCGCGGCGGAAGGTGACGGTCTCCACCGCCTCGTCGAATTGCGGCATCTGCACCGCCAGTTGCCCGCCGGGGTTCAGCACCATGGACGAGCCGTCGAAGACCTGATCGTCCTGCCCGCCCACCATGTTCAGGTAGCACAGCGGCAACCCGGTCTCGACCACGCGCGAGACCATCAGGTTCAGCCGCAGGTTGGGCTTGCCGCGGTGATAGGGGCTGCCGTTCGGCACCAGCAGGATCTCGGCCCCCGTCTCCTGCAGCGTCTCGGCCACGTCGGGGTGCCAGGCGTCCTCGCAGATCGGTGTGCCGATGCGGACGCCGTTCACCACATAAGGCCCCGCCACATCGGCCGAGGAAAACACCCGCTTCTCGTCAAAGACAGCGTCGTTGGGCAGGTGGTGCTTCAGCACCGTCGCCATGGCCCGCCCGCCCTGCAGCACCCACCAGGCGTTGAACAGCCGCCCGTCCTTCAGCGCCGGGCCGCCGATGCCAAGCGCCGGGCCATCGGCGCATTCCCGCGCAAGATCCTCGATGGCCGCCAGCGCCGCCTGCTGGAAGGCGGGCTTCAGGATCAGATCCTGGGTCTGGTAGCCGGTCACGAACATCTCGGTCAGCGCCACCATGTCGACGCCTTCCGCACGGCCTTTCGCCCAGTATTCCCGCGCCTTCGCCAGGTTTCCGGCGATGTCGCCGACCGCGGGATTGGCCTGCACCAGCATCAGGCGGAAGGTATCGGTCATCGCGCGGCTCCAGGTCATTGGCCCAATCGTTCCCGGGTTTGTAGCGGCCCGGCTTGCCAGCGCCAAGGGCGGCGTCTTACCCTTGCCCCGGATTCGCCCGGATGGAGACCCCGATGCGCAAGGTAACGGCCCTTCTTCTGCTGACCGCGCTGGCGGCAGGCCCCGCGCTTGCCCAATCCGACGGCGAGGTCGTCACCAAGAAATACGACGACGGCTCGATCTACGAGGGCACGTTCAGGAACGGGCGGCAGGACGGCAAGGGCACCTATACCCTGCCCAGCGGCTACCAGTATTCCGGCGACTGGGTGGCGGGCGAGATCAAGGGCGAGGGCGTGGCGAAATACCCCAACGGCTCGGTCTACGAAGGGTCGTTCGACAAGGGGCAACCGGAGGGCAAGGGCAAGATCACCTTCGCCGACGGCGGCACCTACGAGGGCGACTGGGTGGCGGGCAAGATGACCGGCGAGGGCAAGGCGACCTATGCCAACGGCGCGGTCTACACCGGCGCCTTCGAGAACGGCCAGCACCACGGCAAGGGCATGATCGAGAACCCGGGCGGCTATCGCTATGAAGGCGACTGGGTGGCCGGGGTGAAGGAAGGCCAGGGCAAGATCACCTACCCCGACGGCACGGTCTACGAAGGCGGGCTGGTGAAGGGAGAGCGTGCGGGCAAGGGCACGCTGGTGATGCCGAACGGGCTGACCTACACCGGCGACTGGTCGGGCGGCCAGATCAACGGCACCGGCAAGCTGACCCAGCCCAACGGCGACGTCTACGAGGGCCCCTTCGTCAACGGCCAGCGCGAGGGGCAGGGCAAGGTCACCCATGCCTCGGGCGATGTCTACCAGGGCGAGTTCAAGGCCGACCGCCGCCATGGGCAGGGCTTGTTCACGGCGAAGGACGGCTTCCGCTACGAAGGCTCCTGGATCGAGGGACGGATGGAGGGCACCGGCTCGGTGACCTATCCCGACGGCTCGGTCTATGTCGGCGCCATGGCGGGGGACCAGGCGCAGGGACAAGGGGCGATCACCTACCCGGACGGGTCCACCTATACCGGCCAATGGGACAAGGGCGTGATCCAGGGTAAGGGCAAAGCGACCTATGCCAATGGGCTGGTCTACGAGGGCGATTTCGCGGCGGCGCGGCCCGAGGGGACCGGGGTGATGACCTACCCGGACGGCTACCGCTACGAGGGCGACTGGAAGGCCGGTTCGCGCGAAGGCGTGGGCACGGCGACCTACCCCGACGGCACGGTCTACACCGGCAGCTTCAACGCCGGCCTGCGCGAGGGCCAGGGCGAGATCCGCATGCCCGACGGCTTCACCTATGCGGGCGAATGGAAGGGCGGCGAGATCGACGGGGTGGGCAAGGCCACCTACCCCTCGGGCGACATCTACGAGGGCGCGTTCAAGGCGGGCAAGCGCAGCGGCCAAGGCAAGATGACCTACAAGACCGGCCAGGTGGCCGAAGGCATCTGGCAGGACGGCATCCTGACCGCCGCGCCGGAAGGCACGCCCGAAGCCCCCGCCGACGGCGCGGCACCGGCGGAAGGCGCGGCGCCCGAGGAGCCTGCGGCCGCCCCGTGATCCGGTGGAGCGGCTGCCGCCGCAAGCCCTTCGCGGCGGCTGGCGGACTCCCTTGCTGCCCCTGTCGCCTGATGGGGGCATTCTGCCCCCAAACCCCCTGAGGATATTTATGAACAGATGAAACCGGAGAGGCCTCTTCCTCATTTCATCTGCTCATAAATATCCCCGCCGGAGGCACGCCCGAGCCGGTTGCGCCTGAAAGGCGCAGAGGCGAGATACGGGCTTGCGGCGAAGCCGCGCATCCGAAAACCGTCGCCAGCTCCGAGAAACCCTCTTTCCTTCGCCGGATTCGTCCGTATAGTCCCCCGCCATGACCAAGGGACCGCATCATCATGGCCGGACGCCGGGCTTCTGCCCGCCGATCTCCCTTGGCCTGCTCCTTCTTAGCCGCCTCTGAGCGTGCCCTTGGGCGCGACCGCTCGGAGGTGACCAGCGCCCGATGACCGCGATCAAAGGCTAAGACCCGAAGGAATCCAAAAGATGGCCGACATGAACACGCAACCCCGCGTCCTGATCTTCGACACCACCCTGCGCGACGGCGAGCAGTCGCCCGGCGCCACCATGACCCACGAGGAAAAGCTGGAGATCGCCGGTCTCCTGGACGAGATGGGCGTGGATATCATCGAGGCGGGCTTTCCCATCGCCAGCGAAGGCGATTTCGCCGCCGTCTCGGAAATCTCGAAACGCGCGAGGAACTCCACCATCTGCGGGCTGGCCCGGGCGAACCACAAGGACATCGACCGCGCCTGGGAGGCGGTGAAACACGCGAAATCGCCGCGCATCCACACCTTCATCGGCACCTCTCCCCTGCACCGCGCCATCCCCAACCTGACCATGGACGAGATGGCCGAGCGCATCCACGACACCGTGACCCATGCGCGCAACCTCTGCGACAACGTGCAGTGGTCGCCGATGGACGCCACGCGGACGGAAGCCGACTACCTGTGCCGGGTGGTGGAGATCGCCATCAAGGCGGGCGCCACCACGATCAACATCCCCGATACCGTCGGCTACACCTATCCGATGGAAAGCGCGAAGATCATCCGCATGCTGCTGGAGCGGGTACCGGGCGCCGACGCGATCATCTTCGCCACCCATTGCCACAACGACCTGGGCATGGCGACGGCGAATTCGCTGGCCGCGGTCGAGGCGGGCGCACGGCAGATCGAATGCACGATCAACGGGTTGGGCGAACGCGCGGGCAATACCGCGCTGGAAGAGGTGGTGATGGCCTTGCGCGTGCGCAACGACATCCTGCCCTACCGCACCGGCATCGACACGACGAAGATCATGCACCTCAGCCGCCGGGTCTCTACCGTTTCCGGCTTCGTGGTGCAGCCGAACAAGGCCATCGTCGGCAAGAACGCCTTCGTCCATGAATCCGGCATCCATCAGGACGGCGTGCTGAAGAATGTCGAGACCTTCGAGATCATGAAGCCCGAACATATCGGGCTGACGGTCAAGAACATCGCCATGGGCAAGCACTCGGGCCGCGCCGCCTTGCGGGCAAAGCTGAAGGAGCTGGGGTTCGATCTGGCCGACAACCAGCTGAACGATGTCTTCGTGCGGTTCAAGGCGCTGGCTGACCGCAAGAAGGAGGTCTACGACGACGACCTGATCGCGCTGGTCTCGGACGAGCAGACCAACGACGCCCATGAATACCTGCAGTTGAAGAAGCTGCGCGTGATCTGCGGCACCGAGGGCCCGCAGGAGGCCGAGATGACGCTGTCGATCGACGGGGTGGACCATCACATCGACGCCACCGGCGACGGCCCGGTCGATGCCGCCTTCATGTGTGTGAAGATGCTGTTCCCGCATAAGGCAAGCCTGCAGGTCTATCAGGTCCATGCGGTGACCGAAGGAACGGATGCGCAGGCCACCGTCTCGGTGCGGCTGGAAGAGGACGGGCGGATCGTCACCGGATCCTCCGCCGACACCGACACCATCGTCGCCTCGACCCGCGCCTATATCAACGCGCTGAACCGGCTGATCGTGCGGCGGCAGAAGACCGCGCCGGGCGAGGACGTGAAGACCGTCACCTATCACGGTGAATAGCCGCAAGGCCGGGTGCGGGGTATTCCCGCGCCCGGCGCCCGCTTGACCGGCCCCCGCCCCGGCGCTAAGGGCCGCGCATGTCCGACAACCCCACCCCTCCCCGCCGCAATTTCTATGGCCGCACCCATGGCAAGACGTTGCGGGCCAGCCAGAAGGACTATCTGGCCCATGACCTCGGCCCGCTGACGCTGAAAGGCGTGACCGAGGCCGAGAACCCGTCACGCGCGCCGCTCGACCTGTCCTTCGCGGGCGGCAAGCCGCTGTGGCTGGAGGTCGGCTTCGGCGGCGGCGAGCATCTGGTCCATATGGCCGCGCGGAATCCGCAGGTGCATATCATCGGCGCCGAGCCTTTCGTGAACGGCATAGCCATGCTTCTGGGCAAGATCCGCGCGGCGGGGGTGGCGAACCTCTCGCTGCACCCGCGCGATGTGCGCGAGGTCTTCGATGTGCTGCCGGATGCCTGCCTGCAAAAGGTTTTCCTCAACTACCCCGACCCATGGCCCAAGGCCCGCCACCACCGCCGCCGCTTCGTGACGCCGGACTACCTGCGGCCGCTGGCCCGCGTCACCGCCCCCGGGGCCGAGTTCCGCGTGGCGACCGACATCCCGGATTACGTCCGCCAGACGCTGGAGGAAGTGCCCCCCGCCGGATTCGAACTGCTCCGGCAGGGCGGCGCCGGAGAGGCATGGGAGGACTGGCTTTCCACCCGCTACGAACAGAAGGCCCTGCGCGAGGGGCGCGAGCCGCATTACCTGACCTTCCGCAGGTTGTGAGCACAGGAGCCTCCGGCGGGAGTATCTGGATCAAGAGGAAGCGGCAGGATCTTCCTGATCCAGATACTCCCCGCGGAGCGTCCGCCCTTTCCACCCGTACCGCCGCTGGACCCTCTGCACCGCTTGCGCTATCAGCGGGCCGATTGCCCAAGGGAGAAGCGCATGTCCGGCCATGGTGAAGCCCAACCGATGATCTCTGCCAAGGCGGGGCCGCTGACCGGGACCGCGCTCATCCCGGGCGACAAGTCGATCAGCCACCGGGCGCTGATCTTCGGCGCGATGGCGGTGGGCGAAACGCGGATCACCGGGCTGCTGGAAGGGCAGGACGTGCTGGACACCGCCGCCGCCATGCGGGCCTTCGGCGCCACCGTCACCCGGCAGGGCGAGGGCGCGTGGAGCGTCAATGGCGTCGGCGTAGGCGGTTTTTCCGAACCGGCGGATGTGATCGACTGCGGCAATTCGGGCACCGGGGTGCGGCTGATCATGGGGACGATGGCGACCACGCCGATCTCGGCCACCTTCACCGGCGATGCCAGCTTGCGCAAACGGCCTATGGGACGGGTGACCGATCCGCTGGGCCTTTTCGGGACGCAGGCCTGGGGCCGCAAGGGCGGGCGGCTGCCGATGACGGTGGTAGGTGCGGCGAACCCGGTGCCGGTGCGCTATGCGCTGCCGGTCGCCTCCGCCCAGGTGAAATCCGCCGTCCTGCTGGCCGGACTGAACGCCCCGGGCGAGACGGTGGTGATCGAGCGGGAGCCGACGCGGGACCATTCCGAGCGGATGCTGACGGGCTTCGGGGCAGACCTGCACGTGGAAAAAGGGCCGGAGGGCCATGTCATCACCCTGAAGGGCCGCCCGGAACTGCGGCCGCAGACGGTGGCCGTGCCGCGCGACCCCTCCTCCGCCGCCTTCCCGGTCTGCGCGGCGCTGATCGTCGAAGGGTCGGACATCCGCGTTCCCGGCGTCAGCCAGAACCTGACCCGCAACGGGCTTTACCTGACGCTGGTCGAGATGGGCGCCCTGATCGACTTCGAGAACCCGCGCGAAGAGGGGGGCGAGCCGGTGGCCGACCTGCGGGTGCGCTTCTCGCCCGGGATGAAGGGGATCGAGGTGCCGGAGGAGCGCGCGCCCAGCATGATCGACGAATATCCGATCCTCTCGGTCGTGGCCGCCTTCGCCGAGGGACGCACCGTGATGCGCGGCGTCAAGGAACTGCGGGTCAAGGAAAGCGACCGGATCGACGCCATGGCCCGGGGATTGGAGGCCTGCGGCGTGCGGATCGAAGAGGAGGAAGACGTGCTGACCGTCCACGGCATGGGGCCGGGCGGGATGCCGGGCGGGGCGACCTGCAAGACCCATCTGGACCACCGCATCGCCATGAGCTTCCTTGTTGCCGGGATGGCCGCGAGGAAAGAGATCGCGGTGGACGACGGCAGCCCCATCGTGACCTCCTTCCCGGTGTTCGAGGGGCTGATGAACGGCCTCGGCGCCGCGATCCAGCGGGGGTGAGGGATCATGGCGCGGCACCGGATCTTCGCCATCCCCTTCGCCAAGGTCTATCCAATGCTGGTCGCCAAGGCCGAGAAGAAGGGCCGCAGCCGGGAAGAGGTGGATCAGGTCATCCGCTGGCTGACCGGCTACGACGCGGCAGGGTTGGCCGAGGCGCTGGATGAGGGCGTGGACATCGAGACCTTCTTCGCCCGTGCCCCGGCGATGAACCCCGGACGCAGCCTGATCACCGGCACGGTCTGCGGGGTGCGCGTGGAAGAGATCGAGGACCCGCTGATGCGGGAGATCCGTTACCTCGACAAGCTGGTGGACGAACTGGCCAAGGGACGGCCGATGGAGAAAATCCTGCGCAGCGGCTGAGTTGCCCGGATTTTCGCCGGAAATCCGTAAAATCGAGTTTTCGACGAAAACTCGGAACAGGGTTGGAGACGAAGCGATGATCTTCACGGTGGCGATCGACGGGCCGGCGGCGGCGGGCAAGGGCACCATCAGCCGCGCGGTGGCCGAACGCTTCGGGCTGGCGCATCTGGACACCGGGCTGCTCTACCGCGCGGTCGGCGCGGTGGGCGGCGATCCGGTCGCGGCGGCCCGCACCTTGCGGCCCGCGGATCTGGAGCGCGACGGCCTGCGCAGCCTTGAGGCCGGACAGGCCGCCAGCCGGGTGGCGGCAATCCCCGAGGTGCGTGCGGCGCTGGTCGAGTTCCAGCGGCGCTTTGCGCGGGCCGAGGGCGGCGCGGTGCTGGACGGGCGCGACATCGGCACCGTGATCTGCCCCGAGGCCGAGGTGAAGCTTTACGTCACCGCCAGCGCCGAAGTTCGTGCCCACCGGCGCTGGCTGGAGGTCGGGGGCGACGAGGCCGAGGTGCTGGCCCAGGTGAAGGAACGCGACGCCCGCGACATGGCGCGGGCCGATGCGCCGTTGAAAGCCGCCGAGGATGCGGTGGTGATCGACACCTCCGGCATGACGGTCGAAGAGGCGGTCGAGGCAGCCTCGACGGTGGTCGCCCGCCGCCTGCCGCACCGGTAAGCGGCCGCCCGGAGCCGGTTGCGCGGTTGCGCCAGAGCAGATGCCCCACGCGGCAGGCGCATCATGAGGCCAGGCGCATCGGGTCGGACCGGGGGACCTCGTCCTCGCCCCGCAGGCGGAACTGCGACATTGCCGCGCTCAGTTGTCCGGCGCCCTGCCGCAACTGTTCGGTATCGCCGGTGGCGGCCGCGACCATGCCGGCATTCTGCTGGGTGACCCGGTCCAGCTCCTCGACCGCGCGCGACACTTCGGAGAGGGCGACCGCCTGTTCCCGCATCGCCGAGGCGATATCGGTCGCAAGGCCGCTGATCTCACCGATCGAGCCGGTGATGTCGCCAATCGTGCCGGAAGCCTTTCCGATCAGCGTCACGCCGTCGGCGACCTGCTGGCTGGACCTGGCGATCAGCTTGCCGATCGAACTGGTCGCTTCCGATGCGCGGATCGACAGGGCGCTGACCTCGGAGGCGACGACGGCAAAGCCCTTGCCCGCATCTCCGGCGCGCGCCGCCTCGACCCGGGCGTTGAGGGCAAGAAGATTGGTCTGGAAGGCGATCGACCCGATCATGTCGACGATCTGCGAGATTTCCGCCGAAGAGGCGCGGATATCGTCCATCGCATGGGTCACCTCGGCCATGACTTCAAGCCCGCGCTGCGCGGTCGAGCGGGCGCTTGCGGAGATCTGGTCGGCCCGGTCCGCACGCCGGCTGGCCTCGCTGACCGAGGAGGTCAGTTCGACCAGCGCGGCCGAGGACTGTTCCAGTGCCGCCGCCGAGGATTCCGTGCGCTGCTGCAACTGGCCGATCGCGCCGGACAGATCGCCGATCCGCCGGGTCAGGTCCTGCGTGCCGTCGCGCGACCCTTCGATCAATGCCGCAAGTGCGGTGCGGGCGGTTTCGGCATGGTCCAGCACCTCGCCCATGCGGCCGGGCAGCCGGACCGAGAGGGTCTGGCCCAGATCGCCATCGGCCAGCGCCTGCATCACGGCATGGATCGCGGCGAAGGCCTGGTCCATCGCCGTCATCATGCGGTTCAGCCCCTCGGCCAGGCCCCGAAGCGCCTCCTGGTCGAAGTCGGTGGACAGGCGATGGCTGAGGTCGCCCGCACCCGCGGCCTGCACAAGGCTGGCCACGCCTTCCACCAGCTTGCGGTTGGACTGGTCCGAGGCGACCGCGGCGGCGATCTCGCGCGCCAGGGCACCAAATTCGTCGGCCTGGGCGGTGCAGGGGAAGGGCTCGACCCTTTCGCCCCGGCCGGCTGCGGCCATGGCCCGGCTGAGCCGGGTCAGCGGCCTGAACACCATCACCAGCAACAGCGCCGCAAACAGCACCGTCACACCGCCAAGCACCGCCTCCGCGAGGGCGATCCGGCTTTTGGCCGCCGCAGCCTGCGCCTCAAGTCCGACGATCCGGGTTTCGAACCGGATTTCCATCGCGGCAAGGAACTGGTTCACCGGTTCCATGATGCTGGCCTTGAAGGCGTGGTATTGCGGCGAATGCAGAAGGTTGCGCGCCAGATCCATGTCGGGCTCTCCCTTGACGGCATAAGCCCCGGCGCCGTCGGCATAAAGCCCCTTGACCGCGTTCATCGCCTGCACCTCGAGATTCACCAGCC
>CAYLSD010000043.1:24974-31647 GCA_964386345.1 uncultured Fuscovulum sp.
TCGGCATAAAGCCCCTTGACCGCGTTCATCGCCTGCACCTCGAGATTCACCAGCCCGTCCGAATTCGCCTGCGCCCTGGCAAGCAGGGCGAACTCCTCGTCGGTGAAGCCGGCATCGAGCATCAGGTCGTGAAGCGGCCGGGTCACGCCGCTTCCGGCCGAGGCGGGACGGCCTGCGGCGATGAAATCCCAATAGATGCGGTGATAGTCCTGCGGGCGTTCCTTCTGGCCGTTCCGGATGGCAAGAATGTCCATGTATTGGGTTTCATAGGCCGGATCCCCGGTCACCACATAGGTGCGGGCAAGCCGGGTCAGGTCGTCACTGGATTGCCGCAGTTCGTCGGCCAGCAGATAGGAAGCGTAGCGTTCCGCCCAAGCATCGCGAACCGCGGTTTTCGTGCGGTCCAGAGCCAGGGTGCTGTAGATCATGAAGGCGATGGCACCTGCTGCAAGGGCCAGCATGGTCGCGATCAGCATGCGGATGCGCGCGGACTGAAGCATGGTCTAACCTTTGGGTAAAGAGCAGTTGACGGCGATGCTACCGGCCAAGCGTTAGCAAGTTGCTAAATGCGTCCCGGCGCGGTCGTCCTTGCCAGTTGGCCGCGTTCGGGCTATAGGCCGCGCATCCTGCAAGGACTCGCTTCCCTTCCGGTTCTCCGGGGGCGGCAGGCTTTTTTCAGGGCCATTGAAAGACCGGCGGAGCCAACCGCATGGCCAGACATAACCGTTAAAGGATGAAAACCCGCATGTGCGCCAAGAACGCAATGGAAGAATTTGAAGCCCTCCTGAAGGAAAGCTTCGAGATCGACACCCCGGAAGAGGGCACTGTCGTCAAGGGCAAGGTCATCGCCATCGAGGCGGGCCAGGCCATCATCGATGTCGGCTACAAGATGGAAGGCCGCATCGACCTGAAGGAATTCGCAAACCCCGGCGAGGCCCCGTCGATCAATGTCGGCGATACCGTCGAGGTCTATCTGGACCGCGTGGAGAACGCCCGCGGCGAAGCGCAGATCAGCCGTGAGAAGGCCCGCCGCGAAGAGGCCTGGGACCGTCTGGAAAAAGCCTATGCCGCCGAGCAGCGCGTCGACGGCGCGATCTTCGGCCGCGTCAAGGGCGGCTTCACCGTCGACCTGGGCGGCGCCGTGGCCTTCCTGCCCGGCTCGCAGGTCGATGTGCGTCCCGTGCGTGACGCCGGCCCGCTGATGGGCATGAAGCAGCCGTTCCAGATCCTGAAGATGGACCGCCGCCGCGGCAACATCGTTGTCTCGCGCCGCGCCATCCTGGAAGAATCGCGCGCCGAACAGCGCGCCGAAGTCATCGGCAACCTGTCCGAAGGTCAGGTCGTGGACGGCGTGGTCAAGAACATCACCGAATACGGTGCCTTCGTCGACCTGGGCGGCGTTGACGGCCTGCTGCACGTCACCGACATGGCTTGGCGCCGCGTCAACCACCCGTCGGAGATCCTGTCGATCGGTGAGACCATCAAGGTCCAGGTCATCAAGATCAACAAGGAAACCCACCGCATCAGCCTCGGCATGAAGCAGTTGCAGTCGGACCCGTGGGATGCGGTCGAGAAGGCCTATCCGATCGGCTCGGTCCACAAGGGCCGCGTGACCAACATCACCGATTACGGCGCATTCGTCGAACTGGAAGCGGGCGTCGAAGGTCTGGTCCACGTCTCGGAAATGAGCTGGACCAAGAAGAACGTCCATCCCGGCAAGATCGTCTCCACCTCGCAGGAAGTGGATGTCATGGTGCTGGAGATCGACAGCGCCAAGCGCCGCGTTTCGCTGGGTCTCAAGCAGACCATGCGCAACCCGTGGGAAGTCTTCGTCGAGAAATATCCGGTGGGGTCCACCATCGAGGGTGAAGTCAAGAACATCACCGAATTCGGTCTGTTCGTCGGCCTCGACGGCGATATCGACGGCATGGTCCACCTGTCCGACCTGTCCTGGGACCAGCGCGGCGAAGAGGCGATCCAGTCCTACCGCAAGGGCGACGTGGTCAAGGCCGCCGTCACGGAAGTCGACGTCGAGAAGGAACGCATCTCGCTTTCCATCAAGGCGCTTGGCGAGGACACCTTCACCGATGCGGTCGACGGCGTGAAGCGCGGCTCGGTCATCACGGTCGAGGTCTCGGCGATCGAGGATGGCGGGATCGAGGTGGATTACAACGGCCAGAAGTCGTTCATCCGCCGTTCGGACCTGTCGCGCGACCGCGGCGACCAGCGCCCGGAACGCTTCCAGGTCGGCGACAAGGTGGACGTGCGCGTCACCAACATCGACCCGAAGACCCGCAAGCTGGGCCTCTCGATCAAGGCGCGCGAGATCGCCGAAGAGAAGGAAGCCGTCGAGCAATACGGTTCCTCCGATTCGGGCGCCTCGCTGGGGGACATCCTCGGCGCTGCGCTGAAGGATCGCGGCTGATCCCTCGGCCCCTGGCCGGAAAAACCGGAAGGCCCCGCCACCGCGCGGGGCCTTTTCCTTTGGCGGCGCGGTGCCGTCCACACGCCCCAAGTCCCCGTTTTCATTTGTCAGGCGGGGAAAGATGCCCTTATAGTCGGCCCGGATAACAACGTGGCGGCCGCTGCCCGAAGGTCCGGCCACAGGGGGGACCAGGATGATCAGGTCTGAACTGATCCAGAAGATCGCGGACGAAAACCCGCACCTGACGCAGCGCCATGTGGAGCGCATCGTCAACACGGTGTTCGAGGAAATCATCGAGGCGCTGGCCAAGGGCGACCGGGTCGAGCTGCGCGGTTTCGGCGCCTTCTCGGTCAAGTCGCGCGATGCACGGATGGGCCGCAACCCCCGCACGGGCGAGGCGGTGCAGGTCGAGGACAAGAAGGTCCCCTTCTTCAAGACCGGCAAGCTGCTGCGCGACCGGCTGAACGGCAAGTGACCTTTCGCCGCCCGGGGCGCCCTTGCGGGCGGGACCGGGACGGCCGATAAGGGGCATGTCCGCAAGGGGGGCTGCCGATGCTGCGCTATCTGAGGCTTCTGTTCATCGCCGCCACGGGGCTGGCGCTTCTGGTGCTGGCGCTGGCCAACCGCGCCGCAGTGCCGGTGCGGTTGTTGCCCGAGGACATGGGCGGGCTTCTGGGAATCGACCATGCCTGGGAACTGCCGCTGTTTCTGGTGATCCTGGCTTCGGTCGCGCTTGGCGTGCTGATCGGCTTCGTCTGGGAATGGTTCCGCGAGATGCGCATCCGCGGGGCGGCCAAGGGCGCGGCGCGCAGGGTATCGCGGCTGGAGCGCGAGCTTGCCGTGCTGCGGGATGAGCGGGAAGAGCCGAAGGACGAGGTGCTGTCGATCCTGGAAAACGGGCGGGGCTGATGGCCGAAGTCCGGGTGAAGATCTGCGGCATCCGCTCGTCTGCGGACCTTGCGGCGGTTGTAGCGGCGCGGGCGGCCTATGTCGGGCTGAACTTCTTTCCGAAATCGCCCCGCTTCGTGACGCTGGACGAGGCCCGTACGCTGGCGCTGGCCGCCCCTGTGGGCCTGTGCAAGGTGGCGCTGGTGGTCGATGCCGACGACGCTACGCTGGACAGGATCGTCGAGGCGATGCCGCTGGATATGTTGCAGTTGCATGGAAAGGAAAGCCCCGACCGCGTGGCCGAGGTGAAGGCCCGCTACGGCCTGCCGGTGATGAAGGCGGTGGGCGTGGCGGATGAGGGCGACCTTGCCGCCGTGCTGGACTATTCGCTGGTGGCAGATCAGATCCTCGTCGATGCCAAGGCGCCGAAGGACGCCGCCCTGCCCGGCGGCAACGGCCTGCCGTTCGACTGGCGGCTGGTGGCGCAACGCCGCTGGCTGCGGCCGTGGATGCTGGCGGGCGGGCTGACGGCAGAGAATGTGGCCGAGGCGATAAGGCTGACCAATGCGCGTCAGGTCGATGTGTCCTCCGGCGTCGAAAGCGCGCCCGGCGTGAAGGACCCGGCGAAGATCGCCGCCTTTGCCGCAGCCGCGCTTGGCCCCGCCGTGCCGATCCTGCGCTGACGCGGGAGGCGGCGCCCCCTTTTCCCCGGCCTCCAAGGGCGCTACACCGGCAGGATATGCAGGGGAGCGCGAATATGGCCGAAGACGGTGTGAACAGCTTCATGACGGGCCCCGACGAGGCGGGCCGGTTCGGCATCTTCGGCGGGCGTTTCGTCAGCGAAACCCTGATGCCGCTGATCCTCGACCTGGAGGCGCGCTACGAGCACGCCAAGACCGACCCCAGCTTCTGGGCCGAGATGGACGACCTGTGGAAGCATTACGTCGGCCGCCCCAGCCCGCTCTACTTCGCGCCACGGCTGACCGAGCACCTCGGCGGCGCCAAGGTCTACATGAAGCGCGACGAGTTGAACCACACCGGCGCGCACAAGATCAACAACGTGCTGGGGCAGATCATCCTCGCCCGCCGCATGGGCAAGACGCGGATCATCGCCGAGACGGGCGCGGGCCAGCACGGCGTCGCCACCGCCACGGTCTGCGCCAAGTTCGGGCTGAAATGCGTGGTCTACATGGGCGCGCATGACGTGGAGCGGCAGGCCCCGAACGTCTTCCGCATGAAGCTGCTGGGGGCCGAGGTGATCCCGGTGACCTCGGGCCGCGGCACGCTGAAGGATGCGATGAACGATGCGCTGCGCGACTGGGTGACCAACGTCCGCGACACCTTCTACTGCATCGGCACCGTCGCCGGGCCCCACCCCTACCCCGCCATGGTGCGCGATTTCCAGTCGATCATCGGCAAGGAAGTCCGCTGGCAGATGGAGGAGGCCGAGGGCCGCCTGCCCGACACCGTGGTCGCGGCGATCGGCGGCGGGTCGAACGCGATGGGCCTGTTCTATCCGTTCCTCGACGACCCGACCGTGAACATCATCGGGGTCGAGGCCGGCGGCAAGGGCGTGGACGACCGGATGGAGCATTGCGCTTCGCTGACCGGCGGCCGCCCCGGCGTGCTGCACGGCAACCGCACCTATCTGCTGCAAGACCCGGACGGGCAGATCCTCGAAGGCTTCTCGATCTCCGCCGGTCTCGACTATCCCGGCATCGGGCCGGAACATGCCTGGCTGCATGAGGTGGGACGCGCCAAATACGTCTCGATCACCGATGCCGAGGCACTGGAGGCGTTCCAGCTGTGCTGCCGCCTCGAAGGGATCATCCCGGCGCTGGAGCCCAGCCACGCGCTGGCCCATGTGACGAAGATCGCGCCGACCCTGCCGAAGGACCACCTGATCGTGATGAACATGTGCGGCCGCGGCGACAAGGACATCTTCACCGTGGCCAAGCACCTCGGCGTGACGATGAAGGTCTGATCAGCGCAGGATCGGCGGCTGGTTCCGCGGGCCGCTGTCCAGCAGTCCGTAGCGCAACGCGGAACCGATCCGGTGCGCCAGCGCCGACCATGCGGCGGCGGTGTCGGGCGGCAGTTGCCGCTCCAGCACCGAATCGAAGAGGCCGAGCCATGGCGCGAACATGCCGGGGCGGACATTGCCCGCCTGCAGGTGGACCGCCATCGGATTGCCGTCATAGCCGCGCTGGAACAGGATCGCGTTCTTCCAGAACCGGGCGATCTTCGCCTCATGCTCCGGCCAGTCGGTGACATGGGCGGCGAAGACCGGGCCAAGGGCGGGATGCTGGCGGATGAGGCCGTAGAACTCGGCCACCACGGACTCGATCTGCTGTTCGGAGATGGGAAAGCGCGGCGGGATCATGGGCCTGTTGTCCCGCGGCGGCAGCGGCGCGGCAAGGGGCCGGGGTGTCGCAGGCGTCAGGGTGCGTCCACGGCGCAGGCTTGCAGGATCTCCAGCGGCACCACATGCAGGGTGTTGATATGGGTCGCGGCAAGGCGGACCTGCGGCGCGGCGCCTTCCTCATGCGCCTGCAGGAAGCGGGCGGCGCAGAGGCACCAGCGGTCGCCGGGCTTCAGGCCCGGGAAGCCGTACTCCGGCCGCGGCGTCGACAGGTCGTTGCCGAGGTATTTCGACAGCGCCAGGAATTCGGCCGTCATCAGCGCGCAGACGGTGTGCAGCCCGCGGTCCTGAGGGCCGGTGTTGCAGCAGCCGTCGCGGAAGAAGCCGGTCATCGGCGCGGTGGAGCAGGCCTCAAGCGGACCGCCGAGGACGTTGAGCGAGGGTTCCTTCATGGCGGCCATTCTGGCGCGGAAGGGGCCTCCTGTCCATCGCCGGCCGCTCTGGACCGCGCCGGGCGCAGCGCCTATAAGGCGCGCCATGCGATGCGGCCGGTTCTCTTCACGAATTACCGGCCCGGCGGCCTGATCCCGGCCGCCGGGAGTCTTGTCCTGCCGAAACGACCTGCTCCGCCAAGGATTTCCGCGAATGTGCGCCGATACGCCCGAGACCACCGCCCCCGACTACCGCGATACCGTCTTCCTGCCCGAGACCGAATTTCCCATGCGCGCGGGCCTGCCTCAGCGCGAGCCGGGCTGGCTGGCCCGGTGGGAGCGGATCGGCATCTACGACCGGCTGCGCGAGAAGAAGGGCCGCCCCTCCTTCGTGCTGCATGACGGCCCGCCCTATGCCAACGGCCACCTGCACATCGGCCATGCGCTGAACAAGGTGCTGAAGGACATGGTGGTCCGCAGCCAGCAGATGATGGGCAAGGACTCCCGCTACGTGCCGGGCTGGGACTGCCACGGCCTGCCGATCGAATGGAAGATCGAGGAGCAGTA
>CAYLSD010000044.1:0-27426 GCA_964386345.1 uncultured Fuscovulum sp.
AGCTGGAAGACATCAACAAGGGCTTCGACCTCATGCATTCCGGCGAAAGCATCAGGAGCGTGGTGGTGTATTGAGGGGACGTGCTGTCCTTGTGGCGGTCTTGGCACTTGCCGGGGCTGCCCATGCAGAAACTCCGCTGATCGCCTTCGCCTTCGGCGAGGATGCCTTGGAGGCCGGGCCGGAACATGTGCTGCGGGCCGAGGCTGTCGTGGATGAATTCAATGGGCCGGGGCTGCATGTGAAGCTGGTTCCCGAGATGGACACGGAAATCGCCCGGCTGACCGCGGGCCATGTCGGCGAGCAGGGGAGCTTCCGAATCTGCGGCCGAGTGGTCACCGAGCCGATCCTGCGGACGCCACTGGAAAGGGCCGAATTCGTGTTGTCGGCCTCGGCGGACCAGGTGCGGCAACTGGAAGCCTTGCTGAAGGCGGGCAATTGCGATCCGCCTGCCGGGGATTGACCCGCGGCAATTCCCCGTGACCTTGGCGTCCGGCCCTGCCACAAGGGGCCGGTAGCCGGGGTGCGCCTCTGTTGGACAGCCGTGTCGAGTATGTGGTCCAGGTGCTTGTCACCGGGCAGGGCGACCTGCGCCGGATGGTGCGGTGTCTGGCCGAGGGATGGCCGGACGAACCCGCGCTGGACATCATCCATGTCATCGCCATCGCCGCGGGCAATCTGGACGGCATCCTTGCCGGCGGCGATCTGGCGCGCTCCACGGGCGAGGCCTGGCGGATGGCCGGGCTGGTCGGCGTCGATCTGGCGATGATGCGGCGGCTGGGGTTGCCGCACGACACGGGGGCGGACCTGCTGGCCTATTGGAAGGTGCATGACCGCTTCTTCCTCGACTGAGCGCCCGAAGGCTGCGACAAGGGGAAAAAGGAGCCATCCATGCCCGCAGACCCCCGCGCCCCGCGCCTGTGCGTCCTGATCGACGCCGACAACATCCCTGCCTCTCATGCCGAGGCGATCTTCGAGGAGATCGCCAGCCTGGGCGAGGCTTCGGTCCGGCGCATCTACGGCGACTGGTCGGCGCTGCGGCTGAACGCCTGGGCGAAGAAGGTGGCGGCGCTTGGTCTGGTGGCGGACCAGCAGTTCGCCAACACCAAGGGCAAGAATGCCAGCGACATCGGCCTGGTGATCGCGGCGATGGATTTTCTGCATTCGGGGCTGTTCGACGGCTTCGTGCTGGTGTCCTCGGACAGCGATTTCACCCGGCTGGCGGCGCGGGTGCGCGAGCAGGGGCTGGACGTCTACGGCATCGGCGAGAAGAAGACGCCCGAGGCCTTCCGCATGGCCTGCAAGCGGTTCATCTATGTCGAGAACCTCGGGGTGGCCGAGGAACCGAAGCCGGTGGCTGATGCCCCCGCCGAGACGCCTGCCGAGGCGCGGCCCGCAGGGAAGGAGCCCCCGGCCAAGGCGATCCCGCTGATCGCGGCGGCGATGCGGGCGATAGACCCCGAGGGCGAGTGGTATTCGCTGGGCCAGATCGGCCAGTTCATCACCCAGGGCAACCCGGATTTCGACACCCGCACCTATGGCGCGGCCAAGCTGTCGGACCTGATCCGCCGCCTGCCGCGCTTCGAGGTGAAGCAGGACGGCACGCTTCTGAAGGTGCGCGACAAGGCCTGAGCCGGGGCATAGGTGCGCCGCTGCGGGGGATGCTCTCTCGGAATGCGCCTTAACGGGCGCGCCGCCGCCGCCTATCGTCGCCGCGCAGCAGGAGGTGGCTTATGGAAATTTCCCTCGGTCTGGACACGTTCGGCGATGTCTCGCTTGGCCCCGGCGGCCGGTTGAAGCGGCAGGACGAAGTGCTGCGCGACGTGGTGGAGCAGGCGGTGCTGGCGGATCAGACCGGCATCGACTTCATCGGGCTGGGCGAACACCACCGGCCGGACTTCGCCATTTCCTCGCCCGAGATCGTGCTGGCGGCGATTGCCGGACGAACGCAAAGGATCAAGCTGGGAACGGCGGTCACCGTGCTGTCCTCGGACGATCCGGTGCGGGTGTTCCAGCGGTTCTCCACCCTGAATGCGCTGTCGAACGGGCGGGCGGAGCCGATCCTGGGCCGGGGGTCGTTCACCGAAAGCTATCCGCTGTTCGGCTACGACCTGTCGGATTACGACCAGTTGTTCGAGGAAAAGCTGGACCTCTTCGCCCGCCTTGTGCGCGAGGATCGGGTGACATGGAGCGGCCAGACCCGCAGCGGGTTGCAGGATCAGGCCGTCTATCCGCCGCTGGGGCCCGAGGGCATGGTGGTCTGGGTCGGCGTCGGCGGCAGCCCGGAAAGCGTGGTGCGGGTGGTGCGGCAGGACCTGCAACTGATGCTGGCGATCATCGGCGGCGACGCCCGCCGCTTCGCGCCCTATGTCGATCTGTATCACCGGGCCTGCGACCAGTTGGGCAAGGCGCCGCGGCCCGTCGGCGTGCATTCCCCCGGCTTCGTGGCCGAAACCGACGAGGCGGCGCAAGAGGCGCTGTGGCCGCATTACGCCGACATGTTCGGCCGTATCGGCCGCGAACGCGGCTGGTCGCCGGTGACGAAGGCCAGCTATCTGGCCGAGGTGAGGGAAGGCGCGCTTTACGTCGGCTCGCCGGAAACGGTGGCGCGGAAGATCGCGGGCACGGTTAAGGCGCTTGGCATCCAGCGTTTCGACATGAAATATGCCACCGGCCCGGTGCCGCATGGGCAGTTGATGGACTGCATCCGGCTGTACGGCGAAAAGGTCATCCCGATGGTGCGGGAGATGCTGGGCTAACCCCCGGCCCCCAGATGCCTTTCGCCCCGCGCCTCGGCCAGTTTCATCTGGCGCTGGCGTTCGCGGAACCTTGCGCGATCCTTTTCCGAATATTCGTTCACACAGGCCGGACAGCAGACGCCTTCCTCGTAATCGGGATGCGCCCGGCCTTCGGGCGTGACCGGGCGGCGGCAGGCCCCGCAACTGCTGTTCCGACCCGGCACCAATCCGTGACCGACCGAGACGCGGGCGTCGAAGACGTAGCATTCGCCCTGCCAGAGAGAGCCGGTTTCCGGCACCTCCTCAAGGTATTTCAGGATGCCGCCCTTCAGGTGGAAGACGTCCGAAACGCCCTGCGACAGCAGGTAGTTGGTGGATTTCTCGCAGCGGATGCCGCCGGTGCAGAACATGGCGATGCGCTTGTTGTGGAAGCGGTCGCGGTTTGCTTCCCACCAGGCGGGAAAGTCGCGGAAGCTGCGGGTGCCGGGGTCCACCGCGCCGCGGAAGGTGCCAAGGCTGATTTCGTAATCGTTCCGCGTGTCGATCACCGCCACGTCCGGCGCGCTGATCAGCGCGTTCCAGTCCCCGGGCCGGACATAGTGGCCGACCGAGGCGCGCGGGTCCACGTCCGGCACGCCCATCGTCACGATCTCGCGCTTCAGCTTCACCTTCATCCGGCCGAAGGGCATGTCTTCGGCGAAGCTTTCCTTCCACTCCATCCCCGCGCAGCCGGGCAGCGCCCGCAGATGCGCCAGCACCGCGTCGATCCCTTCGCGCGGCCCGGCGATGGTGCCGTTCACCCCTTCGCCCGCCAGCAGAAGCGACCCCTTCACCCCCTGCGCAAGGCATAGATCAAGCAGCGGCACCCGCAGCGCAGCGGGGTCGTTGAAGCGGGTGAAATGGTAAAGCGCGGCGATGACGGGCATGGGGCCGTCATGCGCCGGGCGGCGGCGGATTTCAAGCCGCTCGCTTGACGCAACCGCCCCCGGCACTTACGCAGATGGTTCAAGGATGTGGGAGAGGCCGATGCGACCCGCCGGTGAAGCGCTGATCGTGATCGACGTGCAGAACGATTTCTGCCCCGGCGGCGCGTTGGCCGTGGCCGAAGGGGACCGGATCATCCCCCGGATCAACGGGTTGATGGAGGATTTCGGTACGGTGGTGCTGACGCAGGACTGGCACCCCGCCGGCCACCTGTCCTTTGCCGACAACCACCCCGGCGCGGCCCCGTTCAGCCTGACCGAGATGCCCTATGGCCCGCAGGTCCTCTGGCCCCGGCATTGCGTGATCGGCAGCGAAGGCGCGGCCTTCCACCCCGGCCTGCGCACCGATCCGGCGCAGATGGTGATCCGCAAGGGCTTTCGCCCGCAGATCGACAGCTATTCGGCCTTCTTCGAGAACGACCGTACCACCGCCACCGGCCTTGACGGCTATCTGAAGGCGCGGGGGATCGCGGCGGTGACGCTGGTCGGGCTGGCGCTGGACTATTGCGTCGCCTATTCGGCGCTGGATGCGGCGGGGTTGGGATACCGGGTGACGGTTCTGGAAGGCGCCTGCCGGGCCATCGACCTGAACGGATCGCTGGCCACCGCCCGGCAGGGCATGCGCGCCGCTGGCGTGGCGCTGGAGGACTGACGTGGTGGATATCGCGACCCGGGTTCACAACCACAACTGGCGGATCGACCCCATCGTCCGCAGCCTGATCGACACCGACTTCTACAAGCTGCTGATGTGCCAGTCGATCTTCCGCAACAAGCCGGACACCACCGTCACCTTCAGCCTGATCAACCGCACCACCCGCGTGCGCCTTGCCGACCTGATCGACGAAGGCGAGTTGCGCGAACAGCTTGATCATGTGCGCAGCCTGTCGCTGACCCGCGGCGAAAGCACATGGTTGCGGGGGAACACCTTCTACGGCAAGCGCCAGATGTTCCGCTCGGACTTCATGGAATGGTTCGAGGCCCTGCGTCTGCCGCCCTACCATCTGGAAAAGCGTGGCGGCCAGTATGAGCTGACCTTCGAGGGCAAATGGCCCGAGGTCATGCTGTGGGAAATCCCGGCGCTGGCGGTGCTGATGGAACTGCGCAGCCGCGCCGTGCTGAAGAACATGGGCAAGTTCGAGCTTCAGGTCCTTTACGCCCGCGCCATGGCCCGAATCTGGGAAAAGGTCGAACGGCTGCGCGCCCTGCCGGGGCTGAAGCTGGCCGATTTCGGCACGCGGCGGCGGCATGGCTTCCTGTGGCAGGACTGGTGCGTGCAGGCTTTGCAGGAGGGCCTGGGCGACAAGTTCACCGGCACCTCCAACTGCCGCATCGCCATGCGCCGCGATATCGAGGCCATCGGGACCAACGCGCATGAACTGCCGATGGTCTATGCCGCGCTGGCCAGCGGCGATGCCGAACTGGCACAGGCACCCTATCAGGTGCTGGCCGACTGGCATGAAGAGCATGACGGCAACCTGCGGATCATGCTGCCCGACACCTACGGGACCGAGGGCTTCCTGAAGAACGCCCCCGACTGGCTGGCAAGCTGGACGGGCATCCGTATCGACTCGGGCGATCCGGCGGTGGGGGCGGAAATCGCCATCCGCTGGTGGAAGGAACGGGGCGAGGATCCGGCGCAGAAGCTGGTGATCTTCTCGGACGGGCTGGACGTGGAGCAGATCGAAACGCTTTACGCCCGTTTCCACGGCAGGGTGAAGGTGTCCTTCGGCTGGGGCACCATGCTGACCAACGATTTCCGCGGGCTGGTGCCGGGCGACGGGCTGGCGCCGTTCAGCCTGGTCTGCAAGGCGGTTTCGGCCAACGGGCGGCCGACGGTGAAACTGTCGGACAACCCCAGCAAGGCCATGGGTCCCGCAGACCAGATCGAACGCTACAAGCGGGTCTTCGGCGTGGGCGAACAGCAGGCGACCGAGGTTCTGGTCTGACCTGCGGCCTTACATGAAGGTCGCGCCCAGCAGGTAGAACAGCGCCCCCATCACGGCCGCCGCCGGGATGGTGATGACCCAGGCCCAGACGATCCGCCCGGCGATCCCCCAGCGGACCGCATGGACCCGCCGCGCCGATCCCACGCCGACGATGGAGGCGGTGATGGTGTGCGTGGTCGAAACCGGAATCCCCATCAAGGTGGCGCCGAACAGCGTGATCGCCCCCGCGGTCTCGGCACAGGCGCCCTGCATCGGCGTCAGCCGGGTGATCTTCGATCCCATCGTATGCACGATCCGCCAGCCGCCCAAGAGGGTGCCAAGGCCCATCACGGTGAAGCAGCTTGCCACCACCCAGGTCGGCACGGTGAATTCCTCGTAATAGCCGTTGGCGAACAGCAGCACGGCGATGATGCCGGCGGTCTTCTGCGCGTCGTTCGACCCGTGGCCGATCGAGTAAAGCGCCGAGGACACCAGTTGCAGCTTGCGGAAGACGGAATCGGCCCGCACCGGATTGGCCCGCAGGAACAGCCAGCTGACCAGCACGATCAACAGGACGCCAAGGAAGAAGCCGGTGATCGGCGACAGGGCGATGGCCATGACGGTCTTGGACAGCCCGCCCCAGACGATGGCGCTGAATCCCGCCTTGGCGACGCCCGCGCCGACGATCCCGCCCACCAGCGCATGCGAGGACGAGGACGGGATGCCGAACCACCAGGTCAGCAGGTTCCAGGCGATCGCCCCCATCAGCGCGCCGAAGATCACCGCGTTGTTGATCAGGTCCGGCGCGACCAGCCCCGTGCCGACGGTCGAGGCGACCTTGGCCTCGAATCCGAAATGGGTGCCGATGAAATAGGCGGCGAAGTTGAAGAAGGCGGCCCAGCATACGGCGATGAAGGGCGACAGCACCCTTGTCGAGACGATGGTCGCAATGGCATTCGCCGCATCGTGCATCCCGTTCAACAGGTCGAAGAACAGGGCGACGGCGATCAGGAAGATCAGGAGGAACGAGGCGGAGACGGGGTCCATCCGGGGGGCCTTGGTTCAGACGTGCTCGATCACGATGTCGCCCATCACATGGGCCACGTCTTCAAAGCGGTCGCAGCACTTTTCCAGATGGTCGTAAAGCTGCGAGCCGACGATGAAGCCAAGCGCGTCATCCTTGGTCTTGGCGCGGTAGAGCTGTTGCAGCCCCTCGTCGTTCAGCCGGTCGGACTGTTCCTCGATCCGCGAGATCTCGCCCACCAGCGCGTGCAGCCGCGCCGAATTTGCGGCGATGTTGCGCATCAGCGGCAGCGCTTCGGCCACGATGCCGGCAAGCGCGATCACCCCGTCCGCCATGGCGCGCATGTTCGGCTCGAACTCGGTCACGTCATACAGAAGCGCGGTCTTGCCGGTCTTGTTCATCTGGTCGATGGCATCGTCCAGCGAGGTGGACAGCGCCTTGATGTCGGACCGGTCGAAGGGCGTGATGAAGCTGCGGCGGATGGATTGCAGCACCTCGTAGGAGATGTGGTCCGCCTCTTCCTCCTGCTGCGACAGCCGGGCGCAGTTCTCTGCCGTGGCCGGGCCGCCATCGACGATCTGGCGCAGGGTCTGCGCGGCTTCCTGCGCCTTCTTCGCCTGGGCCTCGAACAGCTCGAAGAAGTTGTCCGAGCGCGGCATGATTGCCCTGATGAACCTGAACATGTGTCTTCCGGGATGCGGGGGCCCGGGGGCGCCCGATGCTGAATGTAACGGTTTTGCGACTAAACCTTCGCCGTGTCGCGCGCAAGCCGTTCCCTGCGTGCCTGCGTCAGATCGACAGGCGTTCCGCCCACATCACCGCCCGCGCGATATGGCGCGGGTTGATCGGGTCTTCCGCGGCAAGGCGCGGCATGGTCCAGCCGACGCTGGCGCAGGTGCGGGCAAGGGTCATGGCCTCCACCATCTCGCGGTCGGCGGTGCCGTAGCCTTCCATCAGCGCATCGCGGATATCGGCATAGGCGGGCTCGTAAAGGTTCTGCGACATGGTGGTGCCAAGGTCGTAAAGCGGGAAGCCCCAGCCGGAATCGTCGAAGTCGATCAGATAAACCGAACGGTCGTTCACAAGCACGTTCTCGCGCAGCACGTCGGCATGGACCAGTTGCACCGGCGGCAGGACGGCCAGCCTTTCCCGCAACGCATGGCGGGCGCGGATCAGCGTGGCGCGCTGGTCCGGGCTGGCCGAGGGGTGGTCCCAGAACCTTCCCCAGAACGGGGCTTCGCCGGTCAGTCCGTCCAGATCCCACCGTGGCCGCTGGAAATCCGGCGGCAGGGTCAGGCTGGCGGTGGTGTCGTGCAACTGGCGGATCAGCCGGCCAAGCGCGCGGTGGCGGTCCAGCAGCAGCGGCAGGGGTGTGGCGAAGGGAACGCCGGCTTCTCCCAGCGGCTCCCCCTCGATCCATTCGATGGCCGAGGCCGCACGGCCCGAGGACAGCGTGACCAGAAGCCGCCCCTCGCGGTCCGGCAGGGCGGCGGGCACATTGACGCCCTTTTCCGCCAGCGCCGCGCACCACCAGAGTTCCGACCGGATCGCGGCCTCGGGCTGGTAGCCCTGCCGGTGCAGCCGCAGCGCGGCGCGGGCGCCCGAGGGCAGACGCATCTCGAAGACCGCATTCTCGCGGTTGCGGATCAGCCGCAGGGGGGCGCCGCCCCAATGCGCCGCCGCCTCTTGCGCAAGGGTTTCGATCATGCGGGCACCGGGGTGTCGCGCAAGGTTTCGGTCAGCGCGTCCAGAAGCAGGTCGGCGTGGTCTGTCCCGAACGGCATCGGCGGGCGGATCTTCAGGATGTTGCGCCCCGCGCCGATGACATTCATCAGGAAGCCGCGTGCGACCATGTTCTCGACCAACGCGGCCGCGAAGGCGGTGGCGGGCTTGCCGTTGTCGATCAGTTCCGCCCCGAAGAACAACCCGTTCGCCCGCACATCCGCCAAGAGCGGGTGGCGCAACTCCTGCAAGCGGGCAAGGACATGGGCCGAGGTTCGCGCAGCACCTTCCTGCAGGCCTTCGTCCCGGATCACCTCCAGCACGGCCAGCGCCGCGGCGGCGGAGACGGGATTGCCGCCGAAGGTGTTGAAATAGCTGAATGCCTCGCGGAAGGCCGCCATGACCGCGGGCGTGGTGGCGACACCCGCCACCGGATGGCCGTTGCCCATCGGCTTGCCCATGGTCACGATGTCGGGGCGGAAGCCCAGTTTGTCATGCCCCCAGAAATGGCTGCCCGCCCGGCCGAAACCGGGCTGCACCTCGTCGGCGATGATCAGCGCGCCCTCTGCGCGAAGCGCGGCCTCGGTCGGCGCCAGCCAGCCCTGCGGCAGGTCGGGCAGGCCCTCGTTGGCGAACATCGGGCAGATCAGCAGGGCCGAGGTGCCGTATCCCGCTGCCCCAAGCTCCGCCATCGCGGCGCGAACGTGGCCCGCGAAGATGCTGCCGTCCGGGTCCGGCGACAGCAGCGAGTTCGGCGCCGGGACCAGCCGCACGTTCGGCCAGCGGCCGCCGATCGGCGGCTTGCGGGTCGACAGTTGCGACACTGCCATGGTGTTGCCGTGATAGGTGGCATCGGTGGCGATGATCCCGGTCCTGCCCGTCGCCGCCTGCGCCATCCGCAGCGCGATGTCGTTCGCCTCCGATCCCGTGCAGGTCAGGATCGCCTGGCTGATCCCGTGGCCGAAGGTGGCGGTCAGCCGCTCGATATAATCCAGCACAAGGTCGTGCAGATAGCGGGTGTGGGTGTTCAGCGTGGCGGCCTGACGGCAGATCGCCTCCACCACCCGGGGATGGCAATGGCCGACATGCGGCACGTTGTTGTAGCAGTCCAGATAGCGCTTGCCGTCGGCATCCCAGAGCCAGACGCCCTCGCCCCGCACAATATGAACCGGCGTTCGGTAAAAGACCGGCACGTTCGGCCCCATCAGCCGCGCCCGCCGCTCCAGCAGCGTTTCGGTCATTCCTCGTCCCCCACCTTGCCGCGCAGCGCCTTGACCTCGCCCCGCACCGATTTCGCCGCCAGCCTGCGGCGCTGGCTGCCGAGGGTGGGTTTCGTCGCGATCCGCCGCTTCGGCGCGACCAGCGCGGCGCGGATCATCTCGACCAGCCTTTCGCGCGCGATCTCGCGGTTGCGCGCCTGGCTGCGGGTCTCGTCCACCTGGATGACGACGGCACCCTCCGCCGTCCATTTCCGCCCCGCCAGCCGCTTCAGCCGCGCCTTCACCGGCGGCGCCAGATGCGGCGACCGCTCCGCCTCGAACCGCAGTTCCACGGCGGTCGAGACCTTGTTGACGTTCTGCCCGCCGGGACCCGAGGCGCGCATGAAGGACTCGGACAGTTCCCAGTCGGCAAGGGCAAGGGTTTCGGTGACATGCAGCATGGGTGGAAGCTAGCGGCGCGGAAGGTCCGCCACAAGAGAAAGGGCCGCCCCGCGGGCGACCCTTTCCGAGTTCCAAGGAGATGGGCCAGTTAGGATCGAAAGGCCCAATCAGTGGTCTGTCCTGTTGGGGGCTGCCCCTAGAAGACACTCCTCCTGACTGTCCCGACACCTCTCTCCAATATCCCTCTAGACACTGGATCACCTCCTTTCAAAAGTTGCCGATAGGGGGAGGTTGACACAGATTTGGTGTTCGTCAACAGATTTTACGCAACCCTTGCCACAAGTCTTCCGACAATGATGCGGAATGGCACTAGCGCCAGCAGCGCGATGGCCATCTTGACGCCGAAGTCGGCAACGGCCAGCGAAGCCCAGAACGGCAGTTCGGGACCCAGCCCCAGAAGCGGCGTCGGCTCGGTGGCCCAGGACACGTCGTTGCCCGGCTCAAGGAAGGACAGCGTGGCCGAGAAGGCGGTGGGGAAGAAGATGCAGGTGTCCAGCACCGACCCGAGGACGGTGGCGATCAGCGGCGCCTTCCACCAGCTGCGGCGGCGCAGCCGGTTGAAGATGCTGATGTCCCACAGTTGCGCCGCAAGGAAGGCGGTGCCCGAGGCCAGCGCGATGCGCAGGGTGACCAGCGGGCCGAATTCTCCCACGATCTGCGTGCCGACGAAGGAACAGGCCAGCCCGGTCAGGAACCCCGCGAACACCACCTGCCGCGCGGCCTGCGCGCCTTGCAGCCGGTTGGTCAGGTCGTTCACCAGGAAGGCCAGCGGATAGGTCAGCGCCCCCCAGGTCAGGTAGAAGCCGAGCGGATGCTGGACGAGGATGTTCGAGGCCACCACGACGGCGGCCATGGCAATTATGCCGGGCAGGAGACGGGTCATTTCAGGGTTCCGTTTTGACAAGGTCGCGGAGACTTGGTCCGCGGGCCTCTCCCGGGGACGGCGCGGTTTAGCCCCCGCGCCGCCTGCCGTCAACGGTGGTCAGTTCGCGCTCAGCACGTCGCGGCACTGCTTCGGCAGGTCCGCCAAGGTGAACTCGCGCGGGCCCTTCTTGCGCGGGCCGTCCTCGTCGGCCTTCTTCTTCTTGGTGGCTTTCGGCGGATTCAGGAAGTCCGTCACCCACCAGGTCAGCGTCTCGTCGCAGCCGTTGCCGCCTTTCGACAGCTCGGCCACCGTGGGCTTCTGCGTCTCGCACATCCGCGCGCCCTTGGGGCATTTCAGCCGCACATGGAAATGCGTGTCATGCCCGGCGACGGGGCGCACCTTCTGCAGCCATGCCTTGTCGGCCCTGGTCGCGGTCTTGCAGATCTCGATCTTGATCGCGGCGGCCACGAACACCCGGTCCACCCGCGGATCGCCGGCGGCCGCCTTCAGCAGCGCCCGCGCCCTCGGCCCCCAGTTGGCCGTCACCGACAACTGGTCGGCCGAGCGCATGGGGATCGAGGAGATGTTCTCCCGCTCCTTCGCCGACAGGTCCAGCCGCTTCGGCGCCAGCCACCAGATATCCGCGTCCAGCCCGATCTGGTGGCTGGCGTGGCCCGATGTCATCGGCCCGCCACGCGGCTGGCTGATGTCGCCGATGTAAAGCCCCTTGCCCCAGCCGATCGCCGCCGCCGTCTCCGACAGGTCGACCAGGAAGCGGATCATCTCGGGCTGGCCATAGTTGCGGTTGCGCGACAGCCGCATCGCCTGCCAGGTCGGCCCGGTCTGCGGCAGTTCCACCAGCCCCGCCGCGCAGCCGCGGGCGTAAGAGCCGATGGGCATCGGCTTCTGGCTGGAGGGCGCGACATGGGCGCCGAACAGCTTGTTGGCCAGCGTTTCGGCATGGACGGGGGCGGGAACCAGCAGGGCCGCGCAAAGCAGGGCGCCAGAGAAGGAACGAAGGATCATCGGGACTGCTCACCTTTGGGATTGACCCAGACTAGCAGCAGAAGGCCGACAAGGAACAGCGCGATCAGCGGCGAAATGCCGATGCGCTGGCTGCCGGTGATCTGGGTGACCAGCGCGATCAGCGCGGGCGACAGGAAGCTGGCGACCTTGCCGGACAGGGCGAACAGGCCGAAGGCCTCGGTCGCCTGTTCGGGCGTGGTGTGGCGCACCATCATCGTCCGGCTGGCGGATTGCACCGTGCCCCCCGCCGCGCCGATCAGCGCGCCGCAGGCGAAGAAGATCCGGTCCGCCGTGCCCGAGGCCGGGTCCAGCGGGATGCCGAACAGGCTTTCCCGGCTCATCCCCACGATGACGGCGCAGACCAGGATCAGCACGACGATCGAGAAGGCGATCACCGGCTTCGGCCCCCAGCGGCGATCCGCCCTTCCGCCGATCCAGCTGGCGATCATCGCGGCGACGGCGCCGACCACCCCGAAGATGCCGATCTGGATGATCGACCAGTTCAGCACGCCCGAGGCATAGACCCCGCCGAAGCCGTAAAGCGCGTTCAGCGCGTCGCGGTAGAACAGCGACGAGGCCAGATAGGCCGACAGGCTGCGGCGATAGCGCAGCGAGGCCAGCAGGCCCTTCAGGCTTTGCATCGCGCGGCCGATGTGCAGCGGCTGGGCGGCGATCTTCGGCTCCTTCACCCAAAGGAAGAAGGGGATCATGAAGACGATATACCAGATCGCGGTGAACGGCCCGACCGACCGCGTGCCCTCGCGCGCCTCGGGGTCCAGCCCGAACAGCGGCTCGGTCCCGATCAGCGTCTTGCCGCTGTCGCTGCCCTCGGCCAGCAGAAGCAGCATGGTCACCAGCGCCAGAAGGCCCCCCAGATAACCGAAGGCGAAGCCCGAGCCGGAGATGGCGCCCAGTTCGTCATGGTCCGACAGGCTGGGCATCAGGGCGTTGGTGAAGATGGTGGCGAATTCCATCCCGATGAAGCCTATGCCGAAGAAGATGACGGCCCAGTAGAGCATCCCCTGCTCTCCCCCCGGCGCCACCCACCACAGCGCCCAGGCCCCGACGACATAGAAGGCCGAGAAGGTCCAGACCCAGATCAGCCTGCGGCCGGTGCTGTCGGCGATGGCGCCAAGGACAGGCGCCAGCACCGCGATCAGGATCGAGGCGACGGCAAGCCCCCAGCCCCAGAAGCTTTGCGCCGCCGCGGCCGCGCCATCGGCATCCAGCCCGGTGCCGAGGTAATAGCCGCGTGCGACCTCGGCGAAATAGGGCCCGAAGACGAAGGTCAGCAGCAGCGTGTTGTAGGGCTGGCTGGCCCAGTCGAAGAAATACCAGCCCCAGATGCGTTTCCTTGCGCTGATCATTCCCGCCCGCCCCCTGTTCGTTGCGGCGAGTGAAACCGGAAAACGCCCCCCGGCGCAAGGCGCGCGGTGCGGGCCTCAGCCTTCGGGCGGCCAGGGGCGCTGCGCGTCGGCCTCGATCCAGGCCTGCACCCATTGCGGCAGGTCCGGGCTTTCGGGCGGCAGGCCAAGCGCCACCGCCATCTCCGCCGGTGGCACGATCCCGCGCTTGCCCTGCGTGATCGCGCTCCGCAGCAGCGCCTGCGAGGTGCATTCGCCGCGCACCCACATGCTCTGCCCCATGTAGACGAAGCGGTGGTCCCAGCCCAGAAGCCGGGTCCGCATCTCGATCCGGTCGAACATCTTCACCCGCTTGCGGTAGCGGACCGAGGCCCCGGCCACCGCCAGCCCCCAGCCCTTTTCCCGGGCGATCCGGTGCAGCCCGGTCCGCCCCGCCATCGGAATCCGGCCAAGGTCATACAGCGTCAGCGTGCGGCCGTTGTTCAGCTCCATCCACGGGTCGATGTCCTGCGGCCAGCAAAGATGATGGCTGACATGCGTCTCGAACGGGTGCAGCACCGGCGCCCCGCGGAATTTCAGGATTTCCTTTATCATGCGCAGATAGGGATACATCCGGGCCTCCTGTTGCCGGGACCGGCTTGGCCCGGCAGGCCGGCGAAGGCAAGAGTGACCCCGCGTTGCAAAGGGGACGGGGCGGCCATCGCCCTTGTGGCCCGCCCGTGACCTGTTCTACAACATCTGGCGTCTGGCCCGGAGGAAACACCAATGATTGCGATCCGAGATACGCTGCTGCTGATCCTGAGCGTCGCGCAATGGATCATCCTGATCCATATCATCATGTCCTGGCTGATCAATTTCCAGGTGCTGAACCTGCGCCAGCCGCTGGTCGCGCAGGTCTGGCACGCGCTGAACCAGCTTCTGGAGCCGCTTTATTCCCGCATCCGCCGGATGCTGCCCGCCACCGGCGGCATCGACTTCGCGCCGCTGATCGTGATCATCGTGGTCTTCTTCCTGCAACGGCTCGTGGCGACCGGCGGGATCTGATCCCGTGCAAGAGGCTGCCGAGATCCTTCGCCGCGTCTTCGGCTTCCCGGGCTTCCGCCCCGGCCAGCAGGAGATTGTCGCCGCCGTGATGGCGGGCCGCGACACGCTGGCCATCATGCCGACGGGCGGCGGCAAGTCGCTGTGCTTCCAACTGCCCGCCCTGTGCCGCGACGGCGTGACGGTGGTCATCTCCCCCCTCATCGCCCTGATGCGCGACCAGGTCCGCGCTCTGCGCGAGGCGGGGGTGGAGGCGGGGGCGCTCACCTCCGGCAATACCGAGGCCGAGACTGAAGAGGTTTTCGCCGCGCTGGACGAGGGCCGGTTGCGCCTTCTCTACATGGCGCCCGAGCGGCTGGCCTCCACCGCCACCCTGCCGCTTCTGCGCCGCATCGGCGTGCGGATGATCGCGGTGGACGAGGCGCATTGCGTGTCGCAATGGGGCCACGACTTCCGCCCCGACTACCTGCGCATCGGCGACCTCCGCCGCGCCCTGCAGGTGCCCGTCGCCGCCTTCACCGCCACCGCGGATGAGGAAACCCGGGCCGAGATCGTCACCCGCCTGTTCGACGGACAGGCGCCGGACACCTTCCTGCGCGGCTTCGACCGGCCGAACATCCATCTGGCCTTCGCCGCCAAGGATTCCCCCCGCGACCAGATCCTGCGCTTCGCCGCCGCGCGGAAAGGCCAGTCCGGCATCGTCTATTGCGGCACGCGGGCCAAGACCGAAACCCTGTCGGCGGCGCTGAAGGCGGCGGGCCATCCCTCGCTTTACTATCACGGCGGCATGGACCCGGACGAACGGCGGCTGGTGGAAACACGTTTCCAGCGCGACGACGGGTTGATCGTCGTCGCCACCGTCGCCTTCGGCATGGGCATCGACAAGCCCGATATCCGCTGGGTCGCCCATGCCGACCTGCCGAAATCCATCGAGAGCTATTATCAGGAGATCGGCCGCGCCGGCCGCGACGGCTCTCCCGCCGAGACGCTGACCCTCTTCGGCGCCGACGACATCCGCTTCCGCCGCACCCAGATCGACGAGGGGCTGGCGCCGATGGAGCGCAAGCAGGCCGACCATGGCCGCCTCAACGCCCTTCTCGGACTGGCCGAGGCCATCGCCTGCCGCCGCCAGGTCCTGCTGCGCTATTTCGGCGAGGACAGCGCCCCCTGCGGCAATTGCGACCTTTGCGACCAGCCTCCGCAGGTCTTCGATGCCACCGAATCCGTGCGCAAGGCGCTCTCCGCCGTGCTGCGCACCGGCGAAAGCTACGGCGCGGGGCATCTGGTCGACATCCTCACCGGCAGCCTGACCGAAAAGGTCCGCACCCGGCGGCACGACCTTTTGCCCACCTTCGGCGTGGGGCGGGAACTGTCGAAAACCGAATGGGGCACCGTCTTCCGCCAGATGATGGGCCGCGATCTGGTCCGCCCCGATCCCGAACGCCACGGCGCCCTGCGGATGACCGAGGCCGCCCGCCCCGTCCTGCGCGGCGAGGAAGCCGTGACCTTCCGCAAGGAGGCCGCCCGCGCCACCCCCAAATTCGCCGCGCGGGTGCAGGTGGACGACGAGGACGCGCCGCTCCTCTCGGCGCTGAAGGCCAAGCGCCGCGCGCTGGCCGAGGCGGCTTCCGTCCCGGCCTATGTGATCTTCCCCGACCGCACGCTGATCGAGATGGCCGAGAAACGCCCCGCGACGCTGGACCAGATGGCCGGAATCACCGGTGTCGGCGCGAAGAAGCTGGAAAGCTTTGGCCTCGCCTTCCTTGCGGTGATCGCCGGAGAGGCCGCCGCGCCGCATCCGGCCCGGATGGCATTGGCCGGGCGCCCCGAGGGCGCGGTCTTCGACCGGCTGGCCGAGATGCAGGTCCGGCTGGCGCGGGGCGAGGATGGCACCGGCAAGCCGCTTTCCTGCACCCATGCGACGCTGCGCCAGATTGCCGAACGGCGGCCGAGGTCCCTGGATGAACTGGAACGGCTGCAGGGGATGGGTCCGCAGAAGGCTGAGCGTTTCGGCCCGGCCTTCCTGGAAATCCTGCGCGAGGGATAGGGGGAAGCGATGCTCTGCGTGATCTCACCGGCCAAGCGGCTGGACGAAAAGCCGAAGGCGCTGCCCGAAGGGGTGGCGCAGACCGGGCCGGATTTCCTGGCCGAGACATGGCGGCTGGTGCAACTGGCCCGCGATCTGTCGGTCGATGACCTGCGCGGGCTGATGCATCTTTCCGAACCGCTGGCCCGGCTGAACCGCGACCGCTTTGCGGCTTTCCAGCGCAGGCCGGATAGTGCCATGGCCGCGGTGCAATGCTTTGCGGGCGATACCTATGCGGGTCTTGAAGCCGCGACGATGGACCCCGATGCCCGCCGCTGGGCCGCGGGCCATCTGCGGATTCTCTCGGGCCTTTACGGCCTTTTGCGGCCGTGGGACGCGATCCAGCCGCACCGGCTGGAGATGGGGACGCGGCTGGCCAATCCGCGCGGGCCGGATCTTTACGCCTTCTGGGGCGACCGGGTGGCGAAGGCGCTGAACCGGCAGGCGGAGGTGGTAGGGACCGACGTGCTGGTGAACTGCGCCTCGGTCGAATATTTCACCGTGGCGCAGCGCAAGGCGCTGAAACTGCGGGTGATCACCCCGGTCTTCCTTGAGGAACGGAACGGCGAGGCGAAGATCGTCTCTTTCTGGGCCAAGAAGGCGCGCGGCGCGATGGCCCGCTTCCTGTGCGACAACCACCTGACCGACCCGCAGGCCCTGCGCGGCTTCGCAACCGGCGGCTACGCCTTCCGCGCCGGCCTGTCCGGGGACGACCGGATGGTCTTCACCCGGGCGGAGCCTGGGGAAGAGGCGGCCTGGGCTCACGCGGCATCCCCCACCTCCAGCCCCGCCAGCGGCCGCGCCTCCGCCGGGCAGAATTCGGCCAGCGTGGCGGTGATCGCGGCCCGGCGCAGCGGCTTGGTCAGGTAGCGGTCGATCCCGGCGGCAAGGATACCCTCGGCATCGCCCTCCATCGCATGGGCGGTCAGCGCGACGATGGGCACATGCGTCCGGTCCGCTTCCGCCGCGCGGATGGCGCGGGCGGCGTCCTTGCCGTCCATCTCGGGCATCGAGATGTCCATGAAGATCAGGTCGGGGCGCCAGTCCCGCCACAGCTCCACCGCCTCGCGCCCGTTGCCGGCGAAGCGCAACTCGATGCCGATGCCCTTCACCATCTTCTGGAACACCAGTTGATTCGTGCGGTTGTCCTCGGCCGCCAGCACCCGCATCTGCCGCAGGTCCGCCGGGGCGGCGGGTGGCGGCTCCGCCGGGGCGGCAGCCGGAACCGACAGTTCCTCCAGCCGCCGGTAAAGCTCTGCCCGCAGCACCGGCTTTTGCAGGAAGGCGTCGATCGCCGCCGCATCCCCCTGCGCCTTCGCCGCGGCGGGGTTCGAGGACAGCAGCACCACCGGCAGAAGATGCCCCGCCGCCCGCACCTTCGCGGCCAGCGCCAGCCCGTCCATTTCCGGCATGTCGTGGTCGGTCAGCAGCACGTCATGGCCCGGATCGGCGGCCAGTGCCGCCAGCGCCTCGGCGCCCGACCGGCAGAGCGTGACCCCGATCCCGCAGGGCGCAAGCTGGCGCTCGAGGATGGTGCGGTTGATGAACTGGTCGTCCACCACCAGCGCCCGGCGCAGCGTGACCGGCTGGCGCATGGGGTCCGTCTCCTCGGCCACCGGCAGGGTGATGCGGAAGCCGAAGGAGGATCCCTTGCCCGCCTCGCTGTCCACCCAGACCGCGCCGCCCATCCGCTCGATCAGCCGGTGGGTGATGGCCAGCCCCAGCCCGGTGCCCTCATACTTGCGGTTCCGCTCGTCCTCCACCTGGTTGAACTCGCCGAAGATGTGGTCGAGATGCTCGGCCGCGATGCCGATCCCGGTGTCCTCCACCGTCACATGCAACTGCTGGCGGCCGTCCCCGGTCTCGATCCCGACCACGCGGGTCAGCACATGGCCCTTCTCGGTGAACTTCACCGCATTGCCGATCAGGTTGGTCAGCACCTGCCGCAGCCGCCCCGGATCGCCGACATAGCGGGTGGGCAGGAACATGTCGAAGTCGATCACAAGGTCGATGCCCTTGGCCCGCGCCCGCGGCTGCAGCAGCATCGTCACCTCGTGGATCGTCCGTTCAAGGTCGAAGGGCTCGGGGTGCAGCGTCATCCGCTCGGCTTCCAGCTTGGAATAGTCGAGGATGTCGTTGATGATCACCATCAGCGCCTCGCCCGAAGAGCGGATGGTTTCCGCGAACAGCCGCTGCTCTTCGGTCAGGCGGGTGTCGCAGAGCAGTTCCGCCATCCCGACCACGCCGTTCATCGGGGTGCGGATCTCGTGGCTCATATTGGCGAGGAAGGCCGATTTGGCGCGGTTCGCCGCCTCGGCCTGCTTGCGCGCGGCTTCCAGCGCCAGTTGCTGTTCGCGCAACTGGGTGATGTCGGTGCGCAGGCCCACCCGGCCGCCGTCCGGGGTGGCATGGTCCGATTCAAGGATCCACCTGCCGTTGGACAGCCTGCTTTCGCTGGCCTCCTTCGCCTCGCGGAACTGGCGCAAGCGGGTGGCGAGCCAGTTTTCCTCGCGCCCCGCGGCGGCGGGAACCTCGCCCTTGTGCAGGCCGTGGCGCAGGATCTCCTCGAACGTCGTGCCGGGCATCATCGCCTCGGCGCTTTCGGGGAATATGTCGCGGTAGCGCTGGTTGCAGGTCAAGAGCCTCTCCTCCCTGTCGAAAAGCACGAAGCCATCGGGCAGCGCGTCGATCGCGGCCCGGATGCGCATCTGTTCGGTGATATCCATGACCAGGCTGACCAGATCCCCGTCGCGGGCGCGGCGGTCGACCATCCTGATCCAGTTGCCGTTGGCCAGCCGCACGGTTTCCGCCTCGATCCGGTCGGCAGCGATGCGGTCGCACATCCGGGCGACCCAACGGCCGGCATCCTCGTCCTGCGGATCGACCTTGCCCTCGCGGGCGGCCAGCCGGATCAACTCGGCATAGCCGATGCCGGGTCCGATCCCCTGCCCGTCGAAAAAGGCAAGATAGGCGTGGTTCGCCATCACCAGCTTCAGGTCGGCGTCGAAGACGGCGAACCCGTCGCGGATGGTGTTGATCGATTCGCGCAGCCGCTGCTCGGCCATCACGGCGGCGGTATGGGCGCGGTTCAGGTCGTGCAGGAAGCGGCTGTTCTGGCCCTTCAACTCCTCCGCCTCGGACCGGGCGGAATGGACGACCAGCCGCTGCTCGACGATCTGGTCCGACAGCGCGCGGGCGTGAAGGGCCAGCTTCTCGTTGGCGGCGAACAACTCGCGCGTGCGCTGTTCCAGCAGGCGTTCCGCCGCCAGCCGCGCGCGCCTTTCCTTCGCCAGTCTCTCCATCGGTTCCATGAAGCCCCGCGCCGACATCCTGCCCGCCCGCCGGAGGGGGCGGCCCGCCGCCACATCCGGTTTTCGCCACTACCTTCGCGCGGCAAAGTGAACCAAGACTTAATGGAAACGGAATCCGTGACGCTTGCCGCTGGCCGGGGGGCGTGACAGACTCCGTCCATGTGACAGGAGGATCTTTCATGCGCAGCTTTGCTAGGGCCGCGGCCGCGGTGCTTTTCCTGGCGTTTCCCGGTGCAATCCATGCGCAGGACCTGATCCCCGAACGGCGGGCGGTGGTCTCCATCGACACCGATCTGCCCGGCGGCGACATCTCGTCGATCTTCGACACCACGCAGGACGCCTGCGAGCGCGCCTGCCTGATCAACACCCGCTGCGAGGCCTATACCTTCAACAGCCGCAACGGCAGTTGTTTCCTGAAGGCGGACCCCGGCGAATCGGCCTCTTTCGCCGGTGCGCAATCGGCTTGGATCGTCGCGGGCGACGCCGCGCTGATCGCTGCCGCATCCGACCGGCGCGGCGAACTGGACTTCGTTCCGGACTGGGAGATTTCCGGCGCCTACGACATGGCGGCGGCCATGGGCCGCACCCATGCCACCGGCCCGTGGAGCGCCGAGGAACACCTGCGCTCGGCCGCCGGAAGCGAGTCTTCGGGCAACTGGGTCATGGCGACCGCCTTCACCGGCGCGGCGCTGAACCTGCAGGACAGCGCCGATCTCTGGATGGAATACGCCCGCCGCGCGCAGATGGCGGCGCAGAGCAATTCCAACGACAAGTCCTGGTATGAGAACCGGGCCTGGCTGGCCACCGTCAACGCCTATCTCCGTGCCGGATCCGCCGCGCAGCGCCACAGCATCCTGGTGATGATGGGCGAAAACCTCGAACGCATGGGCCGGGGCCGCGACACGGTCAAGGCGCTGCGGCTGGCGCAATCGCTGCAACACCGCGACGACACCGCGGCGGCCCTTGACGTGGCCATCGGCAAATACGGCTTCCGCATCTCCGACAACTCGGTCCAGGCCGACATGGCCCGCCCGCGCATCTGCGCCAGCTTCTCCGAGAATCTGGTGCCCTCGGGCGTCGACTACGCCAATTACGTCAAGCTGCCTTCGCCCGGGCTGACCGTGGAAAGCGACGGCTACCGGCAGATCTGCGTCGTCGGCGTCGAACACGGCGGCCGCTACACCGTCACCTTCCGCGAGGGGCTGCCCGCGAAGGACGGGCAGGAGCTGGCCAAGGACATCAGCCTGACGATGTATGTCCGCGACCGCAACCCCGGCGTCAGCTTCCCGGGCCGCGGCTACGTCCTGCCGAAAACCGCCGATGCGGCCCTGCCGGTGCAGACCGTGAACACCGAAAAGCTGGACCTGACGCTGTTCCGTGTCACCGACCGCAACCTCCTGCGGGCGATCCAGAACAGTTATTTCGGCTGGCCGATGCAGGAATACAGCGAATCCTGGTTTGCCGACGAGGTGGGCGAGGAGGTCTGGTCCGGCACCGCCACCGTGGGCCAGGAGGTGAACAAGGATGTCACCACCCGCCTGCCGCTGGCCGAGGCGCTGAAGGACCGCCCTGCCGGGATCTACGCGCTGAAGGCCGCCGTGCCGGGGGTGGACCCCTACAACATCCCCGCCGGATGGCAGTGGTTCGTGGTCTCCGACCTCGGCATCACCTCGATGAGCGGGGTGGACGGGCTGCATGTCTTCGTCCGCAGCCTCGGCACCGCCGGGGCGAAGCCGGGCGTCACGGTAGAGCTGCTGAACCGCGCCAACACCGTCCTCGGCACCGCCACCACCGACAATCAGGGCTACGCCCGCTTCGATGCCGGTCTGGTGCGCGGCACCGGCGGCGCCTCGCCTGCGATGGTGGTGGTGAAGGACGGCCAGGCCGACATCGGTTTCCTCTCGCTGACCGATCCCGAATTCGACCTTTCCGACCGCGGGGTGGAGGGACGCGAACCCGCCCCGCCGGTGGATGTCTTCCTGACCACCGACCGCGGCGCCTATCGGGCGGGCGAAACCGTCTATGCCACCGCGCTGGCCCGCGATGCGGTGGCCGATGCGGTGGACGGCCTGCCGCTGACGGCGATCCTGATGCGCCCCGACGGCGTGGAATATTCCCGCCAGCTTGTCGAGGACAAGGGTGCGGGCGGCCATGTCTTCGAACTGCCCGTCGCAGGCTCCGCCCCGCGCGGCGTCTGGACCCTGCAGGTGCTGGCCGATCTCGAGGCCGGGCCGCTGGCAAGCACGACCTTCCTCGTCGAGGATTTCCTGCCCGAACGGATCGACTTCACCCTGACCCGGGACGATACGCCGCTGGTGCTGAACGGCCCGCCCGCCACGCTGGAAATCGACGCGCGCTACCTGTTCGGCGCGCCCGGCGCCGGGCTGGCGATCGAGGGCGAAACCATCCTGCGCGCGGTGCGCGGGCTGGCGGATTATCCCGGCTTCGTCTTCGGCCGCTACGACCAGTATTTCAGCGCCCGGATGGAGCCGCTGATGACGGGCGAGACCGGCGAGGACGGCAAGGGTTATGCGGAAATCGCATTGCCGTCGATCGACGATCCCGGCCGCCCGCTTGAGGCGCTGGTGGCTGTGCGCGTCGCCGAAGGATCGGGCCGCCCGGTGGAACGCCGGATCACCACCCCGGTCGAACCCGTCGCGCCGATGATCGGCGTCAAGCCGCTGTTCGACGGTGTGGCCCCCGAAGGCACCGACGCCCGCTTCCAGTTGATCGGCGTGGGAACGGACCTGAAGCCCGCCGCAATGACGGTGCGCTGGAAGCTGAACCGCATCCAGACCGATTACCAATGGTATCAAAGCTATGGCAACTGGAGCTGGGAAGCGGTGACCTACCGCACCACGGTTGCCGAGGGCGATGCCGCTTTGGGCGATACCCCGGCCGAAATCTCCGGCCCGGTGAACTGGGGCAATTACGAACTGGTGGTCGAGCGGACAGATGGTCCGCTGGCCCAGACCGCCACCTCCTTCTGGGCCGGCTGGTATGCGCCGGTCGAGGCCACGGCCACGCCCGACACGCTGGAACTGTCGCTGGACAAGCCGGCCTATGTCCCGGGTGAGACCGCCACGCTGCGGGTGGTGCCGCGGGCGGCGGGCACGGCGCTGGTGACGGTGCTGTCGAACCGCCTCGTCTCGATGCAGGCGGTCGAGGTGACGGAGGGCGAGAACCTGATCCGCCTGCCGGTCACCGAGGACTGGGGCGCGGGCGCCTATGTCACCGTCACCGCCCTGCGGCCGATGGACGTGGCCGCGGGCCGCAACCCGGCGCGGGCGCTGGGCCTGTCCTATGCCGCCGTCGATCCCGGCGCACGGGCGCTGAAGACCACCGTGGAAATGGCTGCCGAGGCCGCTCCGCGCGGGCCGCTGGACGTGGCGGTCAAGGTCGAGGGCATGGCCGCGGGCGAGAAGGCCTATGTCACCATCGCGGCGGTGGATGTCGGCATCCTGAACCTCACCGGCTTCGCGCCCCCCGATCCGAAGGGCCACTACTTCGGCCAGCGCAAGCTGGGCGTCGGCATCCGCGATGTCTATGGCCGGCTGATCGACGGGCTGAACGGCGCGACCGGCGAGGTCCGTTCGGGCGGCGACGCGGGCGCGCAGGCCCGCCTGCAATCGCCCCCGCCCACCGAGGAGCTGGTCGCCTATTTCTCCGGCCCGCTGGAAGTGGGCGCCGATGGCTATGCCCGCACCTCCTTCGACCTGCCGTCCTTCAACGGCACGGTGAAGGTGATGGCGGTGGCATGGTCGAAGCATGGCGTCGGCCAATCCGACAAGGACGTGCTGGTGCGCGATCCGGTGGTGGTGACCGCCAGCCTGCCGCGCTTCCTCTCGCCCGGCGACGAAAGCCGCCTGCTCCTGGAGATCGTCCACGCCACCGGGCCTTCGGGCCGGATGGGGCTGGACGTGACGGCGAACGGCGTGACGCTGGGCAATGTGCCCTCGGGCTTCGACCTGGCCGATCTGGGCAAGGCGGTGTTCGAGGTGCCCGTGACGGCCTCCGCCGTGGGCATCCACACCATCGACGTGAACCTGACCACGCCGGACGGCAAGCTGCTGAAGAAGACGCTGACCATCCCGGTGCAGGTGAACGACCCGGAGATCGTCAAGATCTCCCGGCTCGAACTGAAGAACGGCCAAAGCTTCACCTTCGACCAGTCGGTCTTCGCCGACATGATCCCCGGCTCCGGCAAGTCGGTCATGGCGGTCGGCCCGCTGGCCCGGCTGAACGCCCCCGGCCTTCTGGCCGCGCTGGACCGCTACCCCTACGGCTGCACCGAGCAGATGACCAGCCGCGCCCTGCCGCTTCTCTACTTCGACGAGGTCGCCCGGGTGATGGACCTGAAAGGCGCCGAGAACATCCAGAAGCGCATCGACGAGGCCGTGGTGGAGATCCTTTCCAACCAGGGCTCCGAAGGCGGCTTCGGCCTGTGGAGCGCGGGCTCGGGCGACATGTGGCTGGACGCCTATGTCACCGACTTCCTCTCCCGCGCCAAGGCGCAGGGCTATGCGGTGCCCGACCTCGCGCTGAAGAACGCGCTGGCCAACCTGCGCAACCAGGTGAACTACGCGCCCGACTTCGACGCCGGCACCAACGGCGGCGGCACGGCGCTGGCCTATGCGCTGATGGTGCTGGCCCGCGAAGGGGCCGCCGCCATCGGCGACCTGCGCTACTATGCCGACGTGAAGGGCGACGACTTCGCCACCGCGCTGGCGCAGGCGCAACTGGCCGCGGCGCTGGCCTCCTACGGCGACCAGCCGCGGGCCGACGCGATGTTCCGCAAGGCGGGCGCGCGGATGACCGCCGCGCTGGCCGCCGAGGAAGCGCGGGTCTGGCGGGTGGACTACGGCACCAACTACCGCGACGCGGCGGCCCTGCTGACGCTGGCGGTGGAGGCCGGGTCCAACGCGGTGGACCGCGAGGCGCTGACCGACCGCATCGCAAGGGCCGGAACCAACCTGTCCACGCAAGAGGCGACATGGGCGCTTCTGGCGGCGAATGCTCTGATCGACCGGCCCGATACCTCGGGCGTGAAGATCGACGGCGCCCCGGCGACCGGCCCGCTGGTCAAGGTGCTGACCGACGGCCAGTCCCCCGTCACCGTCACCAATGAAGGGCAGGACACCACGATCACCATCTCGACCTACGGCGTCCCGGCAGAGCCGGAGCCTGCGGGCGGCAATGGCTATGCCATAGGCCGCAGCTACTTCACCATGACCGGCGAACCCGTCTCGCTGGACGGCGTGAAGGTCGGCGACCGGCTGGTCGCGGTGGTCGAGGTCACGCCCTTCGGCTATTCCGACGGGCGGCTGATCGTGGCCGATCCGCTGCCTGCGGGCTTCGAGATCGACAACCCCAACCTGATGACGGCGGGCTCGGTCTCGAACCTCGACTGGCTGGACGCCCTGACCGATGTGACGCATAGCGAGTTCCGGCAGGACCGCTTCATCACCGCCATCGACTGGTCCTCGCGCAACAGCTTCCGGCTGGCCTATGTGGTCCGCGCCGTGTCGCCCGGCACCTTCCACCACCCGGCAGCCTCGGTCGAGGACATGTATCGCCCCGACTACCGTGCCCGCAGCGATGTGGGAACGGTGACCATCACCGCGAACTGACATGCGCGCGCGCTGGTTCATCACGGCGGCGGCGGGCCTCTGGCTCGCCGCGATGGGCCGCGACCGGGTGGATGCATGGATCGACGCCACGGTCCTGCCGCCCCTCGTGGTGCAGACCAGCACCGAGGTGCTGGACCGCGGCGGCCATCTTTTGCGCGCCTATACGGTGGCGGATGGCCGCTGGCGGCTGGCGGTGGGTCTGGATCGGGTGGACCCGCGCTACATCGACATGCTCCTGACCTATGAGGACCGCCGCTTCCGCGACCATCCCGGCGTGGACTGGCGCGGCCTGCTGCGCGCGGGCTGGCAGGCGGCAACGAATGGCCGCATCGTCTCGGGTGGCTCCACCCTGACCATGCAGGTGGCGCGGCTGCTGGAAGAGGGCACCACCGGCGAAGTCGGCGGCAAGCTGCGGCAGATGCGGGTGGCGCTTGCGCTGGAACGCAGGCTGTCGAAGGACGAGATCCTCTCGCTCTACCTGCATCTCGCCCCCTTCGGCGGCAATCTCGAAGGCGTCCGCGCCGCCTCGATCTCCTATTTCGGCAAGGAACCCGCCCGGCTGACCCCGGCCGAGGCTGCCCTCCTCATCGCCATCCCGCAAAGCCCGGAAAGCCGCCGCCCCGACCGCGCCGCCGACCGGGCCGAGGCCGCGCGCAACCGCGTGCTGGACCGCGCCGTCACCTTCCACCTGATCGACGCGGAAGAGGCCGCCGCCGCGCTGCGCGAACCCGTCCCCGGCCTGCGCAAACCCTTACCCGCCTTCGCCCCGCATCTGGCCGACCGCGCCCGCGCCGGGGACCCGCTGGCGCGCGAGCATCACCTGACCCTCGACCTGACCCTGCAAAAGCGGCTTGAGGCGCTGGCGCGCGATGCCGTCACCGGCAAGGGCGACCGGCTTCAGGTCGCCATCGTCGTCGCCGACCATGCCTCGGGCGAAATCCTCGCCTCCGTCGGTTCCGCCAGCTTCACCGAGGACCGGCGGCAGGGCTTCGTCGACATGACCACCGCGCTCCGCAGCCCCGGGTCCACCCTCAAGCCGCTGGTCTATGCCCTGGCCTTCGACGAGGGCCTCGCCCATCCCGAGACGATGATCGACGACCGCCCCACCGTCTTCGGCAATTACGCCCCGCAGAACTTCGACAAGCTCTATCGCGGCACCATAAGGGTGCGCGAGGCGTTGCAGCAGTCGCTGAACATCCCCGTGGTGGTGCTGACCGAGGCGATGGGACCGGCCCGCCTGCTGTCCGCCATGGGCAAGGCCGGGATGAAATACCGCCTGCCCGGCGGCCAGCCGGGGCTGGCGGTCAGCCTCGGCGGCGTGGGCGTGACCTTGCAGGACATGGTGCAGCTTTATGCCGGCCTCGCCCGCGGCGGCGTCGCCCTGCCGCTGACCTGGCGGACCGAGGGCGACCGGGCCGAGGGCCAGCGGCTGGTCAGCGCCGTCGCCGCCTGGCAGGTGGGCGATATTCTGGCGGGCCTTGCCCCTCCGCCGGGCGCGCCGCAGAACCGGCTGGCCTACAAGACCGGCACCTCCTACGGCCACCGCGACGCCTGGGCCATCGGCTTCGACGGGCGGCATGTGATCGGGGTCTGGATGGGCCGCGCCGACGGCACGCCGGTGCCGGGGGCCTTCGGGGCGGATACCGCCGCGCCGGTGCTGTTCAAGGCGTTCAACCGGCTGAAGCCGAAGCTGGACCCGCAGCCCCCCGCGCCCGCGGCGACCCTGCTGGTGTCGAACGCCCAGCTTCCGCAGCCGCTGCAACGCTTCCGCTCCCGCACCGCCGCCTTCGAGGCGGGTGCCGACGCCCCCGCCGTCGCCTTCCCGCCCGACGGGGCAGAGGTCGAACTGCTGCCCTCGGGCCTGATGGTCCGCGTGCGCGGCGGGGTGGCGCCCTTCACATGGATGGTGGACGGCCGCCCGCTGATGATCGGCACCCGCGACCGCGAAAGCCTGCTGGAGCTGCCGGGCTCGGGCTTCGTCACCGTCTCGGTCATCGACGCCACCGGCAAGTCGGCCCGCGCAAGGGTGCGGGTCTGGTAGGGCAGGGCCTGC
>CAYLSD010000044.1:27526-31427 GCA_964386345.1 uncultured Fuscovulum sp.
CGCCACCGGCAAGTCGGCCCGCGCAAGGGTGCGGGTCTGGTAGGGCAGGGCCTGCTGCGCCATGTCCCCCGGTCCGGTTTTCTTGGCGAAGGCCCCCGCCTTCGCCATGCGGTTCCGGTTCCGCCCGCCCGGCCTGCCCGAAATCAAGACGTTAAAGCATTCTCATCCCGGCGGATGCCATACGTTTGCCAGACCAATGCCAGACGGATTCCATACCCGGATTATCCAGTGAATCCCGCCGGTTGACCTGCCGGACGCCTACGCCCGCTCGATCGCCAGTGCGATCCCCTGTCCGCCGCCGATGCACATGGTGATCAGGGCCGTCCTGCCGCCGGTCCGCTCCAGTTCATGCAGCGCCTTCACGGTGATGATCGCCCCCGTCGCCCCTACCGGATGGCCAAGCGCAATCGCCCCGCCGTTCGGGTTCACGCGGGCCGGGTCGAGATCCAGCGCGCGGGAAACCGCGATGGCCTGCGCGGCAAAAGCTTCATTGGATTCAACCACATCGAAGCTTTGCGGGCTGATCCCCAGCTTCGCGCAAAGCGCCTTCACCGCCGGGATCGGGCCAAGGCCCATCACCTTCGGGTCCACCCCGGCCACCGCCCAACCCATGATCCGCGCCCGCGGCTTCAGCCCCTTCGCCGCCGCCGCCCCCGCCGCCAGCACCAGCGCCCCCGCCCCGTCGTTCAGGCCGGAGGCGTTCCCGGCCGTCACCGTCCCGTCCTTCTGGAACGCAGGCCGCAAGCCCGCCAGAGCCTCGGCGGTGGTCGCCTTGGGATGCTCATCCACGGCGAAGCTGACGCTTCCCTTCCGGCCGGAAATCTCAATCGGAACAATCTCTTGCGCAAAGCGCCCCTCGGCGATCGCCCGCGCCGCCCGTTCCTGCGACTCCAGCGCGAAGGCATCCTGATCCTCGCGCGTGATCCCGTCCGCCGTCGCCACGTTTTCCGCCGTCACGCCCATATGCCCGGTGCCGAACGGGCAGGTCAGCGCGCCCGTCATCATGTCCACCGCCTTGGTGTCCCCCATCTTCTGCCCCCAGCGGGCGGCGGGCAGGGAATAGGGCGAGCGGCTCATGCATTCCGCCCCGCCCGCCAGCGCCATATCGGCGTCGCCCAGCATAAGTGCCTGACAGGCCGAGACAATCGCCTGCGCGCCGGAACCGCACAGCCGGTTGACGTTCATCGCCGGAACCGTCTCCGGCACCCCGGCCTGCATGGCGGCGACGCGGGACAGATACATGTCGCGCGGCTCGGTGTTGATGACATGGCCGAAGACCACGGTGCCGATCTGCCCGGCCTCCACCCCCGCCCGCTCGATGGCCGCCCTGGCGGCATGGGTGGCGATGTCGACGGGCGGCACGCCCGAGAGGCCGCCACCAAATGTGCCAATGGCGGTGCGGGCGGCAGACAGGATGTAGATATCGGTCATGGCTTCACCTTGTCGGGATGGGCCGCCTGCACGGCGGGGAGGGTTTCCAGCCTAGCCATTACCTTGGCGATTGTCGGCCATGACGCCACGTCCAGCCCGACCCGGGCGGCGTTGTAGACCTGCGGCACAAGGCAGATGTCGGCCATGGTCACGGCGTCGCCATGGCAGAAGGCCCCGGTCTGCGGCGTGTCCAGCATCCGCTCCACCGCGGCCAGCCCGGCGCCGATGTAATGGCGCTGCCAGTCGTCGGCGCCATAGGCTCCGCCGGTCAACTGCGCCACATGGGTGCGGACGGAAAGATTGCAGACCGGCGCGATCTCCATCGCCACGGCGTAAGAGATCGCCCGCACCCGCGCCCGGCCCGCGGCGTCATCGGGCAGCAGCCCTCCATGGGTTTCGTGCAGGTATTCGATGATCGCCAGCGATTGCGTCAGGGTCAGCCCGTCGATTTCCAGCGTGGGAACAAGGCCCTGCGGATTCCGCGCCATGTTCTCCGGCGACCGCTGCGCCCCTTCGACAAGGTTCACCGGAACCGCATCATGAGCCAGCCCCAACAGGTTCAGCGCGATCCGCACCCGGTAGGAGGCCGAGGACCGCCAGTAGTCGTAAAGCCTGATCATCGCTCCTCCAGTATCCGCAGCAGGGCGGCGCGGAAGGGGGCGGCCTCCTCGCCCAGCCGGGCCAGAAGCTCTTCCTGATAGGCATCGGCGATGGGCACGATCCGCGCCATCAGCTCTTGCCCCTTCGCGGTCAGCCGCATGTCCAGCAGCCGCTTGTCCCCGGCATGGCCGCGCTTTTCGATCAGGCCCGCCTGTTCCAGCCGCGCGGCGGCCCGGCTGACCTTGGACTTGTCCATGTCCACCCGGGCATGGATCTCGCGCACGGAAACCGCGTCGCCCCCTGCCAGATGCGCCAGCACCCGCCATTCCGGGATCGAAAGCCCGAACTCGGCCCGGTAGCGTTCCGAGAACGCCTTGGATACCCGGCCCGCCGCCACGGCAAGCTGGTAGGGCAGGAAGGCGGAAAGCTGAAACCGATGCATGAAATCTTGACCCCTGCGGCTTTTCCATTGCTGCCGGAATCCGGGGCCTGCTGCAAGCGTTGACAGTCCCGCGGCGGCGGGCGAGGAAGCATGGCCGCGACAGGAGTGACGGGATTGCGCAACGGAATCGGGCCCCATGCCAGGCTGCTGCTGACGGGGCTGGCGACCTTCGTCCTGATGGGCTTCGGCCAGGCGCTGATCGGCCCGGCGCTGCCCGAGATGACGCGGCTGTTCAGCCTGCGGGACGGCACGGCGGGGATGCTGGTCTCGGCGCAATGGGTGGGCAGCGCGGTCGGCGTGGCGGCGATGTATCGCTGGTCGCGCCATGTCTCGCCACGGCTGGCGCTGGCGATGCTGGCGCTTGGCGGCGCGGGGCTGGCGCTGCAACCGGCCTGGTGGGCGGTGCTGGTCTCGGCGGTGGTCTTCGGCATCGGCTACGGCATGGTCGCCGCCGTCTTCAACCCGCGGGTGCTGCGGGCCTTCGGGGCGCGCGGGGTGTCGATGCTCAGCCTGCTGAACGCGGCCTATGCGGCGGGGGCCATCATCTCGCCGCTGGCCTTCGTGGCGCTTGGCAATTCCTCGCGCATCGCCTTCGGCATCGCGGCGGCGGTCTATCTGGCGATCTGGCTTTCCGCGGCGGACCGCGAGGGGGCCGAGACGGTCCGCCGCCCGGTGCAGACGGGGTTCCGTCCGCATTGGCCGGTGCTGGTCTTCGCCGCCATCGGCATCGGGGTCGAGGCATCGCTGGCCGGGCTTGGCCCCACGGCGCTGGTGCGGGCGGGGCACAGCGAAGAGGCCGCGGCGCAACTGCTGTCGGCGTTCTTCCTGGCCTTCCTGATGTCGCGGATCGTGCTGGGGATGGTCGCGCATCGCTTCGGTTCCTTCACCATCTACGCGGCGGCGATCGTGCTGGCCGTCGGCGCCCTGCTGGTGGCGGTGTCCGGGGCCACGGGGGCGGGCTTCGTGACCATGGGCGTCGCGGCCGGGATGTTCTTTCCCGGCACCTTCGTCACCGCCAGCCGCAAGATGGGGGATGATCCGCGGGTGACGCCGGTGATCCTTGGCGCGGGGCTGGTCGGCGGCATCGGCCTGCCGCTGGTCCTGTCGGCGCTGACGGCGGGGATGGGGCCGCTCGGCTTCTTCTGGCTGCTGCTGGGGATCTCCCTGCCCACTGCGATTGCCGCCTTGGCCTCGCTGCGAAGCATGGCGCGGTAGGGTGGATCGGCATTCGTTCTGGCTTGCCCGGCTTGTCTGGCGAAGGCGCGTGCCTTCGCCATGCGATGCGGGTTTCCCTGAACCGGCCGGGCCTCAAAGGCCCGGCCAGCGCCCGCCCCGCCCTCGGCGGGCGCTGCTCGCCCGCCGGGTCAGGCGCTGGCCTCTCAGGGTTGAAGGCTGACAGGTTTACAGTGGAACCCTCCCACGCGGGCG
>CAYLSD010000045.1:0-31278 GCA_964386345.1 uncultured Fuscovulum sp.
CCCCCGCCGCCATCCCGCGCGCGCCGGTTCCCGCCGACGATGCCGCGCGCGAGGAGCGGGTGAAGATGACCCGCCTGCGCCAGACCATCGCGCGCCGCCTGAAGGACGCGCAGAACACCGCCGCCATGCTGACCACCTACAACGAGGTGGACATGTCCGGCATCATGGCGCTGCGCAACGAATACAAGGACCAGTTCGAGAAGAAGCACGGCGTCAAGCTGGGCTTCATGTCCTTCTTCGTGAAGGCCTGCTGCCATGCGCTGAAGGAAGTGCCCGAGGTCAATGCCGAGATCGACGGCACCGACATCGTCTACAAGAACTACGTCCACATGGGCGTGGCGGTCGGCACGCCCTCGGGCCTCGTGGTGCCCGTGGTGCGCGACGCCGACCAGATGGGCTTTGCCGCGATCGAGAAGAAGATCGCCGAACTGGGCCTGCGCGCCCGCGACGGCAAACTGTCGATGGCCGAGATGCAGGGCGGCAGCTTCACCATCTCGAACGGCGGGGTCTATGGCTCGCTGATGTCCAGCCCGATCCTGAATCCGCCGCAATCCGGCATTCTGGGCATGCACAAGATCCAGGACCGCCCGGTGGTGGTGAACGGCCAGATCGTCATCCGCCCGATGATGTATCTGGCGCTGAGCTACGATCACCGCATCGTGGACGGCAAAGGGGCGGTGACCTTCCTCGTGCGGGTGAAAGAGGCGCTGGAAGATCCGCGCCGGCTGCTGATGGATTTGTGAGGACGGTGGGTCTCGGCCTCACCTTGCGCCAGCGGGCGCAGGGTGGGGTTCCGCCCCGCCACCTCAAGGCCCGCCCATGAGCACCCCCTTCTTCCCCCCGTGCCCCGACGACGCCACCCGCACCGCACGGGCCGCGGCCTTTTGCGCCGCCCATCCCGGCGCCTTCGCCTCCACCGAAGAGGCGCGCGCCTTCCTGTCCAACATCTGCCTGCCCGTCTCGGGCCTCTGGGCCTATGCGATGACGACCAAGGCCGCCTCTTCCTCGATGAAGCGGCTGTTGTTCCAACTGGAATTCGGCCAGCCGCTGACCACCGACGTGAACGACCCCAACGACCTGAACGGCGATGCCGCCACCACGCGGCTTCTGGACACAAGGCTCTTCGCCTGCGCCCACGATGTCGAGGACCCCACCGCCGCGCTGGCAGGCGCACTGCGCATCACCACCGTCCGCGACCCCGCGCTGCGTGCCGTCTCGGCCTTCAAGCACCTCTGCCGGGCGCATGCCCGCAGCGATATTCCCTTCTATGCCGAGAGGCTGCATATCTCGGCGCTGACCGGGCTGGACTGGGCGAAGGACAGCTACCGCAGCGCCGGGCTGGAACGGTTCCTGACCTTCGTCGACTGGGCCTATGACGCGGGCCGCGGCGACCTGATCGACCTGCACTGGCGCCGCCAGGTCGAGATCGTCAGGCCCGATGTCTTCCGCCCGGACCTCACCGCCCGGGTCGAGGACATGACCCCCTTCCTGCACAGGATCGCAGAAAGGCTGGGCAAGCCGCTGCCCGACAGCTTCGTGATGCCCCATGCCAACGCCAGCCCCGCCGCCACCGGCCGCGATCTGGTGACGCCCACGGCCGAGGCGCTGATCCGCAAGATCTACGCCGCCGATTACGACGCCTTCGGCTATTAGGAGGAGCCCGGAATGACGCCAGAACTCACCGTCCTCGCCCTCTGCGGCCTCCTCCAGGCGGCGCAGTATGCGCTTTTCGCCGTGCCCGCGAACCGCGAGCTTGGCATGGGCTACACCTCCTCGCCCCGCGACAAGCCGCCGTCGCGGCAACTCTCCATCCCCACCGCCCGCCTGCAGCGTGCGCTGACCAACCATTTCGAGGCGCTGGTCCTCTTCACCCTCGCCGTGGTGGTCGTCTCCCTCTCCGGCCAGTCCACCCCCGTCACGCAAACCGCCGCCTGGCTGTTCCTCGCCGCCCGCATCCTCTATGTCCCCGCCTATGCCTTCGGCTGGCGCCCCTGGCGCTCGGCCATCTGGGGCATCGGCTTCTTCGCAACAGTCACGATGCTGGTCTCTGCCCTGCTTTGACCCTTCATCTTGGCCCAAATACTCCGCGGGGGTCCGGGGGCGCGAAGCCCCCGGCGCCCGCCGCCAGAAACAGGAGATTCCCATGGCAGAGTTCGACCTGATCGTCATCGGCGGCGGCCCCGGCGGCTATGTCTGCGCCATCCGCGCCGCACAGCTTGGCCTGAACGTGGCCTGCGTCGAAGGGCGCGAGACCCTGGGCGGCACCTGCCTGAACGTCGGCTGCATCCCGTCGAAGGCGCTGCTGAACGCCACGCACCTTCTGCACGAGACGCATGAGAATTTCGAGAAGATGGGGCTGATGGGCGCGAAACCCACCGTCGATTGGGAACGGATGCTGCGCTACAAGGACGATGTGATCGCCGGCAACACCAAGGGCATCGAGTTCCTGTTCAAGAAGAACAAGGTGACATGGCTGAAGGGCTGGGGCTCCATCCCCGAGGCCGGCAAGGTCAGGGTCGGCGACGAGGTGCATTCGGCAAAGGCCATCGTCATCGCCACCGGCTCCGAAGCCTCGGTCCTGCCCGGCATCACCGTGGACGAAGAGGCCATCGTCACCTCCACCGGCGCGCTGGCGTTGCGCGAGATTCCGAAGAGCATGGTCGTGATCGGCGCGGGGGTGATCGGGCTGGAGATGGGCTCGGTCTACGCCCGGCTCGGCGCGCAGGTGACGGTGGTCGAATATCTCGACGCCATCACCCCCGGCATGGATGCCGAGGTGGCCAAGAGCTTCCAGCGCATCCTCGGCAAGCAGGGGCTGAAATTCGTCCTCGGCGCTGCGGTGCAGGTGGTGGAGCGGACAAAGAACGGCGCCCGGGTCGCCTGGACGCTGCGCAAGAACGATGCGGCGGGCGAGATCGAGGCCGATGTCGTTCTGGTCGCCACGGGGCGCAAACCCTATACCGCCGGGCTGGGGCTTGAGGCGGCGGGGGTGGAGCTGCTGCCCCGCGGCCAGATCAAGGTGGATGCCCACTGGCAGACCAATGTCCCCGGCATCTACGCCATCGGCGACGCCATCCCCGGCCCGATGCTGGCCCACAAGGCCGAGGACGAGGGCATGGCGGTGGCCGAGGTCATCGCGGGCAAGCATGGCCATGTGAACTACGGCGTCATTCCCGGCGTGGTCTACACCACGCCCGAGGTGGCGACGGTGGGCGCGACGGAAGAGCAGTTGAAGGAACAGGGCCGCGCCTACAAGGTGGGCAAGTTCTCCTTCATGGGCAACGGGCGCGCCAAGGCGGTGTTCCAGACCGAAGGCTTCGTGAAGCTGCTGGCCGACAAGGAAACCGACCGCATCCTCGGCTGCCACATCATCGGCCCCGGCGCGGGCGACCTGATCCACGAGATCTGCGTGGCGATGGAATTCGGCGCCTCGGCCCAGGACATCGCGCTGACCTGCCACGCGCACCCCACCTTCAGCGAGGCGGTGCGCGAGGCGGCGCTGGCCTGCGGCGACGGCGCGATCCACGCCTGAGGCCGGCTCGTCGTCCGGCCCCGCCGCTCCTCACCCCTCCGGCGGAGAGCGCCTTCTGCGCCCTTGGGTAGGAAGGACGGAAACCGCCCGGAAAGCCTTCAAAGGGCTGCGGCGGTCCAGAACGATCATCGGGCGGGGCGGCGGTTTCCGTCGCCCCTGCCCTTCAACGCAGCCGTCTGCTCAATGCCCCGGCTTGATGAAGGTTCCGTTGCGCAACTCGGCGAAGGCCTGCCGCAGCTCGGCCTCCGAGTTCATCACGATCGGCCCGGCCCAGGCCACCGGCTCCTCGATCGGCGCGCCGGAGATCAGCAGGAACCGCACCCCTTCCGGCCCCGCCGTCACCGTCACCTCGTCGCCCGCGCCGAAGCGGACCAGCGTGCGGTTGCCGGAAAGGTCGCGGATATTGACCTCCTGCCCCGCCACTTCCTTTTCCAGCAGCACGCCCTCGGGCCGGGCAGCGTCGCGGAAGGTCCCTGCCCCCTCGAAGACATAGGCGAAGGCCCGGCAGCGCGTGTCGACCTTGAAGACCTTGCGCCTGCCCGCGGGCACGAAGATGTCCAGGTATTGCGGATCCGCCGCGATCCCCTCGACCGGGCTTTTGACCCCGCGATAATCCCCGATCACCACGCGGATCTGCGTGCCGTCATCCTCGTGCCGCTCGGGCAGTTCGGCGCCGGGGATGTCCTGATAACGCGGATCGGTCATCTTCAGCGCGCGCGGCAGGTTGCCCCAGAGCTGGAAGCCGTGCATCCGGCCCAGTTCGTCACCCTTCGGCATCTCCTGATGCAGGATGCCGCGGCCCGCGGTCATCAACTGCAGGCTGCCGGGGCCGAGGATGCCGCGGTTGCCCAGCGAATCGCCGTGCTCGACAGTGCCAGCCAGCACATAGGTGATGGTCTCGATCCCGCGGTGCGGATGCCAGGGGAACCCCGCCGCATAGTCGCGCGGATGGTCGCCGCGGAAGTCGTCGAACAGCAGGAACGGATCGGCCTCGGCCGGGTCCCGGAAGCCGAAGGCACGATGCAGGTTGACGCCGGCGCCTTCCACATGAGGCTGGGCGCGGCGGGTCTCGATCACGGGACGGATGGACATTCTGGCCTCCTTTGCCGGGGGGTTTCTGGCTAGCAAGATGGGGCGGAGGCGGCGGTCGGGAAACACCGGAATGCACAGGTCGGGCGTGCATGAGCGCACAGATGGCCGGACGGGGGCGAGGCAACCCCTTCGCCGCCATCTCACCCGGACAGGTGCCGCAGCCCCTGCGTCACATCGGTGCGGATGGCCAGCCGCAGCCCGGGCTCGTCCCCCGCCTTCAGGGCGGCAAGGATCATCCTGTGGTGCTGCGGCGGCTCCCTCCGCTTCAGCCGGGCATAGACCGCCCGCATCGTCGGCCCCAGTTGCAGCCAGACGGTCTCGCACAGCGCCAGCATCGCCGGGGTCTGTGCGCGCAGGTAAAGGGTGCGGTGGAATTCCAGGTTGGTGCGGACATAACCCACCGCATCCTGCTTCACCGCCGCTTCGGCGTTCAGCGCGTTGATCGCGGCCAGTCGCTCGATCAGCGCGAAATGGGCGCGCGGCAGGGCGCGGGCGGCCATCTCCGGCTCCAGCATCGCACGGATCGCAGCCAGTTCCTCGATCCGCTCGGGGCTGAGTTCCGGCGTCGTCACCCGGCCCGAGGACGAAAGCGTCAGCGCGCCCTCGGCCACCAGCCGCCGCACCGCCTCGCGCGCGGGCGTCATCGAGACGCCGAACAGCCGCCCGATCCCGCGCAGCGTCAGTGCCTGGCCCGGGGCCAGTTCGCCATGCAGCACCTGCTGGCGCAGAGAGCGGTAGACCCGCTCATGCGCGGCGGCATTGGGGTCCGAGGGGCGGGGGGTGATCATGGCGGAAGGGAAGCACCCGGCGGGGAAAGGGTCAATCCCCGTCGCCTGCGACAGAGAAGCGGAACCGGTGCAGCCCGCCGCCATGGTCGTGCAGCCACGCCCTTTGCCGCTTCCACCCCGGGAAGATGCTGTCCACCACCGCCCAATAGGCGGGCGAATGGTTCATCTCGACCAGATGCGCCACCTCATGCGCGGCCACGTAGTCCAGCACCGGGGGCGGGGCCATGATCAGCCGCCAGGAATACATCAGCGTGCCGTCATGGCTGCACGACCCCCAGCGCGAGCGGGTGTCGCGCAGCACCAACCTTTCATAGCGCCGCCCGACCTGCGCCGCATGGAGCGTGGAGGCCAGGGCCAGCCGGTCACGGGCCAGCACCTTCAGCCAGGCGGCCACCCGGGCGCCCGCGCGGGCCGGGTCTCCGGGCACCAGCAGGCGGCCCTCCTCGACCCGGATCGCCCTGCCCTGCCCCGGCTCAAGCCGCAGGAGCCGCCCCTCGACCGGCAGCGCCATGCCCATCCCGACAGCCAGCCCCTGCGATTCCGGCATCCGCGACAGGGTGCGGCGCAGCCAGCCCTCCTGTTCCGCCAGAAAGGCCAGCGCCTCGGCCTCGCGCGCGCGGGCAGGCAGCGACAGCGTGACCTTGCCGTCCAGCCGCGACACCCGCAGCGAGAATCGCCGCGCCTGCGCGGATCGGCGCAGATGCACCTCGACCGGCGGATCGCCCGGCAGAACCGGCATGGAAACCCCGCTGAAACCCCTTGAATCCGGCGACCGTGATAGCCACTTCGGCCGCGGAGCAAAAGGCTTTGACACCGCCCGGCGCCTGTGGCAAGGGGCGGCTTTCTGGAATCCGTTGAAGGGACAACCCATGCCCAAAGCAGAATGGGGCACCAAGCGCGTCTGCCCGACGACCGGCAAGCGCTTCTACGACCTGAACCGCGTTCCGGTGGTCAGCCCCTATACCGGCGAAGTGGTGGATATCGAATCCGCCCGCCGCAAGATGGCCGCGGCGGTGATCGCCCGCGTCTCGCCCGAGAAGGACGACGACGTGCTGGTCGACGACCTGGAAGCCGATGATGACCTGCTGGAAGCCGCCGTCTCGGAAGATACCGAGATGGACGACGACCTGCTGGAAGACGACGCCGACGACAACGTCTCGCTGGACGATCTGGCGGATGTCGCGGGCGACGAGGAAGAAGTCTGATCCCGTCCGGGCGCGCGGCGGCCGGTTTCCCGGCGGTGCATTTTCCCTCTTGCACGCCCCCGCGCGCTCCACTAGATACCCGGCACCGCGGCGGACACGCCGCGCCCACGGTGGGGCCGTAGCTCAGTTGGGAGAGCGCTTGAATGGCATTCAAGAGGTCAGGGGTTCGATTCCCCTCGGCTCCACCAAATAAATCAAGGACTTGATCGACAGACGCCCCGCCCCGCGCGGGGTGTTGTCGTTTCCGGATGCGGCGTCATCCGGCCTGCCCTCCACGCTCTCAGGATAGTCATTGACAGTTGCACCCGCGGTTTGTCCAATCGGTCAAGGAACGGGGTCAGAGCACTGAGTCCCGAAGAACGAAAACAACGGGGAGTTGGACATGTATCTGAAGCATGGAGTATGCCGTGCGGCGGCCCTTGCCGCGCTGATGGCGGGCGCGGCGCCGATGGCGCTGTTCGCCGAGACGCCCGCCGACACGCTGGTCATCGCCGATGCGATCGACGACATCGTGTCGATCGACCCGCACGAGGCTTTCGAATTCTCCGGCCTCGACCTGACCAACAACCTCTACGACACGCTGATCGAGCTGGACCCGACCCGGCCGGGCGAGTTGGTTCCCGGGCTGGCCGAAAGCTGGTCGGTCAGCGACGACGGGCTGACCTATACCTTCAAGATCAAGTCCGGCATCACCTTCTCCAGCGGCAACCCGCTGACGGCCGAGGATGCGGCGGAATCGCTGCGCCGGGTGATCAAGATCGACAAGACCCCCGCCTTCATCCTGGGCCAGTTCGGCTTTACCGCCGAGAACGTCGACCAGATGATCACCTTCGACGGCGATACGGTCACCATCACCACCGACAAGGTCTATGCGCCGACCTTCTTCTACAACTGCCTGACGGCAGGCGTGGCCAATATCGTCGACATGAAGACGGTGATGGCGAACGAGGCCGACGGCGACATGGGCAACAACTGGCTGAAGTCGAACTCGGCCGGGACCGGGGCCTATGTGCTGAGAAGCTACAAGCAGAACGAAGGTTATATCCTTGAGGCGCGCGAGGGCCACTGGCGCGGCGATGCGAAGATCAGGAACGTCTTCATGCAGCACGTTCCCGAAGGCGCGACCGAGCGGCTGCTGCTGGAGAAAGGCGACATCGACATCGCCCGCGAACTGACGCCGACCGACATCGAGGGCCTGTCCGGCAACGCGGACGTGAAGGTCACGACGGACCCCGGCGGCCAGATCTACTATCTGGCCATGAACCAGAAGGTCGAGGCGCTGGCCAACCCCAAGGTGCTGGATGCGATGCGGTGGGCCATAGACTACCAGGGCATGACCGACACCATCCTGAAAGGCCAATGGGCGGTGCATCAGGCCTTCCTGCCCTCGGGCTTCCTTGGCGCCCTGGACGAGACGCCCTATTCGCTGGACATCGAGAAGGCCAAGGCGCTGATGGCGGAATCCGGCGTCCCGCTGCCGCTGAAGGTCAGCATGACCGTGCGCAATAACCAGGAGCGGATGGACATCGCCCAGTCGATCCAGAACACCTTTGCCCAGGCCGGCATCGAACTGACGCTGGACGTGGGCGACGGGGCGCAGGTGCTGGACAAGTATCGCGCCCGCCAGCACGATATCACCGTGCAGACCTGGGGGCCGGACTATCCCGACCCGCATACCAACGCCTCGACCTTCGCGATGAATCCCGACAACTCGGACGAGGCCAAGGCGACCGGTTATCTGGCCTGGCGCACCGCCTGGGACCCGGGTGAACTGGGGGCGCTGGCCGAGGCCGCGGTGGCCGAGATGGACGGCGAGAAGCGGGCCGCGATGTACAAGGAGCTTCAGGAGAAGCACCGCGACGATTCCGCCTTCGTGCTGATGTTCGGCCAGCAGGAGCAGACCGGCCTGCGCAGCAATGTCGAAGGCTTCTACACCGGCGGGGCGGTCGATTCCGCCTCCTACTGGCTGGTCACCAAGTAAGGCCGGGGTCCGCGCGGGGGCAAAGTCTTCCGCGCGGGTCCGCATCCGATGACCGACATCCCCCACGCTTCCCGCCCCTCGCGGCTGCGGCCCATGGTTTTCGCATTGGGCGGCGGCCTGCTGACCCTGGCGCTGACGCTGCTGGGGCTGTTGCTCTTCACCTTCATCATATCGCGCGTGGTGCCGATCGACCCGCTGCTGTCGATCCTCGGCGAACGCGCCACCACGGCGCAGTATGAGGCAGCGCGGCTGGCGCTCGGCCTCGACGAGCCGATGTGGAAGCAGTTCCTGATCTACCTGTGGGATGCCATGCACGGCGACCTCGGCACCTCGATCCGCTCGCGCCAGCCGGTGCTGGGCGAGGTCGCCCACCGCTTCCCCGCCACGCTGGAACTGGCGACGCTGGGCACGATCTTCGGCGTGATCACCGGCGTCCCGGCGGGGGTGCTGGCGGCGACGCGGCCGGGCAGCATCGCCGACCAGATCGTGCGGGTGGTCGGGCTGATGGGCTATTCGATGCCGGTGTTCTGGCTGGGCCTGATCGGCCTGCTGGTGTTCTACGGCCATCTGGGCTGGGTGGCGGGGCCGGGACGGCTGGATGCCAGCTACAAGATGATGCTGGAATTCCAGATGACCCAGTATACCGGGATGATCCTGCTGGATTCCGCGCTGAACGGCGCCTGGGACATGTTCCGCAACGCGCTCAGCCATATCGTGCTGCCTTCGGCTTTGCTGGGCTATGTCTCGATGGCCTACATCAGCCGGATGACCCGCAGCTTCATGATGAACGAGCTGGGGCAGGAATACATCACCACCGCCCGGGTGAAGGGGATGCCGGAATGGCGGGTGGTCTGGGTCCATGCCATGCGCAACGTGCTGGTGCCGTTGATCACCGTCATCGCGCTGTCCTACGCCTATCTGCTGGAAGGATCCGTCCTGACCGAGACGATCTTCGCCTGGCCGGGCCTTGGCAGCTACATCACCGACGCGCTCTTCGCCGCCGACATGCCCGCCGTGCTTGGCGGCACGGTGGTGGTGGGTGTGGCCTTCGTCACCCTGAACATGGCCAGCGACATCCTCTACCGGCTGGTCGACCCGAGGGCGCGGGCATGAGCACACTGCGCGCCTGGCTGACCGATCCCAGCCCCACCTCGCGCCGTCAGGCGAGGCTGGGGCAAACCTACCTCGCCTGGCTGCGCATCCGCAGGAACCGGCTGGCGATGGCCGGGCTGGTGATCGTCGGGCTTCTGCTGCTGGTGGCCGCCTTCGCCCCGCTGATCGCGCCGCACGATCCGCTGGTGCAGGACCTGTCGCGCCGCCTCCTGCCGCCGGGCACGCCGGGCAACCTGCTGGGCACCGACGATTTCGGCCGCGACATCCTTTCGCGCATCCTCTACGGCTCCCGCATCACGCTTTACATCATCGCGCTGGTGGCGGTGACGGCACCTGCCCTCGGCCTGCTGATCGGCACGGTTGCAGGCTATTTCGGCGGCTGGGTCGATGCGGTTCTGATGCGGATCACCGACATCTTCCTTGCCTTTCCGCGGCTGATCCTGGCGCTGGCGCTGGTCGCCGTCCTCGGCCCGGGGATCGAGAACGCCGTCCTTGCCATCGCCCTGACCGCCTGGCCCCCCTACGCCCGGATCGCAAGGGCCGAGACGCTGACCGTCCGCAACTCGGACTACATCGCCGCCGTCCGGCTGCAGGGCGCGGGCGCGGGGCGGATCATCTGGGGCCATATCGTGCCGATGTGCCTGCCCTCGGTCATCATCCGGGTCACGCTGGACATGGCGGGCGTGATCCTGATCGCCGCGGGCCTCGGCTTCCTTGGCCTCGGGGTGCAGCCGCCGATGCCGGAATGGGGGCTGATGATCAGCTCCGGCCGCAAGTTCCTGTTCGAGCAGTGGTGGGTCGCCACCATGCCCGGCCTTGCCATCTTCCTCGTCAGCCTCGGCTTCAACCTTCTGGGCGACGGCTTGCGCGACGTGCTGGACCCGAGGAGCGCGGGGAAATGAGCTTGCTCGAGGTGCAGAACCTGCGCGTGACCTTCGACACCGAGACCGGGCCGGTGCAGGCGGTGCGCGGGGTGTCGTTCTCGCTTGGCCGGGAACGGCTGGGGATCGTCGGCGAAAGCGGCTCGGGCAAGACGATGACCGGCCGCTCGGTGCTGCGGCTGATCCGCCCGCCGGGGCGGATCGAGGCCGACCGGATGGTCTTCGACGGGCAGGACCTGATGGCCGCGTCCGAGCGCGGCATGCGGGCCTTGCGCGGCAAGCGCATCGGCATGGTGATGCAGGACCCCAAATACAGCCTGAATCCGGTGATGAACGTGGGCGAGCAACTGACCGAGGGCCTGCGCCGCCGCGACCGCATCCGGGGCGCCGAGGCCCGTGCCAAGGCCATCGCCGCGCTGGAGGCCGTGCAGATACGCGACCCCGAAAGGGTGATGGCCGCCTATCCGCACGAACTGTCGGGCGGGATGGGCCAGCGGGTGATGATCGCCATGATGCTGATCCCGGAGCCGGACCTGCTGATCGCCGACGAACCGACCTCGGCCCTGGACGTGACCGTGCAGGCCGAGGTGCTGTCGATCCTCGACGCGCTGGTGCGCGACCGGGGCATGGGGCTGATCTTCATCAGCCACGACCTGCGGCTGGTCGGCCGGTTCTGCGATCGGGTGCTGGTGATGTACAAGGGCCGTGTGGTCGAGGAACTCGAGGCGAAGCACCTGACCGAGGCGCAGCACCCCTACACCCGCGGCTTGCTGAACTGCCTGCCCCGCATCGGCGGCCAGCGCGGCCCCCTGCCGGGGCTGGACCGTTCCGGCGACTGGGCACAGGAGGGCGTGGCATGAGCGCCCCGCTTGCCATCCGCGCCGGAGATCGCACGATCTCCGTCACGATTTCCGCGCGGAAATCGTCTTCCGCCGGAAAGGCCGCGCCATGGGTCTGATCGAGATCGACAACCTCTCCGTCACCTTCCGCGCCAAGGGCCGCGAGGTGCGGGCGGTCGAAGGCGTCAGCCTCGCGGTCGCCGAGCGCGAAAGCTACGGGCTGGTGGGCGAGTCCGGCTCGGGCAAGTCCACCATCCTGCGGGCGCTCTGCGGCATGGCCCCAATCACCGGCGGCAGCATCAGGATCGGCGGCGAGGTCCTGCGGATGCCGCGCGGCCCCGGCTTCAGCCGCCGGGTGCAGATGGTGTTCCAGGATCCCTATGCCAGCCTGCACCCGCGCCACACCATCGACCGCACCCTGTCGGAGCCGCTGGCGATCCATGGCATCGGCGGGTCGGATGCGAAGGTGGTGAAGGCGCTGACCGATGTCGGCCTGCCCACCTCGTTCCGCTTCCGCTATCCGCACCAGTTGTCCGGCGGCCAGCGCCAGCGGGTCGCCATCGCCCGGGCGCTGATGCTGGAACCGGAAATCCTGCTCCTGGACGAACCGACCTCGGCGCTGGACGCCAGCGTTCAGGCCGAGGTGCTGAACCTGCTGGACCGGCTGCGGGCCGAGCGGGGCCTGACCTTCCTGATGGTCAGCCACGACCTCGCCGTGATCGACCACATGTGCGACCGGGTGCTGGTGATGCAGCACGGAAAGGCGGTCGAGGAACTGGCGCGCGACGATCTGGCGGCGGCGCGGATGACCACCGCCTACGCCCGCAGCCTGTTCGAGGCCAGCGCCGACCGGATGCTGGACCCGGCCAAGACGCCAGCCTGACACCCGGAGAGCCCGATGATCCCCGTCTTCGACGGCCACAACGACCTGCTCTACCGCCTGCTGGACGCCCCCTCGCGCCGGGAAGAGATCTTCCTGACCGGCGAGGGAAAAGGCCATCTAGACCTGCCGCGGATGCGGGCCGCGGGCTTCGCGGGCGGATTCTTCGCCATCTACCTGCCTTCGCCGGTGGCGCATGACGACGCCGACCACCAGGCGCAGATGGAGACCCCGCCCTACCGCCTGCCGCTGCCCGAGCCGCTGCCTCAGCCCGGCGCCCTTGCCACCGCAACCACGCTGGCCGGGCATCTGCTGTGGATGGAGCGCGCCAGCAAAGGCGCCTTCCGCATCTGCCGCAACACCGCCGACATCCGCGCCGCCATGGCCACGGGGGCAGTCGCGGCGATCATGCACATGGAGGGCGCCGAGGCCATCGGCGAGGACCTTGACGCACTGCACCTCTTCCACGCCATCGGCCTGCGCTCGCTCGGCCCGGTGTGGAGCAGGCCCACCGCCTTCGGCCATGGCGTGCCCTTCGCCTTTCCCTCCAGCCCCGACACCGGGCCGGGGCTGACCGGGGCGGGCAAGCGGCTGGTCCGCGAATGCAACGCCCTGCGGATCATGCTGGACCTCAGCCACCTGAACGAGAAGGGCTTCGACGACGTGGCGCGGATCTCCGACGCGCCGCTGGTCGCCACCCATTCCAATGCCCATGCGGTGACGCCTTCAAGCCGCAACCTGACCGACCGGCAACTGGCGATGATCCGGGAAAGCGGCGGCATGGTCGGGCTGAACTTCTCGGTTTCCTTCCTGCGGGAGGACGGGCGGCGGGTGGCGGAAACCGGCTGGGACCCGGTGCTGCGGCACATGGATCACCTGCTGGAACATCTGGGCGAGGATCACCTCGGCTTCGGCTCGGACTTCGACGGCTGTACCACGCCGGAGGTGATCGGCGACGTGACCGGCCTGCCCCGGCTGGTCGAGACGCTGGCGGCGCATGGCTACGGCCTGCCGCTTCTGGAGAAGCTGGCGCATGGCAACTGGCTGCGGCTCTTGCAGCGGGTGATCGGGTAACCCCTACTCCGCCGGCCCCTGCGCCGCCCGCATTTCCTCTGCCAGCAACGACTGCTCATGGCTGCGCGGCCGCGCCAGACCGGCCAGCAGCAGGTAGGCGACCGGCGTGATGTAAAGCGTCGCCAGCGTCGCCATCCCCAGCCCGCCGACGATGATCCAGCCCAGCACCGACCGCGCCTCGGCCCCCGCCCCTTGGGCCAGCACCAGCGGCAGGCCGCCGAGAACGGTGGCGATCATCGTCATCATCACCGGGCGCAGGCGGATGGTGGCCGACCGCTCGATGGCCTGCCGCACCGTCGCCCCGCGTTCGCGCAGCTGATCGGCGAATTCCACGATCAGAATGCCGTTCTTCGCCATGATCCCCACCAGCAGCACCAGCCCGATCTGCGAATAGACGTTCAGGCTGCCCCCCGTCGCCAAGAGGGCAAAGACCGCGCAGGCCAGTCCCAGCGGCACCGTCGCCATCACGATCACCGCCGAGACGAAGCTTTCGAACTGCGCCGCCAGCACCAGGAACACCACCGCCAGCGCGATGCCGAAGGTGACCGCCATCCCCGAGGAGGTCTCGCCCAGGGTCGCCGCCTCGGCCAGTGGCACGATCCGCATGTCGGCGGACAGAAGCGGCTCGGCCATCGCCTGCACCTCGGCCAGCGCATCGCCAAGCGCCAGATCGTCGGTCAGGCCCGCGGTGACCGGAACCGCCCGCATCTGCGCCTCGCGCCGCAACTCGGGTGCGACGGCGCGTTCGGTCAGGCTGGCGAAGGCCGAGATCGGCACCATCTGTCCCTGGCGCGAGGGGACGAAGATCCGCTCCAGATCGCCGGGGTCGTTCACCGGGTCGGTGGTGGAAACCAGCCTTATGTCGAAACTGTCGTCGTCAAGGAACAGCGTCCCCACGGTGCGGCCATCCAGCACGGCCTGAAGCGCCTCGCCCATGCCGTCGATGTTGACGCCGAGATCGTCGGCCCTTGTGCGGTCGATTTCCACGAACAACTGCGGCTGGGTGGTGTCGTAGCCAAGGCGGACCTGCCCGTAGCGCGGGTCCTCTTCCATCCGGGCGACCAATGTCTTGGCAACCTCGGCCAGACGGCCGTAATCGTCGCCGACCAGCGCGAAGGAGAGGCCCTGCCCCGCCCCCCGGATGCCAAGCGAATTGGGCTGCATGGCGAAGGCCCGCACGCCGATCACGTCGCGCAGCCCGTCCTGCAGCCCAGCGGCGATCTCCTGCTGGCTGCGGCTGCGGTCGGCCCAGTCGGCCAGCGTCACCACGATGAAACCGCGGTTGTCCGAGCCGCCCTGCCCGGCGATGGCGAAGATGCTTTTCACCTCGCCGGTTTCGCGCAGCGGTTCGACCAGCGCCTCGATCTGGCGCATCCTCTGGTTGGTGAACTCCAGCGACACCCCCTGCGGCGCCTGCACCGAGAACAGGATGGCGGCGCGATCCTCGGGCGGGGTCAGTTCCTGCCGCAGCAGGGAGAAGCTGGCGACCGCCGTGGCGGCGAAAAGCAGGGCCACGAAGCTGGCGACCAGCGGCGCGTTCAGGCACAGGCGCAGCGTGGCGGCATAAAGGCGGGCAAGCCAGTCGCCAAGCCGCGCAACGGGGCCGTGGCCTTCGGCATGGGGCCGCAGGAAGCGGGCGGCAAGCACCGGCGTCAGCGTCAGCGCCGTGATCGAGGACAGCAGGACCGCGATGGCCAGGGTGAAGCCGAACTCGCGGAACAGGCCCCCGGTCTGGCCGGGCAGGAACGAGAGCGGCACGAAGACGGCGGCAAGAGTGGTCGTGGTGGCCAGCACCGCGAAGAACACCTGCTCGGTCCCCAACACGGCGGCGGCGCGGGCGCCCATCCCCTCGGACCGGCGGCGGACGATGTTCTCCAGCACCACAATGGCGTCATCCACCACGATGCCGGTGGCCAGCACCAGCGCCAGAAGCGTCAGGATATTGACCGAGAACCCAGCCAGCCAGATCGCCGCCAGCGTGCCGATCAGCGCCACCGGGATCGCCACCAGCGGGATCAGCGTGGCGCGGGCGTCGCGCAGGAAGATGAAGATCACCGCCGTCACGATCAGGACGGAAAGGCCAAGGGCGATTTCCACCTCATGGATCGCGCCGTTGATGAAATCGGCGCTGTCCGAGGTGACGAACATCCGCACGTCATCGGGCAGAAGCGGCTGCAACTCGGCCACCACCTCGCGAACGGCGGCAGAGATCGCCAGCGTATTGCCGTTCGCCTGCCGGATGATGCCGAGGCCGATCCCGGTTTCCCCGTTCGAGCGCAGGATCGACGCCCCCGGCTCTGGCCCCAGCGTCACCTGCGCCACGTCGCCCAGCCGGATGTCGCCTGCAACCGTCAGCGCCTCCATCTGGCCGGCGGTGCTGATGGCGGCGGTGGTGCGGACCATCAGGCTCTGCCGGTCCGAGGACAGCGCACCGGCGGGCGAGTCGAAGGCCACGTCGCCAAGGGTCCGGCGCAGGTCGGCCAGCGTCAGGCCGCGGGCGGCCAGTTGCATCATGTCGACGTCCACCCGGAACACGAGTCCCCGGTTGCCGAAGATCTGCAGGTCGGCGACGCCGGGGGCGGCCAGAAGACGCGTCTCGGCCAGATCCTTGACCAGCTTGGTCAGGTCCTCGGCGCTGCGGCGCGACGAGGTGACGGCGATACGCAGGACGGCATCGGAATCGGCATCGGCCTTGACCACGCGCGGCGCCTCGGCCCCGTCGGGCAGGCGGTTGGTCACCCGGGCTACGGCATCGCGCAGGTCGGTGGCGGCCACGTCCAGCGCCACGTCGTCCCGGAACTCCACCGTGACGCGGGACGATCCGAAGCGCGAGGAGGAGGAGATCGACTTCACCCCGGCCACCCGGCCCGCCGCGCCCTCGATCACCGCGGTCAGTTCGCGGTCGATGGTTTCCGGCGCCGCGCCGGGATAGGAGGTGGAGACGGTGACGACCGGGCGGTCCACATCCGGCAACTCGCGCACGTCGGCGGCCAGAAGACCCGCCAGCCCGGCAATGACGATCAGCGCGTTCAGCACGAAGGCAAGGATCGGGCGGCGGATGAACAGCGCGGTGCGCAGGTCCGATTTCGTCAGGTCCAGCCCGGCCATCTCAACTCCCCCCGGGCGCGACCGTGGCCTCGGCCCCCGGGCGCAGGGCCTGAACGCCCTCGGTCACCACAAGGTCGCCCGGTTCCAGCGCGGTTTCCACCAGCACGGCATCGGCATTCCTTTGCAGGATGCGGATCGGCAGTTGCACCGCCTTGCCCGCGCGGACGACCCAGACATAAGCGCCTTCCGATCCCCACTGGATCGCAAGCGGGTCCACGGCGGGATATTCCTCGCCGGTGAATTCCAGCGCCACGCGGAAGGCCATGCCCGCGCGCAGCGCGTCGCCCGCGTTGTCGATCCGGGCCTGCACGCGCAGCGTCCGGCTGGTCTCGTCCACGCGGTTGTCGATGGCGGTGATGCGGCCCTCGATCGGGCGGTTCGGGGCCGAGACGGCAGCGGCTGCAACCGGATCGCCCACGCGGATCAGCGCGGCCACCCGCTCCGGCACCCGGAAGTCGATGATCAGGGCAGAGCGGTCCTCGATCCGCGTCACCTCGGTCGAGGGCGTGATCAGGTCGCCCACCTGCACCCCGATCAGCCCGACCACGCCCCCGATGGGGGCGGTCAGCCGGTGGTCGGCAAGGTCGCGGCGGGCCGCTTGCAGGGCAAGCTCGGCCGTGCGCAGCGCCAGTTCGGCATCCTGCCGTTGCAGGTTGGTGGCGGCGCCAGTGCCCGTCAGCCGGTCGACCCGCTCCAGCGTGGTGCGGGCATCGGCCAGCACCAGTTCCGCCCGCTGCACGGCCAGCTCCGCGGCCTCGGCATCCAGTTCGGCGATCAGATCGCCCGCCCGCACCATGTCGCCCGGCTGGGCCTTCAGCGCCAGCAGGCGCCCGGAAACACCCGGAGCCAGCGCCACCGACTGCACGCCGCGGGCCGAGCCGATGGCGGTGATCACGTCGCGCAGCACCTGGCGTTCGGCCGGTGCCGCCACGACCGGCGTGCCGCGCGGGCCATTGCCCTGGGCGCCGTCTTCGGACTTCTCCGGCGGGACCAGCCCCATCGCGGCCATCGGGTACAGAAGGCCGACGCGGTTCAGCATCGGATGGCTGGCGGGAAGGAAGCGCGCGGCCAGCGGCACGGCGGCCAGACCCAGCGCCGCGACGACCAGAAGCTGGGGAATGATCCTCATACGGGCCGTTGTCCTTCCTTGGTCGGTGGGGGCCGTGGCACATGATAGGGCCTTGGCGCCGGAGGGAAAGCCGTCTCGCGCGGATGTGAGGCGGCATCGGACAGGAGGGGCAATATCGCCCTCCTCCGGGTTCAACGCCGCATCTTCAGTTTTCCGGCGCTGTTCCGGCTGACGAAGATGCAGGGCGGCTGACCGGCCCTTCCGCGCGCCCGGCAGGCTCTGCTATGACGGGGCGGAAACAGGGGGCACGGGATGATCGTCAGGGGCAAGCCGGATGTCTGGGATCTGCTGACCGCGCTGCGCGGGTCGATCGTGCCGCGCATCCTGCTGCCGGTGCTGCTGCTGGCCGGGGCCGCCGCCGCCGTGGTGGCGCTGGACCATCGGCTGGGCCTGCTGCCCCGGCTGGACGGCTCGGCCTTCACCGTCTTCGGCATCGGGCTGTCGCTGTTCCTCGGCTTCCGCAACAACGCCGCCTACGACCGCTGGTGGGAGGCGCGCAAGCTGTGGGGCGGGCTTTTGGCCGACATGCGCAGCCTTGCCCGCGAAACCGAGGTCTTCGTTGCCGATGCCCCCACCCGCCGCGAGATCCAGCGTGCGGCTCTGGTCTTCCTGCACGCCCACCGGATCAACCTGCGCAACCTGTCGCCCGCCGTGCCGGGCCAGGAGGCGGTGGCCGAAGCCGTCCACCCGCCCTGCGCCGCGCTGGACCGGGTGAACGCTCTGGTCGCCGGGGCGCATCGGGACGGGCGGCTGGACGGCTTCGGCGCGCGGACGCTGGCGGAGCGGCTGGGCAACATGGCAGCAGCGCAGGCGGGATGCGAGCGGATCGCCAACAGCCCCCTGCCCTTCGTCTATTCGCTGCTGATCTACCGGACCGCCTATCTTTACTGCCTGCTGCTGCCGCTGGCGCTGACCGGTCCGACCGGCTGGATGACGCCGGTCTTCGTGGCGGTGGTGGCCTATATGTTCCTTGGCCTTGCCGAAGTGACCGAGGAGCTGAGCCACCCCTTCGCCGCCAGCCCGAACGGCGTGGCGCTGGACGCGATCTGCCGCGCCGCCGAGATCAGCCTTGCGCCGCATCTGGGGGAAGAACCGCCGCCGCCGCTGGCACCGGTGGCGCATTACCTGAGTTGAGGCCGCCCGGTTCCGCCCGCCGGAGGGGCTTCGCGCCCCTCCCTCCCCGCGGAATATTTCCGCCAAGGTGAAGAGGGCAGCTAGCCCTTCCCGCCCACTTTCGGTGCGCGGAAGACCTTGGTGCGGGCGAAAAGGTCCTCCAGCCGGTTCAGCCGCGCCTGCACCTGATCGGCCAACCGGCCCTGCACCTGCGCCAGAAGCGCCTCGATCACCACCAGGATCGAGGCGGTGGAATCCCAGGCCGCGGGCACCTCGACCGCGCAGGCCAGCACATGGCGGGCATGGCCCGCGGCGGGCGACATCCAGCGGTCGGTGATCAGCACCACCTCGGCCCCCTGTGCCGCCGCCATCTCGGCGAAATGCACGGCGTTGGCCTCATAGCGGCGGATGTCGAAGACCACCGCCACATCGCCCGGCGCCAGGTCCAGAAGCGCCTGCTGCCAGTCGGTCAGCACATCGGCAAGGAAGGTCACATCGGCCCGGATCACCCGCAGGAGGGTGGCGAAATAGTCGCCATGGGCGTGGGTCAGCCGCCCGCCCATCACCGTGACCCGGCGCGAGGTATCGGCCATCAGCGCCGCCGCCCCCAGAAACTCGCGCGGCGGGATCTGGGCGATGGTGGCGTCGATATTGGCCACCACCTGCGCCGCAAAGCCCTGCAGGGGGTGTGACGCAACCTCGCGCGCGCCCTCGGGCAGGGTCAGGGGGGCGGTCAGCAGGCGGGCCACCTCGGCCCGCAGCGCGGACTGGTATTCGGTATAGCCGCGGAACCCCAGCTTCTGCACCAGCCGCACCACGGTGGGCGAGGACACGTCCGCCGCCCGCGCCAGCGCGGTGATGGAACCAAGGGCCGACATCGGGAAATGCGACAGGATATGCGAGGCGGCCTGCCGCTCGGCCCGTGTCAGGTCGGGCAGCGCGGCGCGCATCCGGTCCTCGATGGTCGGCGGCGGCTCGGCGTGGTCCATCGCGCGTCGGCTCCTTTCCCCCACAGAAACAAATGTAACAGAGATTCGCCAACTGAAAAATTCTTGACAGAGCCGGGCCGGCGGGGAACGCTGAAAGAAAAATCAGGGAGTCGACTCGATCATGGCCCGCGCCGCTGCGGCACCCTTGGGTGCGTCCTGCCCCTCAGCCACGGGGACCCGCTGATGCCCCATTTCGCCATAGCCTTCGTCCGCATCGTCGAGGCGGTGAACTACCGCGTTGGCCGCATGGCGATGTATCTGGTCTTCGTGCTGGCCGCGGTGCTGATGTGGTCGGTGATCGCCAAGGCCTTCTTCACCCCCGCGCTGTGGACGCAGGAGATGGCCCAGTTCACCATGGTCGGCTATTTCGTCCTTGGCGGGGCCTATTCGCTGATCCTGGGGGCGAACGTGCGGATGGACCTGCTTTACGGCCGCTGGTCGCCGACCCGGCAGGCGGCGGTCGATTGCATCTCCGTCTTTGCGCTGATCATCTTCCTTGTCGTCGTCCTCTGGGGCGGGATCGAAAGCACGATCTATGCCTTCGAGGTGGGCGAACGCTCTCGCACCGTCTGGCGGCCCTACATGGCGCCGATCAAGATCGTGATCTGCGTGGGCGTGTTCCTGATGATCCTGCAGAGCATCGCCTTCCTGATCCGGGACATCGCCACCCTGCGCGGAGTGCGCATCTGATGTCCTACGAATACATCGCCATCACCATGTTCATGGGCATGATGGTGCTGCTGCTGACCGGGCAGCGGGTCTTTGCCGGGATCGGCTTCGTCGCCGTGGTCGCGGCCATCGCGCTTTGGGGCGACCGGGGCGGCTATGACATCGCCTTCACCAGCGCCATCAAGCTGATGAACTGGTATCCGATGCTGACCCTGCCGATGTTCGTCTGGATGGGCTATGTCATGTCGGAAACCCGCATGGCGGACGACCTTTACCGGATGTTCCACGTCTGGTTCGGCCCGATCCCCGGCGGTCTGGCCATCGGGACGATCCTGCTGATGGTGCTGGTTTCCGCCATGAACGGCCTTTCGGTCGCGGGCCTTGCCATCGGTGCCACCATCGCCCTGCCGGAACTGCTGAAGCGCGGCTACGACAAGCAGATGGTGACCGGCATCATCCAGGGCGGGTCGAGCCTCGGCATCCTCGTGCCCCCTTCCATCGTGCTTGTCCTCTACGCGATGATCGCGCGGCAGCCGGTGGGGCAGTTGTGGCTGGCGGGCGTCTTCCCGGGGCTGATGATGGCCGGGCTGTTCCTGCTTTACGTCGTCATCCGTTGCGGGCTGAACCCGAAGCTCGGCCCGCCCCTGTCGAAAGAGGAACTGGCCTCGGTCACCTGGGCCGAGAAGATCGGCCTTCTCCGCGCGGGCGTGCTGCCGGTGGTGATCTTCGCCTCGATGATGGGCCCTTTCGTCATGGGCTATGTCAGTCTTGTCGAAAGCTCGGTCATCGGGGCGTTCATCGCCACGCTGGTCGCCATCTTCAAGCGGCGGCTGACAAGGCAGGTCTGGGAGACCTGCACCGTCAACACCCTTGGCGTTTCCTGCATGTTCATGTGGATCCTGCTGGCGGCGCTGGCCTTCGGCGCGGTCTTCGACGGGCTGGGCGCCGTGCGGGCGATCGAGAACCTGTTCCTTCGGGACCTCGGCCTCGGCCCATGGGAGATCATGATCCTGATGCAGGTCTCGTTCCTGGTCATGGGCATGTTCCTCGACGACACCGCCATGCTGGTGATCGTGGCGCCGCTCTACATCCCGCTGGTGGCCAAGCTGGACCTCGGGATGCCGCCGCAGGACGTGCTGATCTGGTATGGCGTCATGTATACGATCACCTGCCAGGTGGCCTACATCACGCCGCCCTTCGGCTACAACCTGTTCCTGATGCGGGCGATGGCGCCGGATTCGGTGTCTCTGGGTGATATCTACCGCTCGATCGTGCCGATCACCGGGATCATGCTGCTGTCGCTGGTGATCATCATGGTCTTCCCCGAGATCGCCCTGTGGCTGCCGCATCAGGTTTACGGCCAATGATCCACCCGAGGGGCGGCCGAACCGCCCCCGCCCCAAACCAACGGAGGTTACCATGACGACGACCAGACGGAAATTCCTCAGCCATGGCGCGCTTGCCGCCGGGGCCGCCGCCCTTGCCGCCCCCGCCGTGCGGGCGCAATCCGCGCCGATCAAGTGGCGGATGCAGACCTATGCCGGGGCCGCCCTCGGCGAGCATGTCTGCAAGCCAGCCATCGACAACTTCAACAAGATCGCCGCCGGCCAGATGGAGATCGAGCTTTACTATTCCGACCAGCTGGTCCCCACCTCGGAACTGTTCCGCGCCATGCAGTCCGGCACCATCGACGCGGTGCAGTCGGACGACGACTCGATGCAAAGCCCGACCGAAGTCACCGTCTTCGGCGGCTATTTCCCCTTCGCGCTGCGCTACAGTCTGGATGTGCCGGTGCTGTTCAACCAATACGGGCTGAAGCAGATCTGGGAAGAGGAATATGCCAAGGCCGGGGTGCAGCATATCTCGGCCGGAGCCTGGGACCCCTGCCACTTCGCCACCAAGGACCCGGTGAACAGCCTTGCCGACCTTCAGGGCAAGCGCATCTTCACCTTCCCCACCGCGGGCCGGTTCCTTGCGCAATTCGGCGTGGTGCCGATGCAACTGCCGTGGGAGGACATCCAGGTCGCGCTGCAGACCGGGGAACTGGACGGCATCGCCTGGTCCGGGATCACCGAGGACTACACGGTTGGCTGGGCCGATGTGACCAAGTACTTCCTGACCAACAACATCTCGGGTGCCTGGATCGGCCATTTCTTCGCCAACCAGGACCGCTGGAACGAGGTGCCGGACCATCTGAAGGCCCTGATGCAGGTCTGTTTCGAGCAGTCGCACTACTACCGCCAGTGGTGGTATTGGGGCGGTGAGGCCGAGTTGCGGGTGAACGGGCCGAAGCTGGAGCTGACCTCGATTCCCGATGACGAATGGGCCACGGTCGAGGCAGCCGCCGCCACCTTCTGGGACGAGATCGCCGCGGAATCCGAGGTGAAGGCCCGGGTGGTCGAAATCATCAAGAAATACAACGATGTGATGTCGAAGGCCGGACGGCCCTACCGCTACGGCTGACGCAACATCGAAGGGCCGGACGCCGTGGCGCCCGGCCCGTCCTTGGGGAGGAACGGAAGATGGACCCGGTCTCGGCCCGCGACTGCTGGCCCCGCAAGCCCGAATTCGGCGGCGCCCCGCGCGGGGCCGATCCCGCCCTGTCGCCTGCCCCCGCCTGTGCGGACCTTCCGAAACCGATGATTTGATGAGACAAAGATGCCCGGAACCCTGACGCTCGACGCCCTGAAGAAACTTGTCGCCTCCGGCGAGATCGACACCGTTCTGGTGGCCGCCATCGACATGCAGGGCCGCCTCATGGGCAAGCGCTTCCACGCCGCCTTCTTCCTCGACGGCGGCTACAAGGAGACGCATTGCTGCAACTACCTTCTGGCCGTCGACATGGAGATGAACACCGTCCCCGGCTACAAGACCTCAAGCTGGGAACGCGGCTACGGCGACTATGTGATGAAGCCGGACCTTTCCACGATGCGGGTGGTGCCTTGGCTGCCCGCCACGGTGCTGGTGCTGGCCGACCTTCTGGAACACGACACGCAGGAGGAGGTCCGGGTTTCGCCGCGCGCCATCCTGAAGCGGCAGGTCGCCCGCGCCCGCGCCATGGGGTTCGAGCCGATGATGGCGACGGAGCTTGAATTCTACATCTTCGAGAACGCCTACGAGAACCTGCGCGACGGCGGGCTGTCCGCACTGAAGCCGATCTCGGGCTACAACGAGGATTACCACATCTTCCAGACCACCAAGGAAGAGGGTCTGATGCGCGCCGTGCGCAACGGCCTTTACGCCGCTGGCATCCCGGTCGAGAACACCAAGGGCGAGGCCGATGCGGGCCAGCACGAGGTGAACTACAAGTATTCCGACGCGCTGGACACCGCCGACAACCATGTGATCGTCAAGCAGGCGGTGAAGGAAATCGCCCATGCTGCGGGCAAGTCGGTGACCTTCATGGCCAAGTATGATCACCGCAAGGCCGGGTCCTCCTCTCATGTCCACCAGAGCCTGTGGACCACGGACGGCAAGCCCGCCTTCGCCGACAAGTCCGATCCCTACGGCATGTCTGCCACGATGAAGCATTTCCTGGCCGGGCAACTGGCCCATGCCACCGAACTCACCGCCTTCCTGGCGCCTTACGTGAACAGCTACAAGCGCTTCTGCATCGGCCTCTTCGCGCCGACCAAGGCGGTGTGGAGCGCCGACAACCGAACCGCGGGCTTCCGCATCTGCGGGCTGCATTCCAAGGCGATCCGCGTCGAATGCCGCATCCCCGGGTCGGACGTGAACCCCTACCTCGCCTGCGCGGCGCTTCTGGCCGCCGGGCTTGAGGGGATCGAGCAGAAGCTTGAGCTTGAGCCGGAAATGTCGGGCGATGTCTATTCTGCGCAAGGCATCCGCGAGATCCCGCACAACCTGCGCGACGCGGCGGCGGCCCTGAACGGCAGCGCCATGCTGCGCAAGGTCTTCGGCGACGACGTGGTCGAGCATTACCACCACGCCGCGCAATGGGAGATTTCCGAGACCGACCGCGTGGTGACGGATTTCGAACTGCAAAGGCTGCTGGAGCGGGCGTAGGCCGGGGTTTCGCCCCACCGCCCCCGACGATGAACAAAACCGATGGCGGGGAGGAACCCCGCCCAACGAGGTGAGACGATGAACCCCATTCAACTGATTTCCCCGGTCGACGGCTCGGTCCGTGCGGAACGGATGCCGCTGGCCCCCGAGGCGGCAGAGCGCGCCGTCGCCCGCGCAAGGGCCGCGCAACCCGCCTGGGCCGCCCGCCCGCTGGAAGAGCGGATCGCGCTGGTCAAGGCGGGTGTGGCGAAGCTGACGGCGATGAAGGAGACCATTGCCAAGGAACTGGCCGAACAGATGGGCCGCCCGATCCGCTTCGGCGCGGGCGAGATGGGGGGCGTCAACCTCCGCACCGACTACATGGCCGAAATCGCCGCCGAGACGCTGGCACCGAAGGTGATCGAGGATTCCAACGCCTTCCGCCGCTATCTCTCGCGCGAGGCGCTTGGCGTGGTCTTCGTCATCGCGCCGTGGAACTATCCCTTCCTGACCGCGATCAACACCATCGTCCCCGCCCTGATCGCCGGCAACACGCTGATCCTGAAACACGCCAGCCAGACCCTGCTGGCGGGCGAGCGGCTGGCCGAGGCGTTCCACGCCGCGGACATCCCCGAGGACGTGTTCCAGAACGTCACCCTCGACCATGCCACGACCGAAGGGCTGATCGCGGGCAGGGCCTTCGACTTCGTGAACTTCACCGGCTCGGTCGGCGGCGGGCGTGCCATCGAGCGGGCGGCGGCGGGGACCTTCACTCCGCTGGGGCTGGAGCTTGGCGGCAAGGATCCGGGCTATGTCCGGGCCGATGCCAACCTTGATGCTGCCGTGGACACGCTGATGGACGGGGCGATGTTCAACTCGGGCCAGTGCTGTTGCGGGATCGAGCGGATCTATGTCCACGAAAGCCTGTATGACGCCTTCGTCGAAAAGGCGGTGGCCTGGGTCAATGCGCTGAAGCTGGGCAGCCCGCTGGACGAAGCGACGACGCTTGGGCCGATGGCCAATGTCCGCTTTGCCCGCATCGTCCGCGACCAGATCGCCGAGGCCGTGGCGCAGGGCGCGAAGCCGCTGATCGACCCCGCGAACTTCCCCGCCGACGACGGCGGCGCCTATCTCGCGCCGCAGGTGCTGGTCGATGTCGACCATTCGATGCGGGTGATGACCGAGGAAAGCTTCGGCCCGGTCGTCGGCATCATGAAGGTGAAGGACGACGAGGAGGCCGTCCGCCTGATGAACGACTCGCCCTACGGCCTGACCGCCAGCATCTGGACCGAGGACTACGACACCGCCGCCGACCTTGGCGCCCGGATCGAGACCGGCACGATCTTCATGAACCGCGCCGACTACCTGGACCCCGCCTTGTGCTGGACCGGCTGCAAGGACACCGGCCGCGGCGGCAGCCTGTCCTATCTCGGCTACCATTCCGTCACCCGCCCGAAATCCTATCATCTCAAGAAGGTCTGAAATGTCCCACGAGGTTCCCAACCGCAACTGGTCCTACCCCACCGCCATCAAGTTCGGTGTGGGCCGCATCGGCGAACTGGCCGAGTATGCGCAATCGGCGGGGCTGAAGAAGCCGCTTCTTGTGACCGACAAGGCGCTGGCCAGCCTGCCGATCACCGCCGCCGCGCTGGACGTGCTGGACAAGGCCGGGCTTGGCCGGGCGGTGTTCTCGGAGGTGGACCCGAACCCGAACGAGAAGAACATGGAAGAGGGCATCGCCGTCTACAAGGCGGGCGGCCATGACGGGGTGATCTGCTTCGGAGGCGGCTCGGCGCTGGATCTGGGCAAGATGATCGCGCTGATGGCGGCGCAGAAGAAGGGCCTGTCGGTCTGGGACCTTGAGGATGTCGACGATTGGTGGACCCGCGCCGATGCCGCGAAGATCGCGCCGATCATCGCGGTGCCGACCACCGCCGGGACCGGCAGCGAAGTGGGCCGGGCGGGCGTGCTGACCAATTCCGGGACCCACAAGAAGAAGATCATCTTCCACCCCGCGCTGATGCCGAAAGTGACGATCTGCGACCCCGCGCTGACCGTGGGGATGCCGAAGTTCATCACCGCCGGGACCGGCATGGACGCACTGGCGCATTGCCTTGAGGCCTATTGCAGCCCCTTCTACCACCCGATGAGCCAGGGCATCGCGCTGGAAGGGATGCGGCTGGTGTTCGAGAACCTGCCCAAGGCCTACAAGCACCCGGAGAACCTTGAGGCCCGGGCGCATATGATGTCTGCCGCCGCCATGGGCGCCGTGGCCTTCCAGAAGGGGCTGGGGGCGATCCATTCGCTGTCCCACCCGATCGGGGCGGTCTACAACACCCATCACGGCACCACCAACGCCGTGGTGATGCCGATGGTGCTGGATTTCAACCGCAAGGCGGTGAAGGACCGGCTGGCCTCGGCGGCGGCCTATTGCGGCATCAAGGGCGGGTTCAAGGGCTTCCGGGCGAAGGTGATGGACCTGCGCGAGGAACTGGCAATCCCGGAGAACCTGACCAAGCTGGGGGTGAAGAACCCCGACCTGGACATGCTGACGGCCATGGCGCTGGAAGACCCGTCCTGCGGCGGCAACCCGGTGAAGATGACGAAGAAGAACACAAGGGCGCTGTATGAGGCCTGCCTCTAGGGGGACCGGCGGATGATCCGCCACGCCTCAACCGAGGTCGCCATCCTTGGGGCGGGCGTGGTGGGCCTTGCCATCGCCGAACGCCTGCTGGCCGAGGGGCGCGAGGTCACGCTGGTCGATCCCGGCCAGCCCGGCATGGGGTGCAGCTACGGCAACGCCGGCACCATCGCGGATTACGCGGTGGCGCCGGTGGGCACGCCGGATGTGCTGAGGAACCTGCCCTCGCTCTTGTTCGACCGCATGTCGCCGCTGGCGATCCGCCGCGCGGCGCTGCCCGCTCTGGCGCCCTGGCTGCTGCGCTTCGCTCGTCAGTCCCTGCCCGGGGCGGCGGCACGGAATGCGAAGGGGATCGCCGCCCTGCTGCAGGATGCGGGGCCGATGTGGAAGGACCTTGCTGCCCGGACCGGGGCCGAAGACATCCTCCAGCACCGCGGATGCCTCTACCTTTACCAAAGCGATGCCGCCTTCCGCGCCGCGGGGACCGAGATGGCGGGCCGCCGCGCCCTTGGGGTGAAGGTGGACCTGCTGACCGGGGCCGAGCTTGCCGCGCTGGAACCCGGCCTGCCGCCGATGACGGGGGCGGCCTTCTTCCCGCAGGCGATATTCCTGGACGATCCCGGGCGGATGATGGGGCTGATCGCCGCCCGCGTCCTTGCCCGGGCGGAACTGATCCCGGCCCGGGCCGCGCGGTTGGCGCGGCATGTCGATGGCGTCACGGTGGAAGGCCCCGGCCTGCACCTGCACGCGCGCCGGGTGGTGATCGCCGCCGGGGCGCATTCCCGCGCGCTGGCCGCCACGGCGGGGGACCGGATCCCGTTGGATACCGAGCGGGGCTATCATGTCGAATGGGAGATGGAGGCACCACGGCTGACCCGCCCTTCCTGTCCCACGGCGCGGGGCTTCTACCTTTGTCCGATGGCAGGACGGCTGCGGGTTGCCGGGACGGTGGAACTGGGCGGGCTGACCGCGCCGCCCTCGCCCCACCGGATCGCCCGGCTGGTCGAGGGGGCGCGGGAAATCTTCCCCGACCTGCCGGAAAAGCCCGACCGCGAATGGATGGGCTTCCGCCCCAGCCTGCCCGACAGCCTGCCAGTGATCGGGCCCTCCACCGGGGGCGGAGAGGTGATCCATGCCTATGGCCACGGCCATCTGGGGGTAACCATGGCCCCGGTAACGGCGCGGATCGTGGCGGATCTGGTGGCAGGACGGGCGCCGCACATGGACCTCGCCCCGGTGCTGCCCGGGCGGTTCTGATCCACGGCCGTGGAAGAAAAGACCCGCCCGGTTCCCCGGGCGGGTCCATCATTCCGGCAAGCCGCGCGGTCAGCCGCCGAGGGCGCCCATCAGCACCGGCTCGATCTGGTGCCAGCCCTCCCACATCATCTTCAGCGCCACATAGACGATGATCGCAAGGCCGACATAGGCGATCCAGCGGTGCTTGTTCAGCAGCCTGGCGATGAAGCTGGCGGCAAGGCCCATCAGCGCGATCGACAGGATCAGGCCGATGATCAGCACCGTCGGATGGCCATGCGCCGCCCCGGCGACAGCCAGCACGTTGTCGAGGCTCATCGACACGTCGGCGATGACGATCTGCCATGCCGCCTGGGCAAAGGTCTTGCGCGGCGCGTTACCGGCCACGTCGCCGTCGCGGTCAAGGTCCTCGTCCGTCAGCGCCTCGGCCGCCTCATGTTCCTGCTCATGCCCGCCCTCGCGCAGTTCGCGCCACATCTTCCAGCAGACCCAAAGCAGCAGGATGCCCCCGGCCAGCAGCAGCCCGACGATCTGCAGAAGCTGCGTGGTGAGCAGCGCAAAGCCGATCCGCATGATGGTCGCCGCGACGATGCCGACCATGATCGCCTTGGCGCGCTGCTCTTTGGGCAGGCCCGCGGCGGCAAGGCCGATCACGATGGCATTGTCGCCGGCAAGTACAAGGTCGATGCCGATGACCTGCAGAAGGGCCATAAAGCCCTGATAGGTGAAGATTTCCATGACTGTCCCGGATGGCGCACTTTTCTCGCTACCTAGGCGCTGGCGGCGGCCGGTTCAACGGGCAGGGGCAGGTTTTCGCGCAGACCCGCCGAATTTTCCGGGATGCCGCGCCGGTGGCGGCCGCCGCCGCTTCCCCTGCCCGGCTGCTGCGGCTAGGCTGGACGAAGCGACACCGCAAGCAGGAAACCGGCCCGGGACTGTCGATGCCCCTTCTGTTTTTCGAACATCTCCTCATCGTCCTGGGGGTTCTGGCCGTCGCCGCCTCGGTCGTGCTGGCCCTGCACCGGTCGCGCAGCCCGCAGTCCTCGGCCGCCTGGATCCTGTTCATCATCCTCGTGCCCTATCTGGCCGTGCCGCTGTTCATCGCGCTCGGCTTCCGCAAGGACCGCGGCCGCCCGCTGCCACGCGGCACGGCAAAGGCGCAGGGCCCGGGGCCGGGGCCGGTCTTCACCGCGCTTGGCTGTCCGGCCCCGACGGCGGGCAACCGGATCGCCTTCCACGACACGCCCGAAACGGCGGCGCAGGCGCTGTGGCAGGTGCTGGACAACGCAGAAGAACGGGTGGACGTGCTGCTTTACGTCCTCCATCGCGATGCCAGCGGGCGGGAGTTCGTCCGCCGCCTTACCGCACTTGCTCGGCGCGGAGTCGCGGTGCGGGTGATGCTGGACTGGCTGGGCACGCTGGGCCGCCCGCGGGCCGAACTGGCCAGGCTGGCGGCGGCGGGCGGGCAGGTGCATATCTTCTCTCCCTTCCCCGCGGTGTTCAGCGGCGGGCGGCTGAACCTGCGCAACCACCGCAAGCTGGTGATGGCCGACGGCAGGCTGGCCTGGGCGGGCGGGCGGAACGTGGGCGACGAATACCTTGCCCCCGGTCCCGGCGCATGGCGAGACCTCAGCTTCACGCTGGAAGGGCCGGTGCTGGCCGAATGCGCGGCGCTGTTCCGGTCCGACTGGGCGGTGACGGGCCATGATCCGGGGGCCTTTCCGGCGTCGCACGAAACGGCGGGCGAGGCGCTGCTGCAACTGGTGCCTGCCGGACCGGACGACCCCGAGGACCGGTTGCACAACGGGCTGGTCGCCGACATCCATCGCGCCGACCGCCGGGTCTGGATCGCCACGCCCTACTATGTGCCGTCCGAGCCGCTGTCGGCCGCGCTTTGCACCGCGGCGCGGCGGGGGGTGGACGTGCGGATCGTCATCCCGGCGAAGTCGAACCAGTGGACCGCGGATCTTGCCCGCGGCGCCTATCTGCGCGAGGCTGCGGCGGCGGGTTGCCGCATCCTGCGCCAGCGCAAGGGGATGCTGCACGCCAAGGCGGCGCTGATCGACGATCTGGGGCTGACGGGCTCGGCCAATTTCGACCTGCGCTCGATGATGCTGAATTTCGAGATGATGGTGGCCTGCCACGACGCCGCCACGGTGGCGGATCTGGAAGCGCGGTTCCTTGCGCTGGCGCCCGACTGCGACGAGGGATTGCCCGCGACCGGCAGCCTGCGGCGGCTGGCCGAGGGTGTGGTGCGGCTGGGGGCCCCGATCCTGTGACCGATCCGCTGCCCCTCCGCATTGCCAGCTACAACATCCGCAAGGCGGTGGGCACCGACCGCCGCCGCGACCCGGCGCGCATCCTGCGGGTCATCGCCGAGACCGGGGCCGAGATCGTGGTCCTGCAGGAGGCCGACCTGCGCCTGCCGCCGCGGCGGCCGGTGCTGGACACGGAGTCGATCCGCGCGGCGACGGGGCTGAAGCCGGTGGGGCTGAACCACGGAAGGGTTTCGCTGGGCTGGCATGGCAATGCGGTTCTGGTCGCGCCGGGGATCGAGGTGGAGCGGGTGCTGCTGCACGACCTGCCGGGACTGGAGCCGCGCGGCTGCATCGCGGCCGACCTGAACCGCGGCGGGCTGCGCTTTCGCGTGGTGGGCGTGCATCTGGGGCTGCTGCGCACCTCGCGCCGCCAGCAACTGACGGCGGTGCTGGAATTCCTGGACCAGGGCGGGGTGCTGCCGACGCTGATCGCCGGGGATTTCAACGAACGCTCGCTGGCGGTGGGGCTGGGGCGGCTGTCGCGGCGGTTCTCGATCCTGTCGGCCGGGCCGACCTGGCACGCCCGCAAGCCGCTCTTCGCGCTGGACCGGATGGCGGTGACGGCGGAGTTCCACCCGCTGCGGCTGGAGGTGCACCGGAGCGCCGAGGCCGACCGGGCGTCGGATCACCTGCCGCTGGTGGGGGAGTTTGTGGTGGGGGAGTGAGG
>CAYLSD010000046.1:0-30818 GCA_964386345.1 uncultured Fuscovulum sp.
GGGTTTCACACCCCCGGACCCCCGTGGGATATTTATGAACAGATGAAGGGGCAAGGCGTCCCGCGATTCATCCGTCTGAAGATATCCCGGATCCGGGCGGGGCAGCGCCCGGCGGGCGACCCCTATTCCGCCGCCACCTTCTTCGCCTTCAGCATCGGCCCCAGATAGCGCCCGGTGTGGCTGGCCTCCACCCTGGAGATGGCCTCGGGCGTGCCCGCCGCCACGATCCGGCCGCCGCCGTCGCCGCCTTCCGGGCCGATGTCGATGATCCAGTCCGCCGTCTTGATCACATCCAGATTGTGTTCGATCACCACGACGGTATTCCCCTGATCCACAAGGGAATGAAGCACTTCCAGCAGTTTCCTCACGTCCTCGAAGTGCAAGCCGGTGGTCGGCTCGTCCAGGATGTAAAGCGTCCGCCCGGTGGCCCGGCGCGACAGTTCCTTCGACAGCTTCACCCTCTGCGCCTCGCCGCCCGACAGCGTGGTGGCCTGCTGGCCAACCTTGATGTAGCCAAGGCCCACCTCGCACAGCGCATCCATCTTCTCGCGGATGCCCGGCACAGCCGAGAAGAACGCGCGCGCATCTTCGCAGGTCATGTCAAGAACATCGGCGATGCTCTTGTTCTTGAACCTGATTTCCAGTGTTTCCCGGTTGTAGCGGTGGCCCTTGCAGGTTTCGCATGTCACATAGACATCGGGCAGGAAGTGCATCTCGATCTTGATGACGCCATCGCCCTGGCAGGCCTCGCAGCGCCCGCCCTTGACGTTGAAGCTGAACCGCCCCGGTCCGTAGCCGCGCGCCTTGCTTTCCGGCAGCCCCGCGAACCAGTCGCGGATCGGGGTGAAGGCCCCGGTGTAAGTGGCCGGATTCGAACGCGGAGTCCGTCCGATGGGCCGCTGGTCGATGTCGATCACCTTGTCCAGATGCTCGAACCCCTTGATCGTCTCGCAGGGCGCGGGCGTCTCATGCGCGCCGTTCAGCCGCATGGCGGCGGTCTTGTAAAGCGTCTCGATGGTCAGCGTCGACTTGCCGCCGCCGGAAACCCCGGTGACGCAGACGAATTTCCCCAACGGGAACTCCGCCGTCATCTCCTTCAGGTTGTTCCCCGAAGCCTTTACCACGGTCAGCTTTTTCCCGTTGCCGCCGCGCCGGACCTTCGGCACCGAAATCTCGCGCCGGCCCGACAGATATTGCCCGGTCAGGCTGGCCGGATCGGCGGCGATCTCGCCCGGCGTGCCGCGCGCCACCACCTGCCCGCCATGCACCCCGGCGCCGGGTCCGATGTCGAAGACGTAATCCGCCTCGCGGATCGCATCCTCGTCATGTTCCACCACCAGAACCGTATTGCCCTGGTCGCGCAGGTTCTTCAGCGTGGTCAAGAGCCGGTCGTTGTCGCGCTGGTGCAGGCCGATGCTCGGCTCGTCCAGCACGTAAAGCACCCCGGTCAGGCCCGACCCGATCTGGCTGGCCAGCCGGATGCGCTGCGATTCACCGCCCGAAAGCGTTCCGGCATTGCGGCTCATCGTCAGGTAGTCGAGGCCGACATTCACAAGGAATCCAAGGCGTTCGCGGATTTCCTTCAGGATGGCGCGGGCGATTTCGTTCTGTTGGCCGCTCAGCGCCGCGGGCACCGTTCCCACCCAGTCATGCGCCTCGCGAATCGACATGCGGACCACCTGGCCGATGTGCAGCCCGCCGATCTTCACCGCCAGCGCCTCGGGCCGCAGCCGATAGCCGCCGCAGGCATGGCAGTCGCGGTGGCCTTGATAGCGCTCCATCTCCTCGCGGCTCCAGGCCGAGTCGGTCTCGCGGTAGCGCCGCTCCATGTTGGGGATGATGCCCTCGAAGACGCGGCGGACCTTGTAGCTGCGGCCGCCCTCGTCATAGGCGAAGTCTATCTCCTGACCCTTTGATCCGTAAAGGAAAAGCTCCTTCACATCGTCGGACAGATCGCGCCATTTCGTCTTCTTGTCGAAGCCGTAATGCCGCGCCAGCGCATCCACCGTCTGCGTCAGATAGGGCGATTTCGACTTGGCCCAGGGGGCCAGCGCGCCCTGCGGGATCGACAGGCCCTGGTCAGGAACGATCAGCCTTTCGTCGAAGAACAGCTCTACCCCCAGCCCGTCGCAGTCCGGGCAGGCGCCGAAGGGCGCGTTGAAGGAGAAGAGCCGCGGCTCGATCTCGGCGATGGTGAAGCCGCTGACCGGACAGGCGAATTTCTCGGAATAGGTGGTGCGCGCCGCCCCTTCGTCGGCGATCTCGATCACCGCGATGCCGTCGGCCAGGTTCAGCGCGGTGCGGAAGCTGTCGGCCAGCCGGGTCTCCAGCCCCTCGCGCACCACGATCCGGTCCACCACCACGTCGATGTTGTGGCGGAACTTCTTGTCCAGCGTGGGCGGCTCTTCCAGCTCGTGGAAGGTGCCGTTGACCTTGACGCGCTGGAAGCCCTGCTTGCGAAGCTCAAGGAACTCCTTCCTATATTCGCCCTTGCGGTCGCGCACGATGGGCGCCAGCAGATAGGCCCGCGTTCCTTCGGGCATCGCCATCACCGCATCCACCATGTCCTGCACCTGCATCGCGGTGATCGGCAGGCCGGTCGCCGGGGAATAGGGCGTGCCGGTGCGGGCGAACAGCAGCCGCAGGTAATCGTAGATCTCGGTCACCGTGCCGACGGTCGAGCGCGGGTTCTTCGAGGTGGTCTTCTGTTCGATGGAGATCGCCGGCGACAGGCCGGAGATATGGTCGACATCGGGCTTGCCCATCATGTCGAGGAACTGCCGCGCATAGGCCGACAGCGATTCGACATAGCGCCGCTGTCCCTCGGCATAGATCGTATCGAAGGCGAGGCTGGACTTGCCCGAACCGGAAAGCCCGGTGATCACGACCAGCCGGTCGCGCGGGATATCCAGGTCGACATTCTTCAGATTGTGTTCGCGCGCGCCGCGCACTTCGATGAACTTCTGTTCCGCCATGGTCAGCCCCGCGCCATACGCCCCCACAGATAGGGCAATTCGCACCCGTATCCAACCGGATATTGAGAACACAGCGGGAACATGCAAGGTCTTTACATATTCTATAAATCATATATGAATCAGCCACCCGATCGGAGGCCCTTCATGTTCAACTTCCTTCGCCCCAAGGCGCAGCCCCCCTGCCCGCCGCTGGCCAAGATCATGGCGGGCGTGGCCGAGGGGCGGATTGCGCTGGTCGACGTGCGCGAGATGGCCGAGGTCCGCGCCTCGGGCAAAGCTTGCGGCGCGGTGGTGATTCCGCTGGGGGTGCTGGCGCTGAAGGCCGATCCAAAGGCGCCGGATGCGGCTCTGGCGCCGGGCAGGCCGGTCGCGGTCTATTGCGCCTCGGGCGGGCGGTCGGGCCGGGCGGCGCAGCTGCTGCGGCAGATGGGCTATGAAACCGTCTGGAACATCGGGGGTTTGGGCGACTGGCAGGCGGGCGGCGGTCAGGTCGAAAGGGCCTGACGGCGGCGGGCCTGCAGGGCGTGAAGGGCGATGCCCGCGGCGCAAAGGACGGCGGCGAGGGCCGTCATCGCGCCCGGTCCCGCCGCTGCCAGCATGGCGGCCAGAATCGGCGTGCCGGTGGTGGTGCCCAGATTGCCGAGTTGCGCGACAGCCCCCGCCGCCCCGGCGCGGTCCTCCGCTGAGGCATTCAGTTCCGGGATCGAGGCGAAGCTGGCGCCCTGCACGATGCCGAGGGCGGCGGAAAGCCAGAAGCCCCCGGCCAGCATCGGCACCCCCTGCCCCCAGCCCAGCCACAGCAGCAGGAAACCCGGGATGGCGGCGGCATAACCCCATTGCACAAGCCGGACGGCGGACATCCGGCCAAGCAGGCGGACGCCGAGGGTCAGGGAAACGGCAATGGAGATCAGGGGCATCCCGGTGGCCATCAGCGCCCGCTGGGCCAAGGGGGTCTGCGGCGGCAACAGGGTCAGGCAGGCGACGTAAAGGAAGGTGTAGAAGCAGAAGCCCATGGCCGGGGCTGCCAGCCGCGGCGAGGCGTAGATACGCAGGTGTTCGGACAGGATGTTGTGGATACGCCGCGGTATGGCCGCAGGATCCGGGGGCAGCACCAGCGCGAGAACCGCCGCCAGCACCGCCATCCAGACGGCATGGCCGAGGAAGAGGCCGGGAATGCCGCCCCATGCCAGCACCGGCGCCGCGACCAGCGCCAGCACCGCATAGGTGACGCCGAAGAACGACGACCACAATGTCATGGCGAAGGCGCGTTTCGACTCGGGCGCGAGGCCCGCGATCATCACCGGGCCGACGACGACGATGGTCAGGTGCGACACACCCTCCGCGACGCGGGCAAGGATCATCAGCGGCCAGCCGGGCAGTGCGGCCTGGATGGCGGAGACCAGCGCGCCGAGCGCCATGGCGGCGACGATGGCGCGCCTGGGGCCGATGCGGGACGCGATCAGCCCGGCGGTGGTGCCGAAGACCAGCCCGACCATGCCGACGACCGAGACGACAAGGCCGACCGCCGCCTCGCCCTGCCCGCCGTAAAGCGCGCGAAGCTCTTCATAGATCACGGAAATCTTGCCGAACTGGGCGGCGGCGCCAAGGCCCGCACACCACAGCAGGACGACCAGGACCATGGGGGGCAAGGACCGCATGGCGAATTGCTAGCCGAGCCCGCGCGCGGACGCCAGCCGTCTTACGCCTTCCGACCCATGGCCCAGGCGACAACCGGGAAATCCGGGTCGTTGGTCAGGTCATCCTGGGGCGTGGTTTCGGGCGGCCAGGGAAGCTCCAGGTTGCGTTGCGCCGCCGCCCGGTTGCCCCATTGATCCGCACGGATCGAACCTTCGTCGAAACCGGCCTCGATCAACAGGTTGCGCAAGCCTCTTGCGGACCAGCGCGAACAATCGACCGGAACCGCATGATATGGAATGAAAAACGGCACGGCGACCCAGAACCATCCGCCCTTGCGCAGCATTTTCAGCACATTGCGGGTGGCGGCATAGGGCCGGTCGATATGTTCCCAGACCTGGTTGGCCAGGATCACGTCGTATTTCAGCACCTTGCCGTCATCATCGCGGATCGGCCCGGTGCACAGGTCGAAATCCGGGTAGTAGAAGCTTTGAAAGCTGCGGAAGCCCAGGGATTGCCCCCAGGCCCCCGATATTTCCGCCGCGTCCAGCGTTGCGGGCGTCAGGTCCCGCAGCCACTGGCGGCTGGTCTTCTGCATCACGATCCGGTTCAGCGACACCATCTCAGATGTGGAGCGCCCGGCCATAGGCGTCCAGCACCGCCTCATGCATCATCTCGGACATGGTGGGATGCGGGAAGACGGTGTTCATCAGGTCTTCCTCGGTGGTCTCCAGCGTGCGGCCGACGATATAGCCCTGGATCATCTCGGTCACCTCGGCGCCGATCATGTGGGCGCCCAGCAGTTCGCCGGTCTTCGCATCGAAGACGGTCTTCACCAGCCCCTCGGCCTCGCCCATCGCAATCGCCTTGCCGTTGCCGATGAAGGGGAAGCGGCCGACCTTGACGCTATGCCCCGCCTCCTTCGCCTTGGCCTCGGTCATGCCGACGCTGGCGACCTGCGGATGGCAATAGGTGCAACCGGCGATGGAGCCGGGCTTGATCGGATGCGGATGGCCGCCCGCGATCAACTCGGCCACCATCACGCCCTCATGGCTGGCCTTGTGGGCAAGCCAGGGCGCCCCGGCGATGTCGCCGATGGCGAAAAGTCCGGGCACGCCGGTGCGGCAATATTCATCCGTCACCACATGGGTGCGGTCGATCTTCACCCCCAGGGCCTCCAGCCCGAGATCCTCGACATTGCCGACGATGCCGACGGCCGAGATCACGGTGTCGAAGTCCTGCGTCTCGACCTTGCCGCCCACCTCGATATGCGCGGTCACGCCCTTGCCGGGGTGGCGGTCCAGTTTCTTCACCGCCGCCTTCTCGAGGATCTTCATGCCCTGCTTGACGAAGGACTTCTTGGCGAAGGCCGAGATTTCGGCATCTTCCACCGGCAGGATGCGGTCCATCACCTCGACAACGGTGGTATCGGCGCCCAGGGTGTTGAAGAACGACGCGAATTCGATGCCGATCGCGCCGGAACCGATCACCAGCAGCTTCTTCGGCATCCGGCTGGCGACCAGCGCGTGCTTGTAGCTCCAGACCAGATCGCCATCGGCCTCAAGCCCCGGCAGTTCGCGGGCGCGGGCGCCGGTGGCGAGGACGATGTTCTTCGCGGTCAGGGTGTCCTTGCCCTTCTCGCCCGTCACCTCGACCACGCCGGGCTTCGGCAGGAAGGCGGTGCCCATGAAGACGGTGATCTTGTTCTTCTTCATCAGATGGCCGATGCCGCCCGAAAGCTGCTTGGCCACCGCGCGCGACCGCGCCACCACGGCGGGCAGGTCATAGCCGATTCCGTCCGCCTTCAGGCCGAATTCCTTGGCGCGGTGCATCAGGTGGAAGACCTCGGCCGAACGCAGCAGCGCCTTGGTCGGGATGCAGCCCCAGTTCAGGCAGATGCCGCCCAGATGTTCGCGCTCGACGATGGCGACCGATCGCCCAAGCTGCGCCGCGCGGATTGCCGCCACATATCCGCCGGGGCCTGCCCCGATCACCACCACGTCAAAGCCTTGGTCAGCCATTCTTCCCTCCCTCGGAAAAAGTGGTTTACCCTTAAACCATCATGTTCAATCCAGCAACAAATCCAGCGCCGCAGGCCGTTGCATCTATTGCATGGCTGGCGGCTAGTCCCCCCGCATCTGCTGCACCAGCGCCGGATAGCCGCCTGCGGCCAGGAAATCCGCCTCATCGGCGCTGTTCTCGCGGCCAAGCGCGGCATTGCGGCCGGGAAAGCGGCCATAGCGGCGGATCATCTCGCGATGCGCGCGGGCGTGCAGGGCCATCTCGGGGTCCGAGGGCATCCGTTCCTCCATCAGCTTCACCGCAAGCTCCTGGTCGGCCATGTCCTCGGAATGCTCCAGCGGCATGTAGAAGAACTGCCGCTCGGGTTCGGGCACCTTCAGGTCCCAGCCCTCGTCCAGCGCGCGGCGGGCGGCGGCGCGGGCGCGGATGTCGCTGGCGAAGGACAGCGCGGTGCCGCGGTGGATGTTGCGGGGAAACTGGTCGGTCAGCACCAGATAGGCCAGCGTCCCCGCCGGGCCGTCGATCCAGTGCTCAAGGTTGCCCTCGCGCGCCGCCGTCACCAGATCCGCAAAGCCCGCGGCGCAGGCGTCGTCCACCTCCTGCGTGCCGGCATACCAGCCCTCGGGGCCGATCTCGTCCAGCCAGAAATCCAGAACCGCGACCGGATCGGACATGGGCGCCTCCCTTTTGCGGCCAGACTGGCAGGCGGGGGCGGGCTGTGCAACCTCAGCCTTTGTCCCCGGGCGGGTTTTCCGCTGGCGGCGCGGGCTGGATCACCAGCGCCTCGGCCGCCTCGGCCGCCGCCTCGGGCGTTTCCGGCGAGGGGCCGATCTCGGGCGCGTTCTCCAGCACCGCGACCGCGGCAACGGTCGAGGCGGTGGGCGTCACGCCGCGGAAGCCGCCGGTGACCGAAGGCGACGCGCGCCGGCTCATCCGCCAGAGCGTGTAGCCCGCCATCGCCGCGTAAAGCACGAACATGAAGAGGAAGAAGCCCCGCGTGCCGGCAACGCCCATCAGCCAGCCGGTGATCAGCGGCCCGAAGATCGCGCCGAAACCGTTCAGGAAGATCAGCCCGGCCGAGGCCGCCGCCATCTGCTCGCGCGACAGGAAGTCGTTGGTATAGGCGATCAGCAGCGAATACATCGGATAGGTGATGCCGCCCAGCAGCGCCGCCACGATCAGATGCGCCCAGAACGGCAGCGCGAAGACGGTCGCCACCGCCAGCACCAGCGCCGCCGCGACCGAAAGCCAGAGCATGATGCTGCGCCGGTCGATCCGGTCGGAGAACCAGCCCACGGGGTATTGCAACACCAGGCCGCCGACATAGAGCGCCGAGGTGAAAAGCGCGATCTGCTTCACCGACAGCAGGCTCAGGGTGCCCCAGACCGCCGCCATGCCGAACATCGCCGAGAAGATCCCGCCCGACAGCAGCATCCCCACGCAGCCGAGCGGCGAGATCTGGAACAATTCGCGGAACCCCAGCCGCACGGTGGAATCGAAGGTGGGTGCGGGCGTGTCGGCCAGCAGGATCGGCAGGAAGGCCAGCGAGACCAGAACCGAGGGGATCAGGAACATGTCGTAGCCGAAGGGGTCGCCCGTCGCCAGCAGCGCCTGCGAGGCGACGATCCCCAGCATCTGCACGATCATGTAAAGCGACAGCGCCTGCCCCCGCGTCTCGTTCGTGGCGGTGTTGTTCAGCCAGCTTTCGGCGGTGATGTAGATCCCGGCGAAGCCGAAGCCGATGATCACCCGCATCAGGGCCCAGATCTGCCATTCCACCAGCATCGGATACAGAACCAGCACCGCCGAGATCAGCGAGGCCAGCGCGGCGAAGACCCGCACATGGCCGACCCGCCGGATCATCCCGGGCGCCAGCCGCGAGCCGATCAGGAAGCCCAGGAAATAGGCCGACATCACCACCGACAGTTGCAGCGTGTTGAACGCCTCCAGCGTGCCGCGGATGCCGAGGAGCGAGCCCTGCACCCCGTTGCCCACCATCAGAAGCATGACCCCGGTCAGAAGCGGCCAGGAATGGACAAGGACTTTCAGCATCTTACCCCTATGGAATCAGCAGCGAGGCATCGCCGTAGCTGAAGAAACGATACCCGGATTTCACCGCATGATCGTAAATATGGTCGATCCTCGCCTTGCCCATCAGCGCCGCAACCAGCATCAGAAGCGTCGAGCGCGGCAGGTGGAAGTTGGTCATCAGCGCATCGGTCACCCGGAAGGCGAAGCCCGGGTAGATGAAGATGTCGGTCGGGCCGTCCCATGGCTCCACCCGCCCCGTCGCGCGGGCCGCCGATTCGATCAGCCGCAGCGCGGTGGTGCCGACCGGGATCACCCGGCCCCCTGCCCTTTTCGCCTCGTTGATCCGCGCGGCGGCCTCTGCCGTCACCTGCCCCCATTCGGCATGCATCCGGTGGGTGGTCACATCCTCGACCTTCACCGGCAGGAAGGTGCCCGCGCCGACATGCAGCGTGACCTCGGCGAAGCGGACGCCCTTCGCGGCCAGCGCCTCAAGCAACGCGCGGTCGAAATGCAACGATGCGGTCGGGGCCGCCACCGCGCCGGAATGGCGGGCGAAGACGGTCTGGTAATCCTGCCGGTCCTGCGCATCCGCCGGGCGTTTCGCGGCGATATAGGGCGGCAGCGGCATCGCCCCCGTCTCGGCCAGCGCCGCGTCGAAATCCTTGCCCTCGCGGTCGAAGACCAGCCGCAGGTCGGTCTCGCCCTTTTCGGCCACCGTGGCGGAAAGCCGGCCGGAGAAGGTGATCACCTCGCCCTCCCTTACCTTCCGCAGCGGCTTCGCCAGCGCCCGCCAGCCGCCCTGGGCGGCAGGTTCCAGCAGCGTGACCTCAACCTTCGCCACCGCATCGCCCCGCACCCGCGTGCCGAACAGCCGCGCCGGAATCACCCTGGTGTTGTTCAGCACCAGAAGGTCGCCGGGCCGGAACACATCGGCCAGATCGCGGACATGCAGGTCGCGGATTGTGTCACCCTCGGCCAGCAGCAGCCGGGCCGCCGTGCGCGGCCTTGCCGGCCGGGTGGCGATCAGCGCCTCCGGCAGGTCGAAATCGAAATCCGAAAGCTTCATCCGCCGCCCCCGGGCGCCTTGCGCATCACCGGGGCCGGGCGGCGGAAGATCTCGCGGAACATGCCCGGCGTCAGGATGGACAGCGGGTTGACCGAAACCGAGGGATTCGCCGCCGGGCCGGACAGGCGGTAGCTGAAGCCGAACAGCCCCTCGCCCTTGCGGGGCGCGAAGATCTGGCCGATGCCGTTCAGGATGTAGACGGGCGAGATCACGCCTTGCAGGTCCAGTTTGCCGGAAGCGCTGGAATAGGCGCCTTCGAAGGAAATGCCAAGCGAGGCGCCGACCGCCGCGCCCCTGGTGATCTGCACGCCAGCGGGCGACAGCACGAATTCCACGTCGCCCTCGTCGAACATCAGGCCCTGCCCGTTCATCTGCTCCAGGAGGCCGACGACCGAGATGGCGGACAAGAGCGCCGCCAGCGCCGGGGCCTCCTGCACCGAAAGCCGGGTGAAGCTGGCGTTGCCGACATATTGCCCCTCGGGTCCGCGCGGGGAAAGCGTCAGGTCCAGCGTGCCGCCCCTGCCGTTGCGGAAGACCCCCGCCGCCGCCATCACCGTGCCGGCATTGCCGGATGTGATCCGCACCGCCGTGCGTCCCCGGTCGGGGACCACCGCGCCCTCGACCCCGCCGCGGCCGTTGACGGCGGCGGTGAAGCGGCCGTCCAGCCCGCCCTTCATCGCCCGGAACGCGCCGCGGAAATCGGTCAGCGCCACGCCCGAGGACACGGTCAGCCGGTTCAGCGCCACCTTCATCTCGGCCCCGTCGCCCTCGCCGCTGCCCGCCGTCTTCGGCATCAGCGGCAGGTTCAGCGTGCCGCCTTTGATCTCGACCGAGGGCGCGCGGTTCCCGCCCCGCCCGACCAGATCGACCGAGGCCGCCAGCCAGTTCCCTGCCTCCAGCCGCGGGAAACTCGCCCGCTCAAGCCCGCCGCCCGCCGCCGTGGTCAGCCGCCCCTCGGCCAGCAGCCCCGGCGCATCCAGCCGCAGCGAGGTGACTTCCGGCCGCGCGCCCAGTTTCGCCGCCAGCGTCAGGCTGGCCCTTGCCCTCGCCGGTTTCGACCAGCCAAGCGGCGGCACCGACAGCCCCGCGCCGGTCAGCGAGGAGGTCAGCGTCAGGCTCAGCGGCGCATCCTTGGGGATGACCATCTCGACCACCGCCTGCGTCTCGCCCGACAGCCAGCCCGCAGGCAGGGCGACGCCAAGCTCGCGCAGCCGGGCGTCGGTCAGCCAGATCGTGGCATGGGCGCGGGCCTCGGTCCCCACGCCGAAGGGCTGGCGGAAGGTGGCGTCGAAGGGCAGCGAGTCCAGCTTGCCCTTGCCCGCCAGATCCATGCCCTCGGGCGTCACCTTCACCGCCATCTCGGGCAGCGCCAGCACCTTGCCCGGCACCAGCACCTCGGACCGGAAATCGCGCACCCGGCCCGCCACCGTATACCCCACATCGTCGACGCCGATCTTCTCCTTCAGCGGGAAGGTCAGGCGCGAGGTGATCTCGGCCCGTCCCTCGCCCAGATCGACCGGCCGCCCGGCCTTGGTCAGGAAGCGGAACGGCTCCTGATCCAGCAGCGACAGCGCGGAGGTCAGCGGCGAGCGCGTGACCAGCGTCACCTCTGCATCGGCCGGAATCCGGGTGATGTCGGGCACCACCATCACCGAGCCCGCCGCGTCGACCCGCCCGCCGTCCGGCGCGGTGACATGGCCGCTTTCCAGCACCACCGTATAGGCATTGCCGAAGATCGCCGCCCGGCCCGTGCCGTCCTGCACCGGCGGCAGGGTGCGGATGAAGCGGACCTGCGCACCCTCGAAATTGTAGTCCAGCGCGAAGCGCGGCTCCTCTCCCGGGGCGATCCGCAGGCTGGCGTCGAAATCGCGGAACTCGGCCTGGCCGACATTGGCGGCCAGCCAGTCGCGGGTCTTCGGAACCACCGACACCGGCCAGAGCTTCAGAAGCCGTTCTGCGTCGATCCGGTCCAGCCCCACGTCGATGCCGCCGCGCCACCCCCCCTCGCCCGCCGCCATGTCGCCGGTCAGCCGCAACTGTCCCTCGCCCTCGCCCAGCGAAAGCTGGCCGATCTCGGCCCGGAAGGGCGACAGGGTGACCCGCATCGCCAGCGCCCCGGTGTCGAAGCTGACCGGCTCGGCGAACAGGCCCTCGGGGTCCACCATCACCTCGGCGAAGGAAAGCTGCCCGACCACCGCGGCAGGCATCTGCCCCGGCGCCGCAAGCCCGCCCTTGCCGTCCTGCAATTCGGCCGAGCCGCGGGCGCGCAGGCGCAGCGAGGCGCTTTCCACCCGCAGGCTGCCCAGGGTGATCCGCTGCCGCGCCGGATCGTAGCGCAGCGCGATCCCGGCCCGGTCGAAGGGCACCGGCGCGGCATCGGGCGCGGGCCGCACGGCGCCCGCCCCCAGCGACAGCGCGCCCTCGAAGCCTTTCAACTGCCCGCCCGCATCCAGTTCGCCGATCATCCGGCCGGAAATCGGCGCATCCAGCAGCCCCAGCACCGCCAGGGGCGGCGCCTGCGCGGCAAGGTCCGCCGCCGCCATCCCGTCCAGATTGGCAAGGATGCGCGCGGCGGAGGTGGCCTTTTCCGTCTCGATCGTCATCCGCGCCGAAGCGGGCGTCTCGCCGTCCAGCAGCGTCACCCCCAGTTCCGCCGCCAGCCCGTCCTCGCGGTTCTCGAGGACCAGCCGCCCGTCGCCCAACTGCCATTCCCGCCCGGCGCGGGCGTCCTTCAGCGTCAGGGTCAGCGCCTCGGCCTCGATCAGCGACAGGCCGGACAGCGCGGGGGTGGAGAACATCCGGTCCAGCGCATCCAGCACCTCGGCCAGCGATTGCGGCCCCTGCGCGCCCGAGATGCCGCCGATGGACAGACCGATCCGCCCCTCGGCATCCCGCAAAGCCTCAAGCTGCGCGCCCAGAAGACGGACCGAGGCCGGGCGGACCTGCCCGCGCAACAGCGCCGAAGGTTCCAGCGCCACCGCCAGTTCCGGCAGGGCGAGGATCGACCGCCCCCCCGGCTCGATCAGCCGCAGGTCCAGAAGGCGGAAGCGCGGGGTGAAGTCGCGGTCCAGCGCGATCTCGATGCCGCCAAGCGCCACGGCGGCGCCCTGCGGCAGGTGGCCGTTCTCCTGCAGGGCGCGGTTCACCCGGGTCTCGGCCTCGGCCACCGCCCAGACCGGCAGGCCAAGGCTGCGCCCGGTCAGCGCCATGCCGCACAGGGCGATGACCAGCGCCATGGCCAGAAGCGCCAGCACCAGCCGCAGCCCGACGCGCGGCCGGTGGCGATGGCGCAGCCGCGGCACCCGGCGGCGCGGCGCATCCGCCGCCTCCGGTTCCGTCCGCTCCGTCATGCCCTCAGCCAAACCGGCCATGCCCCTGGTCTTTCCGTGCCCGTCTTGTCGCAGGCCCCTGCCCCTTGCCTTCAACTCTGCCGGAAGGCAACAAGAACGCCAAGCCCGCCCTGACCGCTTGGCAAGGAGACGCCCATGATGAACGCAGGCGATATCGCCCCCGACTTCACCCTGCCCCGCGACGGCGGCGGCACCGTCACCCTGTCGGGCTTCCGCCCCGGCAAGGTGGTGCTTTACTTCTATCCCAGGGACGACACCCCCGGCTGCACGCTTGAGGCGCGGGACTTCACCGCGCTGGCGGCGGAATTCTCCGCCGCCGGCACCACGGTGATCGGCATTTCCAGGGATTCGGTGAAGGCGCATGACAGGTTCTGCCAGAAGCACGGGCTTTCCGTCATCCTCGCCTCGGACGAGGGCGGCCGGACCTGCGAGGATTACGGCGTCTGGGGCGAGAAAAGCCTTTACGGCAGGCTGTTCCTCGGCATCACCCGCGCGACCTTCCTGATCGACGGTCAGGGCCGGGTGGCGCGGGTCTGGCCGAAGGTGAAGGTCAAGGGCCATGCCGAAGAGGTGCTGGCCGCGGCGCGGGCGCTGTGATGGCCGGAACGCTGGCCGCGATGGCGGTCGAGGTGCTGACCACCGCCGACGGGCGCGCGAAGACCGCGCTCGGCCGCAGATACGCCGCCGAATGGTTCGCCGCCCGCGCGGCAGGCACGCCGCTGCCCGTCGGACAGGCGGAGCCGCCGCTGCGCCCCGCCCGGCCCGCACGCCCAGAACTGCTGCCGCCGCGCGAGGTGCCGCGGCGGCGCCCGGGCAGTCCGCAGGGCCGCATCGCGCTTCTGCATGCGGTGGCGCATATCGAGTTGAACGCGGTGGACCTGCACTGGGACATCATCGCCCGCTTCACCGGTCATCCGATGCCCGCGGGCTTCTACGACGACTGGGTGAAGGCCGCCGACGAGGAGGCCAAGCATTTCAACCTGATCTGCGACGTGCTGGAAGCCATGGGCAGCCATTACGGCGCGCTGCCCGCCCATCAGGGCATGTGGCGCGCCGCCGAGGATACGGTGGACGACCTGAAGGGACGCCTCGCCGTGGTGCCGATGGTGCTTGAGGCGCGGGGGCTGGACGTGACGCCGGGCATGATCGAGATCTTCCGCAAGGCCGGAGAGGCGCAGGCCATCGCCGCGCTGGAGGTGATCTATGCCGAGGAAGTCGGCCATGTCGCCTATGGCTCCAAATGGTTCAACTGGCTTTGCGGCCGGGACGGCGAGGACCCGAAGGATGTGTTCCACGCCCTTGTCCGCCGCTATTTCCACGGCGCGCTGAAACCGCCTTTCAACGAGGAGAAACGCGCCGAGGCCGGCCTGCCGCCCGATTTCTACTGGCCGCTGTCGGAGGGAGAGGACGGGTAGGCCGGGAAGGGCCGCGCCAAATACCGGCCTGCCCCCGGGTCACCCCGCCATATCGGCAAGTTTCTGCCGATCTTCCCGCCCCCGCAGGCCGGTTTCGGATCCTTCAAGTCAAAAGCGTTGCAGCCGGGTAACACGGCGGCTAATCAATCCGCAGTCGAGAGCGGCCCCCGGGCGCCGCCCCTTTCCAGAACCAGAAACGGACCCGCCCGCCAGTGCTGACCCGACTCGCCTTCCGGATCAATGCCCAGCTGGAACGCTATTTCCCCGAACAGCGGCTGTTCCTGAAATCCGACCATGGCACCCGCTTCGTCCGGCTGCGCCCCTCGACGCAGGCCATCGCGCTGGTCGTCGGCACGCTCGGCCTGGCCTGGACCATCGTCGCCACCGCCATCATCATGATGGAGACCATCGGCGCCGGATCGGCCCGCGAACAGACCCAACGCCAGCGCGTCCTTTTCGAGGAACGCCTCGCCTTCATCTCGACCGACCGCGACACAAGGGCCGAAGAAGCCGTCCGCGCGCAGGAACGCTTCAACATCGCGCTCGCGCAGGTGTCCGAGATGCAGGAGAAGCTGCTGGCCTCGGAAGACAGCCGGCGCGAGCTGGAAACCGGGATCGAGGTCATCCAGAACACCCTGCGCCGCACCATCCAGGAACGCGACGAAGCCCGCGACGAGGCCGAGCGGATGGCGCTGGCGCTGAACCAGCAGGGCGGCGGCGCGACCGAGATGGGCCGCATCCGCGACACCGCCGCCACGCTGGACTACCTGACCGGCGCGCTTGGCCAGACCGCCCGCGCCCGCGACGCCGATGCCACCGAGACCGCCGCCGTGCGCGCCGAACTGGCCAGCGTCGCGCAGGAGAAAGCCGCGCTGGAAGCCCGCAACGACGCCATCTTCACCAAGCTGGAAGAGGCGGTCACCGTCTCGATGGAGCCGCTGGACAAGATGTTCCGCTCCGTGGGCCTGAACCCGGACGACCTGATCGCCTCGGTCCGCAAGGGCTATTCCGGCCAGGGCGGCCCGCTGTCGCCGATCAGCGCCTCCACCTCGGGCAGCATGGTCCTGACCGGGGACGAGATCCGCGCCAATGCGATCCTCAAGGAACTTGAGGAGATGAACCTCTACCGCATGGCCGCCTTCCGCGTGCCGCTGGGGATGCCGGTGAAATCCTCGGTCCGCTGGACCAGCGGATTCGGCGGCCGCAGCGACCCGCTCGGCCGCGGATACCGCCAGCACGAGGGGCAGGATCTGGCCGGCGACTACGGCACGCCGATCTATGCCACCGCTGACGGGGTCGTGATTCACGCCGGCTGGGAAAACGGCTATGGTCGTCTGATCAAGGTCCAGCACGCCTTCGGGATCGAGACCCGCTATGCCCATCTCTCCCAGATCCGGGTCGAGGTCGGCCAAAGGGTCTCGCGCGGGGACCGGATCGGTGATATGGGCAACTCAGGCCGGTCCACCGGCACCCACCTCCACTACGAAGTCCGGATCGGCGGTTCTGCCGTCAATCCGGTGAAGTTCATAAAGGCAGCCAGCGATGTTTTCTAAGAGCCGCATCAACGAGCCCGGACCCAGCAAGGCCGATGGCGAGAAACCCAAGGCCCCGGAGGCACCCGTGACGAAACCCTCGATGGACTTCACCCCGACGGCACCCAAGGGCAAGGCCGTGACCTCGGTCCTGTCCTCGGACCTGACGGTCGTCGGCAACCTGCGCACCACCGGCGACATCCAGGTCGAAGGCACGGTCGAGGGCGATATCCGCGCCCATCTGCTGACGGTCGGCGAAAGCGCCACCATCCGCGGCGAGATCGTGGCCGACGACATCGTGGTCAACGGCCGCGTGATCGGCCGGGTCCGCGGGCTGAAGGTCCGCCTGACCTCCACCGCACGGGTGGAAGGCGACATCATCCACAAGACCATCGCCATCGAGTCGGGCGCGCATTTCGAAGGCTCCGTGCAGCGTCAGGAGGATCCTCTGGCCTCGGGCCGCACCACTGCCGCCACCCTGCCGCCGATGCGCCCCGCCACGGCGGAACCGGCGGCCGAGAAACCGGCCGAAGTCTGATCCCTGCCCTTTCGCAGGATCGCAAGGCGCGCCGCAGGGCGCGCCTTTTGGCTTTCGGACCTATTCCAGCGCCCGGCGATACAGATGCCAGCTTGCGTGCCCGAACAGCGGCAGCGCGACGAACAGCCCCAGAAACCCCGTGACCATGCCGAGGAACAGCGAGACGGCAATCGCCGCGCCCCAGACCAGCATCACCCCGGGATTGGCCGCCACCAGCGTCCAGCTTGTGATCATCGCCGTGATGAAATCCACCTCGCGGTCCATCAGGAGCGGCAGGCTGACCACCGTCAGCGCGTAAAGCACCCCGGCGAAGACCGCCCCCACCACGGTGCCGAACGCCAGCATCGCCAGCCCCTCGGGGGTCAGGAAGACCTGAACGCTGCTGGTGATGTTGGTCAGCGTCGCGGTGCCCAGGAACAGGGCGAAGATCATGTGCGCAAGGAAGTTCCAGAACAGGAAGAACACCACGATGATCGCCGCCATGGTCGGGATTTGCCGGTCCTTCTGGCGGAACACCGCGCCGAGGACGCCGCCCCAGTCCAGCGGCTCGCCCATCTCCAGTCGGCGCGAGACCTCGTAGAAGCCGCAGGCGATGAAGGGGCCGAGGATCGGGAAACCGGCGCCTGCGAAGATCGTCCACCAGATCTGCCCCTCGGTCAGCGAGGCCCAGGCGATCAGCCAGCCGCCAAGCACATAGACCCCGGCGAAGAAGAGGCCGTAAAGCGGCGCGCGCAGGAAATCCCGCCAGCCCGCCGCCAGCGCCGCGCGCAGGTCGGAAAGGTCCAGCTCCAGTATCTCGGGCATCGGGCGCGCGCCCGCGGTGTCCTCATGCATCCCATCCTCCCTCTTCCGGCAGGAAGGCTATGCGCGGGATACAACTTTTCCAAACAGGTATTTTCGCAGCAGGTTAAAGCCCGCGTCGCGATCCTTCGACGAAGGATCGGAATTCAGCCCTCGGCGTCGGCGCGGCTTTTCCCGGCCATGTCCAAGGCCAGCGTCGCCGCCATGAAGCCGTCCAGGTCGCCGTCCAGCACGCCCTGGGTATCGCTGGTCTCGTGGTTGGTGCGCAGGTCCTTCACCATCTGGTAGGGCTGCAGGACATAGCTGCGGATCTGGTTGCCCCAGCCCGCATCGCCCTTGGCGTCATGCGCATCGTTGATCGCGGCCGACCGCCGGTCCAGTTCCTGCTGGTAAAGCCGCGCCTTCAGCGCGTTCATGGCGATGTCGCGGTTCTGGTGCTGCGATTTCAGCGAGGATGTCACCACGATCCCGGTCGGGAAGTGGGTGATCCGCACCGCCGAGTCGGTCTTGTTGACGTGCTGCCCGCCCGCACCGGACGACCGGAAGGTGTCGATGCGGATATCCTTGTCCAGCACCTCGATCTCGATATTGTCGTCCACCACCGGATAGACCCAGACGCTGGCGAAAGAGGTCTGCCGCTTGTCGCCCGAGCCGAAGGGAGAAATCCGCACCAGCCGGTGCACGCCGCTTTCGGTCTTCAGCCAGCCATAGGCGTTGTGGCCGGAAATCTTGTAGGCGACCGACTTGATGCCCGCCTCTTCGCCCGGGGTTTCCGACAGCATCTCCACCGTGAAGCCGCGCCGTTCCGCCCAGCGGGTATACATCCGCGCCAGCATCTCGGCCCAGTCCTGGCTTTCCGTCCCGCCCGCACCGGCGTTGATCTCAAGGAAAGTGTCGTTGCCGTCGGCCTCGCCGTTCAAGAGCGCCTCAAGCTCCTTCTGCGCCGCCACCTCGACCAGCGCCTTCAGCGCGGCCTCGGCCTCGGCGATGATGCTGTCCTCGCCCTCGGCCTCGCCCAGTTCGATCAGGCCGATGTTGTCGTTCAGCCCGGCCTCGATCAGCCTGTAGCCGTTCACCGCATCCATCAGCGACTGCCGCTCGCGCATCAGCTTCTGCGCCTTGGCGGGGTCGTTCCACAGGTCGGGCTGCTCGATCAGCGCGTTGAATTCCTCCAGCCGGTGCGGCGCGGTCTCCCAATCCATCCGCTGCGCCAGAAGCGCCAGCGACTTCTGGATCGCATCCACATGAGCTTGCGTCTCTGCGCGCATGATGGCCGTCTTCCCCTAGGTTTTCCTGGCCTGATAACGCCCCTCCCGCGTGCCCACAAGGGTGCGGGCCGCGCCGGCCGCCGGTTGGTTCAATATAGCCCGCCCGAAGAGACGGTGCCGAAATCGGCCTTCTTCGGGATCACCTTGGTCTCGCCCGTCGCGGTGGTGACGGTGCTGCCCTGGCTGCCCTCGGTCTCGCCATAGGCGAAGAGGGGCAGGTTCTGCCCCATCTCGAAGCCGCCGTCGACCAGCGCGCCAAGGCCGAAGATCGGGTCCTCGCCCTCGCGGAAATATTCCGCCACGACATTGTCGCCGGTGGCGTCGTCGGGCAGGCGACCGCCGGTGAAGCGGTCGATCTTCACGAAATAGCCCCCCGGCGGCACCTTGAACCGCGACCCGCCGTATTTCTGGATCGCCACCTTCATGAAGCTTTCGAACACCGGGCCGCAGAAGCCGCCGCCCGAGACGTTGCCGAGCGATTTCGGATTGTCATAGCCGATGTAGCAGCCCGCGACGATGGTGCTGCTGTAGCCGATGAACCACACGTCCTTGGCGTCGTTCGTCGTCCCGGTCTTGCCCGCCACCGGCACCGGCAGGTTGATGCCGCGCGCGGTGCCGCGCAGGACCACGCCTTCCATCATGCTGGTCAGCTGATAGGCGGTGATCGCATCCATCACCCGCTCGCGGTCCGAGGAAATCCTCACCCCCGCGCCGCGTGGCAGGGTGGCGTCGGTGCAATCGGCGCAGGCGCGCTTGTCGTGGCGATAGACGGTGCGGCCATAGCGGTCCTGCACCCGGTCGACCAGCGTCGGCTCCAGCCGCTCGCCGCCGTTGGCGAACATCGCATAGGCGGCAACCATCTGGTAAAGCGTGGTTTCCTGCGCGCCAAGGGCATTGGCCAGATAGGGGTTCATCCGGTCGTAGACCCCGAAACGTTCGGCATAGCCCGCCACGGTATGCATCCCGATCTCCTCGGCGATGCGGATGGTCATCAGGTTGCGGCTCTGCTCGATCCCCGTGCGCAGCGGCGCGGGTCCGTAATACTTGTTCGAGGCGTTCTTCGGCGTCCACAGCCCCTGCGGCGTGTTCACCTCGATCGGCGCGTCGACGACGATGGTGGCGGGGGTGAAGCCGGAATCCAGCGCGGCGGCATAGACGAAGGGCTTGAAGCTCGATCCCGGCTGGCGCTTGGCCAGCGTGGCGCGGTTGAAGACCGATTCCTGGTAGCTGAAGCCGCCCTGCATCGCCAGCACCCGGCCGGTGTTCACGTCCATCGCCATGAAGGCGCCCTGCACCTCGGGCACCTGCCGCAGGGTCCAGCGGACGAAACTGCCGTCGCCGTCCTTGACCATGCGGCGGACATGGACCACATCGCCCGGCTTGAAATTGTCGTGGAAATTGCCGCGCATCCATTCGATGTCGGCGCGCGGCACCACCTGCGGCTCGGCCCCGGTTTCCTGCACGCCCTCGATGCCGATCCGCAGTTCGCGGTCGCCCACCTCCAGCACCACCGCCGGGAACCAGCCCTCGATGTCGCGCGGCACCTCGACGGCGGCCAGGGCTGCGCGCCAGTCCGCCTCGTTGCCCAGGACCGAGGGGTCCAGCGCCTCGCCGGTGCCGCGCCAGCGGCCAAGGCCGCGGTCGTATTTCTCCAGCGCGGTGCGCAGCGATTTCTCGGCCTGCCGCTGCAACTCGGGGTCGATGGTGGCGCGGATGGTCAGGCCGCCGTTGTAGAATTCCTCCTCGCCGAAGTTCTTCGAAAGCTGGCGGGCGATTTCCTCGGTGAAATAGGTGCGGTCCGGCAGCGCCTCGCGGTAGGAGGGATAGTCCCCCGCCATCACCGTCTTCAGCGGCAGCGCCCGTTCGGTGTCGAACGTCGCCTTGTCGATATAGCCGTTTTCCAGCATCTGGCGCAGGACGTAGTTCCGCCGTTCCACCGCACGGTCGTATTCCTGCACCGGCCGCAGCCCCTTGCCGGGGGATTTCGGCAGCGCGGCCAGATAGGCGGCCTCGCCCGGGGTCAACTGGACCAGCGTCTTGTTGAAATAGGTCTGCGCCGCCGCCGCCACGCCGAAGCTGCGGTAGCCGAGGTCGATCTGGTTCATGTAGATTTCAAGGATGCGGTCCTTGGACAGCGTCGCCTCAAGCCGCGTCGCCAGGATGATCTCCTTGATCTTGCGCTCGATCCCCTTGGCGCCCTGGCGGGTGCCGTCCAGCAGCATGTTCTTCGCCACCTGCTGGGTGATGGTGGACGCGCCGCGCAGGTCCTCGCCCTTGCTTTTCACCGCATCGACCAGCGCCGCGATCATGCCGCGCGCGTCATAGCCGGCATGGGTATAGAAATTCTGGTCCTCGGCGCTGATGAAGGCCTGTTTCACCAGATCGGGAATATCCGCCGCCGGAACGAACAGCCGCCGCTCGCGGGCGAATTCGTCCAGCACCTTGCCCTCGCCGGTATAGATGCGGGAGATCGTCGGCGGGCTGTATTGCGCCAGGCTTTCGTGGCTGGGCAGGTCGCTGGAATACATCCAGAAGATCGCGCCGACGGTCAGGGCGCCGAAAAAGGCGCCCAGCGTGATCATCGTGAAGATGGCCCCGAAGAAAGAGCCGATGAATCGTAGCACGCGCACCCCCGTGGATTTCGCGCTTCCCTATATCAGACGCGGGCCCCCGTCAAAACCTTGGGCGCCCGCCCGGCGGCTAGTTGCCCTTCATCGCCCGGATCGCCTGGTCCTCGCCGGCCCAGGCCGCAAGCCCCGCCACCAGCGCCGCCGCCATCTTCGCCCGCCATTCCGGGTCTTCCAGCCGCTTCAGGTCGCGGGCCGAAGACAGGAACCCCAGCTCCACCAGCGCCGAGGGGATGTCGGGCGATTTCAGCACCGAGAACCCGCCCTCCTGATGCGGATGGCGGTGCATCCGCAGGTCGGCCCCCTTGATCGCGCCGACAAGATGGCCCGCCAGCCGGTCCACCCGCGGCTTCGTCTCGGTCCGCGCCATGTCCATCAGCACCGTCACCACCAGATCGTCCTGCGCCGACAGGTCCAGCCCCGCCAGCAGGTCGTCGCGGTCGTGGCGTTCGGCCAGCGCCTGCGCCGCTTCGTCCGTGGCATCGTCCGACAGGGTGTAGACGGTGGCCCCCTGCGCCTCGCCCTCGGCCAGCGCATCGGCGTGCAGCGACAGGAAGACCGTCGCCTCCGCCGCGCGGGCGATGGAGATGCGGGCTTCAAGCGGCACGAAGACATCCTCCTCGCGGGTCATCACCACCGTGAAGCGGCCGTCGCGCAGCAGCGCCTCCTTCAACTCCCGTGCGAAGGTCAGCATCAGCTTCGCCTCGGTCTGGCCGTCGCGCTCGGCCCCCGGGTCGATGCCGCCATGGCCGGGGTCCAGCACCACGACCACCGGCCCGAGGCCCTGCACCGGCGGCGGCGGAATGTCGGCCGCTTTCGGCGGCGCCCATTCGGGCGGTTCGGGCCGCGCGGCCTCGGTCTCGAAGACCTCTGGCGTCGCGGGGGCCAGCGCCAGCCGGATCAGCGCGCCGGTGTCGCCCGTCTGCATCTCGGAGCGCGCCACCGCCCATGGCCCGTCCAGTTCGACGACCAGCCGCGACCAGCCGGGCCGGAACACCCCCGCCCGCAACTCGCGCACCGGGCCGGGCAGCGCCAGCCGGTCGACGCCGGTCCAGTCCACCTCGCGCACGTCGAGGATCAGCCGCGGCGGCCCGTCCAGCATCCGCACCCGCCAGGGCACCGGCTGGCTGATCGTCAGCTCCACCGCCAGCCCGCCGCTGCCGCCCGAGACATGGCTTTTCCCGGCATCCAGCCGCGCCAGCGCCGACAATTCCTGCGCCGCCGCCCCGAAGGCCAGCGCCCAGACCATCGCCAAAGCTGCCAGAACCGCCCGCATCATCTGCCCTTGTTTTGCCGCATTATCCCCGGCACGGGTGCGGAAGTAAATTCACCTTCCTGCCATGAAGGCCGACAGCCGCTCCAGCCCCTCGGCAATGTCGGCGGTGGAGCGGGCATAGGAAAAGCGCATCCACCGGTGCCCCCGGACAGGATCGAAGTCGATCCCCGGCGTCACCGCCACCCCTGCCCCGTCGAGGATTTCGCCGGCGAAACGCAAGGAGTCATCCGTCAGCCCCGAGACATCGGCATAGATGTAGAAGGCCCCGTCCGGCGGCGCGATGCGGTCGAAACCGGCCTTCGGCAGCCCCTCCAGCATCAGCCGCCGGTTTTCGGCATAGACGGCCCGGTTCGCCTCAAGCTCTGCGGTGCAGTCCAGCGCCGCCAGCGCGGCGATCTGGCTGGCGTGCGGCGGGCAGATGAACATGTTCTGCGCCAGCCGCTCTACCCGGCGGACCTGATCTTCCGGCACCACCATCCAGCCGATCCGCCAGCCGGTCATGCTGAAATATTTCGAGAAGCTGTTGATCACCCAGGCCCTGTCCGTGATCTCCAGCGCCGAGACCGCCCGGCCGCCGTAATGCAGCCCGTGGTAGATCTCGTCCGAGACGAAGGCGACGCCGCGCGCCCCGGCCCATCCTGCCAGCCGCGCCAGCGCCGCGCGGTCCAGCATGGTGCCCGTCGGGTTGCCGGGGCTGGCGACGATCAGGCCCGCCACATCCAGCCCGTCGAGGTCCTCCACCGCCGGTTGCAGACGGTTCTCCAGCCGGGCGGGCACGCCGACCGGGGTCAGCGACAGCGCGCGCAGGATCTGGCGGTAGCTGGGATAACCGGGCTCGCCCAGGGCCACCCGGTCGCCTGCGTCAAAAAGCGCGGTGAAGGCCAGCAGGAAGGCACCCGACGAACCGGTGGTGACGATCACCCGGCGCGGGTCAAGGTCCACCCCGTACCAGCGCCGGTAAAGCCCGGCGATGCCTTCGCGCAACGCGGGCAGGCCAAGCGCCACCGTATAGCCAAGCGGCTGATCCAGAACGGTTTTCAGCGCTGCCACCGCGCCCGCGGGCGCAGGCGTGCCGGGCTGGCCGACCTCCATGTGGATGATCCTTCGCCCCGCGGCCTCGGCCGCCCTTGCCCGTTCCATCACATCCATCACAATGAAGGGATCGACATCCCCCCGCCGCGATCCCCGACTTGCGCTTGTCATCGCCTGCCCCTTAAGGTTCCGCCGATCACCTGCCCCGGCCCGACTTGCGGGTCAAGCCTGCAAAGGAAGCCCCATGCGCCTGACCCTCGCCCTGCTCGCCACGCTGACCGCCTCCACCGCATTGGCAGGCGGCCTGGGCGAGATGACGGATGCCGAGCGCGCCGCCTTCCGCGAAGAGGTCCGCGCCTATCTTCTGGAAAACCCCGAGGTGATCGTCGAGGCGATGACCGAGTTGCAGGTCCGCGAGGACATCGCCGCCGCCGACCGCGACCTGCAGTTGATGGAGATGCACAAGGACGCCATCTACCACAGCGCCGCCGACTGGTCGGGCGGCAACCCGGATGGCGACATCACCGTGGTCGAGTTCATGGACTACCGCTGCGGCTATTGCCGCAAGGCGTATCAGGAGGTGGAGGATCTGGTCGGCACCGACGGCAACATCCGCTTCGTGCTGAAGGAATTCCCCATCCTGGGCGAGGAATCGCTGCTGTCGTCGCAATTCGCCATCTCGGTGCGGATGCTTTACGGCGACGAGGCCTACAAGAAGGCCCATGACGCGCTGATCGTGCTGCGCGGCGAGGCCAGTGCGGAGACCCTTGGCAGGCTGGCCTCGGACCTGGGGCATGACCCGGCGGCGGTGACGGCGAAGATGGCGTCGGAAGAGGTGAAGGCGGTGATCATGGCGAACCACGAGCTGGCCTCGGTGCTGGAGATCAATGGCACGCCGACCTTCGTCATCGACCGCACCATGGTGCGCGGCTATGTGCCGCTGGACGGGATGCGGCAGATCGTGGCGGGCCAGCGGCAGGACGGCTGACACCGGAAATCGCGCGATTTTCGGGGCGGGGTTCGCGCGAACGCCGCCTTACTCCGCCGCCTGCGCCTCTGCCGCCGCGATCGCCTCGGCGCGCTTCTCGACCAGTTCGACGATATGGTCGATCATCTTCTCGTTGGTCATGGTGTGGTCCTGCTTGCCCGCCATGTAGACCATGCCCTTGCCCGCGCCGCCGCCGGTGAAGCCGATATCGGTCATCAGCGCCTCGCCCGGGCCGTTCACCACGCAGCCGATGATCGAAAGGCTCATCGGCGTCTTGATGTGCTCCAGCCGTTTTTCCAGCGCCTCGACGGTGCGGATCACGTCGAAGCCCTGCCGCGCGCAGGAGGGGCAGGAGATGATCTGCACCCCCCGCGTGCGCAGGCCAAGGCTTTTCAGTATCTCGTAGCCGACCTTCACCTCTTCCACCGGATCCGCCGACAGGCTGACCCGGATGGTGTCGCCGATGCCGAACCACAACAGGCTGCCAAGGCCGATGGCGGATTTCACCGTGCCGGAGGTCAGGCCCCCGGCCTCGGTGATGCCCAGATGGATCGGCGCGTCGGTCGCCGCCGCCAGTTGCTGATAGGCCGCCGCCGAAAGGAACACATCCGACGCCTTGCAACTGATCTTGAATTCGTGGAAATCGTTGTCCTGCAACAGCTTGATATGGTCGAGGCCGCTTTCCACCATCGCATCCGGGCAGGGCTCGCCGTATTTCTCCAGCAGGTGCCGTTCCAGCGACCCGGCGTTCACCCCGATGCGGATCGAACAGCCGTGGTCCTTCGCCGCCCGCACCACCTCGGCCACCCGCCTGGCATCGCCGATGTTGCCGGGGTTGATCCGCAGGCAGGCCGCGCCAGCCTCCGCCGCCTCGATGGCGCGTTTGTAGTGGAAATGGATGTCGGCCACGATCGGCACCGGGCTTTCGCGGCAGATCTCGCGCAGGGCCCGCGTGCTGGCCTCGTCCGGCGTCGAGACCCGCACGATATCCGCCCCCACATCCGCCGCCCGGATCACCTGATCCAGCGTCGCCTTCACATCCGAAGTGTCGGTGTTGGTCATCGTCTGCACCGAGATCGGCGCATCGCCGCCCACGGGAATATTGCCCACCATGATCCGGCGGCTTTTCCGCCGCTCGATATTGCGCCAGGGACGGATCGGGTTCAGCGACATTGGGATGCCTCAAGCCATTCGCGGCGAACATAGGCAAAAGCCCATCGGGCGGCAACCGCCCGGCGGGTCCTGCACGATCACGAAGGGATCATTCCACCGCAGCAGGCACCGTGGCCGAGGCATCGGCGGTCAACACCTTGGCCAGCGCCTCGTCGGCGCCGGGATCGGCCAAGGCATATTTCCCGGTCAAGGCATCCGAGGTCAGCGCGATGTTCTTCGCCACATTGGCGCCGGGCGCCGCCGGGCCATAGGTCTGGCCGTCTACCACGAAATAGACCGAACCGGAGTTGCCGGTGCGCAGAAGCGCCGCCTCTTCCAGCGCGGGAACGGCATAGCGTTCGCCCGCGTCCAGGTTCTTCTCGAACAACACCGTGCCGTCGGCGGCGCTGACCCGCACCCAGGCGGGGCGCACGGCCAGGATTTCCACGCCGGGACGGGCATCGGCCATGACCTTGACCGTTTCGGCCTCTGCCTGATCGGCCGCGGCCACGCCTGCCGAACCGGCCTCCGGGCCGCCGGCACGCGGATTGATGGCGGCGATGGGGCCATCGCGCGACACCAGCACCGGCACGTCCAGTTCCTGCGGACGATACAAGCGGCCCATCAGATCAGGCGCGGACTGGTTTTCCGCCACCGCGGTCGCGGGTTCCTTGACCACCGCCTGCGGATCGGCGGGCTGCGCCCCGGCCAGCGGGTCGATCTGCGCCACGACCGAGGGCGCCTCGTCCACCGGGGCCAGTTGCACGCGCTGCACCTCGCGCAGGACCGACCAGCCGCCATAGCCGATGGCGCCGATCAGCACCAGCAGCACCGCGACCGAGCCGATGGCGCCGGGTTCGACCCGGCTGAAGATGCTTTCGCCGCGCGGGATGAAGGTGGCGTTCGGATTGGCCAGCGGATCGGCGAAATCCACCCGGGCGCGCGCCTGCGCCAGCCGCTGCGGCGCCGCCGAGGCCGACAGCCCGTGCGCCACGGCGAAATTCGCCTCGCGGCAGAAGCGGGCGAAGGATTCATCCGGGTCCATCCCCAGGTAACGGGCGTAGGACCGCACATAACCCGCCACGAAACCGGGCGTCTCGAAAGCCGAGACATCGGCATTCTCGATGGCGGCGATATAGGTGGCCTTGATCTTCAGCTCACGCTGAACGTCCAGAAGCGACTTGCCCAGCGTGGCCCTTTCGCCGCGCATCAGGTCGCCCAGGCGAAGGTCGAAATCGTCGAAGCCCTTGGGCTTCTCCTCTTCCGCTGCCTGAGGTTTGGACCTCCAGCCGATCATTGCGTGACCTGTCCCCTTGGATCGCCCCGTTGAACCGAGTCGCTTCCCCTGCGACTCACCGGGCTTCGTATTGCGGGAACGCTAGCACAGGGCAAGTCCTTTTGCACATGCGAGATGGGCGCTCAGGCGGAAAGTTCGGCACGATTCAGCGCACACTGCTGCCAGAGCGAATCCATCGCCTTCACCAGCCGGTCGATCTCTTTCGGATCATGCACCGGGCTGGGGGTGAAGCGCAGCCTTTCGGTGCCGCGCGGCACGGTGGGGAAGTTGATCGGCTGGACATAGATGCCGAACTGCTCAAGCAGCATGTCGGAGAGCATCTTGCAATGGATGGGGTTGCCGACATGGACGGGCACAATATGCGTGCCCTCGTCGATGATCGGCAGGCCCATGGCCTTCAGCCGCGTCTTCAGGATGCGGGCCATGGCCTGCTGCCGATCGCGCAGCGCCTGGCCCTCCGCGGTCTTCAGAAGCCGCACGGAAGCCGCCGCCCCGGCCGCCACGGCGGGCGGCAGCGAGGTGGTGAAGATGAAGCCCGGCGCATAGCTGCGGATGGCGTCGACCATCTTCGCAGATGCAGCAATATAGCCGCCGAAAACGCCGTAGGCCTTGGCCAGGGTCGCGTTGACGATGTCGATCCGGTGCATCTGTCCGTCACGCTCGGCCACGCCCGCGCCGCGGGGGCCGTACATGCCCACGGCATGGACCTCGTCGATATAGGTCAGCGCGCCGAATTCCTTCGCCAGGTCGCAGATTTCGGCGATCGGGGCCACGTCGCCATCCATCGAATAGATCGATTCGAAGGCGATCAGCTTCGGCGCAGCCGGGTCGTCCGCCGCCAGCAGCGCCCGCAGGTGGGCCAGATCGTTGTGGCGGAAGATCCGCTTCTCGCCGCCGCCGCGGCGCACGCCCTCGATCATGCTCGCATGGTTCAGCGCGTCGGAATAGATGATCAGGCCGGGGAAGATGATGCGCAGCGTCGAAAGCGTCGCATCATTGGCGATATAGGCCGAAGAGAAGACCAGCGCCGCCTCTTTCCCGTGCAGGTCGGCCAGTTCGGATTCAAGCCGCTTGTGGTAGACTGTGGTGCCGCTGATGTTCCGCGTGCCGCCCGAGCCCGCGCCGGTGGCGTCCAGCGCCTCGTGCATCGCGGCCAGCACCTCGGGGTGCTGCCCCATCCCCAGATAGTCGTTGCCGCACCAGACGGTGATCGGCTGCCGGCTGCCGTCGGGGCGGGTCCAGACCGCATGGGGGAAATGACCCTTCTGCCGCTCGATGTCGATGAAGGTCCGGTAACGCCCTTCGTCATGCAGCTTCTGCAACGCAAGGGTCAGCTGGGCATCGTAGTCCATCGAATTCTCCTGGCTTCCGCTCGGTCCAGTGCCTAGCGCAGCGGGGGCGTCCCCACCTTGACTTGCGTCAAACCGGGGGCGGGATGCAAGGGGACGATTTGTCGCTCCTGCAATACAGCTTTTGCCGCCCTCACTCCAGCGGGGTCACCGTCAGCGCCACCACGCATTGCGCCTTGCCCTTGCGCGCCGAGTCGCAGGCCTTCAGCGCCTCGGACCGTGCGGCCTGGCCATCGGGCAGCCCGGCGATCGCAACCGCCGATTTCACCGGCTGGCCGCCGCGGATGAAGCCCTCGTCGGGCGAGACCGCCAGCGCCGCATGGCCGCCCTGCCCCGCGGGCAGGAAGATTTCCAGCGCCTGCTGGTTGGTCATCACCAGCCGCAGGGTGGCCAGTTCCTCCTGGGTCAGGAAGTCGTAAAGGCTCAGCGTGATCTCGGCCTTTCCAAGCCGGGCCGTCTCGGTGGGCACAACCCCGGCCTGCACCGCGCCGGCAAGCGCCATGCCCGCCGCCGCACCCATAGCCATACCGGCAAGAAGTCTCATCGGCACCTCCGTGATATTCCTTCCGTTCCTACCTTATCCCGCGGCCTCTGGACAGCCCCCGGCGGCCTGTTACCCTGCGCCGCGACATGACAATCCGGAGAGCACGATGTCCCTAGACGCCACCCTTGCCCGCATCGACGCGAACCTGCCGCAGGCGCTGGACCGGCTGATGGAGCTCTTGCGCATCCCCTCGATCTCGACCGATCCGGCCTTCGCGCCCGACTGCGCCCGCGCCGCCGGCTGGCTGGTGGCCGAGTTGCAGTCGCTGGGGTTCGAGGCCCGCGCCGCCGCCACGCCGGGCCATCCGATGGTGGTGGCGCATGGCGGCGAAGGGGAACGGCATCTCCTCTTCTACGGCCATTACGACGTGCAGCCGGTCGACCCGCTGGACCTCTGGCATCGCGCGCCCTTCGATCCCGCCATCGAGGATACCCCGAACGGCAAGGTGATCCGCGGCCGCGGTTCGTCGGACGACAAGGGCCAGTTGATGACCTTCATCGAGGCCTGCCGCGCCTGGAAGGCGGAGCATGGCACCCTGCCCTGCCGCATCACCATCTTCCTTGAAGGCGAAGAGGAATCCGGCTCCCCTTCCCTCATCCCCTTCATGCGCGACAATGCGGGCGAACTGACCGCGGAACTGGCGCTGATCTGCGACACCTCGATGGTCTCGCCCGGCGTGCCCTCCATCGCCGGGCAGTTGCGCGGGATGCTCAAGGATGAATTCACCCTGCACGGGCCGCGGATCGACCTGCATTCCGGCCATTACGGCGGCCCGGCGCTGAACCCGCTGCGCGAGATTTCGAAGATCATCGCCAGCTTCCACGACGACAGGGGCCGCGTGGCCGTGGACGGCTTCTACGACGGCGTGCATGAGGTGCCCGAGGATCTGAAGCGCCAGTGGGAAGACTGCGGCTTCGACGAGAAGGACTATCTCGGCTCGGTCGGTTTCACGCAATCCCATGGCGAGGCGGGCTATTCCACGCTGGAACAGCAATGGGCCCGCCCGACGCTTGAGATCAACGGCCTCTGGGGCGGCTATCAGGGCGCCGGGTCGAAGACGGTGATCCCGGCCGAGGCGCATTGCAAGATCACCTGCCGGCTGGTCGGCGACATGGACCCCGACGACCTGCGCCGCAAGCTGCGCAAGCATGTCGGGGACCGGCTGCCGGCCGATGCGCGCATCACCTGGGACAACGACCTCGAAGGCTCTCCCGCCGCGGCGATGAACACCTCGCGGCCCGAGTTCGAGGCCGCCCGGCAGGCTTTGTCCGACGAATGGAACCGTGACGCGGTGATCGTCGGCATGGGCGGCTCGATCCCGATCGCGGGCTTCTTCAAGACCATCCTCGGCATGGACGCCATGCTGATCGGCTTCGCCAATGACGACGATGCGATCCATTCGCCGAACGAGAAATACGACCTGAAATCCTTCCACAAGGGCATCCGAAGCTGGGCCCGCGTTCTGGCCCGCATCGCATGACGCCGGCGATCCGCGACGCGGCCCCGGCGGACGAGGGCGCATGGCGCGCCCTCTGGGCCGGATATCTGGATTTCTACGGCGTGACGCTGGCGCCGGAGATCACCGCCCACACCTGGGCCCGGATGATGGATCCCGGCGGCACGCTGAAGGCCCGGCTGGCCTGTCTGGACGGGCAGGTCGTCGGGTTTGCGATGCATCTGCACCATGCCTCGTCCTGGGTGATCGGCGAGGATTGCTATCTGGAAGACCTGTTCGTCGCGCCCGGGGCGCGCGGACAGGGGATCGCCCGCGCCCTGATCGACGATCTGGTGGCACTGGCCCGGGCGCGGGGCTGGCACCGGCTCTACTGGCATACCGACCAGGACAACGCCAACGCGCGCAGGCTTTACGACAGCTATGTGCAGGCGGACGGCCATATCCGCTATCGCATGGCGCTGTAG
>CAYLSD010000047.1:0-17607 GCA_964386345.1 uncultured Fuscovulum sp.
GGGCCACGCCACCATGATGATCATGGGCGAGATCTGCACCCGCGGCTGCACCTTCTGCAACGTGGCGACCGGCAAGCCGCAGTCGCTGGACGCCTTCGAGCCGGGCCGGGTGGCCCATGCGGTTTCCGAGCTGAAGCTGAACCATGTGGTGGTGACCTCGGTCGACCGCGACGACCTTGCCGACGGCGGGGCCGAGCATTTCGCCCAGACCATCCGCGCGATCCGCCACCGCAGCCCGGGCACCACGATCGAGGTGCTGATTCCCGATTTCCTGAAATCCGATCCGGGCGCGCTGGAAGTGGTGGTCGCGGCGAAGCCGGACGTGCTGAACCACAATCTGGAAACCGTGCCCGGCCTTTACCCCGAGGTGCGGCCCGGCGCGCGCTATTTCCACTCGCTTCGGCTGTTGCAGAAGGTGAAGGAGATGGATCCGGCGATGTTCACCAAGTCGGGCATCATGGTCGGCCTGGGCGAGGACCGGCAGGCGGTCGGCCAGGTGATGGACGACATGCGGGCGGCGGATGTCGATTTCCTGACCATCGGCCAGTATCTGCAGCCGACGCCGAAGCATCACCGGGTGGACCGGTTCGTCACGCCCGACGAGTTCAAGGCCTATGAGAAGGCCGCCTATGGCAAGGGCTTCCTGATGGTCTCGGCCACGCCGCTGACGCGGTCGAGCTATCACGCGGGCGAGGATTTCGCGCAACTGCGTGCGGCGCGGCTGGCGAAACTCGGACAGGGCTGAACGATCCTTCGCCGAAGGATCGTTGCGAGTTTTCGACGAAAACTCGTTTCTTCTGATCTTCGGCGAAGATCAGGTCAGAACAGCATCTGGACCGGATCGCGGTTGCAGACCACGATGAACTGGTTCGAGCTTGCCAGCAGGTGAAAGCCGCGCCGCCGTACCTCGGCCATGAAGAGATCGCGCCCGACCTCGCGGTCCACCCAGGCGATGGAGCGGCGCACCACGCCGCCCTGCGCCGCGCGGGCCGAGAATATCTGCCTGAGCCAGTCCTCGGGCGAGAGGTTCACCGGGGCGGCGGGCTGAACGGAGGGGCGGTAAAGCTGGGCCATGCCCGCAGCCTGCGCCGGTCCCGGTTAAAATCGGGTTAACCGCCTCACTCCACCGGCGGCACCCGCTTCAGATAGGCGGCCACGGCCTTGGCATCCTCTTCCGGCAGCCGGGCGAAATTCTCCACCACATGCACCATATGCCCGCCCGCACTGTCGAAATCCGGGGTGAAGCCGGTGGTCAGGTAATAGGCGATCTCGCTTTCCGACCAGTTCAGCCTGGCCGGCGTGATGTTCGGCACCCGCCCCTGGCCCGTCGCGTCGGACGGGTCCGGCGCGCCCGCCAGCCAGCGCGACCTGTCCATCCCGCCAAGCGCATTGCGTGGCGTATGGCATTCGCCGCAATGCGCCATCGCCTCGGCGATGTAGCGGCCGCGGTCCTCGGTCGGGGTCAGGTTGCCGGGCAGGGCCCAGTCGGTGTTCAGGAACAGCATCTTCCAGCCGCCAAGCGCCATCCGCTGGTTGAAGGGGAAGGAGATCTCATGCGGCAGGCTGGGCGTCGGATCGGCGGGCAGGGTCTTCATGAAGGCATGAAGGTCCGCCACATCCTGCAACGCCATCTTGGCGTATGAGGCATAGGGCAGGGCGGGATAGAGATGCTCGCCCCCGCGCGACACGCCGCGGGTCAGCGCATTGGCCAGATCGGCCAGCGTCCAGTCGCCGATCCCCGCCTGCGGGTCCTGGCTGATGTTCGGCGCCAGGAAGGTGCCGAAGTCCGAAGCGAAGCGCTGCCCGCCCGACAGCACCAGTTGCGCCTCTCCCTTCGCCCCCGGCGCCATGTGGCACGACGCGCAGCCGGAGGCCCAGAACACCTGCTCACCCCGGCCCGCATCGCCCGCCAGCCCCTCGACGGCCCGGGCGGGCAGGGGGGCGGGCAGGGTCCACCAGAACAGGCCCGCCGCCAGAAGAACGGCCGGAATCAACAGGGTGCGGAGCTTGCGCATGGCTGGCCTCGTCTTGTGGTTGTGGGCCGCAGACTAGCGCAGGCCCGGCCGCCTGTCAGCGGATCAAGGGAACCGTCGCGGGGAATTGACCGTCAGCCAGTCGGGCCAGCCCCAGATCCATTCCACCGCCGCGATGGCAAGGCAGGCCAGGATGATTGCACCGTAGAACATCACCTGCCGCGCCGAGGGCGGGTTCTGCACCCAGCGTTTCGCCTTCGCCAGCCAGCGCAGCGGGATCATGCCGCGTCTTCGACGAAGCGCACCTTGCCGATGAAGGGCAGGTTGCGGTTCCGCTGGGCGAAGTCGATGCCGTAGCCCACGACGAATTCGTCGGGAATCTCGAAGCCGGTCCAGGTGGCGCGGATCGGCACCTCGCGGCGCGAGGGCTTGTCCAGCAGCGCGCAGATCTCCAGCCGCCGCGGCTCCCGGCTCAGCAGCAGGCGCTTCACATGGGTCAGGGTGAAGCCGGTGTCGACGATATCCTCCACCACCAGCACGTCGCGGCCGGCGATCTCTCCCCGCAGGTCCTTGAGGATGCGGACCTCGCGCGAGGAATGCATGGCGTCGCCGTAGGAACTGGCCTCAAGGAAATCCACCTCGACCGGCAGGTCGATCTCGCGCACCAGGTCGGCGATGAAGACGAAGGACCCGCGCAGAAGGCCCACGACGATCAGCTTGTCGGTGCCGTGGTAATGGGCGGTGATCTCGCGCGCCAGTTCCTCGACCCGGGCGGCGATCGACTTGGCGCTGATCATCTGGTCGATCACATAGCGGGGCGCGGGGCGGGGCGGGCTGTCGGTCATCGCATCCTCGGGCGGCTGGCCCTTCTTCCTTGCGCCATCCTTGCCGCAATGCAAGGGCCTGAGACCTTTCCGCGGCTTGATCTTCGCTTCCGTCCGGGCGAAATGTCCTGAAAGGCCAGCCAAAGACCCTTCATGCCAACCCATCACGAGACCAAGGCTCTGCCCTATACCGCGGCCCAGATGTACGATCTGGTCGCCGATGTGGCGCGCTACCCCGAATTCCTGCCGTGGAACTCCGCCGCCCGCATCCGCTCGCGCACACCAGTCGAAGGGGGCTCCCCCGGCGCCGAGGTGATGGAGGCCGATCTGGTGATCAGCTTCAAGGTCTTCCGCGAACGCTTCGGCAGCCGGGTGACGCTTTTGCCGGGCGAGGGGAAGATCCTGACCGAATATCTGGACGGCCCCTTCCGCCACCTGCGCTCCACCTGGACCTTCCGGCCGGTGGAGGGCGGTTGCGAGGTCGATTTCTTCGTCGATTTCGAATTCCGCAACGCGATCCTGCAGGGGATCATCGGGCTGGTGTTCAACGAGGCGATGCAGCGCGTGGTCCGCGCCTTCGAGGCACGGGCGGTGCAGCTTTACGGGCCGGGCTGAGGACGATACGCCAGCGTACGGCGGCCTATTCCAGCGCCGCCAGCAGCAGGTCCAGCGCATGATCGCGCGCCGCCTGCCGCACTTGCGCGCGGCCCCGGGCGCCATACTCCACCGTATGGACCTGCGTGACACGGCCCTGCCGGGCAAGGCCGAAGCAGACCCTTCCCTCCGGCTTGAACTCGCTGCCGCCCGGTCCGGCTATGCCGGTGATCGAAACCGCCAGCCCGGCCAGCGAATGGGACAAGGCGCCCTCGGCCATCTCGCGCGCGATCTCTTCGCTGACTGCGCCATGGGCTGCAAGCGTGGCCGCGGAGACGCCCAGCATCGCCTCCTTGGCGGCGTTGGAATAGGTGACGAAGCCGCGGTCGAACACGTCCGACGACCCGGCGACATCGGTCAGCGCCGCCGCGACCATGCCGCCGGTGCAGCTTTCTGCCGTGGCGATCCGCAGGGATTTCGCCCGCGCCTTCGCCAGAACCTCCGCCGCTATCCCAGCCATGGTTGCAGTACCGCGTGGTAAAGCCCCGCCGACAGGATCACCGCGATCCCGGCGAAAAGCCCGGCCCAGAGGTCGTCCAGCATCACCCCCGCCGCATCGCCGCGCCGGTCGGCCCGGCCGATGACCCAGGGCTTCCAGATGTCGAAGAGCCGGAAGAACAGGAACGAGGCCACCCAGCCCGGATAGGCCACCACCGCCCAGTTCTCGACCCCGTGGCTCCAGAACGCCGCGGCGGGGAAGAGGAGCGTCAGCCATTGCCCCGCCACCTCGTCGATCACCACATGGCCCGGGTCCTCGCCCGGCGCCAGCGTGGCCTTGCAGGCCCAGAGGCCAAGGGCGATGGCCAGAACCGTCGCCACCACCAGCGCCGGATAGCCGAGCCAGCGGTCGATCGCCACGCCAAGCGCCAGCGCGATGGCCGAGGCCCAGGTGCCGGGGGCGGGGCGCAGGTAGCCTGCGCCGAAGAATGTCGTGATGATGGTCATGCTTTCACCAGTGAACAGGTTGCCAATGCGGCGATGCCTTCCTCGCGCCCGGTGAAGCCCAGCCGTTCGGATGTGGTCGCCTTGACGCTGACCCTTGCGGGTTCCACCGCCATGATCCTTGCCAGTTCCGCAGCCATATCAACGGCATGCGGGCCGATCTTCGGGTATTCGCAGACCAGCGTCACGTCGCAATTCGACAGCATGTAGCCGCGGTCCCGCGCCAGTCCGATGGCATGGGACAGGAAGACATGGCTTGCCGCCCCCTTCCATTGCGGGTCCGAGGGCGGGAAATGCCGGCCGATGTCGCCCTCCGCCAGCGCGCCGTAGATCGCGTCGGTCAGGGCGTGCATGCCGACATCCGCATCCGAATGGCCCAGCAAACCCTTGGAATGCGGCAGTTTTATCCCGCAAAGCCAGAGATGGTCGCCCTCGCGGAAGGCATGAACGTCATAGCCGTTGCCGATACGGACATCCATCGCGCGGCCCTTCAGGATCGCCTCCGCCCGCGCGAAATCGCCGGGGAAGGTCAGTTTCAGGTTGTCTTCGTCGCCCTCGACGATGGCAACGTCAAGCCCCGCCGCCCGCGCCACCTCCACATCGTCCAGCGCGCCGCCGGGGTGGGCGCGGTGCGCGGCAAGGATCGAGGGATAGCGGAAGCCCTGCGGCGTCTGCGCCCGGTAAAGGCCCGCCCGGTCCTGCGTGCCCGCGACCAGCCCGGCCTCGCCGCGCCAGAGCGCGTCCGAAACGGCAAGGGCGGGCGCCGCCGCCTCGGCCCGGTCCAGCGCCGCCAGAACCCGCGAGATCAGGGCCGGGGACACCAGCGGCCGCGCCCCGTCATGGATCAGGACGCGGGTCGCGCCCGAACCTCTCAGCGCCTCCAGCGCGTTCAACACGCTTTCGGCGCGGCTCGCCCCGCCCTCCACCAGGGGCACCCCCGGGAACAGTACCTCGGCCCGCGCGCGGTCGTCGGGGTGGATCGCCAGCACCAGCCGCATGCCCCGGAAGGCCGCCACTGTACGGGCCAGTATGGTCTGCCCGGCCAGAATCTGCCATTGTTTAGGGACCTCGCCCCCGGCGCGGCTTCCGCGGCCGGCGGCCACGATGATAGCGGCAGTGGTCATGCGTTCCCCCTTGGTTGCCGTCTTCCTAGGCCAAGCCCGCGGGCCTGACAATGTGACAGGTTTTTCAGCACGATTGCCTAAAATTTGTGCATCGCCCGTTTTTCGATCACAATACGGCGGCGTATGAGGCCCCGTCCGCTTCCTCCGCCGCGCCGCGCCGCGCTACCCCTGATCCCGGACGCAAGAAGGAAAGCCATTTGGCCCTTACGCTTGGACCTGTCGCCGTCGATCCCCCGGTGCTGCTGGCGCCGCTGGCGGGAATCACCGACCTGCCGTTCCGCAGGCTGGTCGGGCGTTTCGGCGCCGGGCTGGTGGTCAGCGAGATGGTGGCCTCGGACGAGGTGCTGCGCAACCGGCCCGAGGCGCGGGCGCGGGCGGAACTGGGGTTCGAGGATACCGCGACCAGCGTTCAACTGGCCGGGCGCGAACCGGCGCTGATGGCGGAAGCCGCGAAATGGTGCGAAGGGCAGGGCGCCCGGCTGATCGACATCAACATGGGCTGCCCGTCGAAGCGGGTGACGACCGGGCTGTGCGGTTCGGCCCTGCTGCGCGATCCGGACCTTGCGCTGCAATTGATCGAGGCGGTGGTGCGCGCGGTGCGGGTGCCTGTGACGCTGAAGACCCGCCTCGGCTGGGACGACACGCTGCACAACGCGCCCGAACTGGCGAAGCGCGCCGAGGGGGCGGGGGTGCGGATGGTGGTGATCCATGGCCGCACCCGCTGCCAGTTCTACAAGGGCCATGCCGACTGGCGCGCGATCCGCGCGGTGAAGGAGGCGGTGACGATCCCGGTCGTCGCCAATGGCGATATCGTCGACGGCGGATCGGCCCGCGCCGCGCTGGACCATTCGGGGGCGGATGGGGTGATGGTCGGCCGCGGGGCGCAGGGCGCGCCCTGGCGGCTGGCCGAGATTTCCCACGCGCTCTACGGCAGGCCCGCGCCCGCCATACCGCAGGGTATGGACCTGGCCGGGATGATCATCGGCCATTATCAGGACATGCTGTCCTTCTATGGCCGCGAGCTTGGCCTGCGCTGCGCCCGCAAGCACCTCGGCTGGTATCTGGAGGAGGCAGGCCTGCCGCAGGCGCGCGACGCCATCCTGACCTCGACCGATCCCGATCAGGTCATCCGCCTGATCCGGCAGGCTTTCGCCGAGATGGAGGAGGCCGCATGACCGCCTATCCCGTCCCCGGGGCGATCTGGTCGGCGCTGCCCTTGCCCTCGCTTCTGATCGACGAGACCGGCGCGATCCGCGAGGCCAACCCGGCGGCGGAAACCTTTCTCAACGCCTCCTCCCGCAGCCTGAGGGGGCAGCCGCTTCTGGACCGGCTTGCCATCGACGCGCCGATGGAAGAGGCGCTGGCCCGCGCCCGCGCCAACCAGTCGCCGCTGAACGTCAGCGACGTGGACGTGGGCAGCGGCGACCGCCCGCCGGTGCAGTGCAACCTGCATATCGCGCCGATGCACGACAACCCCGGCATCCTGCTGCTGATCCTGTCCCCGCGCGAGATCGCCGACCGGCTGGGCCGGTCGATGGGGGCGAAATCGGCGGCGAAATCGGCGATCGGCATGGCCGAGATGCTGGCGCATGAGATCAAGAACCCGCTGGCCGGGATTTCCGGCGCCGCGCAGCTTCTGTCGATGAGCCTGTCGCCCGAGGACCAGGAACTGACCGGGCTGATCGTCGAGGAAACCCGCCGCATCGTGAAACTGCTGGAGCAGGTGGAGCAGTTCGGCAACCTGCGCCCGCCCGAGCGGCGCGCGGTGAACATCCACGACGCGCTGGACCGTGCCCGCCGCTCGGCTCTGGTCGGCTTCGCGGCGCGGATGACCATCCTTGAGGATTACGACCCCTCGCTGCCGCCGACATGGGCCGACCCGGACCAGTTGATGCAGGTCTTCCTGAACCTGATCAAGAACGCCTCGGAAGCGGCGAAGGGCAGCGGCACCATACGCCTGCGCACGTTCTACGACCTGTCGCTTCGCGTCCGCCGCAAGGACGGCCCGCCCGCGGCGCTGCCCCTGAACGTCGAGATCATCGACGACGGTCCCGGCCTGCCGCCCGACATCGCGGCGCAGGTGTTCGAGCCCTTCGTGAGCGGGCGCGAGAACGGCACCGGGCTTGGCCTCGCCCTCGTCTCCAAGATCGTCTCCGACCATGACGGCTGGATCAGCGTGGATTCCGTGCCGGGGCGCACGGTGTTCCGCCTCTCGCTGCCCATGGCGCCCAAGGACCAACGGAAGGAATAGACATGGACGGAACCGTTCTCGTCGCCGACGACGACCGCACCATCCGCACCGTGCTGACCCAGGCGCTGACCCGGGCGGGCTGCAAGGTCCATGCGACCTCCAGCCTGATGACGCTGATGCGGTGGGTGGAAGAGGGCAAGGGCGATCTGGTGATCTCCGACGTGATCATGCCCGACGGCAACGGGCTGGACGCGCTGCCCCGGATTTCCCGGATGCGGCCGGGCCTGCCGGTGATCGTGATTTCCGCCCAGAACACCATCATGACGGCCATCCAGGCCGCCGAGGCCGAGGCGTTCGACTACCTGCCGAAGCCCTTCGACCTGCCCGACCTGATGAAACGCTCTGCCCGCGCGCTGCAGGAGAAGCGCCATGTCCCGAAAGCCGTCCAGCCGCTGCGCGAGGCGGGCGAGGACCTGCCGCTGGTCGGGCGGACGCCGGCGATGCAGGCGCTTTACCGGCTGGTGGCGCGGGTGATGAACACCGACCTCTCGGTCCTGATCACCGGCGAATCCGGCACCGGGAAAAGCCTGATCGCGCGGGCGATCCACGATTTCTCCGACCGCCGGACGCTGCCCTTCGTGGTGGCGCAGGCGGCGGACCTTGCCGGGATCGACGGCCCGGCCACGCTGATGTCGCGCGCCCGAGGCGGGTCCATCGTCTTCGACGAGGTGGCGGATTTCGACGACGACACCCAGGCCCGCGTGGTGCGGATGCTGGACATGCTGGGCGACAATGCCCCGCGGATCATGGCCACCAGCCAGGTGGACCTGACCGCGCGGATGGAGGCGGGCGCCTTCCGGCAGGACCTGTTCTACCGACTCGGCGGCGTCACGCTGCATGTGCCCGCGCTGCGCGAGCGGGTCGAGGACGTGCCGCTTCTGGCCGAGCATTTCCTGGCCCGGGCCGGGCGCGACACCGGCGCCGTCCGCCGCCTGTCCGACGATGCCCGCGAAGCGATCCGTGCCCATTCCTGGCCCGGCAACGTGCGGCAACTGGAGAACACCATCCGCCGGCTGCTGGCGACCAGCCCCGAATCGGAAATCACCAGGGCAGAGGTGGAACAGGCCCTCGGCGCCCATCCGGCGCTGGAACCGCTGAAGGGCGGGGGAGAGGGGGAGAAGCTTTCGGCTTCCGTCGCCCGCCACCTGAAACGCTATTTCGACCTGCATGGCGGCCAGTTGCCCCCGGCGGGCGTCTACCAGCGGGTTCTGAAGGAAGTGGAACTGCCGCTGATCGAGATCGCGCTGGACGCCACCGCCGGAAACCAGGCGAAATGCGCCGATCTCTTGGGGATCAACCGCAATACCCTGCGCAAGAAGATCACCGATCTCGATATCCGCGTGACACGCCGTCGCAAACTGATGTAAAACCGCAACATCCAGCGTTGCGCCGGGGCTATACCCCGGCCGCGCCACCAGATGTAGCGGGGATATGAGCAGCCGGGATCGCGCCTTGCGCCGGGATTTGTGGACGCGCCTGTCACGGCTGCGCCGCCTGCGCCGCATGCAGACGGCGATGACGCTTGGGCTGGTGTTCCTTGGCCCGGTGCTGGTGGTGGCGACCTTCCTGGCCCTCGGCCCGCTGAACCAGAACACCAATTCGCCGACGCTGCGGCTGATCCTGCTCAGCGATCTGGTCTATGTGCTGGTGGTCGCGGCGCTGGTGCTGTCCCGCGTCGCCCGGATGATCGCCGACCGCCGCAGCCGCAGCGCCGGTTCGCGGCTGCACCTGCGGCTGACCGCGGTCTTCGCCGGCATGGCGCTGGTGCCGACCGTGCTGGTCGCGGTCTTCGCCGTGCTGTCGGTGAATCTGGGGCTGGAGGGCTGGTTCTCGGAACGGGTGCGTTCGGTCGTGGGATCGTCGCTGGCGGCGGCGCAGGCCTATGAGGGCGAGCAGCGCGAAGACCTGACACAGGACGCCACCGCACTGGCCGCCTATCTGAACCTTGCCAAGCAGAAAGCCTTCTCCATGCCGGATGGCGAGGTGCGCCTGCGGCTGGCGCAGGGGCAGGAGCTGATCCAGCGCGGGTTGAAGGAAGCCTATCTGATCGACGGCACCGGCGCGCTGAAACTGCGCGGCGACCGCTCCTATCTTTTCGGCTTCGAGCCGGTGACGCCGGACGACCTGAAGCGCGCCCGCGAGGAAGGGCCGCAGTTGATCGAGGACTGGGCCAACAACGAATTCCGCGCATTGGTGTATCTGGACGCCTTCACCGACCGTTACCTTTACGTCAGCCGGGATGTGGACGGCTCCATCCTCTCGCTCTTGGACGAGACGCAGGAGACGGTGAAGGTGTACAACCAGCTGGAGGCCGAGCGCGGGCGCATCCTGTTCAACTTCGGCCTGATCTACCTGGGCTTTGCGCTGATCCTGATCCTTGCCGCCGTCTGGCTGGGCCTGTGGTTCGCCGAACGGCTGGCGCGCCCGGTGGGGCGGCTGGCCGGGGCGGCGCAGATGGTGGGCGGTGGCGATCTGGACGTGCAGGTGCCCGAGGAAGAGGGCGACGACGAGATCGCCATGCTGGGGCGGCTGTTCAACCAGATGACGCTGCAACTGAAGGGCCAGCGCGACGCGCTGGTCGAGAGCAACCGCAAGACCGAACGCCGCGAGCGGCTGTTCGACTCGGTCCTGACCAATGTCACCGCCGGGGTGATGGGGCTGGATGCCGAGGGGCGGATCGGCTTCGTCAATCGCGCGGCAGAACGGCTTCTGGATCTGGGCGACGGCAGGCATGACGTGCATCTGGACCAGGCGGTGCCGGAATTCGAACAGCTTTTCAGCCGCTTGCGCGACGAAGCTGGCACGGCGGTTCAGGAAGAGATCCGCCTGACCCGCCGCGGCAAGCTGGAAAGCCTGCTGGTCCGCATGAGCATCCGCCGCAGCGAGGGCGGGCGGCTCGAAGGTTACGTGGTGGCCTTCGACGATGTGACCGACCTTGTCACCGCGCAGCGCATGGCGGCCTGGGGCGACGTGGCCCGCCGCATCGCGCATGAGATCAAGAACCCGCTGACGCCGATCGCCCTTTCCGCCGAACGGCTGAAGCGCAAGTTCCGCAGCCAGGTGCAGGAGCCGGAAGACCTTGAGCAACTGACCGACGTGATCGTGCGCCAGACCAACGACCTGCGCCGCATCGTCGACGAATTCTCGAAATTCGCCCGGATGCCGGAACCCGACCGGAAAGAGGCCGATCTGGTGCAGATCCTGCGCGACGCGGTGACGCTGCAGAAGGCGGGCCAGCCCGGGGTTCGCTTCGTCACCGACATTCCCGACGGGCCGGTGATGCTGGACCTTGACGCCGGGATGATCAGCCAGGCGCTGACGAACCTGATCAAGAACGCGGGCGAAGCCATTGAATCCCTGCGGGAAAAGGGCGCCCCTGCAGATCACGTGCCGGAAATCCGCATCGCGATGGCCTCCGAGGACGGCGACAGCCTGATCCGCATCATGGACAACGGCATCGGCCTTCCCGAAGACCGCGGAAGGCTGTTCGAGCCCTATGTGACCACGCGCGAAAAGGGCACCGGCCTTGGCCTGCCCATCGTCAAGAAGATCATCGAGGAACATGGCGGGCAGCTGGCGCTGCTGGATGCCCCCCTGTTCGAAGGCAGCACCCGCCCGGGCGCCATGGCCGAGATCCGCCTTCCGCGGCTGGCCAAGCGCAGGATGGGGCGGAACATCGGGCCGCAGGCAGCGGTCCAGGAGGGGTGAGAGATGAGCATTCTGATCGTCGACGACGAGAAGGACATCCGCGAACTGATCGGCGACATCCTGAAGGACGAGGGCTATGCCATTCGTCTTGCAGGAAATTCCGACGATTGCATGGCCGAGATCAACGCCGAGCCGCCGCATCTGATGATCCTCGACATCTGGCTGAAGGACAGCCGGATGGACGGGATCGACATCCTGAAGACGGTGAAGCGCGACAACCCGGACATTCCGATCATCATCATCTCGGGCCATGGCAATATCGAGATCGCGGTGGCCGCGATCAAGCAGGGCGCCTATGACTTCATCGAGAAGCCGTTCAACATCGACCAGCTGATGGTGGTGGTCGGCCGCGCGATGGAGACCAGCCGGTTGCGGCGCGAGAACCAGGAGCTGCGGCGCAAGGACGTGACCACCTCCGAGATGATCGGATCGAGCCCGGCCTTCAAGGGGCTGAAATCGCAGCTTGAAAAGGTCACCAAATCGAACGGGCGGGTGATGCTGACCGGCGCGCCCGGATCGGGCAAGGAGCTTGCCGCCCGCTTCATCCACGCCAATTCCAACCGCGCCTCCGCCCCCTTCGTCAGCGTCAGCAGCGCCACGATAGAGCCCGACCGGATGGAAGAGGTGCTGTTCGGCCGCGAGACCCCGGAACGCGGCATCGAGCCGGGCCTGCTGGAGCAGGCGCATGGCGGCGTGGTCTATTTCGACGAGGTGGGCGACATGCCGCCCGGCACCCAGTCGAAGATCCTGCGGGTGCTGACCGAGCAGCAGTTCACCCGCGCCGGCGGCACGGACAAGGTGCGGGTGGACCTGCGGGTGATTTCCTCCACCACCCGCGACCTTCCGGCGGAAATCCGGGCAGGGCGCTTCCGGCAGGAGCTTTACGACCGGCTGAACGTGGTTCCCATCGCCGTGCCGCCGCTTTCCGACCGGCGCGAGGACATCCCCGAACTGACGCATTACTTCGTCGACTGGTTCCACCGCACGCAGGGCCTGCCCGCCCGCAGCCTGACGCAGGAGGCCGAGGCGATGCTGCAGACCATGGCCTGGCCCGGCAACATCCGGCAATTGCGCAACATCATCGAGCGGGTGCTGATCCTGGGCGACGGCGGCGGGCCGATCGAGGCGCGCGAACTGCCGGGCCTCGACAACGGCGAGGACCGCGGCGGCGAGGCGATGGTGCTTGGCGGCATGATCGCCACCCTGCCGCTGCGCGAGGCGCGCGAACTGTTCGAGCGCGAATACCTGCTGACCCAGATCAACCGCTTCGGCGGCAACATTAGCCGCACCGCGAATTTCGTCGGCATGGAGCGTTCGGCGCTGCACCGCAAGCTGAAGTCGCTGGGCGTGGTGACGGGGGCGAAATCCGGTGGCCGCGGGGCGTTCGAGGAGGAAGAGGCGGAAGAGGTCTGAGGCCCGAATTGACCCCCGCTGCCGCAGGTGCGACAAGGCGCTGACGCGGGCCGTGATGGAGTTTCGCCGGCATGAAGGTCATCATCTGCGGCGCGGGACAGGTCGGCTGGCAGATCGCCCGCCACCTGTCCGGCGAGAAGAACGATGTGACGGTGGTCGATGTGAACGCCGATCTGGTCCGCCGCGCCACCGAGACGCTGGACGTGCAGGGCGTGGTCGGCTTCGCCAGCCACCCGGACGTGCTGGCCAGGGCGGGCGCGCGGGATGCCGACATGATCATCGCCGCCACCCATTCGGACGAGGTGAACATGGTCTGCTGCCAGATCGCGGCGGCGGCCTTCAACGTCACCCGCCGCATCGCCCGCATAAGGGCGCAGGAATATCTCGATACCGCCTATTCCGATGTCTACAACCTCGACCGGCTGGCCATCGACGTGGTGATCAGCCCGGAACGCGAGGTGGCCGAGGCCGCGCTGCAACGGCTTGCCGCCCCCGCCACCTTCGACACCGAAATGTTCATGGGCGGCCGGGCACAGCTTCTGGGCATCCAGTTGTCCGAGGACTGTCCCGTCCTCAACACTCCCCTGCGCCAGTTGAACGAACTCTTCCCCACGCTGCGGGCCATCGTCACCGGCGTGCGGCGCGAGGGGCGGCTTTTCGCCCCCGATCCGGGCGACCAGCTTCTGCCCGAGGACCAGATCTACGTCTTCACCCATTCCGAGGATGTCGGCCGCTGCCTGGAAATCTTCGGCAAGAAGCACCGCAAGCAGGAGAGGGTGGTGATCATCGGCGGCGGCAACGTCGGCCTGGGCGTGGCGCGGGCGCTGGAAACGCGGACGGAACGGAGCCGCGCCAAGATCATCGAGAAGGACCGCCGGATCGCCGAACGCGCCGCGGATGCGCTGGAGCGCACCATCGTGCTTTACGGCGACGGCATGGACATGGATCTGCTTTTGGAAGCCGCGGTCGACCGGGCCGATGCCGTGCTGGCGGTGACGGATGACGACAAGACCAACCTGCTGGTGGCCGTCCGCGCCAAGCAGGCCGGGTGCCGGCTTTCCATCGCGCTGGTGAACGATCCGACGCTGGCGCCGCTGATGGCGCCGCTTGACATCGACGCCTATATCAACCCGCGCGCCACCACCGTCTCGTCGATCCTGCGCCATATCCGCCATGGCCGGGTGCGCAACGTCTATTCCATCGGCGATGCCGAGGCCGAGCTGATCGAGGCGCAGGTGCTGTCCACCTCGCCCCTGTCGGGCCGTCTGGTGCGCGACATCGACTTTCCCGAAGGCGTGCTGGTCGGCGCGGTGATGAAGGGCGACCGGGTGATGAAGCCCACCGGAGACCTGCGGATCGAGGCGGGCGATGTGGTGGCGATGTTCGCCATGACCAAGGACGTGCCGGAGGTGGAGCGCCTTCTGCAGGTCTCCATCGACTTCTTCTGACGATGTTCCGCCGTCTGGCAACGCTGCCGCTGATCGTCGTCCTTCTGGGCGTGACGGCGCTGGCCTGCTGGCTGCCCGCGCTGCATGCCGCCGTGTTGCGCGACCTGCCCACGGCGCGGGCCTTCCTCTATTCCGGCGCGATCCTGCTGGTGCTGACGGTGATGCTGGGGCTGGCCAGCGCCTCATGGGCGCCGCGCAATGCCCGCGCCCATCTGGCCGCGCTGGCCGGGGCCTATCTCGTCCTGCCCGTCGCCATGGCGCTGCCGATGGCGCAGGCGGTGCCCGACACCAGCTTCGCCAACGCCTGGTTCGAGATGCTGTCCGCCTTCACCACCACCGGCGCCACCGGCTATGCCGCGCCGCGCCTGCCGCCCTCGGTCCATCTGTGGCGGGCGCTGGCTGGCTGGCTGGGCGGGTTCTTCATCCTGCTTGCGGCCTATGCCGTGCTGGCGCCGCTGAACCTTGGCGGGACCGAGGTGATCTCGGGCCGTGTTCCCGGCCGCGGCGGGGCGGCGGCCCAGATCACCCGCATCGCCGAGCCTTCCGAGCGGATCGCCCGCTATGCCCTTGCCATCTTCCCGGTCTATGCCGGGCTGACGCTGCTGCTGTGGCTGGGCCTGATGATCGTGGGCGAGGACGGGCTGATCGCCCTGACCCATGCGATGGGCACGCTTTCCACCTCGGGCATATCGGCGGGCAGGGGGCCGGACGATGCCAATGTCCTGATCCTGGACGAGGTGGTGATCTTCGCCTTCTTCCTCTTCGCCGTCACCCGCCGGGCGCTGCCCTTCACCGGGCTGGCCGACCGCAGCCTGCCGCTGCGCCGCGACCCGGAACTGCGGACGGCCTTCCTTTTCGTGGTGCTGGTGCCGCTGGTGTTGCTGATGCACCACTGGCTTTTCGCGCTGGCCGCCTCGGAGATCGACATCCTGTCCGGCATTTCCGCCACCCTCTGGGGCGCGCTTTTCACCGCCGGTTCCTTCCTGACCACCACCGGCTATCAAAGCGCGCATTGGGGGCAGGCACAGCTCTGGTCCGGGTTGCAGGTGCCGGGGATGATGCTTCTGGGCCTTGCCATCCTCGGCGGCGGCGTGGCGACCACGGCGGGCGGGGTGAAGCTGCTGCGCGTCTACGCCCTGTTCCGCCATGGCGAGAGGGAACTGGAGCGGATCGTCCACCCCTCCTCCATCGGTGGAAAGGGCGCGGCGGCGCGGAAATTGCGCAGCGACGGCGCCTATATGGCCTGGGTCTTCTTCATGCTTTTCGCCATGGCCATCGCGGCGGCGGTGCTGGCGCTGTCGATGGCGGGGCTGGAGTTCCAGCAGGCGCTGGTGCTGGCCATCGCCGCGCTGACCACCACCGGCCAACTGGCCGATGTGGCGCTGGCCCAGCCGATCCCCTACGGGCCGCTTTCGCCCATGGTGAAGGGGATCCTTGGCGCGGCGATGATCGTCGGGCGGCTTGAGACGCTGGCGCTGATCGCGCTGATCGCGCCGGGCGGCTGGCGGCGCTGAGGGCGGCGGTGCAGCAATACACCGGAACTGTTGCAGAAAAGCCTGCTTTTGGCTCTGGAATATCCGCCGCTCCCATATCATACTTTACCGGTCCGGTCCTGAATGGGTCAGGATGGCGGCGGTTTGCAGTTACGGTTTTCACGGACCCGGGGTTTAACGCGGGCGAAAAAGGCAAGGCAAAACAAGAATGGCTGGCGACAAGCAAAACCTGCAGGACGCTTTCCTGAATCATGTCCGCAAGGCGAAGGTTCCGGTCACGATCTTCCTGATCAACGGCGTGAAGCTGCAGGGCGTGATCACCTGGTTCGACAATTTCTGCGTGCTGCTGCGCCGCGACGGCCAGTCGCAGCTGGTCTACAAGCACGCCATCTCGACCATCATGCCCGGCGCGCCGATCAACCTCTACGAAGGCGAAGACTGATCGGCGCTTCCGGTTCAGGGCAGGACGACAATACCCCCGCCGCCGAAAGGCAGGCGGGGCAGGGGTATGACACGGCCGAGCGTGCCACCCGCGCCGTGGTGCTGCACCCGGACACCCGCGCCCGCCAGACCCGCCGCCTGCCCGAACACGGGCTGGCCGAGGCGGTCAGCCTGGCCGCGGCGCTGCCGAACCTGGACATCCTCTGGGCCGAGGTGGTGCGCCTGCCGAAGGTGCAGCCGGGGATGCTGTTCGGCTCGGGCAAGGTGGCGGAACTGAAATCCCGGATCAAGGCCGACGAGGTCGATCTGGTGCTGGTGGACGGCCCGGTCTCTCCGGTCCAGCAGCGCAATCTGGAAAAGGAATGGGGCGTCAAGCTTCTCGACCGCACCAGCCTGATCCTGGAGATCTTCGCCGACCGCGCCCGCACCCGCGAGGGCGTGTTGCAGGTGGAACTGGCGGCGCTGTCCTACCAGCGGTCCCGCCTTGTCCGCGCCTGGACCCACCTTGAACGCCAGCGCGGCGGCTTCGGCTTCGTCGGCGGCCCGGGTGAGACGCAGATCGAGAGCGACCGCCGCGCCATCGACGAGCAGGTGGTGAAGCTGAAGCGCCAGCTTGAGCAGGTGGTGAAGACGCGCGAACTGCACCGCGCCGCCCGCGCCAAGGTGCCTTTCCCCATCGTCGCGCTGGTCGGCTATACCAACGCCGGGAAATCCACCCTGTTCAACCGCCTGACCGGGGCCGAGGTGCTGGCCAAGGACATGCTCTTCGCCACGCTGGACCCGACGATGCGCGGCGTCACGCTGCCGACGGGCCAGAAGATCATCCTGTCGGACACCGTGGGTTTCATCTCGGACCTGCCGACGCAACTGGTCGCCGCCTTCCGCGCCACGCTGGAAGAGGTGCTGTCCGCCGACCTGATCCTGCACGTCCGCGACATCAGCCACCCCGAGACCGCCGAACAGGCCGCCGATGTGGCCGAGATCCTGACCTCGCTTGGCGTCTCGGCCCAGACCCCGCAGATCGAGGTCTGGAACAAGCTGGACCTGGCCGATCCCGCCGCGCATGAGGCGCTGGTGTCGCAGGCCGCGCAGCGCCCGCAGGTCTTCCCGCTGTCGGCCCTGACCGGCGAGGGCGTGCCCGCGTTGCTGGCCGCCGTCGGCGCCGAACTGGACGAGGACCGCAGCGAGGCCACGCTGGCGCTGCCCTTCGGCGAAGGCCGCCGCCGCGCCTGGCTGCATGACCGCGGGCTGGTGGTCTCCGAGACCGAGGATGAGGACGGCTGGCGGCTCACCGTCCGCTGGACGGCGCGTCAGGCGGCGCGGTTCCGGGAGGTCT
>CAYLSD010000047.1:17707-30630 GCA_964386345.1 uncultured Fuscovulum sp.
GCCCGACGATCTCAATTCCCCTCGGGCGTCAGCAGCATCACCCCCACCGCCGCCGCGCGGGCAAGGTTGGGGTCCAGCGACATCGGGATGTATTCGCCCCGCCGCCACAACTCGCCCAGGTCGTCGTAATGGCGGCTGAGCGGATGGCCCGATTGTCCGGTGGCGGAGATGAACACCGAGGAATCCGGGTCGGCGAAGTCGTAGACGCCGCGATAGCCCGCGCCATGGACGTTCAGATAGGGGTTCGGCCCGTCCCCGGCGGTCCTGCCGCGCATCAGCGTGTCGTCGCCGCCGCTGGTCGACTGGCGGATGTTGACGAACCATTTCAGGAACGGCACCTCGCCCAGCACCGCATGGTCATGCGTCGCCTGATGCGCGTCGCCCCACCGCCAGCTTTCCAGGTTCGGCCCCCAGGTCTCGGTCAGCCGCAACAGCGCCTCGTCCAGCGCGTCGCGGGCGATGTCGGTGCAGGTCTCCACCGCCGCCGACTGGATCACGTCGCACCAGGCCGAGGCGCCGCCGGTGTCGCGGAACACCCGTTCGATGAAGACCGGATCGGGATGGGTGAACTTGTCGGCCAGCGGTCCCAGCTCGTCGCGGATCAGCCGGTCCATCACCGCCCGGATCCAGGCGGTGGCGATCAGCGGCTCGGGCATGTGCTCGTTCATCTCGCCGTTCCATTCCGCCAGCAGGATCAGCGCCCGCTGCCGCAACCGTTCCGGCGTGCCCTCGGCGGCGGGGGTGCCGGTATACCACAGGTCCGCCCCGATCAGCGGCAGCAGAAGGCGCGAGGTCGGGTCCACCGTGTCCAGTTGCGCCTCGATGAAGCTTTCGCGCGTATGCACCTCGCGCGTCTGCATCAGCGTCAGCCAGCGCCGGATGCGCTGCGTGTCGCCCCAGAGATAGCTGACATGCGCGGGGAAGGGCCGGTCCACCGTCTTGTTGTTGGTATTGCCCAGGATGCCGCTGTCGGGGTTGGTGAACCGCGGGTTCTCGTCATAGGGGAAGATGCCCTTGAACCCCACCGCCGGATTCCAGCCCGGCGAGGGCAGCCGCCCCTGGCTGGGATGCGCCGCATCGCGCATCGGCATCGCGCCGATCACCTGCATGGCGATCCCGTCCGGCCCGGCCAGCATCAGGTTCTGCGCCGGGGCCACGTGCAGCCGCCCGTCCTCCAGCGCCTCGGCCACGGTCTGCGCCCGCATCAGCCGGATCGCCGCCGTCATCGAGGTGTCTTCCCCGGACAGGGCCGTCCAGCTGAGCGCGGCGACATGGCCCGCGGGCGTCACCGCGCCCAGGTTGAAATGCGTGCCCGGCAGCACAGGCCCGTTGCGCGACCAGCGCAGGGTCAGCGTCACCGGTTCCGCATCCTTCACCGTCACGATGGTCTGGCGGCTGTCGAACTTCGCCCATGTGCCGTCGGGCAGGGCATATTCGCCCGAATTGGCCGGGTTCAACTTCTCGATCACCACGTCCTGATCGTCCAGATAGGCCGTGGTCAGCCCCCAGCCCATCTGGTCGGACCGCCCGATCAGCACCGCGGGCACCCCCGGGATCGTGCCGCCGATCACCCCGCCCGAGGACAGCTCCAGCCGCGCCAGATACCAGATCGTCGGCGCGGTGAAGCCGAGGTGGGGGTCGTTGGCCAGCAACGCCCCGCCCGCGGCCGACCGCCGCGCCTCGGCCGCCCAGGCGTTCGACGCCCCCGCCATGCCAAGGTCCGGCACCGGGTTCAGCGGCAGGGCGGCGGTCTTCACCGGCAGCGCGGGCAGGGCGCCCGGGATCAGTTCGGAATATTGCGGCAGCGCGGCAACGCCCTTGCCCGGATCCTCGGGCAGCACATCGGCCAGACGTTCGGGCGCCAGCACAAGGGACATCTGCGCCCGCAGCACCTCGTTGCTGGCGTGCGACGACAGTTGCAGCGCCATCAGCTTCAGGATGGCGATGGAATCCGCCGGCGCCCAGGCCGAGATCTCGGGCGAGAACAGCCAGAACTCGGGCGCGCCGCGGCCCCGTGCGCCCGCGTTCACCTGCCCGATCCAGGCGTTCACCCCGTCGGAATAGGCCTGCAGCGCCGCCAGCGTCTCGGCGTCCTGCACCTTCACCGATTGCAGCGCCAGCCCGTACAGGTCCAGCCGCCGCAGCAATTCGTCCACCGGCAGGGTGCGCGCGCCGAAGATCTCGCTCAGCCGCCCCTGCGCCGTGCGCCGCAGCATGGTCATCTGCCAGAGCCGGTCCTGCGCATGGGTGAAGCCAAGCGCGTAATAGACGTCATGGTCGCTCTGGCCGAAGATATGCGGCACGGAATCGTTGTTGCGCACGATCTCGACCGGGCCGTCGAGGCCGGGCAGGGTGAAATGCTCGGAATAATCGACCAGCGACCGCGACAGGAACCAGTAAAGCACCAGCCCGGCCAGCAGGGACAGCGTCAGGACGGCAAGGACGGCGCGCAGGAGCCAGCGGAACAGGGTGAGCATGGGATTTCCGGGCTATGCTTGACGATGGGATCGGGATCGGTTCCTAGTCGATCCGAAACGGCAGGGCAATCGCAAGGGCTTCACGATGGCGCAGGTGGCATTTCTCGGGCTTGGGGTGATGGGTTTCCCGATGGCGGGGCATCTGGCGGCCAAGGGCCATCGGGTCACGGTCTGGAACCGCACGCCGGCGAAGGCGCAGGCCTGGGTGCAGAAGCACGGGCACCAGGCGGCGGCCACGGCGCGCGAAGCGGCGCATGGGGCCGAATTCGTCATGGCCTGCGTCGGCAACGACGACGACCTGCGGCAGGTCTGCACCGGCGTGGACGGCGCCTTCGCCGGAATGGACCCCGGCGCGATCTTCGTCGACCACACCACGGTTTCGGCCCGGGTGACGCGGGAACTGGCAGGGATCGCCGCCGAACGCGGGCTTGGCTTCGTCGACGCGCCGGTCTCGGGCGGGCAGGCGGGGGCGGAGAACGGTGTCCTGTCGATCATGTGCGGCGGCACCGGGGAAGACTACGCCCGGGCCGAGCCGGTGATGGTCTCCTACGCCCGCATCTGCCGCCGTCTTGGCGACAGCGGGGCCGGGCAACTGGCCAAGATGATGAACCAGATCTGCATCGCGGGCCTGATGCAGGGCCTGTCCGAGGCGCTTGCCTTCGGCCAGAAGGCGGGGCTGGACGGCGAGGCGGTGGTCGAGGTGATCAGCCAGGGCGCGGCCGGGTCGTGGCAGATGGTCAACCGCCACAAGACCATGCTGAAGGACGAATTCGACTTCGGCTTCGCGGTGGACTGGATGCGCAAGGACCTGTCGATCTGCCTTGCGGCGGCCGAGGAGATCGGCGCCCGCCTGCCCGTCACCGCGCTGGTGGACCAGTTCTACAAGGATGTGCAGTTGATGGGCGGCGGAAGGAACGACACTTCCAGCCTGATCCGGCGGCTGAAATAGCCGCATACGGGGGCGTATGGGGGCGCCATACGCCCCCGTATCGTATCCCGTTACGGGATGATCCGCGTGTATTTCACCCCGGCCAGCGAGGCCCCGGCGATCAGCCCCTGCTGGCCGAAGATCAGCGCGATCACCGGCTCGATCTCGGTGGTGGCCTTGCCGATGGTCGCGCCCTCTTCGGGCGTGGCATAGCGCAGGTCGGCGCTGGCCGCCCAGCCGGTGGAGCGGCGGAATTCCTCAAGCGCCGGCTGCGTCATGAAGAACAGGGCGTGGGCATATTGCTGCGCGCCGACCTGCAGGCCGATCGAGGCCTTGGCGGCGGAATAATAGTCGACCGTCGCCCCCTGGATCCGCAGCGCGCCGCGCCCGAAGGCGCCGCCGTAGATCAGCCCGGCCTCGGTCATCAGCGGCATGTAAAGGACGCCCGCCGCCCGCGAAGCCAGGTCACGGGTGCCGGGATAGCGGTCGAAGAGGTAGTTTTGCGTCGCATCCACCCGCGCGTCGATCTGCACCGCCCCGTTGGAGCCGATGCCGTTGCCGCAGGCGGCCAGCAGGCCGGTGGCCCCCAGACCGCAAAGGACATTCCGCCGTGTCGTGAAATTCTGCATCCTGCCGACCTCTCGTGCCTCATGCGCCGGGGTCTGGGTGCCCCGGTTCACACCAACCCTAGCGGATATCCGCCCGCCTGTCACCAGCCCTTGCCGCCCGCAGGCGGCAGCCCGCCGGGATCAGCCGCGCAGAAGCCGGGCGGCCTCCGGGGCGAAATAGGTGAGTATCCCGTCGCATCCGGCACGCTTGAAGGCCAGCAGGCTTTCCATCATCGCCTTCTCGCCGTCGATCCAGCCGTTCAGCGCGGCGCCGCGGATCATCGCGTATTCGCCGCTGACCTGATAGGCGAAGGTCGGCGCGCCGAAGCTGTCCTTCACCCGGCGGCAGATGTCCAGATAGGGCATTCCCGGCTTCACCATCACCATGTCGGCGCCTTCCGACAGGTCGCGTTCGACCAGCCGCAGGGCCTCGTCGGAATTGGCGGGGTTCATCTGATAGGTCTTCTTGTCGCCCTTCAATGCGCCCGAGGCGCCGACGGCGTCGCGGAACGGCCCGTAGAAGGCGCTGGCATATTTGGCCGCATAGGACATGATCGCCACATCCTTGTGCCCCGCCGCCTCCAGTGCCCCCCGTATGGCGCCGATCCGCCCGTCCATCATGTCCGAGGGGCCAAGGATGTCCGCCCCCGCCTCGGCCTGCACCAGCGCCATGCGGACCAGCGCCTCGACCGTCTCGTCGTTCAGGATCACGCCGTCGCGCACCAGCCCGTCATGGCCGTTGGCGTTGTAGGGGTCCAGCGCCACATCGGTCATCACCGCGATCCCGGGCACCGCCGCCTTGATCGCCCGGATGGCGCGATTCGCCAGATTGCCGGGGTTCCACGCCTCTTCGCAGCCTTCGGTCTTCAGCGCCGGGTCGGTGTAGGGGAAAAGGCAGATCGCCGGAATGCCGAGGCCCGCCGCCATTTCCGCCGCCTCCACCGCCAGATCGACCGACAGCCGCTCCACCCCCGGCATCGAGGCCACGGGTTGCCGCATCCCCTTGCCGTCGCAGATGAAGATCGGCCAGATCAGGTCTCCGGCCGACAGCACCGTCTCCTGCGCCAGCGCGCGCAGGGCGGGCGTGCGGCGCAGGCGGCGGAAGCGAAGGGCGGGGCAGGGCGCGATACGGGGGCGCATGGTGTTCTCCGTCAGGGCCGGTCCGGCCAAAGGGGCTTGCGGCGTCCCGCCTTGCCTGCCATGGAAAGGGCCGCGCCTCAAGCGGGTGCGGCAACAGGAACCACGGGAAAGGATCGGGCGTGGAGTGGTATCGGACCGTCTTTGACCTGATCGACATGCGGTCCTTCTCGAACCTGTGGTACTGGATCGCGCTTGCCGTCCTGTGGTCGACGACCAGCCACTGGGTTCTTGGCGTGCCCTTCGACATGATCCAGCGCGCCCGCCGCCACGGCGGCCAGGCCGAGGCCGACCTCGAGGCGCTGGTCGGCATCAACGTGCGCCGCTTCCTGGGCATCTCGCGCACCGCCGCCGTGCCGATGTTCGCCATGATCTCCTTCCTGCTGACCGTCCTTTTCATCCTGGGCGTCTGGTACCGGTCCGAATTCGCCCAGGCCGTGCTGTTCCTTTTCGTGCCGATGATCCTGGTCGGCTGGCTGTCCCTGCGCACCGCCGTGAAGATCGAGGCGGGGGAGCAGTCCGGCCCGCCGATGTATCGCAGGCTGATGCTGCACCGGCGGATCGTGCAGGTGGTGGGCATGGTCTCGATCTTCATCACCTCGATGTTCGGCATGTCGCAGAACATGAACATCTCGATCCTGAACTACTGACCGATGGCCGACCGCATCACACTCGGCGGCGCGCCCGAAGGCTATGACGCAAGGCTGCTGCTGCGCGAGCTTGAGCGTGGCCATACGGTCCTGCATGTCGCGCGCGACGACAAGCGGGCCGAGGCGATGCGGGCGGCGCTGGCGGTCTGGGCGCCCGGGGTGGCGGTGCTGGACTTCCCGGCCTGGGATTGCCTGCCATACGACCGCGTATCGCCCAATGCCGAGATCTCCAGCCGCCGGATGGCAACATTGGCGGCGCTGGCGGACGGGCTGCCGGGGCCTTTCGTGGTGCTGTCGACGCTGAACGCGGTGACGCAGCGGATTCCGGCGCGCGAGGTGGTGCGGGCCTCCTCCTTCCGTGCAGGCGTCGGCGAAAGGGTGGACGAGGCGCGGCTGAAGGGATTCCTGTCCCGCATGGGGTTCTCTCCCGTCTCGACGGTGGCGGAACCGGGGGATTTCGCCATACGGGGGGGTATCGTCGACATCTACCCGCCGGGGCCGGGCGGGCCGGTGCGGCTGGATTTCTTCGGCGACGTGCTGGACGGCGCGCGGCGCTTCGACGCCGGGACGCAGCGGACGGTCGAGAAGCTGGGCCGGATCGACTTCGCGCCCGTGTCCGAAGTGGTGCTGGACGAGGCCGCGATCACCCGCTTCCGGCAGAACTACCGGGCCGAGTTCGGTGCGGCCGGCATCGACGATCCTCTGTATGAGGCGGTCAGCGCGGGCCGCAAGCATCAGGGGATGGAGCACTGGCTGCCCTTCTTCCATGAGCGGCTGGAGACGCTGTTCGACTATCTGCCCGATGCTTCCGTGATGCTGGACGATCAGGTCACCCCCGCAAGGCTGGCCCGGTGGGAGACGGTGGACGATGCCCATGACGCCCGGGCCGAGGCGCTGGCGGCGAAGGGGCGGATGGACACGGTCTACAAGCCCGTCGCGGCCGGGCTGCTCTATCTGGACGATGCGGCATGGGAGGCGGCGGTGGCGGGGCACCGCATGGTGCAGTTGTCGCCGCTGCCGCAATCGCCGGGGCCGGGGGTGCTGGATGCGGGCGGGCGCATCGGCCGCAATTTCGCGCCGGAGCGCCAGCAAGAGAAGGTAAGCCTTTTCGGTGCCTTGGCGGATCATGTTCGCGCATTGCGCGAAGACCGGCAGGTGGTCATCGCCAGCTGGTCCGAGGGCGCGCGGGAACGGCTGAAGGGTCTCTTGACCGATCAGGACCTTGCCTCGCAGGAACTTCCCGACCTGCGGACGCTGCCGCAGGGCAAGGGTGGGCTGTTCCTGACCGTCTGGGCGCTGGAGGCCGGGTTCACCGCGCCGGGGCTGGCGGTGATCTCGGAACAGGACGTGCTGGGCGACCGGCTGGTGGCCAAGCCCCGCCGCAAGCGCAAGGCCGAGAACTTCCTGCGCGAGGTGGACACGCTGTCGCCCGGCGATCTGGTCGTGCATGTCGAACATGGCGTCGGCCGCTATCTGGGGCTTGAGACCATCACCGCGCTTGGCGCGCCGCATGCCTGCGTCATGCTGGAATATGCCGACAGCGCAAAGCTTTACCTGCCGGTCGAGAATATCGAGCTGCTGTCGCGCTACGGCCATGAAGAGGGGCTGCTGGACCGGCTGGGCGGCGGGGCGTGGCAGGCCAAGAAGGCCAAGCTGAAGGAACGCATCCGCGAGATCGCCGACCGGCTGATGCGGGTGGCCGCCGAACGCGCGCTGCGCCATGCGCCCATTCTGGAAGCGCCGCATTCGATCTGGGAGGCCTTCGCCGCACGCTTCCCCTATCAGGAGACCGACGACCAGCTTGCCGCCATCGCCGATGTGGTGGCGGATCTGGAAAAGGGCAGCCCGATGGACCGGCTGATCGTCGGCGACGTGGGCTTCGGCAAGACCGAGGTGGCGATGCGTGCGGCCTTCGTCGCCGCGCTGTCGGGGATGCAGGTGGCGGTCATCTGCCCGACCACGCTGCTGGCCCGCCAGCATTACCGCAGCTTTGCCGAGCGGTTCCGCGGATTTCCGATCCGCGTCAAGCCCTTGTCGCGCTTTGTTTCCGCAGGTGACGCCAACCGGACGCGGGCGGAAATGGCCGAGGGCAAGGTGGATATCGTCGTCGGCACCCATGCGCTTCTGGCGAAGGCGGTGACGTTCAAGCATCTCGGTCTGTTGATCATCGACGAGGAACAGCATTTCGGCGTGGCGCACAAGGAGCGGCTGAAGGAGATGCGGTCCGAGGTCCATGTGCTGACCCTGACCGCGACGCCGATCCCGCGGACGCTTCAACTTTCGCTTACAGGTGTCCGTGATCTAAGCATAATCGCCACGCCGCCGGTGGACCGGCTGGCGATCCGCACCTATGTCAGCGAGTTCGATACGGTGACGATCCGCGAGGCGCTGTTGCGCGAACGCTTCCGCGGCGGGCAGTCGTTCTATGTCGTGCCGCGCATCGCCGACCTACCGGAGATCGAGGATTTCCTGAAGACCCATGTGCCCGAGGTCAGCTACGTCATCGCCCATGGCCAGTTGGCGGCGGGCGATCTGGACGAGCGGATGAACGCCTTCTACGACGGCAAGTTCGACGTGCTGCTGGCGACGACCATCGTGGAATCCGGGCTGGATATTCCAACGGCCAATACGATGATCGTGCATCGGGCCGACATGTTCGGGCTGAGCCAGCTTTACCAGATACGGGGGCGTGTGGGGCGGTCGAAGACGCGGGCCTATTGCTACCTGACGACGAAGCCCCGCGCGCCGCTGACGCCGCAGGCGCAAAAGCGGCTTAAACTGCTCGGCAGCCTCGACAGCCTCGGCGCGGGGTTCAACCTTGCCTCCCATGACCTCGACCTGCGCGGCGCGGGGAACCTGCTTGGAGAGGAACAGTCCGGCCATATCCGCGAAGTGGGGTATGAGCTTTACCAGCAGATGCTGGAAGAGACGATCGCCAGGATCAAGTCGGGCGAGTTGCAGGGTCTGTCAACGATTTCAGACGACTGGAGCCCGCAGTTGAACCTTGGCGTGCCGGTGATGATCCCCGAGGATTACATCCCCGACCTCGACATCCGCCTTGGCCTTTACCGCCGCCTGTCCAGCTTGCAGACCAAGGTGGAACTTGAGGGTTTCGCCGCCGAGTTGATCGACCGCTTCGGCCCGCTGCCGAAGGAGGTCAACACGCTGATGCTGATCGTGCGGATCAAGGCGATGTGCAAGCGCGCCGGGATCAGCCGTCTGGACGCCGGGCCGAAGGGCGCGACGGTGCAGTTCCACAACGACAAGTTCGCCAATCCGGCGGGGCTGGTGGAGTTCCTGAAGGCACAGGGCGGCGCTGCGAAGGTGCAGGGGACGAAGATCGTGCTGCAGGGCGAGATGAAGTCCGAGGCCGAGCGTATCAAGGGCGCCTTCGCCATCGCGCGCGATCTGGCCGAAAAGCTGCGCGAGGCGGCGCCCGCCGCCCCGGCCGGACCCTCGCGCTAGACGCGCGAGGGAACCCCCAGCAGCCGCATCAGCACGAGAGAGGGCGCGATGCAGCACAGCGCGCCGAGCACCAGCGGCTCATGCGTGCCGTCGAAGGCCTGTGCGATGGGGGTGGACAGGATCACCGCAAGGACCGTCGACACCGCCGCCATGATCGAGGCGGCGAAACCGGCGATATTGCCCACCGGCTCCATCGCCAGCGCGTTCAGGTTGCCCATGGTCAGGCCCATCATGCAGAACAGGCTGATCAGCCAGATGAAGAAGGCGGCAAATTTCCAGTTGCCCTCCAGCACCTCGGCCCGCATCAGCCCGTAGTGCAGCACGGTCATCAGAAGCACCCCGATGAAGGCCAGCCGCGCCACCTTGCGCATCCCCATGGTCATCACCAGCCGCGCGTTCAGGAAGGACGCGCCCGCCGAAACCGCCGCCGCCAGCGCGAACCATTTCGGGAAGGCGTCCTCCATGTCGAACTCGACCTTGAAGATGCCCTGCACCGAAGAGATCGTCGCCACCAGCACCGCCATGGTCAGCGCCTGGATGATGATCGAGACCACGACGATGCGGTAGGAGAAGAGTTCCTTCGCCGAGGCCCAGAGACTGCCGAAGGACAGCGGCACGCGGGCGGCGACGGGCAGCGTTTCCGGCTGGCGGATGGCCAGCCAGGACATGGCGATGACGGCGAAGAGGATGAAGGCGATGAAGATCGCGTGCCAGCCCGCCAGGTGGATGATGTATTGGCCGAGCAACGGGGCGGCGGCGGGGGCGACCATGAAGATCATCATGGCGAAGGACATGATCCGCGCCATCTCGCGCCCCTTGTAGAGGTCGCGCACCATGGCCAGCGAAACGGTCCGCGGCCCGGCGCCGCCGATGCCCTGCAGCACGCGGGCGGCCAGCAGAACCTCCATCGACTGGGCAAAGATGCAGATCAGCGCGGCGAGGGAATAGATCACCCCGCCCCAGATCATCACCCGCTTGCGCCCGTAGGCATCGGAAAGGGGGCCGGACAGGAAGGTGCCGATCCCCATGCCCAGGAAGAAGGAACCGACGACCAGCTTGGCGCGGTTCGGGTCGTCCGGCGTGAAGGCGGCGGCGATGGCGGGCTCGGCCGGCAGCATCGCGTCGATGGAAAAGGCGATGGTGGCGAAGAGCATCGCGATCAGCGCGATGAATTCGCCCTGCGACAGGCGCGGGGCGTCGGACGGGATATGGTCGGTCATTGGGCTTTCCTGAGGTCCTCGATCACCTGCGCCCATAGTTCGGACGGCTGGGCGCCGGAGACGACGTAATGCTGGCCGATCAGCCAGGTGGGGACGGAATTGACTCCCTTGGCCCGGGCGTCGGCGTCGCGGGCGGCGATGTCGCTGGCATCGGCATCCGAGGCCAGCAGGCGGGCGGTGGCCTCGCGGTCCATGCCCGCTGCCCCCGCGATATCGGCCAGCACGGCGGTATTGCCGATGTCGCGGCCTTCCACCCAATAGGCGCGGAAGAGGGCGGAGACGACGGCGTTCTGCCGCCCCTCGATCCCCGCCCAGTGGATCAGCCGATGGGCGTCCAGCGTGTTGGGGATGCGCTTCGGCACATCGGGGTTCAGCGGCAGGCCCGCGGCGCGGGCAACCTCGCGCAGGCGGTCGTGGACGGCATCGACCTTGGCCGCGCCGCCGAATTTATCTTCCAGCCATTGCCGCTTCGGCACGCCCTCGCGCGGCATGTCGGGGTTCAACTGGAACGGGTGCCATTGCACAAGGAACGGATGGTCGGGCGCGGCTTCCAGCGCACGGTCGAGATTCGCCTTGCCGACATAGCACCAGGGGCAGACCGGGTCGGCGAAGATGTCCAGCCGGACGGGTTTCATGCGGCAGGGCCTTTCGGGTAAAGCGCCGCAAGCGCGCGGCGGTCGATCTTGCCCGTCGCGGTGCGGGGCAGGGCGGGCAGGTGGATCCAGGCCCGGGGCTGCTTGTAGCGCGCCAGGCGCTCGGCCGCAAAGGCGGTTGCTGTGCTTTCCGGCAGAGCTTCGCCTGCGTAGAAGCAGGCAATGAAGCGGGAACCGCTGTCCGTGGCGATCTCGGTCACCGCCAGTTCGGTGGTGCCGGGCAGGTCGGCCAATGCCAGTTCCACCTCGCGCGGCGAGACGCGGATACCGCCGGGGTTCATCATCTCGTCGGCGCGGCCGTGGTAGTGGATGGCGCCGTCCCAGCCCCGGTGGACAAGGTCTCCGGTCAGGAACCAGTCGCCATCCGGGGGCGTATGGTTCTGATAGGACAGCATCAGCCCCGGATCGGCGGTGGAGACCGCCAGTTGCCCGGCCTCGCCCGGCGGAAGCAGCTGGCCCTCGGGGCCAAGCACGGCGATGCGGCGGCCGGGCTGGGGGAATCCGGTCGCACCATACGGGGCCGGATGGTCCGGATTGCCGGAGATGAAGGTGGAGATTTCCGACATGCCCAGGGCTTCGTGGATCTCGGTCCCCGTCGCCTCGCGCCAGCTTTCGCGAAGCACGGGCGGCAGCGCCTCGCCCGCCGAAAGCGCATGGCGCAGGCGGGGCATTCCGGGCATCGGTGCGCGCAGCAGGCGGCGGAAGACGGCGGGGGAGGCGGCGAAGATCGTGGCGTCGTGGCGCTTCAACAGCAGCGGGATATGCTCTTGCGCCACCTGCGGGCCGGGGATCAGCGCGGTGGCGCCAAGCGTCCAGGGGTCCAGGAGGCCCGTGCCCATGGTATAGGTCCAGTTGAAGGCCCCGGCGTGCAGGAGACGGTCCTGCGCGGTCAGCCCCTCCCAGCCCTGATGCATCATCTGCCGCGCAAGGATGGCGCGGTGGGCATGGCGCACGGCCATCGGCCTGCCGGATGTGCCGGAGGTGAAGACGACATAGCCTTCGCGCTCCGGGCCGCCCATGTGCCAGTTGCAGGGGGCGGCGGCCTCCCACGCAGGCAGGTCGGCGGGCCATACGGGGCCGTCCGGCACGGCGATGCCGGGATCGGCCACCGTGGCCCGCGGGCGGACGAGGGCGGCCATGCGGGCGATCTCGGGCCCCGTCAGCAGGGGCGAGGTGGCGACGGGGACCATGCCGGCGGCGATGGCGCCGAGGTAGAGCACGGGATAGGCGGGCGTATTGCCCATACGGATCAGGATGCGGTCGCCGGGGTCGGCGCGCTGCGCCAGCCACGTTCCGCAACCGCGCACGGCGGCGATCAGGCGCGCATAGCTCCACCTTTCGGCCCCGGTCAGGCCGAGGACCGCAAGCGCGATCTTCTCGGGCGTCTCCTGACCCCGGGCCAGCACATGGGCGGCAAGGTTGAAACCGGTATCCGACATGGATCTTCGCATAGGCGTGCCGTGAGACGGTTGCAAGGTAGCGTGGACTTCGGGCCGGGCGGGAGAAGGCGAGGCACTGCCTCGCCCCCGTCCGTGCGGATGGGTTCCGCTGTAGTCGGGTCAGCCCGAGACCACGGGAGGCCAGCGCCCGACCCGGCGGGCGGAGAAGCGCCCGCCGGGGGCGGGGCGGGCGCTGGCCGGGTGCTTGGGGCACCCGGCCGGACAAGGGGAATCGGCAGCGCGTGGCGAAGGCAGACGCCTCCGCCAAGGGAACGGCAAGTGATCGGTCCTGGAAATCGTGACTCCCACAGCCTTGATTTGATCTGTCGCATTGTGGCCCCGGCGG
>CAYLSD010000048.1:0-29973 GCA_964386345.1 uncultured Fuscovulum sp.
CTGCCGGGAGGGCTCCGTGGTCCACAGTCGCGGCAGGATAGACGCGCGCGCGTCCAGGCGAAAGGGCCCGGGCGCGCGGCGGAAGGAAGGATGCCCGAAAAGGGCGGGCGTCAGATGATCGAGGGGCAGCTCAGCCCGGCGAAGCAGACCTGCAGGTAGTAGCGCGGCCGGGTGACGACGAAATTGCGGAAGGTGGAATAGGGGATGCCCACCTGGAAACCGGGTTTGTAGTCGACCCCGGTCTCGACCACCACCACGCTGTCCTGATCGGCCATCAGCGGGATGCGGTCTCGGAACTCGGTGAAGTTGACATCGGCATTGGTCAGCTGGGGCAGCTTGTTGCCGGGCGAGCGGGAGAACAGCACGTAGAGGCTGTCATCCTCTTCCTTGTATTTGACCGAGGTGATGCGGATGTTCACTTTCGGGGAGGTGCTTATCAGGTATTCCGTCACCGTCTGCATCCCGTTGATGAACGTGGTGTCCACCTGGTTCTGCCGCGAGATCAGGTCCGACACCGAATAGGCGGCCTTCTGCGCTGCGTTGACGGTGCGGAAGGCGTCCCAGTAGATGAAGAGCGCCATGAAGGTCCATGTCAGCAGCGGCAGCATGATCAGGAATTCGGTCATGATGAGGCCGTCTTCCTGATCGCGGAAGCGGCGGATCCGATGGGCGAGGGATTTCATGCTCGGGGTGCCTCAAACTCTTGATGCGTCTCGCGCTAGCGGGGTTCGTTCACGAAGACGGACGCTGTTGCCATCTGGTAGCCGCCTCGTGCGTCTTTGCGCAGTTGCAGGCCGATGCCGGTGGTGGGGAAGATCGGGTCCTGCACGGAGCAGACGCGGATGATCATGATCTCGTTCGAGCCGCCGGGGTCGACCTGGTCGTCAGCCTTCGTTTCGTCGCCCCGGTCGATGCAGCTTGGTGGGTCTTCCGGTATGTCGAAAGTGCTGGTCGAGATGCGCCGCATCTCGACCAGCAGGATGTTCTCGCAATCGGACAGGATCGGGGTCGCGGCGCAGACCAGCTTGCGCAGCTTGTTGTCGTCGAAGGACCCCACGTTGCCCAGCCGGATGTCGCGCATCACCAGATCGAGCCCGCGTTCCATCAACACATGCTTGGTCATGTAGAAGCCCGCCTCGACCGAGGCCATGAAGATGGTCATCACGACCGGCACGACGATCACGAATTCGATCGTGGCCGTGCCATCCTCACGCCGGAAGCGCCGGAAGAGACGGGACAGGGTGCGGATCATTGCGTCAGCCTCAGCTGGCTGAGGTTGGAGGCGATCAGCCGGAAGGCGGTGCGGATCTCCAGCCCCTTGGCATCGAAGAAATAGGTCGATGCGGGCGCGGAGGCGCAGCTCTTGATCGCCTTGACGCCACCGGCCGGAGCCTCGAAGGCGATGCCGTAGATCAGCACGCCCTTGGACTTGGCCGCGGCGCAGACCTGATCAAGCCGGGTGTCCATGGTGCCGGTGTCGGTGTAGCTGCGGAAATTGGCGATCCAGGTGTTGAAATGGGAGGTCCGGCTGGAGGAGCTGGAGCCGCCAAGCGCGCGGGCGTAAAGCTGCCAGGCCACCCAGTCGGTGCGGGCCTGCGCCCAGACGGCCTGCCAGGACAGCCGCTGCACGTTGGTATATGCAGGCACGGGATTGGGCATGTAGCAGTCCTTGGACCCGGGCGTCGTGCCGTTCCAGGGCCGCGAATGCCACTCGTTCTTGTGCGGCACATAGAAGGGGCGGCTGTTGCAGATCGTGGTGGAGTTCTTGTTGTCCACTTTCGAGGCGTGGAAGATCGACATGTAGCCGTCTGTGCCTCCGGTCTGCCAGATGTCCGATGTGCCGGTGCGGTAGTTGTTGCCGTGGGTTTCCATGGTGAAGTGCTCGCCATCCGTCATCAGCACGATGACCTTCAGCGTTTCCCTGTCGCCATAATCCCCGGGACGGGCCGAGAAATAGGCTGGCACCTCACCCCCCGACGCCATCTCGGCCACAATGGATCTCGAGTTGGGGTCGAGCAGCGCCGCGCCCCATTTCAGGCCGAGGTCGATCGAGGTCGCGCCGACGGCCACCAGGTTGTTGATCTGGCTTTTCAACTGGGTCCGGTTGTTGCGGTGGACAGAGACATAGGTCTTGTCGTTCGGCTGGCACCACATGTTCGAGTAGAGGCCGTTGTCATAGACCGGTCCGACGAGGGCGATATATTTGTCGTTGTGCGTGGTGGTGGACCAGCTGTCGACGAAGGGGGTCTGCGGCAGCGGCGTGGTGCGCGATAGCGCCGTCGAGTTGTAGGTCGACTGCGGCAGGTCGAGGCAGTAGGAAGCTGCCCGGGCGCCCGTGTTGCCATGTGGATGGGTCACGTTGAACTTCGAGAACAGCGTCGGGCCAAGGTTCACCTGGCCGTTGTAGGGCACGATCGAGATCGAGATCTTGTTGTCGGTGTCCTGGTCCAGCACCGTGTCGATGAACTCGGTCGCCGCCGTCTTCAGGTTGTTGATCCTGTTGTTCGAGGCCATCGAGCCCGAGATGTCGAGCACGAGCGAAATCTCGACATTGGTCACGCGCTGTTCGGCCTGCGAGAGGTTGTTCGCCGCGAGATAGGGCACGTCCAGTATCGACATGAAATAGTTGTCGGACCGCACCTTGGCCTTGGCCTTCACCGTGCGCGAGTTCATCGCATGGATCACCTCGACCTCGTCGAGTTCACCCTCGATACCGGCGGTGGCGAAATAGCTTTCCACCACCTCCTCGGGGTCCAGGGTGTTTTCGAGGCTGGCGGCGGCCAGCGTTGCGCGGTCCATGGTCTGCTGAAGGGCGACGCGCCGGCTTTCGAAGCGCATCAGGTCGACGGCGATGCCGCCGATGACGAGCATCAGGAAGAAGAAGATCAGCATGATCGGCGCCATGGCGCCGCTTTCGTTCCGGAGGAAGGGCGCGACCCGGTTCAGCACGGCCGCTTTCATTTTCTGGCGGTTGGTCATTTCACTTGCCCTTGTAATAGTCACCTTGCTCCGGCCCCTTGCAGGACAGGATTTCCCGCGGTGAGTTAGCTTGGAGGATCGGGCAGAATTGTGGCGCGGTGCTGTCTGGCATGGGACATTCGGGGGCCGTGGAAACGGTTCCGGCCCGCGAGGCGGGATTGTCCGCCGGCCGCGAACGCCGGGCAGGGGCGGCACCGGCGAATCGTGGCGAATCGCGTTCCGCCGGCCGGGCGTGAAAAATGCCGGCCGCAAGGCGGGGGCGCCGGCATTTCTTTCGGTTTCATTCGGGGACGGCTTCGCTAGACTGCCGCCAGCGGCGTGCCCAGGGAGAGGCCCGGCGCGGCTGTCCTTGGGAGGGAAACGTGATGAAAGTGGCTGGTGAACCCGGTTTCCGCGACTCGGTCGACCTGATGTTCAACCGGGCGGTCCGGCTGATGGACCTGAGCCCCGGTCTGGAAGAGAAGATCCGGGTCTGCAACTCGACCTATACGGTGCGCTTCGGCGTCCGCTTGCGCGGCAAGATCGAGACCTTCACCGGCTATCGGTCCGTCCATTCCGAACATATGGAACCCGTGAAGGGCGGCATCCGCTATGCGATGGCGGTGAACCAGGACGAGGTGGAGGCGCTGGCCGCGCTGATGACCTACAAATGCGCGCTGGTCGAGGCGCCGTTCGGCGGGTCCAAGGGCGGGCTCTGCATCGACCCGCGGCAATGGGATGTCCACGAGCTGGAGCAGATCACCCGCCGCTTCGCCTATGAGCTGATCAAGCGCGACCTGATCCACCCGGCGCAGAACGTGCCCGCCCCCGACATGGGCACCGGCGAGCGCGAGATGGCCTGGATCGCCGACCAGTTCGCGCGGATGAACACCACCGACATCAACGCCAAGGCCTGCGTGACCGGCAAGCCGCCGCATGCGGGCGGCATCCAGGGCCGGGTGGAGGCGACGGGGCGCGGCGTGCAATATGCGCTGCGCGAGTTCTTCCGCCACAAGGAAGATGTGGCGATGGCGCGGCTGTCGGGCGGGCTTGAGGGCAAGCGGGTCATCGTGCAGGGCCTGGGCAATGTGGGCTATCACGCGGCGAAGTTCCTGTCGGAAGAGGACGGCTGCAAGATCGTCGCCGTGATCGAGCGCGACGGCGCGGTGCTGAACGACCAGGGCCTGGACATCGAGGACCTGCGGCAATGGCTGGTGGGCCATGAGGGGCTGGTCGCGGGCTATCCCGGCGGAACCCATGTCGAGGACGGCGCGGCGGTGCTGGAGGAAGCCTGCGACATCCTGATCCCGGCGGCGCTGGAGGGGGTGATCCACAAGGGCAATGCCGACAGGATCAAGGCGCCGCTGATCATCGAGGCGGCGAACGGCCCCGTCACCTTCGGCGCCGACGAGGTCCTGCGCGCCAAGGGCACGGTGATCATCCCCGACATGTATGCCAATGCCGGGGGGGTGACGGTCTCCTATTTCGAATGGGTGAAGAACCTCAGCCACATCCGCTTCGGCCGGATGCAGCGCCGCGCGGAAGAGGCGCGGTCCCGGCTGCTGGTCGAGGAGTTGGAGCGGCTTTCGGCCGACAAGGGCCTGGGCTGGACGCTGGCCGAAAACTTCAAGGACCGCTTCCTGCGCGGCGATGACGAACTGGCGCTTGTGCGCTCGGGTCTGGATGACACGATGCGAACGGCCTATCAGGCGATGCGCGAGGTTTGGCACAGCCGCAACGACGTCGAGGACCTGCGGGTCGCGGCCTATCTGGTGTCGATCGGCCGGGTGGCGCAATCCTACCGGTCGAAGGGCCTCTAGGCGGCCCCGTGGTCCGCGGGCGACACCCGTTGTCGCGGGCAGGACAGGAATTGGCCGCGGCCTCTTGAATAACCGTTCCAGTCCCGGTTTGATGGCCGGGACGGGAAACAAGGTGCGCCCATGCGATATTCCGGCTTCAGGGTCTTTACCGAGGGGCTTTTCGGCAACAAGGGATGGAAGCCCGCCTGGCGCGACCCGGCGCCGAAGGCCGAATACGACGCCATCATCATCGGCGGCGGCGGGCATGGGCTGTCGACGGCCTATTACCTGGCGAAGAACCACGGGCTGACCAATGTCGCGGTGCTGGAGAAGGGCTATCTGGGCGGCGGCAACGTCGGGCGCAACACCACCATCGTGCGGGCGAACTACTTCCTGCCGGGGAACAGCGAGTTCTATTCGCATTCCCTGAAGCTGTGGGAAGGGCTGGAGGCCGAGCTCAACTACAACGTGATGCATTCGCAGCGCGGGCTGATCAACCTGTTCCACTCGGACGGTCAGCGCGATGCCTTCGCGCGGCGCGGCAATGCGATGATCAACCAGGGCGACGATGCGGTGCTGCTGGACCGGGAAGGGGTGCGCGAGATGCTGCCCTTCCTCGATTTCGAGCAGACGCGCTTCCCGATCTACGGCGGGCTTCTGCATCCGCGCGGCGGCTCGGCCCGGCATGACGCGGTGGCCTGGGGCTATGCGCGCGGGGCGGACCGGCGCGGGGTGGACCTGATCCAGAACTGCGAAGTGACCGGGATCGACATCGAGAACGGCAAGGTGCGCGGCGTGCAGACCACGCGGGGCGCGATCCGGGCGGGCAAGGTGGGGATCGTGGTCGCCGGGCGGTCAAGCCAGGTGGCCGCCATGGCCGGGATGCGGCTGCCGATCGAGAGCCACATCCTGCAGGCCTTCGTGACCGAGGGGCTGAAACCCTGCATCGACCATGTGATCAGCTTCGGCATGGGGCATTTCTACATTTCCCAGTCCGACAAGGGCGGCCTGGTCTTCGGCGGCGACCTCGACTTCTACGCCAGCTATGCCGCGCGGGGGAACCTGCCGATGGTGGAACATGTGATGGAAGCCGGCATGACGCTGATGCCGATGATCGGCCGGGCCAAGGTGCTGCGGTCCTGGGGCGGCATCATGGACATGTCGCCGGACGGCAGCCCCGTCATCGACAAGACCCATGTCGAGGGGCTTTATCTCGACTGCGGCTGGAACTACGGCGGCTTCAAGGCCGTGCCCGCAAGCGGCTGGTGCATGGCGCATCTGATGGCGACCGGCCAGCCGCACGAGGTTGCCACACGTTTCCGCCTCGACCGTTTCGCCACGGGCCATCTTCTGGATGAAGAAGGCACCGGGTCCCAGCACAACCTGCATTGACCATGGCCCGCAACCTGCACCACCTGCGCCCGGACCTGCCGTCGGATGCCTCCGGCGGGAGTATTTGGACCAAGATGAAATGCAATGTCTTCATCTTGGCTGAAATACTCCGGGGTGAGGCCGAAGGCCGAGGGGCAGCGCCCCTTTGCGACGCCATCCGCAAGGAGATGACTTCATGCGCCTGACCTGCCCCCTGTGCGGCGCCCGCGACCGGCGGGAGTTCCATTACTACGGCTCGGACGACTATCTGGACCGGCCCGCGCCGGATGCCGCGGCCCCGGCCTGGGACGACTACCTGCACAACCGGGACAACCCGGCGGGGATCACCCGGGACCTGTGGTATCACGAACAGGGCTGCGCGCAGTGGCTGGCGGTGCGGCGCAACACCATCACGCACGAGATCCTGTCGGTCGAGCTGGTGGCCGGGAGGGCGGCGGAATGAGGATCGACGGCAAGGGGATCATCGACCGCACCCGCCCGGTCAGCTTCCGCTTCGACGGGCGGGAATACGGCGGCTACAAGGGCGACACCCTGGCCTCGGCGCTGCTGGCCAACGGCGTGAGGCTGATGGGGCGCAGCTTCAAGTATCACCGGCCGCGCGGCGTGCTGACCGCCGGGTCGGAGGAGCCGAACGCGCTGGTCGAGGTGGTCGGGCGGTCGAACCAGACGCCGAACGTGCGGACGACCGTGCAGGAGGTGTTCGACGGGCTGGAGGCGCGCAGCCAGAACCGGATGGGCAGCCTTCGCTTCGACCTGCTGGCGGTGAACGACCTGATGGCGCCCTTCTTCAGCGCCGGGTTCTATTACAAGACCTTCATGTGGCCGCGCGCCTTCTGGGAGGGCCTCTATGAACCGGCGATCCGGCGGGCGGCGGGTCTGGGCAGCCTGTCGGGGCGGCATGACGAAGGGGTCTACGAGAAGGCCTATGCCTTCTGCGACCTGCTGGTGATCGGCGCGGGTCCGGCGGGGCTGATGGCGGCGCTGGTGGCGGCGCGGTCGGGGGCGGATGTGATCCTTGCCGACGAGAACCCGATGCCGGGCGGGCGGCTGGTGTCGGACCTTGGCCATATCGGCGGCGAACCGGCGGCGATCTGGGTCGCGGGGGTGGAGGCGGAGCTTCGCGCCCTGCCGAACGTGCGGATCATGACGCGGACCACGGTGACCGGCGCCTATGACGGCGGCACCTATGGCGCGCTGGAGCGGGTGGGGCTGCACAAGCCCGCAAGGCCCAACCTGCCGCGCGAGTGCTTCTGGCGGATCGTGGCGGGGCGGACGGTGCTGGCCTCGGGGGCGCTGGAACGCCCCATCGCCTTCCCGATGAACGACCGGCCGGGGGTGATGATGGCCTCCGCCGTGCGGACCTATCTGAACCGCTTCGGCGTGGCGCCCGGCAAGCGGGTGACGCTGTTCGCCAATACCGACGCCGCCCGCGCCACCGCGCGCGACCTGATGGCCTCGGGCGTGCAGGTGGCGGCGATCATCGACCCGCGGCCCGATGCTTCTTCGGTCGAGGATTGCCCGGTGCATGTGGGGGCCGAGGTGGTGGGCACCCGCGGCCGCCACGGGTTGCGCGAGATCACCGTGCGGAAGGGCGGCGAGGAATTCCGCATCGAGACGGATTGCCTTGCCATGTCCGGCGGCTGGAACCCGACGCTGCATCTGACCTGCCACATGAACGGGCGGCCGCGGTGGAGCGAGGACCTGGCGGCTTTCGTGCCCTCCGAGGGCGCGGTGCCGGGGCTGCTGGCGGCGGGGGCGGCGAACGGGTCGATGTCCACCCATGGCGCGCTGGCCGGCGGGAAGGCGGCGGCGGAAGAGGCGTTGAAGGCGCTGGGCCGCAAGGTTTCCGAAGTGGCGCTGCCTGCCGCCGAGGATGTGCCCTATGCGGTGACGGCGACCTGGGCGGTGGCGGGCAAGGGCCGGGCCTGGCTCGACTTTGCCAATGACGTGACGGTCAAGGACGTGAAGCTGGCGGCGCAGGAGAATTACCGCAGCGTCGAGCATATGAAGCGCTACACCACCCAGGGCATGGCGCCGGATCAGGGCAAGAACTCCAACGTCGCGGCGCTGGCGGTGCTGGCGGATGCGACGGGGCGGGGGATACCGGAGACCGGGACCACCACCTTCCGGCCGCCCTATGTGCCGGTGTCGATCGCCGCCATGGGCGCGGGCGGGCGGGGCGCGGGCTTCGCGCCGCAGCGCTTCCTGACCAGCGATCAGGCCAGCCGCGACCGCGGTGCGCCGATGATCGAGGCGGGGTTGTGGTATCGGCCTTCGTATTTCCCGAAGCCGGGCGAGACGACCTGGAAGGAAGCCTGCGACCGCGAGGTCGTGATGGTGCGGCAGGCGGTCGGGGTGTCGGATGTCTCCACCCTTGGCAAGATCGACATCCAGGGCAGGGATGCGGCAAAGTTTCTGGATTTCGTCTACACCAACACCTTCTCCACCCTGCCGGCCGGAAAGGTCCGCTACGGGCTGATGCTGCGCGAGGACGGGATGGTGCTGGACGACGGCACCACCGCCCGGCTGGGCGAGAACCATTTCCTGATGACCACCACCACGGCGGGCGCCGGCCTTGTGATGCGGCATCTGGATTTCGTGCATCAGGCCTTCTGCGCCGGTTGGGAGGTGCGGTTCATCAGCGTGACGGAAAGCTGGGCGCAGTTCGCCGTCGCCGGTCCGCTGGCGCGGGAGTTGTTGTCGGGCTATCTCGGCCAGCCGGTGGAATTGCCGTTCATGGGCGTGGCCCCGCTGCAGATCGGCGGCGTCGAGGGGCGGCTGTTCCGCATCTCGTTCAGCGGCGAGGAGGGCTATGAGATCGCCGTTCCCACCCGCTATGGCGAGGCGCTGTTCCGCGACCTGCTGGCCCGGGCCGAGACCATGGGCGGCGGCGCCTACGGGATGGAGGCGCTGAACGTGCTGCGGATCGAGAAGGGCTTCATCACCCATGCCGAGATCCACGGCCGCACCACCGCCTTCGACATCGGCATGGAGAAGATGGTGTCCGCGAAGAAGGATTGCATCGGCAAGGCCGCCGCCGCCCGCCCCGGCCTGGTGGGGCCGGAGCGCGAGCAACTGGTGGGCCTGAAGGCCGCGGCGCCGATCAGCGCCGGGGCGCATCTCTTCAAGCCGGGCGATGAGGTGGAGCGGGTGAACGACCAGGGCTATGTCACCAGCGTGTGCTGGTCGCCGACGATGGATGCCTGGCTTGGCATGGGCTTCCTGCTGAACGGACGCGCCCGCCATGGCGAGACGGTGCGGCTGGTCGACCATCTGCGTGGCATCGACGTGCCTTGCGAGGTCTGCGACCCGGTGTTCCACGACCCGGAGGGAGGGAAGCTCCGTGCCTGAACTGATTGCCAAACCGGCCCTTGAGGCCGCTGCCGTCACCAAAGGGGGCGCCACGCTGGCGCTGCTGGACCCGGGGCCGATCATCTCCGTCGCGCTGTTTCCCGGCGGGGCGAAGGCTGCCGCCAGGGGGTTGAAGGGGCTTGGCCTTGCTTTCCCCGAGCCGGGGACATGGGCCGCGAAGGGCGGGGCGCGGATCGTCTGGACCGGGCGCCGGCAAGCTTTCCTGATGGGCGTGCCTGCGCCCGCGCTGGAAGGGGCCGCGGTCACCGACCAGAGCGACGGCTGGGCGGGGCTTGCGCTGTCGGGTCCGGGGGCCGAGGCGGTGCTGGCGCGGCTGGTGCCGCTGGACCTGCGCGCGGCCGCCTTCCCGGTGGGACGCGCGGCAAGGGCGGCGCTGAACCACATGTCTCTGGTGCTGCTGCGCACGGGGGAGGAAGGCTTCGAACTCTATGTCTTCCGCTCGATGGCCCGCAGCGCCTGGCATGAGTTGGCCGAGACGATGGAGAAGATGGAAGCGCGGGCCGCGGTGAAGGCGTAGGGCGGGGTTCATTCCGGGCGCGGGCCTCTCCGGGTCCAAGTCTGACATGTCTACGGCGGAACCCTTCCGCACGGGCGGGCGCGGCAGTGATGACTGGCGGAAACCGGCTTGTCGCGGCGATTGCCGCTGGAATGTCTCCCCCCGGTTGTCTACACACTTCCTGAAGCACACTTTCAGGAAAGCTGAACATGTCGCCCGACGGCCAGACCCTCGCCCCCAATGTCCATGAGGCCGAATCCATCCCTGAGGCGGCAAGGGCCGAGATCGACCGGCTGCTGCTGTCGGGTGATCTCTTCCGCTATACTGCGCCCTCGGATGCGCCTGTGGCTCTGCTGGAGCAGGAGTTCGCCGATCTTCTGGGCGCGCGCTATGCGCTGGCGGTGTCGTCCTGTTCCGCCGCGCTGTTCCTGTCGCTGAAGGCGCTGGACCTGCCGAAAGGCGCGAAGGTGCTGATTCCGGCCTTCACCTTCGCCGCCGTGCCGTCCAGCGTCGTCCATGCCGATTGCGAGCCGGTTCTGGTGGAGGTCGGTGACAACTATCGCGTCGACATGGCGGATTTCGCGGCCAAGCTGTGGGGCGCGGATGCGGTGATGATCAGCCATATGCGCGGCCATACCAGCGACATGGATGCGATCATGGCGCTGTGCGATGCCGCGGGCGTGCCGGTGATCGAGGATGCGGCGCACAGTCTTGGCACCGTCTGGGGCGGGCGCAAGATCGGCACGATCGGCAAGGTGGGGTGCTTCAGCTTCCAGTCCTACAAGCTGGTGAACGCGGGCGAGGGCGGGATCATGGTCACCGACGATCCCGAGATCGCCGCGCGGGCGATCATCATGTCGGGCGCCTATGAGGAGAACTGGAAGAAGCATCCGGGCCTGTCGAATTCCTGCGCGCATTGGCAGAACCGGCTGCCGCTTTACAATCTGCGGATGCAGAATCTGTCCGCCGCGGTGATCCGCCCGCAACTGCCCCTGGTGGCCGGGCGGGTGGCGAAGGGGCGGGCGAACCACGACCATGTGGCGGCGCTGCTGAACGCCAGCGCCCATCTGGCCGTGCCCCCCGCGCTGGCACCCGAGGAACGCGCCCCGGATTCGATCCAGTTCAACCTTGCGGGCGGCTGGACGGATGACGAGGCGCGGGCCTTCCAGAATGCGGCCAGGGCGCGGGGCGTCTCGGTGCAGGTCTTCGGGCTGAGCGAGGGCAATGCGCGGGCCTTCTGGAACTGGCGCTTCCTGGGCGAGGTGCCGGACCTGCCGCGGACCCGGGCCATGCTGATGCGCGCCTGCGACGTGCGGCTGCCGACGCGGCTGACCGGGCCGGACCTGGACTTCATCGCCGGGGCGGTGCTTGGCGCGGTGAAGGATGTGAAGGGTTAAAGCACCCGCAGGCTTTGCCCGAGGAAGGGCAGGGCCTCGCGCATCGGGTCGATCACCTCTGTCTGTATAAGACCTTTCAACCGCTGGGAAATCTGTCCGGGAACCTCGCGCAGAACGCCTGCGCGGGCGGAGAGGGAGAGGGTGCGGTCCAGTGGGTCGAAGGGCAGCGGCAGCACATCCACCCGGTCGCGGAAACGCCTTGCCTGATGCAGGGCCAGCGGCGTCAGGATCGCCCAGCCGGCGCCCGCGGCGACCATGGCGAGGATGGCGTGGTAGCTGTCCAGTTCGAAGCGCGAGGCCGGTTTCTGCCCCAGCTTCGCCAGATGCGCGGCGATCTGGCGGCCCATCAGGTGGCGGGCGGTATACTGGATCAGCGGCAGGTCCCCGGTCGTGCGGCCCTTCGGGCAGACGGCGAGGAAGGGTTCGCGCAGGATCGGATGGACCTCTCGCCAGTCGCCCTCGGGCCCGCCGGTGTCGGCGGCGACCACCACGTCCAGCGCACGGGATTCCAGCAGGTCCAGCAGGCGGTGCGAGGGGCCGGTTTCCAGCAGGAAGCGGCAGCCTTTCAGGTCCGCGGCCAGCGAGGACAGCAGGCGGGGCGTCACGTCGGCCTCGAAATCTTCAATCATTCCAAGGCGTAGCGTGGTCAGCCCGGCCAGTTCGGCCAGCGCCAGTTCGGCCCGCGCCTCTTCTGCGGCGTTCAGGATGGTCTGGGCGTGGCGGCGGAACATGGTGCCGGCCGGGGTGATGGCCATGGGGCGGGTGCTGCGGTCCAGAAGCGCGGCGCCGAGCGCGGCCTCAAGCCCGGTCAGTTGCTGCGACACGGCGGAGGGGCTGACGCCGAGACGCCGCGCCGCGGCGGAGATGGCGCCCTCTTCTGCGGCTGCGAGAAAGACCTCGATCCCCCAGAGCGTGACGCGGCCTTCCGTTTCGGCCATGGATCAGAGCTTCGAGAGCTTCGACTGCAACTCGGCCAACTGGCGCTTGATCTCGGCAAGGTCGTCGCCCTTCGCCGGGGTCTCGGAGTCCGGCGCGGGGCCGGAACCGCCCCAGCCGGGCACGCCGCCGATCATCGACTTGAGGAAGGCCTCCTGCTGCTTACGCAGCGCCTCGAACCCCGGCACGGCGGCCATGGGATTGGGGAAATGCGCCATGTTTTCCAGCATCTTGGCCTGGCTGTTGCGCAGCATCTCGAAGCTGGAGGCCAGGAATTGCGGCATCACCGACTGCATTCCGGTGGCATAGCTGCGCACCAGATCGGTCAGCACATCGACGGGCAGCACGTTCTCGCCCTTCGATTCATGCTCGGCCACGATCTGCAGCAGGTATTGCCGGGTCAGATCGTCGCCGGTCTTGAGGTCGATGATCTGCACCTCGCGGCCCTGGCGGATGAAGCCTGCAATGTCCTCAAGCGTCACGTAATCCGAGGTCTCGGTGTTGTAGAGACGCCGGCTGGCGTAGCGCTTGATCAGAAGCGGCTTGTCGGTATCGGCCATCCGCGGCACCCCCATGGCTTTGCGCTTGCAGAGAAGCTTAAGGCGCGGGCCGCACAAAAAGCAAGGGCGGGCCGCAAAGGACCCGCCCGAGACGTTCGACCGGCAGGGAGGAGCCGGGGAACACCTTGATCCCGAAGGATTACTTCGCGGCAGCGGCGGCTTTCTTGGCCGCAGCGGTCACGTCCGCGGTGGCTTTCTGCACGGCGGCGGTCGCATCGGCCGAGGCTTCCTTGCCGGCGGCCAGCAGCAGCTCGACGGTTTCCAGCTGCACTTTCTTGGCGACTTCGGCGAAGGCGGCCAGGTTTTCGGCGGCGATCTCGGCCGAGGCCGAAGCGAAGTCAGTCACCGATTTGGTGTAGTCGGTCGGCTCGGCCTTGGCCTTGGCGACATCGCTCATGCGGGCGATCGAGTCCTTGGCCCATTTGGCGCTGATCTCGGTCGATTTCTCGGCGGCTTCCAGCGCGACCTTGGCAAGCTTCTCGCCGAAGGCGGCCTGGGTCTTGAAGGCGTTCTGGAAGGCCGAGGCGTCAACCGGGAACTGGGCCATCATGTCCTGCACGACTTTGGTGAAATCCGTGGTCTTGGTCATTTCATCATCTCCTTTGTCCGGGTGTCGTCCGGCTGTCCGGGGCCCGTTTCCATAGCCGAGGATATACATGCTGCAGTGCAGAAATTCAAGATGGTTTCTGCAATGCAGCATTACCCGGAGCGCATGACAGGAGGATGACGTTCTGCTTGCGGTAGAGTGACGCTGGGGAAGGCGGAAGTGCTTGGGAACGCTGTATTTACCATGGCGCGGAGGGCGGAAATGCCTGTCTGGAAGGCGTCTGGCATTGGTCTGGCATCCGTCTGGCATTCGCGGAGGAAGGAATGCGTTAACCAAATTTGGGCGAATCGCTGCCGTGCGGCGTGGAGGTTCCGTCCTGATGAGGGTGGCGAAGGCTCCCGCCTTCGCCATGCGCTGCGGGTTCCGCTGGACCGGCCGGGACCATCAGTCCCGGCCAGCGCCTGACCCGCCCATGGCGGGCGCTTCTCGCCCGCCGGGCCGGGCGCTGGCCTATGTGGTCTTGGGTTGACCAGTCTACAGGGTGAGCCCATCCGCACGGACGGGGGCGAGGCAGTGCCTCGCCTTTTCCCGCCCGGCCCGGTGCGGCGCATCCCGTCTAGGCCACCACATAGGTCCCCGGGGCGGGGGCCAGCACCTCGGCGCCCTCGCCGGGGATCCGGGCCTTGACCATCGGGCCGGAGCGTTCCGCCAGCCAGGCGCCCCAGCGGGGCCACCAGCTCCCCGTGTGCTTCTCGGCGGCGGCCAGCCAGTCCTCGGGGCTGCCTGCCACCGGGGCGGTGCTGGTGTAATGGCCGTATTTGCCCTTGGAGGGCGGGTTGATGATCCCGGCGATATGGCCCGACTCGGACAGGATGAAGGTCTTGTCCTTCGATCCCATCTGCCTGACGCCGTTGAAGCTGCCCTTCCAATGGGCGATGTGGTCGGTCTCGCAGGCGATGGCGCAGACCGGCAGCTTCACGTCCTGAAGGCTGACCGGATCGCCGAAGACCGGGAACTGCCCCCGGGCGAAGCCGTCCCGCTGGCAGAGGCCGCGCAGGTATTCCACCGCCATCTTCGCCGGCAGGTTGGTGCTGTCGCCGTTCCAGAACAGAAGGTCGAAGGCGGGCGGCGCCTCGCCCATCATGTAGCTCTTGATCGCGGGGGTGTAGATCAGGTCGTTCGAGCGCAGGAAGGAGAAGGTCCGCGACATGAAGAACGAGGACAGGATGCCGTCCTGCGCGGTCTGCCGTTCGATCCCGTCGACGAAATCGTCGGCCAGGAAGACGCCCACCTCGCCCGGATCGGAGAAATCGGTCAGCGTGGTGAAGAAGGTGGCGCAGTTGACCGATTTGTCGCCGGCCTTCTGCAGATGCGCCAGCGTCAGGCCGAGCGTGGTGCCCGCGATGCAATAGCCGACGGCGTTGATGTGCTTCTCGCCGGTGATGCGCCGCACCTCGGCCATGGCGCGCAGGAAGCCGTCGCGGATGTAGTCGTCCATGCCCACACCGGCATAGGAGGGGTCGGGGTTGACCCACGAGACCACGAAGAGGGTGAAGCCCTGGTCGACGATCCACTTGATCAGCGAGTTCTGGGCCTTCAGGTCCATGATGTAGAACTTGTTGATCCAGGGCGGGAAGATCAGCAGCGGGGTCTTGTGGGCCTTCTCGGTGGTGGGTTCGTACTGGATCAGCTCCAGCATCCGGTTGCGGTAGACCACGGCGCCGGGGGTGGTGGCGATGTTCTGGCCGACGTGGAAGGCCTCCTTGTCGGCCAGCGTGACCAGCAGGTCGCCCTGGTTGGCCTCGATGTCGCGGACGAGGTTCTCAAGCCCCTGGACGAGGGATTCGCCATCGGTGGCGACGGCTTTCTCCAGCGCGTCGGGGTTGGTGCCGAGGAAATTGGTCGGCGCGAACATGTCGACGATCTGGCGGGTGAAATATTCCACCCGGCGGCGATCCCCGGGGGGCAGCGTCTCGAGATCGCCGACGGCGGTCGAGATCGCATCGGCGTTCAGCAGGTATTGCTGCTTGAGGTAGTTGAAGAACGGATGGCTGTCCCAGAGCGGGTTCTGGAAGCGGCGGTCCTTCGGCCCCGGGTCGGGCGGGGCCTTGAATTCGCCCTTCGCCAGCACCTGCTGGGCCTCGACGTAATGCTTCAGCGTCTTGCCCCAGTAGCCGATCTGGTGCTCCAGCACCTTGGCGGGGTTCTGCATCATCTCGGCCAGATAGGCGGCGGCGGCCTTCATGTAGACATCCGACGAGGGGCCGGCCAGCGCGGGATCGGCCATGCGGCGCTGCGTCAGGGCCGCGGCGAGGCGCTTCGACAACTCTTCGACGCGGGCGAGATTGGCTTCGAGCCGTTGCTGCCGCACAGCCGGATCGTCGGATTCGGTTGCCATGTTAAACGTTCCCCCCTATCTTTGCTGCCGTGCAGCATTCGTCGTCGGCCTGGGGGGGTCACGGTTTGGGTGCCGATCCCGCCCGAAGGAGACGTCATGAAGTATATGGCCACCTATGACCTGATTGAAAGCGCCCGCAACACCAATGAGTGGTTGGGCGCATCGGCAAGGGCCTTTGCCAGGTATCCGCTGTTCGCGCTGTCGATGAACCCCTTCCTGCCGCTGATGGCCGCATGGGGCGACGTGGCCGAGCGCAGCTTCAGCCGGATGATCACCAAGCCGGACTGGGGCATCCGTTCCATCGTCGGCCCCGACGGGCAGGACCACCTGGTCGATGTGAAGACGCTGGTGGAGCGGCCCTTCGGCAACCTGATCCAGTTCTTCGTCCGCCGCCGCCCGCCGATGGCGCGGCGCATCCTGCTGGTGGCGCCGATGTCGGGGCATTACGCGACGCTTCTGCGCTCGACCGTCGCCAGCCTTCTGCCCGATGCCGATGTCTTCGTGACCGACTGGCACAATGCGCGCGACATTCCGGTCAGCGAGGGCAAGTTCGACGTCGAGGACTATACGCTTTACCTGGTGGACTTCATGCGCCACCTGGGGGCGGACATCCATGTGATCGCCATCTGCCAGCCCGCGCCGCTGACGCTGGCCGCCGCCGCCTATCTGGCGGGCGAGGACCCTGCCGCGCAGCCGCGCAGCCTGACGCTGATCGGCGGGCCGATCGACCCGGACGCCGCCGCGACCGAGGTGACCGATTTCGGCCGAAGGGTGACGATGGGTCAGCTGGAGCATCTGGCGATCCAGCGCGTCGGCTTCAGCTACAAGGGGGCGGGGCGGCTGGTCTATCCCGGGCTCTTGCAACTGGCGGGCTTCATCTCGATGAACCTGGACCGCCATTCCCGCGCCTTCAGCGAGCAGATCCTGAAGGCCGCCCGGGGCGAGGCTGCGGACCACGACGCCCACAACCGGTTCTACGACGAATACCTGGCCGTGATGGACATGACGGCCGAGTTCTACCTGTCGACGGTGGAGCGGATCTTCAAGAAGCGCGAGATCGCGCTGAACGAATTCGTCGTGGCGGGCAAGAAGGTGGATATCGCGGCGATCACCGAAGTGGCGGTGATGACGGTGGAGGGGACGGAGGACGACATCTCGGCCCCCGGCCAGTGCATCGCGGCGCTGAAGCTGTGCACCGGCCTGCCGGAGACGAAGAAGGCCAGCCATCTGGAACCGGGCGCGGGCCATTACGGCATCTTCGCGGGGAAGAGCTGGCGGCTGAACATCCGGCCCTTGGTGCTGGATTTCATCGACGCCAATTCCGTGGCGCCGAAGCCCGCGAAGCGGTCTCCGGTGCGGCTGGCGGCGGCGAAGTAGGCGAGTTTTCGACGAAAACTCGTTCTTTCGTCGCAAAATCGGGGTCGGTGCAGCGGCATCGGGCCGCTGCGCGCAAGGCCCTTGGCGGCGGGCGGAGGCGCCACTATCCTGCCGGGACGAGGCGGGACAGGTGGCAGGCGACATGCAGCATGACGACAGTATCGGGGCCGCGGCGGCGGGCGGTGCCGGGGGAACGATCCTGATCCATGTGCAGGTGCCGGTCTACCGTGCGGCGGACGGGACCCTTCTGCTGGAGGACCAGGCCTGCAACGGCCTTCGGCTTTGGGCGGCGAATTTCGACCGGGTGCTGGTGACCATCCCGCTTGGCCTTGGCCCGCCGCCGCAGGCCTGGGTGCCGCTGTCGCATGTCGGCCCGTCGCTGGAGCGTATCGAGCTTGAACTCCTGCCCTCGGTCTGGCGGCCCGACAAGTTCTTCCGCCATCTTCCGCCGGTGCGGCGCCGGATACGCCAGCTGATCGAGCGGGCGGATTACCTCGGCTTCGCCTTCGGCGGGCTGTTCGGGGACTGGGGCGCGGTGGGGGCCATCGAGGCCCGCCGGATGGGCCGCCCGCATTACGTATGGGCCGACCGGGTGGAAAGCGCGGTCACGCGCAGCGAGATCCGCACCGGGGTGAACTGGCGCCGCCGCCTGAAGGCGCGGCTGTTCCATCGGCCGATGGCCGCGCTGGAGCGGCATCTGGTGCGGAATGCGGAGCTTGGCCTGTTCCACGGGCGCGAGACATACGACCATTACGCCCCTTTCTCGCCCAATCCGCAGCTTGTGCACGACATCCACATCCGCACCTCGGACCACCTGCCCGCCGGCCGCCGGGAGGCGAAGATCGCGGGCGCGGCGGAAGGGCCGATGAGGATCGTCTATGTCGGCCGGGCCGATCCGATGAAGGGCCCGCTCGACTGGATCGAGGCGATGCGGATCCTGATGGAGAAGGGGGTGGATTTCCGCGCTACATGGCTGGGCGAGGGGGAGGAACTGGCCCGGATGCGGCAGGCGGCCGCCGCCATCGACCCGCAGGGAGAGCGGATCAGCCTTCCCGGCTTTGCGCGCGACCGGGGCGCGGTGCTGGAGGCCCTCCGCGGCGCCCATGTGATGGCCTTCTGCCACAAGACGCCGGAGTCGCCCCGCTGCCTGATCGAGGCGCTGGTTTCGGCCACGCCGATCGTCGGCTATGAGGGCGCCTTCGCGCGCGACCTGATCTCGGGGCATGGCGGCGGCGTCATGGTGCCGGGGCAAAGCCCCGCCCTGCTGGCGCGGGAACTGGCGGCGCTGGCCGCCGACCGCGGAAGGCTGGGCGACTTGATTGCCCGGGCCGCCCGGGACGGCGAGCCTTTCAGCGACGAGGCGGTGTTTCGCCATCGGTCGGAGGTGATCCGCGCCAACCTGCCGCCGGGATGAGGCGGGGGGGGGGGCGGTTCGTGGTCTGGCCGGGCGAGGCGTCTGTCTGGCGAAGGCCGGTGCCTTCGCCACGGCGCTACGGTTCAACCTTTCCGGCCGGGACCATCAGTCCCGGCCAGCGCCCGCCCCGCCCTCGGCGGGCGCTTCTCGCCCGCCGGGTCGGGCGCTGGCCTCTCCGGGTCTCGGGCTGACAGGACTACAGCGGAACCGTCACGCACGGGCGGGGGCGAGGCAGTGCCTCGCCTTTTCCCGCCCGGCCAACTGGCAGACTGTTCCAGGCCGAATCCCGGGCCGTCAGCGCAGCAGCATCGGGCCTGCCAGAAATTCGCGCAGGGCGGCGGTGACGGCTTCGGGCTGTTCCAGTTGCGGCATGTGACCGGACGCGGCCACCACATGCAGGCGGCCGAAGGGCATCAGTTCGGACAGGAACTCCTGCCGCCGCACCGGGACCAGCGGGTCGGATTCCCCGGCGAGGATCAGCGCCGGGACGCGGACCTTGCGCAGGGTCTTCTGCTGGTCGGGGCGGCGCTGCATGGCGCGGGTCTGGCGGGTGTAGGTCTCGATGTCCAGCCCGGCGGCCATGTCCTGCACCAGCGCCATCACCTCTGCGCGCCACTCGGTATCCGCGAAGGCGGTCTCGGGGTATTCGCCGGTCGCCGCCTCGGCCAGCCGTCCGGCGCGGGCGGCGACCAGCCGCGTCTCGCGCGAGGCGGCGGTGGCGGGAGGCTCGGCCAGAGGATCGGTGGAGACCAGCGCGATGCGCGTCACCGCCTCGGGCAGGCGGCGCAGGATGTCGATGGCGACCTGCCCGCCGAGGCCGTGGCCGAGAAGCGCGAAGCGGCGGGGCAGGTCGCGGATGGCGTTCAGGCTCATCTGTTCGACGGTATCGCCGGTCAGCTGCGGCAGCACCACCTGCCGGTCCGCCGCCAGATGCACGATCTGCGGCAGGAAGCCCCGCGGGTCCGACAGGAAGCCGGGCAGGATGACCAGCGGCTCGGTCATGCCCGCTCCAGCACGTCCTCGACCGAGCGGGCGATCAGGGCGAGGCAGTCGGGGGTCGAGAAGCGGTGGTCGGCATCCTTGACCAGCGTCAGGCGGAGGTCGGGGCCGGTGGCGTGGTTCAGCAGGTCGATGGCGACCTGCGGCGCCACGTCCGGGTCGGCGGTGCCCTGCAGCAGGCGGGTGGGGAAGGGCAGCGGCAGCGGCGAAGTCATCACCCGCTGGTTTGCACCGTCCTCGAACAGGCGGGCGGTGAAGACGTAGGGGTTGTCGGCATAGCCCGACTCCAGCCGGGTAAGGCCGGTGCGGCGGACCTCGTCGCGTTGCGCCCCGGTCAGTTCGCTTTCCCATGTGGTGACGGTGAAATCCGGGGCGGCGGCGATGGTGACGAGACCGGCGATGCGCTGCGGCGTCTCGCGCGCCAGCAGGAGGGAGATCCAGCCGCCCATCGAGGACCCGACGAGGACCTGCGGCCCTGTCGTCAGCGCCTCGATCACCGCGCGGGCGTCGTCGCGCCAGTCGCCGATGCAGCCCGCCTCGAAATCGCCGTCCGAGACGCCATGGCCGGAATAGTCGAAGCGCAGGAAGGCGCGGCCCTGCCTGCGCGCCCAGTCTTCAAGGAAAAGCGCCTTCGAGCCTTCCATGTCCGACTTGAAACCGCCGAGGAAGACCACCCCCGGCCCTGCGCCGGGGCTGCGGTTGAAGGCGAGGCGGCGGCCTTGCGGGCTGGTCAGGTATTCGGTCATGGCGGCGTCCTTCTGGCGCCGCGACCCTAACCCGCGTCGATGGAATGCGCCAGCACCCGGCCGATCCGGTTCAGCGTCAGGCCGGATTCCGCTTTCCAAGTGTTGAAGGCGGCTTGCACCTTTTGCAGGGCCTTTGCCGAGGTGGCGGGGCCGTCGATCACGCCTTCTTCCCGCAGCCGCGCCAGCACGTCGCGCGAGAGGATGAAGCTTTCCTTGCCCATGAAGCGCATCAGGTATTGGCCGGTGGTGCCGCCCAGCCGGCTGAAATCGCGGGACAGCCAGCCGATCAGCCCGGCGAAATCGGTTGCGGGCCAGTTGGCGGCCCGGTGGCCCATGCCGGGCTGCGCGCGCAGGGTGGCGGCATTGTCGCGGATGGCGGCGATCTTGGCGCCGGAGCGGATGACGCGGCTGTCGGAGAGAAGGGCGTCGAAGGCGTCGCCCTCGATCATCGAGACGGCGCCGGGGTCGAAGCGGTGGAAGGCTTCCTCGATGCCGGGCCATTTCGCCTCGACCACGGACCAGCTGATCCCGGCCTGGAAGATGCCCTTGGCCATCTGGGCCAGCCAGCGGTCGTCGGGGATGGCGGAAAGCTCCTCGGGCGTCTTCACCGGGGCGGCCCCGGCAAGGATGGCATCGAGGCTGCCCTTGCGGGCCTCGGCGATGGCGGCGATCTCGGCGAATGTGCGCATGATGCTCTCCTTCGCGGAAAGAGTGGCAGAGCCGCCGCGTTGCGGCAAGCGGCGCCGGGCGGGGCTTGACGCCGCCGCCGCACAGGCGCAGGAAGCGCGGACATAACCCGCAACCGGGCGTTCAGTGGGCGCCAAACCGACGAGGATCAGGCTGATGGCCCAGATTTCCCTTACATTTCCCGATGGCAACACGCGCAGCTATGAGGCGGGCGTGACGGCGGCCGAGGTGGCGCAGTCGATCGCGCCCAGCCTGGCCAAGGCGGCGATCTCGGCGCAGGTGAACGGCCAGCACTGGGACCTGCAATGGCCGATCCGGCAGGACGCCACGCTGTCGATCAACACGATGAAGGATGACGGCCCGGCGCTGGAGCTGATCCGGCACGACTGCGCCCATATCATGGCCCGCGCGGTGCAGGAGATCTGGCCCGATGTGAAGGTGACGATCGGCCCGGTGCGCGACTATGGCTGGTTCTACGATTTCGACCGGGCGGAGCCGTTCACGCCGGAAGACCTTGGCCAGATCGAGGCGCGGATGAAGCAGATCATCAACGCCCGCGATCCGGTGCGGACCGAGGTCTGGGACCGCGAACGCGCCCGGAAATACTATGAGGATCAGGGCGAGCCCTACAAGATCGAGCTGCTGGACCGGATTCCGGCCGATCAGGACATCCGCATGTACTGGCACGGCGACTGGCAGGACCTGTGCCGGGGGCCGCATTTCCAGCACACGGGGCAGGTTCCGGCGGATGCCTTCAAGCTGACGCATGTGGCGGGGGCCTATTGGCTGGGCGATTCCAGCCGCCCGATGCTGCAGCGGATCTACGGCCTTGCCTTCAGGAACCGCGAGGACCTGAAAGCCCACATGCACATGCTGGAAGAGGCGGCCAAGCGCGACCACCGCAAGCTGGGCCGTGAGATGGGCCTTTTCCACATGCAGGAGGAAGCGCCGGGTCAGGTGTTCTGGCACCCGAACGGCTGGACGATCTACACGACCTTGCAGGACTACATGCGCCGCCGCCAGCGTGCCGACGGCTATGTCGAGGTGAACACGCCGCAGGTGGTGAACCGCAAGCTGTGGGAGGCCAGTGGCCACTGGGAGAACTACCGCGAGAACATGTTCATCGTCGAGGTGGACGAGGAAGGCGCGAAGGACAAGGTGATCAACGCCTTGAAGCCGATGAACTGCCCCTGCCACGTGCAGATCTTCAACCAGGGCATCAAGAGCTATCGCGACCTGCCGCTGCGGATGGCCGAGTTCGGCTCCTGCGCGCGCTATGAGCCTTCGGGCGCGCTGCATGGTATCATGCGGGTGCGCGGCTTCACGCAGGACGATGCGCATATCTTCTGCACCTTCGACCAGGTCGAGGCGGAGTCGAGGAAGTTCATCGAGTTCCTTGCCCGCATCTATGCCGACCTCGGCTTCGACAAATGGCGGATCAAGCTGTCGACGCGGCCGGAAAAGCGCGTGGGTTCCGAAGAGATGTGGGACCGGATGGAGGCGGCGATGGCCAATGCCGTCACTGCGGCGGGCCATGCCTATGAGGTCTTTCCGGGCGAGGGGGCGTTCTATGCGCCGAAGCTGGAATTCGTGCTGACCGATGCCATCGGGCGCGACTGGCAATGCGGCACCCTGCAACTGGACCCGAACCTGCCCGAGCGGCTGGATGCGGCCTATATCGGCGAGGACGGGGCACGGCACCGGCCCTTCATGCTGCACCGCGCCTGCCTTGGATCGTTCGAGCGCTTCATCGGCATCCTGATCGAGAACCATGCCGGGAAACTGCCGTTCTGGCTGGCGCCGCGGCAGGTGGTGGTGGCCTCGATCGTCTCGGACGCCGATCCCTTCGTGGAAGAGGTGGTGACGGCGCTGGTGCAGGCGGGCGTGCGGGCCGAGGCCGACATGCGCAACGAGAAGATCAACTACAAGGTGCGCGAGCATTCGGTGGGCAAGGTGCCGGTGATCCTGGCCATCGGCATGAAGGAAGTCGAGGAGCGGACGGTTTCCGTGCGCCGCCTCGGCGAGACGCGGGTCGAGACGCTGGGGCTGGAGGCGGCGGTGGCCGAGTTCTCCCGCGCCGCGCTGCCGCCGGACCTGGCCTGAGGCCGGGGGCGCCGGGCTGGGCGGGAGAAGGCGAGGCATTGCCTTGCCCCCGCCCGTGCGGGACGGTTCCGCTGTAGCCGGGTCGGCAAAAGACCCCGAGAGACCTGCGCCCGCCGGGGGCGGGGCGGGCCGGATTGAACCCGCATGTCGAAGGCGGGGCCTTCGCCAGAGAGGCGGACAGGCCCGCAGCGGATGCATGGGTATGGGAAATTTCCCGCCCGGTTCCATGCCGATGGCAGCCGCCCGCCTGCCCGGTTTCCGGGCGTCCCGATGCCGCTTTGCTGCCATCTTTTCGTTGCGGCTTGATTTTCAGGGCCGTGATGGCATCATTTGGGCGTGACCACAGACTTTCTGACTGCCTCTCTCTGACGGAAGGCCCTGGAAGACCTGGCGGCTACACCCTGCCGGCAATGGTGCCGCGGGGGATCAGATGGGGAGAGACGAATGCCGACCGGCACCGTGAAGTGGTTCAATTCGACCAAGGGCTACGGTTTCATCGCGCCCGATGACGGGGGCAAGGACGTGTTCGTCCACATCTCGGCGGTGGAGCGCGCCGGGCTGAAGGGACTGAACGACAACCAGAAGATCTCATACGAACTGCTGTCGGGCCGGGACGGGCGGTCCTCGGCCGGGGATCTGCAGCTTCTGTGAGCGGGACGGCGGGGCGTGCGCCCCGCCTACACCAGGGCGGCTTCGGTCGCGGCGTCCCAGCCGATATACCAGCGGTCCGCCTTGATGACGGGTCGTTTCATCACCGTCGGCTGGGCCTTGATCTGCGCTTCGGGTTCCGAGGCTTTCAGGAAATCGCTGAAGCTGCGGTAGGTCGTGGACTGGGTGTTCACTGCTTTCGAGCCGAATTCACCGACGATCTCGGCGATTTCCGCGTCGGTGAGCGGGTCCTTGCGGATGTCGCGGAAGGTGACCTCCTTGCCCGCGCGTTCAAGCGTCTTCAGCGCGCGGCGGCAGGTGTCGCAGGTGGGGATGCCGTAGAGGATCATGGGCGGGCCTTTCGGGATGCCCGTGGCGGGCAGGGATTGGAATATCAAGGGGTTGGCCCTGGCGGGTTGCCCCCTTGTTAGCACCGGCCTGCGAAGGGGATCAACCCGACTGCTCCCGCAGCCAGTCGGCGAGGTCGCCGTCTTCCATCAGCCCCTGGGCGCAGCGAATGACGATGAGGCCGATTTCCTCGGTATTCCAGCGAATGGTGATGCCGTTCAGTCTCAGCGCAGCGTTCATCGCGCGGAAGGCGGTGCGCTTGTTGCCGTCGTTGAAGCAATGGCCGCGGGCGATGGCCGTGGCATAGGCGGCGGCAAGGTCGAAGGCATCAGCCACCATGCCATAGGCAAGGCGGTTGTCGACCCGCGCGAGAGCGGAGTCGAGTGACTTGTCGCGCGCCCGACCGGGGAGTTCGCCGGGGTTCAGGACGGATGCGTGCAGTGTCTCGACCAGTTCGGAGGACAGGAGGACGTAGGTCATTTGTCCCTGAGATAATCCAGGACAGGCTGGACCTCGGCCCGCGTCGCCTCGATATGCGCCATCACCTCTTCCAGCGTGGCGACCCGGGTCTCGACCTGGCCGACCGCGGCTTCGGGGACGAGATAGGCGACCACGGCGGAGTTCTTCAGGATCGCCACCGGCTTGCCGCCCGAGCGTTCGAGAACCTTATGCGGCTCGCGCAGTTCGGTCATCGTGGCGATATGGGGGGTAAGGAGGCGGGTCATGGCGGGTGTGTCCTGTGGTGCATTCCATAATATATAATGAAATGCACATTCCAGCAAGAGGCGGCAGCCAAAGGCGGCCGGGCCATTGCATCCCCCGCCATGAGAAGAGCGTTCGGGCCGCGCCTTACCCCCAGACTTCCGCGAATTCCCGCCATTCGCCCTTGGACATGCCGCTGTCCTCCTGGCTTACCGCCTCTCCGGCCAGCCGGCGTTTCAGCACCGCGATGGCCTTGGCGGAGAGCGTCAGGCCGCCCATCCGGTAATCCTCGAAGGCGCCGAAGGCGATCGGCACCCAGTCCCTGACGCAGGCCGCGATCGCTTCGGCATAGACGCGGATCTCGTATTGGGCGTGGGTGTCGGCGCGCAGGCGCAGGAAATGGAAGAGGTTGTGCAGATCGGTCTTCCAGTACCATTGTGTGTAGATGTTCATCGGCAGGTTCATCCGCGCGAGTTCCCGCGCAAGGCCCTGCTGGCCGTCCTGGCTGAGCATTTCCTCGTAATGGTCGTAGGAGGTGGCGGCGTCGCGCTTCAGGGTTTCCAGCACGCGGGCGGCCTCGGCCCCTTCCAGCACCGCGCCGCGGCCCTGGTTGTTGACGGTCGACTGCGCGGCCAGTTGTTCGGGCGCTGGGATGTAGAACTCGCGGTCGAGGATGGAGTAGCGGGCCGAGTATTCGTTGACGTTGGCCGTGCGGTGGCGGATCCACTGGCGGGCCACGAAGACCGGCAGCTTCACATGCAGCTTGACCTCGCACATCTCGAACGGGGTCGAATGCCAGTGGCGCATCAGGTAGCGGATCAGGCCCTCGTCGTTGGAGACATGCCTGGTCCCCGCGCCGTAGGAGACGCGGGCGGCCTGCACGATGGCGGCATCGTCGCCCATGTAGTCGATGACGCGGATGAAGCCGTGGTCCAGCACCGGATGGGCGCGGTAGAGATGCGCCTCCATCCCTTCGGAGACGGCGCGGAGGGTCTGGCGCGGGTTCTGGCGGGCGGATTCGATCTCGGCCAGTTGGTCGGGGGTCAGGGGCATGGGGGCGGCCTTTCGATCGGGGAATGAGTCGGTGACGACTATATCTGGTGGGCGGCTGCGGGGGAACCGCGAGATCAGGCGGTTCTTTGGAGGCGGGAGCCCCTGTCGTCCGCACAGCCTGCGCGGTAGACTGGCCGCAACACAGGAGGGTTCCCGCGATGAAGATACGCTATCTGCACACCATGGTCCGGGTGAAGGATCTTGAGGCCTCGATGGCCTTCTACCGGCTGCTGGGGCTGGAGGAGGTGCGGCGCTACGACAATGAAGGCGGGCGGTTCACGCTGGTCTTCATGGCCCCGCCCGGCCAGCCGGATTGCCCGGTGGAACTGACGTATAACTGGGACGGCGACGATGGATTGCCCTCGGACAGCCGGCATTTCGGGCATCTGGCCTATGAGGTTGACGACATCTACGCCACCTGCGCGCATCTGCAGGCGAATGGCGTGGTGATCAACCGGCCGCCGCGCGACGGGCGGATGGCCTTTGTCCGGTCGCCCGACAATGTGTCGGTGGAACTGTTGCAGATGGGGGAGGCGAAGGCTGCGGCGGAGCCTTGGGCATCGATGCCGAGCGTCGGGCATTGGTGAGGTAGCCGGGGGGCCAGCGTCCCCGATGAAACCGGCGGATCAGAACGACCAGAGGGTGAAGCTGTCCGGGCCGAGGGTCCGGGTCTCGGTCAGCGTCAGCCTCGGGGCGTCCTTCAGGGCGGCGAGGCCGAGGGGGCCGAGGGCGGGGGTGCCGTCGGCGCCGATCAGGCAACCGGCGCTGTAGAGGGCGAGGTCGTCGGCCAGCCGGTCGGCGGCAAGCCGGGCGGCGAGGCCGCCGCCGCCTTCGCAGAGGATGCGGGTCAGGCCCTCGTCCGCGAGCAGGCGGAAGGCGGCGGGCAGATCGACATGGCCTGCGGTCTCGGGGCATTCGATGAGGCGGGCGCCGGTGGCTTGCCATGCCTTGCGGGCGGCATCGGGGGCCTTGGCGGTGTGGAGGAGCCAGACCGGCGTTTCGCGGGCGGTGCGGCCCAGCCTGCTGCCGGGGCTGTGGCTCAGCCCGCTGTCGATCACGATCCGCAGCGGCTGGCGGGAGGCGCCGAGGCCGCGGACGGTCAGCTCCGGGTCGTCGGCGCGGGCGGTGCCGGAGCCGACCAGCACCGCGTCATGCGACATCCGCAGCATATGGACATGGGCGCGGGCCTGCGGGCCGGTGATCCAGCGCGACTCGCCGCCGGCGGTGGCGATGCGGCCGTCCAGCGTGGCGGCGAGTTTCAGCGTGACCTGCGGCAGGCCGCGGGTCACGCGCTTGAGGAATCCCGCGGTGAGGCGCCCCGCTTCCACGGACAGGATGCCTTCGGTGACCTCGATCCCGGCGGCGCGCAGGATGGCATGGCCGCGCCCGGCGGTGCGGGGGTCGGGGTCGGTCAGGGCGGTGACGACACGGGCGACCCCGGCGGCCACCAGCGCCTCGGCGCAGGGGGAAGTCTTGCCGTGATGGGCGCAGGGCTCCAGCGTGACATAGGCCGTGGCGCCCCGGGCGTCGCCTGCCTGCGCCAGCGCCACCCGCTCGGCATGGGGGCGGCCGCCGGGCTGCGTGGTGCCGCGGCCAAGGACCAGCCCATCCCTGACGATGATGCAGCCGACCGAGGGGTTGGGCCATGTCGTGCCAAGGCCCCGCGCGGCAAGGCGCAGGGCATGGGCCATGTGGGTTTCGTCCGTGGCCCGGTCTGGCGGGCCGTTGCTCACTCGTCCGGCTTGTCGCCGGGACGCAACTCGCTGACGAAGCGGTCGAAATCGTCCGCGGCCTGGAAGTTCTTGTAGACGCTGGCGAAACGGACATAGGCGACGGTGTCGATCCGGGCCAGGCTTTCCATCACGATCTCGCCGATCTGCTTCGACGGGATGTCGGTTTCGCCAAGGGATTCCAGCCGCCGCACGATACCCGAGATCATCTGGTCGATGCGTTCGGGGTCGATGGGCCGCTTCTGCATGGCGATGCGGATCGAGCGTTCCAGCTTGTCGCGGTCGAAATCCTCGCGCTTGCCGGAGGATTTGATCACCACCAGATCGCGCAACTGCACCCGTTCATAGGTGGTGAAGCGCCCGCCGCAGGCCGGGCAGAAACGCCGCCGCCGGATGGAGACATGGTCCTCGGCCGGGCGCGAGTCCTTCACCTGGGTGTCGATATTGCCGCAGAATGGGCAGCGCATCGCGCCCTCCTTGCTTGTTGTTGTCGGCCTGCCTCAAGCCCGGGTGTTCCCCCGGGTTCTTTGCGCCGACTATAGGGGAGGGGCGAGGATTTGGGCCAGAGCGAAGTTATGCCCCCTGCATCTGGGGGGGAATGTGTGGCGGCTGGGACTCACGCCTTTGTGTGCGGGTCAGTCGCAGCCGGTGGTCCAACTGCGGCTGTCGAAGTCCCAGCACTGGCCGATGGCCTGCTTGAGGCCGTAGACCACGTCCAGCGACTGGCTGGCGGTTCCGGGATCGCAGGTAAGTTGCGCCTGCAGGTCTTCTCCCTTCAGCACGTTGATGCCGCCTTGCAGGCCGGTGGTGTCCTCGGGGTCGCGCTCGACGGCGGTCCAGACCTCGTAGGTGTAGCCCTGGTTCCGGAAGGCGAGGCTTTCCCAGATCGTCCGGCCGATGCCGGGCCAGGGGGTGAAGTCGGCGGTTTCCAGCGGCTGGGCAAGGGTAAGGTCGGGCTTGCCCGCCGGGCCGAAGCTGTAGGTCAGCGCGTCTTGCCGGTGGCAGATCTCAAGGGTTTTCTTGCCGATGGTGCAGGAAAAGACCGTGGTTCCGCCGGTGCAATCGGCGAAGGCGGCGGTGGGGAGGAAGAGGGCGAGGATGAGAAGGGATGCGCGCATGGCGGGAGTTTGCATGCTTGTGTGAAGAGCGGCAAGCTTCGCGGCTATGCGACGGCGCGGATCATGTCGAGCCAGCGCCCGGCAGTCGCCGGATCGCGGATGCGCAGGATGACCTCGCCATTGTTGTTCAGGCGGGCCTCCGGGAAAGCCGCCATCACGCTTTCCGGCGACAACTGGCCCCGCCGCAATTCCGGCTTGCGGATGTAGGCCAGAACCCATTCATCGTTCGGGATGGCGGCGAAACAGAAATCGTCTCCCCGCCTGACCCGCAAGCTGTTCAGGAAGCCCTGTTCATGCGCCTGGACCGAAAAGCCGGCCAGAGCCGAAAAGCCGTCGACCATCACGTCGAACGCGGCTTTCGCGTCCGCCGCAATGATCTCGTCGCGCAGATCGGCGATTTTCATGCGCTACCCTTCACTGATCCAGGAAGCTTCGCAGTTTCCGGCTCCGGCTGGGATGCTTCAGCTTCCGCAGCGCCTTCGCCTCGATCTGCCGGATCCGCTCCCGCGTCACGCTGAACTGCTGGCCGACTTCCTCAAGCGTGTGGTCGGTGTTCATGCCGATGCCGAAGCGCATCCGCAGGACACGTTCCTCGCGCGGCGTCAGCGAGGCCAGCACGCGGGTGGTGGTTTCCTTCAGGTTCTCCTGAATGGCCGAATCCAGCGGCAGGATGGCGTTCTTGTCCTCGATGAAATCGCCGAGCTGGCTGTCTTCCTCGTCGCCGATGGGCGTTTCCAGCGAAATCGGTTCCTTGGCGATCTTCATCACCTTGCGGACCTTTTCCAGCGGCATCTGGAGTTTTTCGGCCAGTTCCTCGGGCGTCGGCTCGCGGCCGATCTCGTGCAGCATCTGGCGGCCGGTGCGGACCAGCTTGTTGATCGTCTCGATCATGTGGACCGGGATGCGGATGGTGCGGGCCTGGTCGGCGATGGAGCGGGTGATCGCCTGACGGATCCACCATGTTGCATAAGTGCTGAACTTATACCCGCGGCGGTATTCGAACTTGTCCACCGCCTTCATCAGGCCGATGTTGCCTTCCTGAATGAGATCAAGGAATTGCAAGCCGCGGTTGGTGTATTTCTTCGCGATCGAGATCACGAGGCGAAGGTTCGCTTCCACCATTTCCTTCTTGGCTTGCCGCGCCTCTTTCTCGCCCTTCTGGACCTGGTTCACGATCCGGCGGAATTCCGAGA
>CAYLSD010000049.1:0-29653 GCA_964386345.1 uncultured Fuscovulum sp.
GTCATCGGCCCGGGTTTAGGCCGCAAGGACCGGCGGGGCAAGGGGGGACGGGGCACGGTTGACCCGGGCGGGAGCAGGCAAGGCACTGCCTCGCCCCCGCCCGTGCGCGGCGGTTGATACTGTAGACCTGTCAGCCCGAGACCCCGAGAGGCCAGCGCCCGACCCGGCGGGCGAGAAGCGCCCGCCATGGGCGGGGCGGGCGCTGGCCGGGACTGATGGTCCCGGCCGGTTGGGTGGAACCCCTGTCGCATGGCGAAGGCGATGGCCTTCGCCAAGGGAACCAAGAGGGTTCCCCCCTACCCCGGCAGCCGCGCCACCAGCCCCTCGGGGCCAAGGTAGATGTGTTCCCCCTTCGCCAGTTCGCGGCCGAAGACCTGTTCCAGCGCGTAGGAGATGCCCGCCCCGCGGCTCTCCCATGCCGAAAGGTGGAATTCGCGGACGCTGTTGCGCAGATGGTCGTCGAGCGCCTCCTGCACCACCAGCCGGTCTTTCGGCCTTGCGGCCGAGGCTTCGGCCAGGCCGTGATGCAGCTCGGTCAGTGCGGCGGCGGTGATATTGGCGCGATACTGGCAGCCGGTGGCGTGGAAATGGTCCACCAGACCGGCGACATACAGTTCCACATCCGCGCGCGGCGGCAGGTCGCCCAGAACCTCGGCCGCCGCCAGATGGAACAGCGCATAGGCCGACGCGCCGGTGCAATGGCGGGTGCGACGCATGGCGGCGCGGGCCTCGTCCTCGAAGCCGATCAGCGTGCCGAACCATTGCGGCAGCAGATGGACGGCATGGGTCAGATGCGGCTCGGGGTTGGTCGGGTCTAGGTCGGACCAGTCCTCATACCAGTCGCGGCAATGGGCATCGCCCTCCTCGATGCCGCGGACCAGCAGATAGCGGGTCCCGGCCAGCAGGGGCGATTCCTCCTCGATCGGGTCGAAGATGCCAAGCGCGGCCTCGGCCAGCGCGGTATGATGCAGGAAGTCCTGCCAGACCTCGCGCGGGACGCCCGGCCCCGGCTCGGCACTGCGCCGCGCCCAGCCATAGTCCAGATGCGCCTGCGCCAGCAGATGGGCGGCCATCGGATCGGACTCATGCGCGGTCAGGACTTCGGCCAGCCGGTCGATCCCGGCCAGCGCCGCGGGCCAGTCGCGGCGGGCCAGCATCTGCGCCAGTTCCGCGCGGGCGCCCTCGCTGATCAGCGCGGCAAGGCGGCGGCCTCCGGGGGCGGCGGTGCGCTCATGGTCGGCGTGGCGGAGGGCGGCGAAAAGCTCGGCCCACTGGCCCGCCGCGGCCAGCGCGGCATGCTCGGCCCGGGTCGAGGCCCAGCGCGCGGATTCGGGGCTGGCCTCCAGCACCGGCGCATGCAGCCGGCCGTCCAGTAGCGCACCGGGCACCGGCGGCGGGGCGGGCCGTGCCGCGCGCGGCGCGCGGGCCAGATGCCCCAGCCGCGTGGCAAGAAGCCGCGCAGGCGCGGCAAGCCGGGTGGCCAGGCCCGGGATTTGCGGTGTAGTGACCATTCCGTTCGCCCGTCGAAAGCTGTTCCTCGGGCCAAAGTGACGGCCGAAAGGGGCGGAAAAATGGTGCTGCAAAGGATTTCGCGTGGTGGTTGTGCCCGCCGGATCGCGCTACGTGGCGGAATTGCGGCAGCGGTCCTCACCAGCCTTGCCGCTTGCGTGCCCGGAAAAACCTCCGGCCTGACCTCGGCCCTGCCCGAGGTGCCCGCCCGCTGGGACCATCGCCCCGAGGCCGTCAACTGGACCGCCGCCGCCTTCGTCGCCGTGGCCGAGAAGGACGCGGTTCTGGCCGCGCGCGTGCCGGCCGACATCGCCGTCTGGTGCCCGGGCTATGCCGAGGCCCCGCTGAACGACCGCCGCGCCTTCTGGGTCGGGATGATGAGCGCGCTGGCCAAGCATGAAAGCAGCTGGAACCCCCATGCGGCGGGCGGCGGCGGGCGCTATGTCGGGCTGATGCAAATCTCGCCCACGACGGCGCGGGCGAACGGCTGCGACGCCACCTCGGCCGGGGCGCTGAAGGACGGCAGCGAGAACCTGGCCTGCGCGGTGGAGGTGTTCTCGCGCGACGTGGCGCGCGACGGTGTGGTCGCGGGCAAGGGCAACCAGGGCGTGGGGCGGCAATGGTCGCCGTTCCGCAAGGCCGGGAAACGCGCCGAGATGGCGGAATGGACCGCCAGCCAGCCCTATTGCGCCAAAGGCTGAGCCGAAGCGATTCTTCGTCGAAGAACCGGCCTCTTGCCTCCGCCGGATGGCCCCCACGGGATCAAGCCGGCCCGCGCAGGCGCGAGGCCATCTCGGAAAGGTCGCGGCTGAGGCCCGGGGCGGCAAGGATGCGGTCCAGTTGCGCCTTCGCCTGTGCCTGCCTTGCGGCGTCGTAGCGGCGCCAGGTCTCGAAGGCGGTCGACATCCGCGCCGCGGTCTGCGGGTTCAACGGATCCAGCTTCAGCAGCCAGTCCGCAACCACCCGGTAGCCCGCCCCGTCGGCGCGGTGGAATCCGGCGTGATGGCCCGACAGCGCCCCGATGACCGAGCGGAAGCGGTTGGGATTCTTCCAGTCGAAGCGCGGGTGGGCGGTCAGCCGTTCGGTGGTCCCGGCGGCCGCGTCCGGGGCGGCGAAGGCGATCTGCAGGGCGAACCACTTGTCCATGACCAGCGGGTTCTCCTGCCACCGGGCCTCGAATGCCGCCAGTTCCGCCTGTCCCTTGCCGCTGTCGAGCAGGGCCGAAAGCGCGGCGATCTGGTCGGTCATGTTGTCGGCGGCGGCAAAGGCGGCCTCCGCCGCCACCCCGCCATCGGTGCGCGTCAGCAGCACCAGCGCCGCGCCCTTCAGCGCCCGCCGCCCCGCCGCCGCCGCGTCGGGCGAGAAGGGACCGTCCTCGGTCAGCGCAGCGATCAGCCCCGGCAGATGCGGCGCCAGCCGGGCCGCCAGCGCCAGACCCGCCGCGCGGCGGGCGGCGTGGATCGCGTCCGGGTCCGGCACCGTGCCGCGGTCGTGAAGGGTCTGCGCCAGTTCGTCCTCGCCCGGCAGGCGCAGGGCCAGCGCGCGGAAGGCCGGGTCAAGGCCGCCGTCCAGCGCCAGCGCGGCCAGCGCCTCAAGCCATTGCGGCGAGGGGGCTGCGCCTTCCGTCACCATGGCCAGAAGCTCGCCCCGGGCCAGCGCGCGCCCGGCTTCCCAGCGGTTGAAGGGATCGGTGTCATGGGCCAGCAGGAAGGCCTGTTCCTGCGGATCGGCGGCGCGCTCCAGCACCACCGGGGCCGAGAAGCCGCGCAGGATCGAGGGGATCGGTTTCGACGCCAGCCCCTCGAAGCGGAAGCTTTGCCGCGCCCCGGTCATCTCCAGCACGGTGGTCGGCACCACCTCGTCGCCGTTCGGGTTCAGAAGGCCCACCGCGATGGGGATCACGCGCGGGTCCTTCTGCGGCTGGCCGGGGGTTGGCGGGTTCTCCTGTTGGAAATCAAGTGTATAGGTTCCGTCCTTCCAGTCGTCCGAAACCTTCAGCCGCGGCGTCCCGGCCTGGGAATACCAGCGCTTGAACTGCGTCAGGTCGCGGCCCGTGGCATCCTCGAACACTTTCAGCCAATCCTCGATGGTGGCGGCATCGCCGTCATGGCGGCTGAAGTAGAGATCCAGCGCCTTCGCGTAACCTTCATCGCCGACCAGACGCTTGAGCATCCCGATGACCTCGGCGCCCTTCTCGTAGACGGTGGCGGTGTAGAAGTTGTTGATTTCCACAAAGGATTCCGGGCGAACGGGATGCGCCAGCGGCCCCTGGTCCTCGCGGAACTGGCGGGCGCGTAGCACCGCCACATCCTCGATCCGCTTCACCGCATGGGACCGCATGTCGCCCGAGAACTGCTGGTCGCGGAAGACGGTCAGCCCCTCTTTCAGGCAAAGCTGGAACCAGTCGCGGCAGGTGATGCGGTTGCCGGTCCAGTTGTGGAAATATTCATGCGCGATGACCGCCTCGATCCGGGCATAGTCGTCGTCGGTGGCGGTCTCGGGGCTGGCCAGAACCAGCTTGGAGTTGAAGATGTTCAGCCCCTTGTTCTCCATCGCGCCCATGTTGAAGTCGTCCACGGCGACGATGTTGAACACGTCGAGGTCGTATTCGCGACCGTAGACATCCTCGTCCCATTTCATCGAGCGGATCAGGCTATCCATCGCATAGGCGCAACGGTCCTGATCGCCGGGACGGACCCAGACCGCCAGCCCGACCTTGCGGCCGGAGCGGGTGGTGAAGCTGTCGCGGTGCGCCACCAGATCGCCCGCCACCAGCGCGAAGAGATAGGCGGGCTTCGGCCAGGGATCGTGCCATTCCGCCCAGCCCGGCCCCTGCCCCGCCGGGTTGCCGTTCGACAAGAGCACCGGCAGGCCGGATTCGATCCGCACCCGGAACGGCGCCATCACGTCGGGGCGGTCGGGGTAGAAGGTGATCTTGCGGAAGCCCTCGGCCTCGCATTGGGTGCAATACATGCCCTTCGACATGTAGAGCCCCTCAAGCGCCGTGTTGGCCGCGGGGGCGATTTCCACCTCGGCCTCCCAGAGGAAGGGGGTCGAGGGCACGGCGCAGGTCAGGCCCTTGCCGGTGACCTGCGGGGCGACCGGCTGGCCGTCGATGCGGGCGGAGATCAGGCGCAGGTCCTCGCCATGCAGGAAGAACTCCTGCGGTGGCGCCTCCGGGTTGGGGGCGAAACGGATGCGGCTGGCGACGCGTGTCGCATCCGGCGACAGGCGGAAGGTCAGCGCCACCTCTTCGACGATCCAGCCGAAGGGCCGGTAATCGGCCAGATAGATGGTCTGCGGGGCGGCGTCTTCCATGGCTCTCTCCGGCTGCTGCGGAGCGAAGCCTAGGGGCGGCGGCGGGCGGCTTCAAGGGCCGGGGACGGATGGTCCCGGCCGGTCCATGTGAAACCGCCGCACCATGGCAGGGGCGCCGGCCCCTGCCAGACAGGCCGAGGGCAACCCGCTCACTCCGCCCCGACGAAACGCGCCAGCTTGCCCAGCGTCTGCAGCCCCAGTTCCACCGCGCCGAAGCCCTTCGCCTCGCGAAACTCTTCCGCCGTGCTGAAGACCATGCCGAGGGTGACTTTCGTCGCCCCGTCCTGATCCTCGAACCGCGCCCAGGCGTCGGCATGTTTCGGGCCGTCCTCGCCCCAGTGCAGCGTGTAGTGCAGCCGGTCCTCGGGCAGGATCTCGCCATAGCGGTGATGGTTGGGGAAGACCGTGCCGTCCGGGCCGATCATGTCGAAGACCCATTCGCCGCCCGCCCGCAGGTCTATCCTCTTGGTCCGGCAAGAGAATCCCTCCGGCCCCCACCATTGCGGCAGACTGTCGTGGTTCAGCCAGGCGCCCCAGACCACCTCGCGCGGCGCCCGGATCACCCGTTCCAGCACCATGGTCCGCCCGGCCACGCCGGACAGGTTGTCGAGACCGCCGCCGAAGCCCTGCCGGTAGCCTTCCTCCATATCCTCGGCCAGCGAGGACAGTTGCACGGTGACGGCGATGCGGCTGCCCTCGCCCTCGGCGGTGAAATCGGCGGTGACGAGGGCGGCGGACTGGATGACCCCTTCGGCCGAGACCACCTCGTAGTTCACGCTGCACCGGCCGGGCTGCATCTCCAGCCAGCCCCCCTCGCAGCGGATGTCCGGCGGCCGCGGCCCCTTGCAGATCGAGACCTCGCGCCCGCCGACCTGCGGATCGGATTCGAGGATCTCCACCGTCACCTCGGGCGAGGGCGCCGACCAGACCGCCCGCGCGGCGGGGGCGGTCCAGGCCTGCCAGAGCGTCGATACCGGCGCATCGACCTTGCGGTCGAAATTCAGGGTGGCGAAGCGGTTCATTTCAGCAGCCCTTTCGCATAATCCTCAAGCTGGGTGACCACCGTGCCCCAGCCGTCGAAGAAGCCCATCTTCTCGTGGCTTTCGCGCGTCTCCGGGCTGCGGTGGCGGGCGATGGCGGTATAGGTGGTGCCGCCGCCGGGCGCATCGGCAAGGATCAGGATCGCGGTCATGAACGGCTCGGGCGCGGGCTTCCAGCCTTCGGTATAGGCATCGGTGAAGACCAGCTTCTCGCCCGGAACCACCTCGAGATAGACGCCGTGGTTGTCCATCACGTTGCCTTCGACGTCGAAACTGGTGTTGAACCGCCCGCCGACCCGCAGGTCGATGTCCACCGCCGTCACCTTGTGGGGCCGGGGAACGAAGAAATGCGGGATATGTTCGGGCATGGTCCAGCAGTCCCAGACCAGTTGCCGGGGCACGGCAAGGGTGCGGGTGAAGCTGAGATCGGTCTTCGGGTCCAGTTCGGGGGCTTTGACAGTCATTTCGCGCGTTCCTTCATCAGCTTCATCACATAGTCGTCCAACCGGTCCAGCCGCGCCTCCCAGATCGCCCGCTGCTCGTCGAGCCAGGTCCGCACCGGGGCCAGCGCCTCGGGCACGATGGCGCAGGAGCGGACACGGCCGTCCTTGGCGCTGGCGATCAGCCCCGCCTCCTCCAGCACCGAAAGGTGCCGCATCACGGTGGGCAGCCGCAGCCCGGTGGGGGTTGCAAGCTCGGTCACCGGGGCCGGCCCCTGGGCAAGCCGGGTCAGGATCGCCCGCCGGGTGGGATCGGAGAGCGCGTGGAAGAGAAGCGAGAGGTCGGCATCATACTTAGCCATGCCTCTAACTATCACCCTCCCCCACCCGCAGCAAGCAAAAACTTCGCCAATCGGCTAAGTTTCCGCTTTCAACGCATCGCGAAAGGTGCTTTCCGGCGATGGCGGATAATCCGCGGACCTCGCGGCTTGCCCCTGCCCCGGCCCGGGGCGTAATGTGTGCCATGGTATGCGAAGGAGGCGGCGATGGCAGGGCGCGTGACGAAATCCGGGCTTCAGGTCGACGGGCAACTGGCCCGCTTCATCGAGGATGAGGCGCTTCCCGGCACCGGGATCGGCGCGGATGCGTTCTGGAACGGCTTTGCCGCCATCCTTGCCGACCTTGCGCCGAAGAACCGCGCGCTGCTGGCGAAGCGGCAGGCCTTGCAGGACAGCATCGACGCCTGGCACCGCGCCCGCAAGGGCCAGCCGCATGACCATGCCGCCTACAAGACCCATCTGGCCGAGATCGGCTACCTGCTGCCGGAAGGCCCGGCCTTCCAGATCGACACGGCGAATGTCGATCCCGAGATCGCCCGCGTCCCCGGCCCGCAGCTGGTGGTGCCGATCACCAACGCCCGCTACGCGCTGAACGCCGCCAATGCCCGCTGGGGCAGCCTGTACGACTGCCTCTACGGCACCGACGCCATGGGCTCGGCCCCGCCGAAAGGCGGCTACGACCGCGGCCGCGGCGCCCGCGTGGTGGCCCGCGCAAGGGTGTTCCTCGACGAGGCCTTCCCGATCGACGGCGCCTCCCACGCCGATGTGCGGCGCTACCATGTCCGCGACGGCGCGCTGCTGGTGGACGAGATGCCGCTGGTCACGCCGTCGAAATTCACCGGCTACCGCGGCAATCCCAAGGCCCCCGATGCGGTGCTGCTGAAGAACAACGGGCTGCATGTCGAACTGGTCTTCGACCGGGCGCATTTCATCGGCGCGCGCGACCAGGCCTGCCTCGCCGACGTGCAACTGGAAAGCGCGATGTCGGCGATCATGGATTGCGAGGATTCGGTCGCCTGCGTCGATGCCGAGGACAAGGTGCAGGCCTATGCCAACTGGCTGGGCCTGATGCAGGGCGACCTTGCCGACAGCTTCGAGAAGGGCGGCAAACAACTGACCCGCCGCCTGAATGCCGACCGGACCTATACCGCCCCGGACGGCAGCCCGCTGGTGCTGAAGGGCCGCGCGCTGATGTGGGTGCGCAACGTCGGCCACCTGATGACCAACCCGGCGATCCTGCTGCCCGACGGACAGGAGGTGCCCGAAGGCATCATGGACGCCATGGTCACCACCGCCATCGCCATCCATGACCTGAAGAAGACCGAGGGCGCGCGCAACTCGCTCCATGGCTCGGTCTATGTGGTCAAGCCGAAGATGCACGGGCCCGAGGAAGTGGCCTTCGCCGACGAGATCTTCACCCGCGTCGAGGCCGCGCTCGGCCTGCCCGCGAACACGGTGAAGCTGGGCATCATGGACGAGGAACGGCGGACCTCGGTCAACCTCAAGGAATGTATCCGGGCGGCGAAATCGCGGGTGGCCTTCATCAACACCGGCTTCCTCGACCGGACGGGGGACGAGATCCACACCTCGATTGAGGCAGGTCCCTTCAGCCGCAAGGACTTCATCAAGCGCAAGGGCTGGATCACGGCCTACGAGAACCTGAACGTCGATATCGGGCTGGAATGCGGGCTTTCGGGCAAGGCGCAGATCGGCAAGGGCATGTGGGCGATGCCCGACTTGATGGCCGCGATGCTTGACGAGAAGATCGCCCATCCGCGCGCCGGGGCGAATTGCGCCTGGGTGCCCTCGCCCACCGCCGCCACGCTGCATGCGCTGCATTACCACAAGGTCGATGTGCTGGCGGTGCAGGCGAAGCTGGCCAAGGGCGGGCGGCGGGCGCATGTCGACGGCATCCTCGACATCCCGCTGGCCTCTTTCCGCCGCTGGTCCGCCGATCAGGTGCGGCGCGAGGTGGAGAACAACGCGCAGGGCATCCTCGGCTATGTGGTGCGCTGGATCGACCAGGGCGTCGGCTGTTCCAAGGTGCCCGACCTCAACGACGTGGGCCTGATGGAGGACCGCGCCACCTGCCGCATCTCGGCCCAGCATATCGCCAACTGGCTGCACCAAGGCATCGTGGGCCGGGACGAGGTGATGGAGGCGATGAAGAAGATGGCCGCCGTGGTGGACCGGCAGAACACGGGCGACCCGCTCTACCGCCCGATGGCGCCCGGCTTCCAGGGCATCGCCTTCCAGGCCGCCTGCGATCTGGTGTTCAAGGGCCGAGAACAGCCCTCGGGCTATACCGAGCCGCTGCTGCATGCCTATCGGCTGAAGGCCAAGGCGGCAGGCTGACGGCGGCGCGCCCTGCCCCGGCCTTCGCCTCCGGCGGGAGTATTTTCGCCCGGGATGAAGCGGCATGGTCTTCATCCCGGCCCGAATACTCTCAGGGGGTCTGGGGGCAGAATGCCCCCGATTGCCTCAGCCGATGTCCAGCGCCAGCGCATGGATCCGCGCGGTCAGGTCGCCCAGGGCGCGGTGCACCGCCCGGTGCCGCTCCACCCGGCCCATCGGCGCCAGGGCGGCGGCGCGGATCAGCACGCGGAAATGGCTTTCGCCCGAGCCGTCATCGCCTGCGTGCCCGGCATGGCGGTGGCTTTCGTTCTCCACCACCAGTTCGGCCGGGGCGAAGGCTTCGGTCAGCCGCGCCTCGATTTCCTCCTTCACGCTCATTTTTCTCCATCCCCCTTCAATCCGCCGGCAAAGGCCTTAAACTCCTCCCCCCGAGTCGGAAAGGCAAGCAGCAGGCAATCGGAATATGGCGACCAAGCCCCCCTTTGACTTTGACCTGCGCGTCAGCGCGGACAAGAAGCGCAAGCAGGCCAGCCGCCGCGGCGGCCCTGCCGCGGCCGAGGCCACCGGCCGCGCCTGCGACCACCCGGGCTGTGATCGCCCCGGCGCCTATCGCGCCCCGAAATCGCCCGACCTGCTGGATGAGTTCTTCTGGTTCTGCAAGGACCACATCCGGGAATACAACCTGAAGTGGAACTACTTCCACGGCACCACCGACGAGGAATTCCAGAAGATCGTCGACCAGGACCGGGTCTGGGGCCGCGAGACCAAGCCCTTCTCGCGCCAGGGCGACGGCAACGCCTGGGCGCGGATGGGTGTCAACGACCCGATGGAGATCCTGGGCGAGAAGGCCACCCGCAACCCGGGCGCCGTCCCGGCCTCGGGCGCGACGCGCAAGCTGCCGCCGTCCGAGCGGAAGGCGATCGAGATCCTCGACGCCCGCGACACCATGTCGAAGACCGAGATCCGCAAGGTCTACAAAGGGCTGATCAAGGTGCTGCACCCCGACATGAACGGCGGCGACCGCGGCCATGAGGAGCAGTTGCAGGAGGTGGTCTGGGCCTGGGACCAGATCAAGGACAGCCGCTTCTTCCGGGATTGAGGCGGACCGGACTCGGCCCGCGTGTGAAGGTTCCGCTGAAGCCTTGTGAGGCCCGGACGGCTGAACCGAACCCGCAATGCGTGGCGACGGCGAGGGCCTTCGCCATGGCAAACGGGCTTCGTCCCGTGGGCACATTTCTGCCGCTTCCCCTTGCGGCTCCGCGGCGAATCCTCCACTACTCGATCCGATTGGCTCGCGCTTGCGGGCACGAGAGGTCAGGACGTTCCCATGCTCGATACCATTGCGAAACCCACCGAGGAAATCTCCGTCCGCGAGACCTTCGGAATCGACACCGACATGCGGGTCAAGGGCTTCGCCGAGAAGACCGAGCGGGTGCCCGAGATCGACCCGACCTACAAGTTCGACCCCGACACCACGCTGGCGATCCTTGCGGGCTTTGCCTACAACCGCCGGGTGATGATCCAGGGCTATCACGGCACCGGCAAGTCCACCCATATCGAGCAGGTGGCGGCACGGCTGAACTGGCCCTGCGTGCGGGTGAACCTCGACAGCCACATCAGCCGGATCGACCTGATCGGCAAGGATGCGATCAAGCTGGAAGACGGCAAGCAGGTGACGCGCTTCCACGAGGGCATCCTGCCCTGGGCGCTGCGCAATCCGGTGGCCATCGTCTTCGACGAATACGATGCGGGCCGGGCCGACGTGATGTTCGTCATCCAGCGCGTGCTGGAGCATGACGGCAAGCTGACGCTTCTGGACCAGAACGAGATCATCACCCCCCACCCCAGCTTCCGCCTCTTCGCCACGGCGAACACGGTGGGCCTCGGCGACACCACCGGCCTTTACCACGGCGTCCAGCAGATCAACCAGGCGCAGATGGACCGCTGGTCGCTGGTGGCGACGCTGAACTACCTGAGCCACGACGCGGAAACCGCCATCGTCCTGGCGAAGAACCCGCATTACAACACCGCCGAGGGCCGCAAGACCATCAGCCAGATGGTGACGGTGGCCGACCTGACGCGGACGGCCTTCATGAACGGCGACCTTTCCACCGTCATGTCGCCGCGGACGGTGCTGAACTGGGCGCAGAACGCGCAGATCTTCCGCAACGTCGGCTATGCCTTCCGGCTGACCTTCCTGAACAAATGCGACGAGCTGGAGCGGCAGACCGTGGCCGAATTCTACCAGCGCTGCTTTGCCGAGGAACTGCCGGAAAGCGCGGCGAGCATGGCGATGCGGTGATACCCGCGGGGCTGCACATCGGCCTGATCGGCGGCATCGGTGTTGCGGCGACCGTGGTCTATTACCAGCGGCTGGCGGCAGCGGTGGCGCGGCTTGGCGGGCAGATGCGGCTGACCATCGCGCATGGCGACATCCGGACGCTGATCCGCCACAATCTGGCCGACGAGCGGCAGCCGCAGGCCGAGATCTTCGCGGCCATGGCGGCGCAGTTGAAGGGGGCGGGCTGCGATTGCGTGGCCCTTACCTCTCTGGGGGCGCATTTCTGCTTTGACGAGTTGGCGGCGATCAGCCCGCTGCCGGTGGTCTCGGGCGTGGCGCCGCTGGACGATTTCTTCGCCACCCAGGGGATCGGCCGGATAGGGCTGCTGGGCACGCGGGTGGTGATGCGGACACGGCTTTATGGCCAGTTGCGCAAGACCACGGCGCTGGCGCTGGAGGATGAGATCGAGGACCTCGGCCAAACCTATCAGGAGGTCGCAGTATCCGGGACCTGCACGGCGGAACAGCGGGCGATGTTCCTCGACGCCGGGCGGCGGCTGGTGGCGCAGGGGGCCGACGCGGTGGTTCTGGCGGGAACCGACCTCAACCTCGCCTTCGACGGGCAGGAGCCGGGCTATCGGGTGGTGGATGCGCTGGATGTGCATGTGGCGCTGCTGGCTGATCTGGCGGCCGGGCGGCGGGGGCTGGAGGGGCTGTAGGATGGGCGATATTGCCGCTTCCGCCCGCCACTGACCCGCGTGACTGCCCTTGCCCCCGCAGGGCCGCAATGCCATGTTCGGGCCCATGACCAGACCCTCCGACAATCCCGCCGATCCGTTCAAGAAGGCCCTCGCCGAGGCGACCCGCACCATGGCGGACGACCCGGAGATGACCGTCTCCTATTCGGTCGATCCGCCCGGCATGAACAAGGAAGGCGTGCGCCTGCCGCAGGTCAGCCGCCGGATGACGCGGGACGAGGTGCTGCTGGCGCGCGGCACGGCGGATGCCTTCGCCCTGCGCCGCAAGTATCATGACGACGGGGTCGCGGCGCGCTATGCGCCGGTGGGGCAACTCGCCCGCGACATCTACGACGCGATGGAGACCGCGCGCTGCGAAGCGATGGGCGCCCGCGACATGCCGGGCACCGCCGGCAACATCGACGCCAGGATCGGGCATGAGGCCGACCGCAAGGCCTATGCCCAGATCACCAATCCGCAGGATGCCCCCCTGCCCGTCGCGGCGGGCTATCTGGTGCGGCATCTGGCGACCGGCCGCGACCTGCCGCGCGGGGCGCAGAACGTGATGAACCTCTGGCGCGGCTTCATCGAGGAACAGGCGGGCGGCACGCTGGAAACCCTCGACCATGTGCTGGCCGACCAGGCGGCCTTCGCCCGGCTGGCGCGCAAGGTGATCTCGGACCTCGGCTATGGCGACCAGTTGGGCGACGACCCGGACCGCCCGGAAGAGGACGAGACGGGCGACGAGGCCGAGGAGGATCAGGACAATCCCGATTCGGCCGGGGAAGAGGACCAGGAATCCGAGGAATCGGAAGCCAGCCCCGAGCAGTCGCAGGAAGACCAGCAGGACCAGTCGCAGGCGCAGGTCACCATGGAGGACAGCGCCGACATGGAACAGGGCGACGAGGCGGAACTGCCCGAGGGCGAGGCCCCGCTGGAACCGCCCCCGCCTGCCCCGCATTCCGACGCCGACCCGAACTACACCGTCTATGCCACGGATTTCGATGAGGAAATCAAGGCCGAAGATCTGGCCGAACCGGCGGAACTGGAACGGCTGCGCGCCTATCTGGACCAGCAACTGGAGCCGTTGAAGGGCGCCGTGGGGCGGCTGGCGAACAAGTTGCAGCGGCGGCTTCAGGCGCAGCAGAACCGCTCCTGGCTGTTCGACCTTGAGGAAGGCATCCTCGACGCCGGGCGGCTGGCGCGCGTGGTGGCGAACCCGACCACGCCGCTGTCGTTCAAATGGGAGAAGGACACCGAGTTCCGCGACACGGTGGTGACGCTGCTGCTGGACAATTCCGGCTCCATGCGCGGCCGCCCGATCTCCATCGCCGCGATCTGCGCCGACGTGCTGGCGCGGACGCTGGAGCGGTGCTCGGTCAAGGTCGAGATCCTCGGCTTCACCACCCGCGCCTGGAAGGGCGGGCAGAGCCGCGAGCGCTGGCTGGCGCAGGGCCGCCCGCAGCAGCCGGGCCGCCTGAACGACCTGCGCCACATCATCTACAAATCGGCCGACGCGCCCTGGCGGCGGGTCAGGCCGAACCTTGGGCTGATGATGAAGGAAGGCCTCCTGAAGGAGAACATCGACGGCGAGGCGCTGGAATGGGCGCACCGCCGTCTGGCCGGGCGGCCAGAGGCGCGCAAGATCCTGATGGTGATCTCGGACGGGGCGCCGGTGGATGATTCCACGCTGTCGGTCAACCCGGCGAACTACCTGGAAAAACACCTGCGCGACGTGATCGCCATGGTCGAGCGGCTGCGGCGGGTGGAACTGATCGCCATCGGCATCGGCCATGACGTGACCCGCTACTACCAGCGCGCGGTGACCATCACCGATGTCGAGCAACTGGCGGGCGCGATGACCGAGCAACTGGCCAGCCTGTTCGACAGCGATCCGCGGGCACAGAAGCGCAGCGCCCTGCGGCGGGCCGGGTAGCCGGGGACCGGCCCCCCGAAACATTTTCCACCAAGATGAAGGGTTCATCCCGTGTTCCAGACCTTCGACAGTGCTGCTTCGCCCGAACAGGGGCCGCCCCGTCTTGCGGCGCTGCGCCGCGCGTTGGCGGCAGAGGGGCTGGCGGGCTTCATCGTGCCGCGGGCGGATGTGCATCAGGGTGAATATGTCGCCGCGCGGGATGAGCGGCTGCAATGGCTGACCGGGTTCACCGGCTCGGCCGGGTTCTGCATCGTGCTGCCGGATGTGGCGGGGGTGTTCATCGACGGGCGCTACCGCACGCAGGTCAAGGCACAGGTGGCGCTTTCCGACTTTACCCCGGTGCCATGGCCCGAGGTGAAGCCCGGCGACTGGCTGCGCGGGCATCTGGCCGGGGGCGAGGTCGGCTTCGACCCCTGGCTGCATACGGCGGATGAGATCGCGCGGCTTCGCACGGCGCTTGAAGGAAGCGGCGTAACCCTGCGGTCGACAAGGAATTTCATCGACGGCATCTGGCCGGACCAGCCGCCCGCGCCGATCGGGCTGGCCTTCGTCCACCCCGATGCGCTGGCGGGCGACTCCAGTGCCGCCAAGCGCGCCAGTCTGGCCGAGGGGCTTCGGGCAGACGGCCAGCGGGCGGCGGTGATCACCCTGCCGGATTCGCTATGCTGGCTCTTGAACATCCGCGGCGCGGATGTGCCGCGGAACCCGATCCTGCACGGCTTCGCCATCCTGCACGACGACGCCCGTGTGACCCTCTTCGCCGAGGCCGCGAAGATCGACGATGCGGTGCGCGCCCATCTCGGCCCGCAGGTGACGATCCGCCCGCCCTCGGCCTTCGTTCCTGCCCTGCACACGCTGCAAGGTCCGGTGCGGGTGGACCGCGCCACAGCGCCGCTGGCCGTGTCGCAAGAGTTGGAAGAAGCCGGGATCGCCGTCGCCTGGGGCGACGATCCCTGCCGCCTGCCCAAGGCCCGCAAGACCGAGGCCGAGGTGCAGGGCATGCGCGAGGCGCATCTGCGCGACGGCACGGCCATGGTGGAATTCCTGTGCTGGCTGGACTCGCAGCCGCCCGGGTCGATGACCGAGATTTCCGTGGTCCGCGCGCTGGAAGGCTTCCGCCGGGCGACCAATGCGCTGCACGAGATCAGCTTCGACACCATCTGCGGCGCGGGCCCGCATGGCGCGATCATGCATTACCGGGTGACGGAAGAGACCAACCGTGAGGTGGGCCGCGACGAGTTGCTGCTGGTCGATTCCGGCGCGCAATACCTGGACGGCACCACCGACATCACCCGCACCATGGCCATCGGCGACCCGGGCGAGGAGGCGCGGACCTGCTATACCCGCGTGTTGCAGGGGCTGATCGCCATCTCCCGCGTGCGCTGGCCGGTGGGGCTGGCGGGGCGCGACCTCGACCCGCTGGCGCGCTATCCGCTCTGGGTGGAGGGGCAGGATTTCGACCATGGCACCGGCCATGGCGTGGGCGCTTTCCTTTCGGTGCATGAGGGGCCGCAGCGGCTGTCGCGGATCTCCGAGGTGCCGCTGGAACAGGGGATGATCCTGTCGAACGAACCGGGCTATTACCGCGAGGGCGCCTTCGGCATCCGGCTGGAAAACCTGATCGTGGTGCAGGAGGCGCCCCCCTTGGGCGACAACCGCCGCCAGCTCTGTTTCGAGACGCTGACCTTCGTGCCCTTCGACCGCCGGCTGATCCGGGCGGAGGTGCTGTCGGCGGCAGAGCGCGGCTGGCTGAACGCCTATCACGCCGAGGTGCTGGCGAAGCTGGGGCCGAGACTGTCGCCCGAGGCGCTGGTCTGGGCAAAGGCCGCCTGCGCAGCCATCTGACGGGCCGGTTCCCGGCTGGCGCGATCAAGGCTGGATCAGGCCCCGCGCAAGCACCTTGGCAACCGCATGCGTCTTGTTCTGGGCGTTCAGCTTGGCGCAGGCCCGTTGAACGAAGAACTTGACGGTCCGTTCCGACACGCCAAGCAATTGCGCGGTTTCCCAGACCGACTTGCCCCGCGCGGCCCAGAGCAGCGCCTCCAGTTCGCGCGGGGTCAGGTTGACCTCCGGCAGGCGCCGGGAAGGGCCTGCCCCCTCTGTGCAAGACAGAAACCTGATCTGATGGAACACCATGCAACCTCCTACACTTACAGAGGCTGCCCGGCTGAAGCCGGGTGTTAGCAACCCCGTGCGTAGCTTGGGGCACCGCTACCTTTAGCATGCGCCTGGACATACGCAGCGGTCACCCGGCCGAGAAATCTCGACCGAGCTACGCATCAAGGAGTTGCTACGCCCCACAGGCGGAATTTGCCGCCTGCACGGCAAATCTCGCATGCCGCCGTGCTTCATACAATGCGGATACTGCCTTCGGCCGCCTTTGCCGACGGCGGCTGTCCTGCGATCATCGCTCCGGGTCCGGCTGGATGGCTGCCACGCCAAGGCGGGTGGGGGGAAACCCCACCCTGTCCGCCGATCAATATCCGTAGCCTGCGGCGACGAGGATCACCACTGCGGCGGCAAAGAGGCCGATGCCGGCAATCACCCCGGCGCGCGTTCCCAAGCGTTTTCCGACAAACACGCCGCCGACCAGGGGCACGACGGCCGCAATCATGAACACCATGTTTTCCAAAGGTTTTCCTTTCCTTGCCGGGGACATACCCGGCGATGCGCCAGCATCGCATGACCGCAAGGCGGCCTCAATCCGCGGCTGCCACCTTGCGGATACGCTCCACCATCGCCCGCAGGCCGTTGGAGCGTTGCGAGGACAGATGCTCGTTCAACCCCAGCCGCGCCAGTTCGGCGGGGGCATCGACCCCGGCCACCTGATCCACCGGCACGCCCGCGTAAAGCGCGTGCAGGACGGCGATCAGGCCGCGGACGATCATCGCGTCGCTGTCGCCCTGGAAGTCGAAGCGCCCCTCCGCGATCATCGGGCGCAGCCAGACCTGCGACGCGCAGCCGTCCACCTTGTAGGCCGGAACCTTGAAGCTGTCGTCCAGGGGCGGCATGGCGCGGCCAAGCTCGATCACATGGCGGTAGCGGTCTTCCCAGTCGTCCAGGAAGTCGAAAGTCTCGGCGATGTCCTCGAAGGCGGCGGTGGCCATGGTCTTTCTCCTGCCGCCCCGAGGTAGGCCCTGCGGGCGGCGCTGTCCAGAGGGCGGGACCCGAAGTCCGGGGCCGGGGCGGGGGATCGCGGCTTTTCAAAAGCCGCGCCATGCGCTAGCCAAGGGACAGAAGCTGGAGACCCCGCATGATCCGCCCGACGCTGCGCCCTGCCCTTTTGTGCCTTTGCATGGTCCTTGCCGGCTGCGGCGGTTTCCGGGACAGCAGGCTGAACCCGTTCAACTGGTTCGGCCGGTCGCAGGAGGTCGAGAAGGTCGCCCTGCCCACCGCGCCGCAGGACCGCCGCGCGCTGGTGCAGCAGGTGGTGACCCTCCATGTCGAGGAAGTGTCCGGCGGCGCCATCGTCCGCGCCACCGGCCTGCCGCCGACGCAAGGCTACTGGGACGCCGAACTGGTGCCCCAGCCGGTGGACGAGAATGGCCGCCTGGTGCTGGACTTCCGCGTCTTCCCCCCGGTCGAGACGATGCGGGCGGGCACGCCGCCCTCGCGCGAGGTGGTGGTGGCGCTGTATCTGTCGAACTACAAGCTGGACTCGATCCGCGAGATCGTGGTGCAGGGCGAGACCAACGCCCGCGCCGCCCGCCGCTGAAATCTCCTTGTCGGGGCATTCTGCCCCCATGCCATCGGTTTCTCGAACCGATGGCATACCCCTGAGGATATTTTCATTCTGAAAGAAGCCGCCTCTTTCAGAACACAAATATCCCCGCCGGAGGCATCCGAGCCGGTTGCGCCTGAAAGGCGCAGAGGCGAGACGAAAAGCTTGCGGCGAAGCCGCGCAATCTCGCAACGGCGGTCAAAGGCGGATGACGCGGACCTCGGTGCCCTTGGCCGACAGCGCCACCTCGCCCTTGCACAGCCGCAACGCATCTTCGCCGAAGGCCTCGCGCCGCCAGCCGCGCAGCGCCTCGACCTCGCGGTTGCCGGAGGCGATGGCGTCCAGATCGGCGGAAGAGGCGATCAGCCGGGGCGCGACGCCGAGGCTTTCGGATTTCGCCTTCAGCAGCACCCGCAACAGGTCGGCCAGCGCGCCGTTCACCTGCGGCTGGTCCTTGGCCGGATCGACCTTCGGCATGTCCTCGGGCCGCATCTCCAGCCCCGCCTTGACCGCCGCAAGGATGCCCTCGGCAATCTCAGGCTTCCTGCCCTCGCGCAGCAGCAGCCGCGAGCGGCCCAGTTCCTCCATCGAGGTCGGCCGGGTGGAGGCCAGTTCCAGAAGCGCGTCGTCCTTCATCACGCGGCTGCGCGGCACGTTCTGCCCCTGCGCATAGGATTCGCGGAAGCGGGCCAGTTCCTTCACCACGGCGAGGAAGCGCCCCGAGGAGGTGCGGGTCTTGATCCGCAGCCAGGCCTCGTCCGGGTGGGTGGTATAGGTGGCGGGGTCGGTGAGGATCGCCAGCTCCTCCTCGACCCAGGGCCCCCGGCCGTTCTTCTTCAGCTGCGCCGCCAGCCATTCGTAGATCACCCGCAGATGGGTGACATCGGCCAGCGCGTAATCCTTCTGCGCCTCGGACAAGGGCCGCCGCGACCAGTCGGTGAAGCGGCTGGTCTTGTCCAGCGACGCCTTGGCGATCCGCTTCACCAGCGTCTCGTAGCCCACCTGCTCGCCGAAGCCGCAGACCATGGCGGCGACCTGGGTGTCGAACAGCGGCTTCGGGAAGACGCCCCCCTCGACGAAGAAGATCTCAAGGTCCTGCCGCGCGGCATGGAAGACCTTCACCGTATCCTCGTGACCGAAAAGATCGTAGAGCGGTTGCAGGCTCATGCCATCGCCCTCGATCGGGTCGATCAGCACCGCCTCGCCGTCCTTGCCGGGCAGCGCCATCTGGATCAGGCAGAGCCTGGACCAATAGGTCCGCTCGCGCAGGAATTCGGTGTCGATGGTGACATAGGGCGCGGCCCGGGCGGCCTCGCAAAAGGCGGCGAGGTCCTCGGTCGTGGTGATGGTGCGCATGGGCCGTCCTGTGGCTTGGGCGCGGGGTCATCCCGCAAGATTGATCCGCTATAAGCGCCAGACCGCAAAAAGGAAAGGGGCCGGTCCCGATCCCGCCTTGCGCCCGCCCGGCGGCTGTGGCTTCCATGCGCCCGAACCCGGTGGCGGAGGCGCCCTTGCGCTGGCTGTGGCAAAGCGTTGGTCTTCTGTTCCTGGCCCTCGGGCTGGTGGGCGTGGTGCTGCCGGTCATGCCCACGACGCCCTTCCTGCTGGTCGCCGCCGCCGCCTTCGCCAAATCCTCGCCCCGGCTGCACCGCTGGCTGCTGGACCATCCGGCCTTCGGCCCGCCGATCCGCAACTGGGAGGAACACGGGGCGATCGCGCCCTGGGCCAAGCGGCTGGCGGTGGGCACGATGGCGGTGACCTTTGCGGTCTCGGCGGTGGTGGGGTTGCCCTGGCAGGCGCTGCTCGCGCAGGGCGTGCTGATGGGAGCGGGGGCGGCCTTCGTGCTGACGCGGCCCTCGGGGCCGGGGGAATAGCCGAATTTTCGTCGAAAATTCGTGCCCTTACGGCAGGAAGACCGGCGTCCGGTCGCCAGCCGCATAGCGGCGCAGCACCGCCGGGTAAAGCCGGTGCTCCATCGCCAGCACCCTTCCGGCGAGGGTTTCTTCGGCATCCCCCACCAGCACCGGCACCCGCGCCTGGCCAAGGATCGGGCCCGCGTCCAGTTCCGCCGTCACCTCATGCACGGTGCAACCGGCCTCGGCATCGCCCGCCGCCAAGGCCCGGGCATGGGTATGAAGCCCGGGGTATTTCGGCAGCAGCGAGGGATGGATGTTCAGCATCCGCCCCTCGAACCGGCGCACGAAGCCCGGGGTCAGCACCCGCATGAAACCGGCGAGGCAGAGGATATCGGGCTCCGCGGCAAGGATCGGCTCCAGCAACGCAGCCTCGAAGGCTTCCCGGTCGGCGCCGAAGGGGCGATGGTCCACCGCCGCAACAGGAACGCCAAGGGCTGCCGCCTTGGCCAGCCCTGTCGCCGCGGGATCGTTGGAGGCGACAAGAACGGCGCGGCCCGGGTGGTCGCCCTCCATGCTTTCCAGCAGCCGCAGCATGTTCGAGCCGCCGCCGGAAATCAGGATGGCGATACGCTTCACAGCAGGCGGCCCTTGTAGACCACCCCTTCCCCCTTCACCACGCGGCCAAGCCGCGCGACACTCTCGCCCTGCCCTTTCAGAAGCGCGGCAAGGCTTTCGGCCCGCTCGGCATCGACGATCAGGATCATGCCGATGCCGCAGTTGAACGTCTTGAGGAGTTCCGTCTCCGCCATCCCCGCGGTGGCGGCCAGCCAGCGGAACACCGGCGGCAATTGCCACGACGACAGGTCGATCTCGCAGGCCAGCCCCTCGGGCATGACCCTCGGCGGGTTCTCGGTCAGGCCGCCGCCGGTGATATGGGCAAGGCCGTGGACGCCGCCCGCCCGGATCGCCGCCAGCACCTGTTTGACGTAAAGCCGGGTCGGGGCCAGCAGCGCCTCGCCCAGGCTGCCGTCCCCGAAGGGCGAGGCCGCGGACCACGACAGGCCGGACATCTCCACCACCTTGCGCACGAAGCTGTAGCCGTTGGAATGCACGCCGTTCGAGGCAAGGCCGAGGATCACGTCGCCCTCTCCCACGCCCTGCGGCAGGTGGGTGCCGCGCTCCATCGCGCCGACGGCAAAGCCGGCAAGGTCGAAGTCGCCGCCGTGATACATACCCGGCATCTCGGCAGTCTCGCCGCCGGTCAGGGCGCAGCCCGAGTCGGCGCAGCCCTTGGCGATGCCCTCGACGATGCGGGCAGCCTTGTCCACCTCCAGCTTGCCGGTGGCGAAATAGTCCAGGAAGAACAGCGGCTCCGCCCCCTGGCAGACCAGATCGTTGACGCACATCGCCACAAGGTCGATGCCGATGGTGTCCACGTTGCCGGTGTCGATGGCGATCTTCAGCTTGGTGCCGACGCCGTCGGTGGCGGCGACCAGAACCGGGTCGGAATAGCCCGCCGCCTTCAGGTCGAAAAGCGCGCCGAAGCCGCCGAGGCCGCCCATGGTGCCGGGCCGGTCGGTAGCGCGGGCGGCGGGCTTGATCCGCTCGACCAGCGCATTCCCGGCGTCGATGTCGACCCCCGCCTCGGCATAGGTCAATCCGTTCTTGCCTGTGGTCATCTGGCTTCCCTCCGGGGTGCGGAATCTGGCGCGGTCTGTGTTGCCGCCCGCATAGACCAAAGCCCAAGGGGGCGCAACGCGGGCGCGGCCTTTCACGGGTGCTTGACCCTCCGCCCCCATCTGCTACCCAAGGTCGCGGCAGGGGGCGTGTAGCTCAATGGTCAGAGCAGGGCGCTCATAACGCCTTGGTTGGGGGTTCGAGTCCCTCCGCGCCTACCAAACCCCGTCATTTTTTACTGTCCTTTCATGTGATTAGAGGAATTGTTGGCGAACCATTGGGCGAGGTTCACCACGGTTTGTTCCCGGTTTGGCCGCGCCAACAGCTTCTGCATCGCGGAATCTGCCAGCCCTTCGCGAAGCGCTGCCTGGGTATAGCGCTGCACTTCGGCCAACGTCTTGTGGCCGGTGATCGCCATGATTTCATGCGGTGTCGCCCCCGCCTCGGCTAGGCGGCGGGCGCAGGCCTTGCGCAGGCCGTGGGCGGAACATTCGTCCAGCCCAGCCGCATCGCACCATTCGCGCATCTTATTGCCGAGACCCGCTGCCGTCCTGCCCCTGCCGTAGGCTGTTGCGAGGAAAGGCCGGTCCTTGGGCAAATCGCGGATCACCTTCCAGAGGTCCGGGTGGATGGGGATACTGACCGGGACGCCGTTACTCTTCTGGGTTTTCTGGCGGGTGTATTGCAGGCGCGGGCCATCCGCCGTTGCCTTGATGCTGGCCCAGCCGAGCTTGACGGCATCGACCCGCGCCGCCCCGGTGTAGAGCATGAGCGTCACAGCGATATGCGCCATCGTGCCCGGCTCGTGCTCCCCGAAATAGCCTGCGATTTCGGTCTCGTCCCAAGTGTGGAACCCGTCGCCCGCGATCTTGTAGGCTTTGGTCAGCCGCGCCGGGTTGAACTTGATCCAATCCAGCGCGATGGCATGGTCGAAAAGCTGGCCGAGGCGCTTGCGCAGGTTGTTCGCCGCCGCCGGGGTGTCGGCCTTCTTGCCGAGGATCGCCATGACGTGCTTGCGCTCCATCCGCGCCACCAGCTTGGTGCCATGCTCCAGCCGGAACGGCTCGATCACCCCCTTGTAGGTCTTCTTCGTCAGTTCGACGAGGTTTCGCCATTCCGGGGTGCGGTAGTAGCTGGCGACCAGATCGTTGATGCTGCCCGGAACTGTCTGCGCGGCTCCCGCCCCCGCCTTCCGGCCGGTGCGATGTTCCTGCACAGCGGCCTCGTAGCGCCGCACGAACTCTTCCGATCCGTAATCGGTGCCAAGCTCCCGGCTGAAACCATCCTTTCGGTAACGCCAGCGGCGGGTGCCGTGGCGGTCTGCATAGGCCGAAGCCCCCGGAAACGTGCGCTTCTTCTTCATAGCAGAACCTCATCCCATTCGTTCGGGGCGGTATCGGCGGCTGCCTCCACCGGCTTAGCGGTGATCCGCTCCGACTCGATGATGATGACGGGGGCCGAGAAGCCCGCGCTCCGATAGGCCTTCAGCACCTTCTCGACATCGGACTGCCTGAAGGACGAACGGCGGTTGGCCATCAGCCCCTTCCTTCCGAGGCTGCGGCCCTAGCCCGTCCGTCCGGCAGCGCTTCATTCCAGCCCGCCGCCTCAGCCGCCAGGATCGTCTCTACGTGGTTGGCGGACAGGAACACGGTGCGCCCGAGGCAATAGAACTGGCCATAGGCGCGGGCTTTCTCCCGCAGCCGCCGGGCCGACAGTTTGATCCCGCGCGCTCGCAGTTGCTCGACCCAGCTTTCCGGGGTCTGCGCATCCTCTACAAAACTCGTCATCCTGCGCCTCCTGCTACCTCTTGGTGCAAGTTTGCGCAGAACCATACCTGAGACAAGAATGCTTGCGCAAATCATCGAAAATTGCCAATATACGCGCACAAACATGCGCATTCTGAAGTTGCCGGATGACGACATACAGGTTTCAGAAGCGAACACCCGAAGAAAAGGCCCGAATCGAGGCCGAGATGTTCGAGGAGCTGGAGGCCGAGTATCGGGAGATCGAGCGCTCGCAGCAGGAGGCGGCCTGCGTCCCGCACGAGAACCTGCGGCGTTTCCGCAAGTCCAGGCGCCTGACCCAGGAGGAAATGGCAAAGACCCTGGGGGTGGGTCGCCGCACCTACCAGCAGTATGAGGACGGCACACGCTCCCTCCCCCTGCCCGCGATGATCAAGCTGGCGGCGTGGCTGGACTGCGACATGAACGAGCTGGTGACAGGCGCACCGCTGCCGGTGTCATACAGCGCCCGCACCCGGATCGCCGAGACGGCCATCGACGCCTTCCGCGTCTTGATCAAGGAATTCCCGGAGCTTTCCGTTTCCGAGATCAGGAACAAGGCCGCCCTCTCGGCTGCCGCCACTCGGTCGGAACCGGACTACAGCTATGACGGGCTGCGGCGAGATACGATGGCCGAAGTTGCTCGGAGGGAGGCCGAAGAATACGAGGAGATTCTGCGACGGGAGGAGGGCTGAGCCGTGGGCGTTATGGATGGCGACGTGCTGGATGAACGCGGTCTGCTGCGATGCAACGGGCGGGAAGCGGTCAGTCGAGGTGCAGCACGGCAGCCACAGTTGCCGTGCAAGAGTAGTCGTTCAAGCAGGGCATGCGATGTCTCCACCGGATGCCCTCGGAAGACGGCAAGCTGACCTTTGGCATCCAGCAATGGGGCGGCCAAGGTGGAAGGAAGCAGACATACCAACGTCCACCTCAAAGATTGGCTATAATCAGTTTGCAGTCCTTGATATGGCGCCTTATTTTCTCCGTTTCGCCGCGCTGCGCTTTCTGAAGGTTGCCGGACGGCATCATCGATCTCATAAGGTCAATAATGTCTGAGATTTCAGCAATCATATCTTGGCTCAAATCATCCGCCCTTGCTTCCAAGAAAGACAAGATGTGTTCAACTGAGCGCAATGGGTGAACAATATGCTCTGTTGGCCCGCTTAGGATGGAGGTTAGATCATTAATGGCTGTTCGGATTTCGAGAGAATTAATACGATAGTTTCTTTTGGTATTCTTCCTAAAGAATAGACGAACCCTCTGATCGGAAAGCTGAACCTTTGAGTAGGTGAGCCCCTTCCTATTTGCGAGACCGAAAGCAGTATTGAGATATGTCTCCGCATTGTCAAGATCGCCAATCTCCATGCGAGCCATAGCATACTGAAGCCAGAACTGATCGTTGTCGCGAATTCTGGGGACATTTGACAGTTGATGGTATACCGCGCTAATCGCCTCGGCTGAGTCTTGCCTTCTTGATAGGAGCCGAGTCAAAAACCGAAAACGCATTAGCTCCTTGAGGTTTTCCCTAGCATCGAATCCAGATCTTGGATCGTTCGCACTATATGCAGTTTCCCGCACAATTTTTGTATAAACAAATATTATATCGTCAAGCAGGAAGTCGAAGTGTCCAAAAATAAAATCCGCCAATTGCGTAGATGAAAATCTATTCCATTCGCGCCTATCGGGCAGAAAGTCTCTTATCGGAGACCTGAGAACAGCAGCTCTGAAAGAACTAGAGTCAATACCAAGCCAATCTGAAACTCTTTCCCATTGTACATGATTGTGGCAGAGGGAATTAATAAGGATGGCCACAAATGCCCTAGAGTGCTGCTTGTTGCGATTTAAGAAGAATTCCACGATTTCCTCAATTTTTCCACCCAACCTCGATCCTTTAAAGAGCGCGAGCACGATAGCGCGGTTTTCGCGATTGCAGTCGGCTCTGAGGAATTTTATTCGCTCCGCCTCGCTATCTTCGATCCTCTCCTGCCAAAATCCCCACCGCTCCAAGAATAAATTCCAGTCGGAGATCTCCGTATCGTTAAGAGTGTTCAGGTCAATATCTCGAATTTTTTGCGTTGAATAATCAAATATATCAGTGTCGACCATCCCTGCACTGGAGTCCCGATCTGCGATTAGAAGTATGCAATTCGCTGGCAAATGTAGTGCAATGTGTCGAATTGCCCGAGAGTATCGAGCGACTCCATCGACTACGTACATCCGTCGGCCAGGAGACGATAGAGCGGCATCAAGCTCCTTGAAGGTTTCAGGGAGTAACGAGTCGACAATAAAAACCTCGAAGCCCTTTACAGTAGCCTCATGAATTGCCTGCTGTAGTGCGATCGTTTTCCCATTGCCGAGGTCAGACGAAATCATGACAATATTCGCACCATTCTTAGGCGCGTCAAATATCTCAGTGACAGCTTTCTGTCGAAAAACGCTGTACGCTGCCCCTTGATCCTGCGATCTTCGCTGCGCGGCAAACGCTGGCAGCGAAAACTCACCTGACAATAGCAGTCTATCAACGTCTTGAATTGATACATCAGGCGACGCAGAGGGTAAAGATAGACGCTTCAAGAACTGATATGATGGCGCTCTTGAAGCTGCCGCTGCGAGCTCTGCCGGATTGGGCAATAGCTCCGCGAAACTCTCGCAACCGATTGCGTAGGTTTTTCCGAACTTATTGAGCCGCGAAATCTCAACTGCAGACGCATTGGGGCTTGTAATTACAATTGATTTCTCTTTGAGGGATTCAATTGAGAAAAGGCGAGCCGCTATTTCGGCATCCTTCAGGGAATACCCAATAAAAAATATCTTGGTTGCGGCATATACCTCATTCTCGAGTGTCGAGTATAGATTTTGGTTCTTGTCTTTTAGCGTGAGGTAACTTGTCTCGGATAGCACTATCGCGGGATCAATCTGGCCATCATGCAGGTCACGGGCGCGACCGTGGAGATAGTAGATTGGAAGGGTTGAAGAGTTTAGTTTCTTACTGTTATCTCCAGGGGATACGCTGACATGCCTTCTTGTGTGCATTGCCTGCTCTGGTATGTCGTCAAAATTTGTCGTGAAAATGGCGCGCCAAGGGATATTGGTAATTCCCTTTTGGGCCTTTGTCGCCGTGCAAAATGTCAATCGCTCAATTAGCAAGCTCCTGAGTCGGGCAACACCCTCTGCAGTTGCCTCGCAATAATCTGCAAGATCCGACAATCGTGATTCATCGTTGTCCGGTAGTCCAGAAATCTTTCGAATTTCAGCTTCCAGGTCCTTCGTCGAAGGTACCGGGCGTCCGCGAGAATCTGATCCTCCTAGAGAAAAACCCGCACCTAGAAAGCAAACTGCCCCACCGTAGGCGGTTTCGTTGATTGCTTCTCTTAGTTGATCAAGCAATTTCTCGTCCACGACAGACCTCCTCCGCAACTCGTAACGCATAATGGGCGGAGTCCCCCAAAGGTCAACCACTCAATGACCTTGGGGCGCTTTGAATTTCCCAACGGGGATCTTGCAGAGCGCGAGCGTACAAGCCAATGCTCGTGGATTTTTGAGCATCCAAGAGCATAACAACGTAGTGATATGGTTTGGAGGCAACGGAGCGAAGGGGCTCCGGCGTGAGTGGAGATCTACTAGAGCTGCTGTGCCGACTGGCAGTAACATTCACCGTCCGCTCCGGGTTGAGTACCGATAATGGATCAGAGTACCTTGAGGGGCCTATGGATAACAGCTTCCGAGAATGCCGCCGCGCAGCATCCGCGGAGGCTGACTGTCCGCAAAGGGTCATTCTACCACTTCCACTACCCAGCACAGATCGCCCACGTAAAGCAACCTGTACCTGTCCCCTCACGCCCTCGGCTCGACATCCTTCCAGTGCCGGTTCACCGGCATCCCCTTCGCCCGCCGGGCGGCCTCCTGCACCGTCACCGGGTAGAAATCCCACGCGTCCACCCCGACATTGACCGCATTTGCGCTGCCCTGCCAGTTGCCATGAACATGGCCGAACAGATGCAGCGCCCCCTTCCGGGCGTGGTTCCAGGTCATCATCGGATAGTGGCAGAGCGTCACCGGCTTCTCGCTGGCCGGGTCATCGACCTCGGCCAGCCACGACACGCTGTCCCAGGGCAGCGCCTGGGTCAGCGGGCCGTCATGGTTGCCCACCACCAGATGCCGCCGTGCGCCGGGAAGCTGGCCGAAGATCGTCAGCAGCCAGTCCTCGTCCTTCGCCTTCGGCCCGAAGGCAAAATCACCGACGATCCAGAGGTCATCATCGGGGCCGACCTTCTCCCACAGACGTTCGATCAGCACCATGTCCATATGGCCGGTGTCGCGGAACGGACGGCGGGCGTTGGCGATGATGCTGTCATGCCCGAAATGCGGATCGGCGGTGTACCACTGGGTCATCGTTACAGGTCCAGACAGAAGAAAGGCGGTGTGTGCCCCGGCCGGGGCGGCGCGGTCAACGCCTACCGGCCGCCGCAGCCATCGACCCAGCCGCCGCGCGCCAGCAGCCGGTCGCGGTCCCATATGTTCAGCATGTCGATCTGCCGCCAGAGCATTTCCAGCGCGGCGAGGTAGTCGCCGCCGTCCTCGATCCGGCGCGGGTTTGGGCCGAGAACGCCCGCGAACAGCGGATCGAGGATGCGCGCCACCATGAAATCCGAGGCCGGGTTGTCGTAGGCGTCAGAACTGTCACCGTTGTCGATGAAGGCCAAGCTGCCGCCGAACTGATCGCGCAGCATCGCGGCGTAGCCGTCGGCCTCCGGCCAGGACCACCAGCTCCGGCAGACATACAGGTCGGTGCCCGTCGCCTCGCGGAAGGCGTAGATTTGCGCCAGCACCTCACCGCGATCCGCGACATCATGGAAGACGCTGAACCGGACCTGAAAGCCGGTATGCAGCACCAACAGGTCGAGCAGGTTGGCCAGAGTCGCCGGATCGGGCCGCTCGGCGATCACCACATCGATGGAGCCATCGGTCTGGGTCAGCGCCAGCACGAGGTTGTTCCACGCCGCCCTTGGCCCCGGCGCGGGGAAGTCCAGCGCCGTCTCGGCCGAGGCCGTCGCGGCAAGGCAGGCCACAACCAGCCCGGCGATCATCGCGCGCATGGCTCAACCCTCCAGCAGCAGCGCGATCCGGGCGGCGCAGGCATGGAGCACCCGGGCTTCGGGATCATAGGTGAAGCCCTCGAAATCCTGGCAGACCATGTCGTAATCGACGGTCTCGAAGCTCTGGACCACCTGCCCATCGGCTGTTTCAACGCGGAACCGCACCGGGCATTCGGACAGGCCGCACCAGGCATCGACCAGAACCGCCAGCGTCACCTCGCCGCCCCGCACCGGGAAGCGGGCATACCAGACCGAAGGCTGCACATCCGACCCGCCCTCGGCTACCTCAGCCGGGGTCCAGAGGCCGGTCGGGTCGCGCATCTGGCCGGTTTCCGTGGTCTGGAACGGCACCGACGGTAGCGGGTCGGCGATGGCCGCAGCAGGCAGGCCGAGGCAGGCGGCCAGAACGGCGCCTTTGAACGCAGGAGCATATCTCATTTGGAAGCCCCCTCCAGTTCCTGCGTGATCCGGACACGCAGGGCCTCGTTCCGCCGGTTAACACCCAAGCGACCCTTTTCCGGCAGCCACCAGGCCAGAACGAAGGCTATACAGTAGAACAGATCTGGCCCGGTCTTCCCCCATGCCGTCATGCGCCCTCTGGGTTCACCAAAGACGATCAACGTGATGATCCATGTGATCGGGAAGAGTATGCAGCCGAGAAGCAGGATACTTCCGAAGTCGAAGGGCAGGTCGCTCAGCGACCCGGAAAACCAGTTCTCCCCGGTCGAGAGATTCCGCATGGAGAGAACCCTGTCCCTCGCTGGATCGACAACGATCACCACCTCATGCCCGGTGCGGCAATCGGCAAGGGTATGGTCGCAGAACCGCAGTTCCTGCCCATGGGCATCGGTAATCCAGACCTCGGGCACCGAATTTACCGAGGTGTAGCCGCTCGGGCCGCTGACGGTCGTGCTCGTCACCCGGTCGGCGACCGAAACCACCCGGCCACGATAGACGGCCAGACGCCGCCTGTCGGGCCGCACGGGACGGTGGCGGGACGCGAATGCGCGATGCCATGGTGCCGTCTTGTTCATCTTCAATGCCTCCACCACAAAAACCCATACTCCGGCACCGGCCTTGAATGGCCTGACCAGGTTCACTCGCACACTTCAGAAGGCACTGAGCGCAGGAAGACGCCGCAACGCTAGTATCCTGAAATGGGATAATACCAGAACAGGATTACGCGGCAAGGGCTTAGGCCCGTTGGAGACGCCGCGATGGCACGAAGTTTGCGAACACCGGGACACCGGGCGTTGATGCAGGTGCTGATCGAGACACGAAGGGAAGCGAGGATCACGCAGCAGGAGTTGGCCGACCGACTAAACCGGTCGCAATCCTATGTGGCAAAGGTGGAAACTGGCGAGAGGCGGCTCGACGTGGTCGAGTTCATCGAATGGGCGGAGGGGATCGGTGCGTCACCGGCCCTGCTGATGGACAGGGTGCAAAAGCTGTTCCCGGTCAGTAGCCAGCGGGGGACTATGTAACTTCTGGCCGGAATATCACCTCAAAATAACCTTGCAAATCGGGATCAAAACTCCCTAATTGCAAGGATGATGATCGAGCGCCGC
>CAYLSD010000050.1:0-22718 GCA_964386345.1 uncultured Fuscovulum sp.
ATATTTGGGAACAGATGAAAAGCGGGAAGAGTTCTTCTTCCATTTCACCTGTTCAAAAATATCCCCGCCGGAGGCACGTCCGAGCCGGTTGCGCCTGAAAGGCGCAGAGGCGAGACACAAGGCTTGCGCCGCAAGGCGCACTATAAAATCAGCACCATGTCCCGGTGGGGAATGCCGGCATCCAAGTATTCCGGCCCGCAGGCCACGAACCCCAGCCTTTCGTAGAACCCCAGCGCATGCGTCTGCGCGCCCAGCTTCACCTGCGTCACGCCGGGCAGCTTGCGGCACTCCTCCACCGCGGCGCGCATCAGCGCTGCCCCCAGCCCGGTGCCGCGCGCCTCGCGCAGGACGCAGACACGGCCGACCTTGCCGGTCTCGCCCTGCACCAGAAGCCGGGCGCAACCGACGGGCAAACCTTCCCGGGTTGCCAGCAGGTGGATCGCCCGGTCGTCCAGACCGTCCACCTCGTCGGCCTCGGACACGCCCTGTTCCTCGATGAACACCACCCGGCGCAGTTCCCGGCAGGCGGCGATATCCTGCGTCACCCCGATGCGGATCACGCGAAATACTCGCGCAGGATGCGGGCATAGATCGCCTTCAACTGGCCGATCTGCGCCACTTCCACCCGTTCGTCCACCTGATGCATGGTCCGTCCGACCAGCCCGAATTCCACCACCGGGCAATGGTCCTTGACGAAACGCGCATCCGAAGTGCCGCCCGAGGTGGAATAGGCGGGCTGCATCCCGGTTTCCGCCTGCACCGCCTGCCGCACCAGGGCCGAGAACTCGCCCGGCGGGGTCAGGAAGCTTTCGCCCGAGATCTGGAAGCGCGTCTCGATCCGCACCCCGGTTTCCTCCTGCACCGCATCGGCATGGCCCCGCAGCCAGTCCGACAGCGAAGCGCCCGAATGCAGCTCGTTGAAGCGGATGTTCACCGTGGCCGTGCCCCTGGCCGGGATCACGTTGTTCGCCGGATTGCCGCAGTCGATGGTTGTGATCGCCAGCGTCGAGGCGTCGAAATGGTCCGATCCCTCGTCCAGCGGCTTTTCCTCAAGCCGCGCCATCAGGCGGACCAGCGCCGACAGAGGGTTCTTCGCCCGGTGCGGATAGGCGGAATGGCCCTGCACCCCCGTGGCGGTAAACCAGCAGGTCATGCTGCCGCGGCGGCCGATCTTCATCATCTCGCCCATCGCCTCGGGACAGGTCGGTTCTCCCACCAGGCAATGCGTCATCCGCTCACCCTGCGCCGCCATCCAGTCCAGCAGCGCCACGGTGCCATGCTCGGCATCGCCCTCCTCGTCGCCGGTGATCGCCAGGATCACCGCGCCATCGGGGGGTGTCTCGCGCACGAAATCCACCGCCGCCGCCGCGAAGGCCGCCACGCCGGACTTCATGTCGGTGGTTCCGCGGCCATACATCCAGCCGTCCACCACCACCGCGCCGAACGGGTCCTGCGTCCAGGCCGCGGCATCGCCCACCGGCACCACATCGGTATGGCCGTTGAAGCCGAAGCTGCGGTTCGCCCCGCGCGCGCCCCAGCGGGCGAAGAGGTTCGGCACCCCGCCGCGATCTACCCGCGTGCAGTGGAACCCGGCCCCGGCCAGCAGCCGCTCCAGCACCTGCAGCGCCCCACCCTCCGTAGGCGTGACCGAGGGGCAGCGGACCAGCTCTGCCGTCAGGGCGACGGGATCGACGGGGGAAAAGGTGTCGGGCATGGCTCTCTCCGGTTCCTCTGCCCCGTCCTAGGCGAGCGCGCGGCGCCCCGCAACCTGTGTCCCCGGCGCCACCGTCGCGTGGCGGCATTGCGCCGCCCGGTGACAGAACGGGCATTCCGGCCTAGCCTGCCGCAAAACGACAAGTCCAGGGCAGGACAAGACCGGGCCGAGCACCCGATCCCGAGCGGTCATCCCGCTCACCTGCCCCAAGGACAGGAGCACAGGCATGGCCGAAGACGCCCCGCTGACCCGCGCCGCCGTATCGCGGCCGGTGGAATCCGCCATATGAGCGGCTGGCTGCTGCTGTCCGACCGCGACGGTCCCGTGGGCGGCGACCTGCCGCCGCTGCTGGACGAGGGCACGCTGGTCATCGAACTGTCCTGGCCCCTGCCGGCAGGCGTCCTGCTGGACTGGCGGGCAGAAGGGCGGGCGCTGTCGCTGTTCCACCACCCGGCCAGCGGCATCGGCCTGCTGTGGCGCGACGGCGAATCCTTGCGGCAGTTCCTGCTGCCCGGAACCCTGCGGCTGGACGGCCGCCTTGCCCGGCTGACCTTCGGCTGGAGCCGGGCGCAGGGCCGCTGGACCATGCGGCTGGACGATGGGACAGAGACCACCATCGCCGCCACGGCGGGCCTGAACCCGCCCGGCTTCGCCGCCACCGCGCTTGGCGCATTGTGTGCCGGGCAGGGGGCGACCCGGCGGGAAGCTTCGGTCCTCTGGTTCGGGGTGATGCGGGGCGAGAAGCCGCCGGCCCGCATGGCCTGGATCGGCATCGCCGCGCCGGTGACGACCACCTCCGGCCCGGTCCCCGCCGGTCTGCTGCGCTCCGGGCAATGGGTGGTCACCCGCGACGCCGGGCCTGTCCGCCTGCGAGGCCTGCACCGGATGGAGATGCCCAGCCGCGGCAGCCATGCCGCCATCGTCCTGCGCGCGCCCTGGCATGCGCGGCAGACCGACCTTCTGGTCTCGGCCGACCAGTTGGTCGCCATCCGCGGGCTGGAGGCCGAGTACCTGTTCGGCGAGGAGGAGGTGCTGGTCCCCGCTGGTGCGCTTGTCGATGGCCGCTCGGCGCTGGCCGACAACCGCCGCGCCACCGCGCCGGGAGTGGCACTGGACCTCGGCGCGCCGCATCTGCTGGACTGCGGCGGGGCCTGCCTTCTGTCGGCCAGCCCCGGAGCGGCGATGCCCCCGCCGCTGCGCGTGCTGCGGGATTACGAGGCGCTGCCGCTGCTGGCCTTGCTGCGCCGCCAGAAATCGACAGACGCCGCGTAGGACTTCAGTCGTAAAACGGCGTCATCTGCGCCACGACGACCGAGTTCTCGGCCAGCGCGCGTTCCATCAGCGCTTCTTCTTCCGCGCCGATCTCCTCGCCCGCCTTGCGGCGTTCGTCCAGCGTGCCCAGGCCCTGCACCTCCAGCGGCGCAAGGTCGGCCTCCTTCAGGATCGCCACCGTCTCGCGCACCGCCTCGGCCTCGTCCACGCCGCTGGCATAGCACATCAGTGCCGCCCCGGTGGCCTTGTCCGGCAGCCCGTCGCCCGCCTTGCGCCCGACCTCGACGATCAGGGTATACACCTGCTGCGGGCGCTTTTCCTTTGCGGTCTTTTCGGCATCGGCCATTCGCGTCCCCTGCGTTCAGTCGCGCAGCAGTTCGTTGATCGAGGTCTTCGACCGGGTCTGCGCATCCACCTTCTTCACGATCACCGCGCAATAAAGGTTGATCCCGCCCTTCGACGGCATCGACCCGGCGACGACCACCGACCCTGCCGGAACCTCGCCATACATCACCGCGCCCGTCTCGCGGTCGACGATCTTGGTCGACTGGCCGATATAGACCCCCATGCCGAGGACCGAGCCCTCGCGGACGATGCAGCCCTCCACCACCTCGGACCGGGCGCCGATGAAGCAGTTGTCCTCGATGATCGTCGGGCCGGCCTGCATCGGCTCCAGCACGCCGCCGATGCCGACGCCGCCGGACAGGTGGACGTTCTTGCCGATCTGCGCGCAGGAGCCGACGGTGGCCCAGCCGTCCACCATCGTACCTTCATCGACATAGGCGCCGATGTTGACGAAAGAGGGCATCAGCACCACGCCCTTGGCGATATAGGCCGAGCGGCGGACGATGCTGCCCGGGACGGCGCGGAAACCGGCGGCGCGCCACTGGCTTTCGCCCCAGCCCTCGAACTTCGAAGGAACCTTGTCCCACCAGGTGGACGTGCCATTGCCGCCGGGAACGACCTCCATGTCGTTCAGCCGGAAGGACAGCAGCACCGCCTTCTTGGCCCACTGGTTCACATGCCAGTCGGCGCCACGCTTTTCCGCCACCCGCAGCGTGCCGCCGTCCAGCGCGGCCAGCGTGGCCTCCACCGCGTCGCGCACCTCGCCCTTCGTGGCGGGGCTGATGCCGTCGCGGGCCTCCCAGGCGGCTTCGATGGCGGCTTCCAGCGCGGCGTTCGACATGGGCGTGGTCCTTTTCGCGGTTCCTAAAGGGTCGCTGCGCCTATAAGGCTTGGTCAAAGGTGACGCAATCGGACATGCAATGAAAGACGAACCCCGCAGCCATCCGTTCCGCGATTCCACGCAGGACATCGAAACCGCCAAGCACGTTCCCGACACGCCGCAGACCCGCTCGCCGGTCTATCGCCTGGCCTTCGCCGACCGCGATTTCATGACGCGGGAGGAGTTGCGGCCGGTGCGCCTGCAACTGGAACTGCTGAAGCCGCAGATGATCATGGACGAACGCGGCATCGAATCGACGGTGGTGATGTTCGGCGGCGCCCGCATCCCCGCGCCCGACCAGGCCGGAACCGCGCGGACCCAGGCCCTTGCCGACCTGTCGCGCTATTACGACGAGGCCCGCCGCTTCGCCGCGGTGATGACCGAGCGCAGCCTCGATACCTATGGCCGCAACTGGGTTGTCGTCACCGGCGGCGGCCCGGGGGTGATGGAGGCGGGGAACCGCGGCGCGGAAGAGGCGGGCGGCCAGTCGATCGGGCTGAACATCGTCCTGCCGCACGAACAGGCGCCGAACGCCTATGTCACGCCGGAACTGGCCTTCAACTTCCACTATTTCGCCATCCGCAAGATGCATTTCCTGATGCGCGCAGCGGCGGTCTGCGTCTTCCCCGGCGGCTTCGGCACCATGGACGAGCTGTTCGAGGCGCTGACCCTGATCCAGACCGGCCGGATGAAGCCGATCCCCTTCCTGCTGTTCGGGCAGGACTGGTGGGAAAAGGTGGTGGACTGGAACATGCTGGCCGAGGCGGGCGTGATCAGCCCCGAGGACCTTGGCCTTTTCCGCATCGTCGAGACGGCAGAAGAGGCGATTGCCGCCATCGACGACTGGCCGAAGGTATAGGGGTTTCGGCCTTTTCAGTGACTGGACCGGAAGGGAGGAGACCATGACATTCAGCCCCGAACACGGAACCTGCCGCTGCGGCGCGGTTGAGATCGAGGTCTCCGCCCCGCCCTTCATGACCATGGCCTGCCATTGCCGCGGCTGCCAGCGCATGACATCCAGCGCCTTCTCGCTGACCATGATGGTGCCCGCGACGGCGCTGCGGGTGACCAGGGGCGAGACGGTGCGCGGCGGGATCGGCGGGCCGATGGGGGACCACCGCTTCTGCGACAGTTGCAAGAGCTGGCTCTTCACCCGGTTCGAGGGGCAGGATTTCGTCAATGTCCGCCCGACGATGTTCGACCGGCCCGACTGGTCGCGCCCCTTCGCCGAGGTGCAGACCGCCGAAAAGCTGGACTGGGTGCAGCTTCCGGTGCGGCACTCCTTCGAGCGTTTCCCGCCGCCCGAGCAATACGGCCCGCTGATCGCCGAGTTCACCGGCGGCTGATCACAGCGCCGAAAGCCCGGCGTCCAGCGCGTTGAGGATCACCTGAACGTCGGCCGAGGTCAGCACCAGCGGCGGCGACAGGATGATGTTCGGGCCGGAAACCCGGATCATCGCGCCATTGTCATAGGCCACCTTCTGCACCTTGCCCGGCGTCGCCTTGTCCGGCGCGGCCTTGGTGGCGCGGTCGGAAACCAGTTCCACCGCATGCATCAGCCCGTGGCCGCCGCGCACGTCGCCGACGACGGAATACTTCTCCTTCAGCGCCAGCAGGCCCGCATGCATCTCGGCCCCCCGGGCCGCCGCATTGTCCTTGACGTTCAGCCGCTGCGTCTCGGCCAATGTCGCCAAAGCCGCCGCCGCGCCGACCGGGTGGCCGGAATAGGTGTAGCCGTGGCCGATGGCGGCCTTCCCTGTGGCGTCCCCCTCGAACACCTCGGCCACGCCTTCCGCGATCATCACCGCGCCGAAGGGGAAATAGGCATTGGTGATCGCCTTCGCGGTGCAGGCGAAATCCGGCTTCACGCCCCAGAGGCGGCTGCCGGTCCAGGCCCCGGTGCGGCCGAAGGCGGTGATCACCTCGTCCGCGATCAGGAGAATGCCGTTCTTGCGGCAGATCTTCTCGACCCCCGGCATGAAGCTGGAATGCGGGGGGATCACGCCCCCCGCACCCAGCACCGGCTCCATGATGAAGGCGGCGATGGTGCCCGCGCCCTGGAAGGCGATCTCGTCCTCCAGCGCCTGCAAGCAAAACTGCGCCAGCCGCTCCGGGTCGGTCTCGTTGAACGGGTTGCGGTAGGTGTAGGGCGCCGGGATGTGGTAGCAGCCGGGCAGAAGCGGCTCGTAGGCGGTGCGGAAATTCGCGTTGCCATTGACGCTGGCGCCGCCGAAATGGGTGCCGTGATAGCCCTTCTTCAGGGACAGGTATTTCACCCGCCCCGGTTCGCCCTTGATCTTGTGGTATTGCCGCGCCAGCCGCAGCGCGGTCTCCACAGAGTCGCTGCCGCCGCTGGTGAAAAAGGCCCGGACAAGGCCGTCCGGCTCGAAAAACGCCCGCAACTCCTCGGCCAGTTCGATCACCTTGTCGTTCGAGGTGCCGCGGAAGATCGAGTAATAGGGCAGCGCCTCAAGCTGCGCCGCGATGGCGTCCTTCACCGGCTGGCAGGAATAGCCGAGGTTGACGTTCCACAGCCCGCCCACGGCATCCACCACCTCATGCCCGTCGACATCGCGGATCCGCACGCCTTCCGCCCCGGTCACGATGGTCGGCGCGTTCTTCATGCTGTCCGCAGGCGCCGTCATCGGGTGCCACAGGCTGCGCGCGTTGTTCGCCTTCAGGAAATTGGCGTCCTTCATCGGATGTCCTTTCAGACTTGCGTGTCCCGCCCGGGCGGCAATTGCCCGCCCCAGGCCCTTGTGATCTCTGCCGCCGCCCGGGCCAGTTCGGCCAGGGTCAGGCGGCGCTGGTCGTCGGTCATCCGCGCCGCCGGAGTCGCCACCGCGATCGACCCTGCGCAGGCGGATTGCGCATCGAACAGGGGCAGCGCGATGCCATGCACCCCGGGTTCGAAGGTCGAATCCGTCTCGGCGTGGCCCCGCGCCCGGATCGCGGGCAGAAGGGCGCGGATCCTGTCGGGGTCGGTCCCGGTGGCCGGGGTCATTCTGGGCAGCGGAGCGGTCAGAATCGTCTCTGACATGGCCTGGGACAGGTGTGCCAGCACCACCAGCCCGCTGGCCGTGGCATGGAAGGGCAGGAAGTCGGCATCCTCCATCCGCACCGCCATGGCATGCCGCGCCGAATAGGCGAAGGCCAGCGTCTGCAGCCGCCCCGCCACCAGATGCGACAGATGCGCGGTTTCTCCCGTCGCCTCGGCCAGCGCGCGCAGGATCGGCATCGCCGCCTCGCGCATCGGCACCGCCGCCTCGCGCAAGCTTGCCAGCCGCAGGACCGCAGGCCCCAGCCGGTATTCCCGCGCCGGGCCGGTCTGCTCGACCAGCCCGCGGGACTGCATCTCGGTCAGCAGGCGGTGGCAGGTCGCCTTGTTCAGCCCGGCCTCGCGCGCGATCTGGCTCAGCCCCATCTGCGGCTGCCGATGGGTGAACAGGTCCAGAAGCTCCAGCGCCTTGCCGACGGTGCCCATGCGCGCCCCCTTTGCATTTTTGTTGACAGGTCCGGCCCGCCGCTGTCAATCTGTTTTTGAAACACAGGTTCAAATAATGAACCGATCAGGGAGCGCCGCATGAGTCTGGACCAAGCCGCCATCGACCGCCTGGCCGCAGCGCCGGTCGCCCCCGGCCGCCTGCTGATCGAAGGGCAATGGCTGCCGGGCGAAGGCGGCGAGACCCCGGTCCTGTCCCCTGTCGACGGGCAACACCTGACCACCCTCGCTGCCGCCTCCCCTGCGGACGTGGCCCGCGCCTGTGCCTCGGCCCGCGCAGCTTTCGAGGATGGCCGCTGGTCCCGCCTTGCCCCTGCGGCGCGCAAGGCGGTGCTGCACCGGCTGGCCGACCTGATCGACCGGAACGCCGCCGAACTCGCCGTCCTCGGCGTCCGCGACAACGGGACCGAGATTTCCATGGCGCTGAAGGCCGAACCCGGCAGCGCGGCGGCGACCTTCCGCTACTACGCCGAGGCGCTGGACAAGGTGTATGGCGAGATCGCCCCCACCGCGCCCAACGTGCTGGCGCTGGTGCATAAAGAGCCGGTGGGCGTGGTCGGCGCCATCGTGCCGTGGAACTTCCCACTGATGATCGGCGCCTGGAAGATCGCCCCGGCGCTGGCCATGGGCAATTCCGTGGTGCTGAAGCCGGCGGAAACCGCATCCCTGACCTTGCTGAAACTGGCCGGATTGGCGCTGGAGGCCGGGGTGCCGCCGGGCGTCTTCAACGTCGTCACCGGGCCGGGCCGGGTGACGGGCGAGGCGCTGGCCCTGTCGCCCGACGTGGATGTGCTGGTCTTCACCGGATCGGGCGCGACGGGGCGACGGCTTCTGCAATACTCGGCACAGTCGAACCTGAAGCGCTGCTATCTGGAGCTTGGCGGCAAATCCCCCAACATCGTCTTCGCCGACGCGCCGGACCTGAAGGCCGCCGCGAAGGTGGCGGCGACGGCGATCTTCCGCAACGCAGGACAGGTCTGCGTGGCGGGCTCGCGTCTGCTGGTGCAGCAGGGGGTGCATGACGAATTCGTCTCTATCCTTGCCGAAACCACGCAGAAGATGGTGGTCGGCAATCCGCTGTCGCTGACGACGCAGGTCGGTGCGGTGAACTCCCTGCCGCAGTTGGAAGGCAACCTCGGCTTCGTCGCCGACGCCACGCGCGAAGGCGGGCAGGTCGTCATCGGCGGCAGCCGCATCCTGCAAGAGACCGGCGGCTGGTATATGGACCCGACCGTGGTGACGGGCGTGCAGCCCGAACACCGGCTTTACCGCGAAGAGGTGTTCGGCCCCGTCCTTGCGGTCACCCCGTTCCGGGACGAGGAAGACGCGCTGCGGCTGGCCAATGCCAGCGACTTCGGCCTTGCCTCAGGGGTCTGGACCGCGAACCTGTCGCGCGCGCACCGGATGATCCGCGGCATCCGCGCCGGGGTGGTGCATGTGAACACCTATGGCGGGGCGGACGGCACAGTGCCGCTGGCCGGAACGAAGCAGTCGGGCAACGGAGCGGACAAGTCGCTTCACGCGCTGGACAAGTATTGCGATCTGAAAACCGCTTGGATTCAGCTATAACAGGGACTGTTTTCGATGGGAGACCGCATCCTTGTCGTGGGCACCTACGACACCAAGGACGACGAACTGACCTATCTGGCGGATATCATCCGCAGGCAGGGCGGCATCGCATTGACCATGGATGTCTCGATCCTGGGAAACCCGAAGGCCCCCACCGACTGGACCAAGCATCAGGTGATCGAGGCGGGCGGCAGCAGCATCGCCGAGGCCATCGCCGCCGAGGACGAGAACTTCGCCATGCAGGCCATGGCCCGCGGCGCGGCCACGCTTGCGGCGCGGCTGCACAGCGATGGCGTCTTCGACGGGGTGATCATCCTCGGCGGCTCGATGGGCACCGACCTGGCACTGGACCTTTGCGCCGCGCTGCCGCTGGGGGTGCCGAAATACGTCGTCTCCACCGTCAGCTTCAGCCCGATGCTGCCGCCCGAGAGGCTGGCGCCCGATATCCAGATGATCCTCTGGGCGGGGGGGCTTTACGGGCTGAACTCGGTCTGCAAATCGTCACTGAGCCAGGCCGCAGGCGCGGTTCTGGGCGCCGCCCGCGCGGTGGAGCCGCCCCGCCGCGACCTGCCGCTGATCGGCATGACCGGCTTCGGCAAGACCGTGCTGCGCTACATGGTGACGCTGAAGCCGGAGCTTGAGAAGCGGGGCTTCGAGGTCGCCGTCTTCCACGCCACCGGCATGGGCGGCCGCGCCTTCGAGTCGCTGGCGGCCGAGGGCGCCTTCGCCTGCGTGATGGATTTCGCCCCGCAGGAGGTGGGCAACCACTTGTTCGGCAGCGCCATCAGCGCCGGGCCGGACCGGATGACCAATGCCGGGCGGCGCGGCATCCCGCAGATGGTGGCTCCGGGCTGCTACGATCTGGTCGATGTGGTCGGCTGGCACGCCCCGCCGGAGCGGTTCCGGGACAGCCCGAGCCATGCGCACAACCGGCTGTTGTCCTCCTACCTGCAAAGCGCCGAAGAGCGGCGGATGATGGCGCGGGAAATGGCTGCGAAACTGGCCGTGGCGACGGGAAAAACGTCTCTGTTCCTGCCGAAACGGGGCTGCAACGAATGGGACCGCGAAGGCGCGCCGCTGGCGGATGCCGAGGGGTTGGCCGCCTTCTGCGACGAGATCCGCAAGACCTGCCCGCCGAATGCCGATCTGGTGGAACTGGACTGCCACATCAACGACGAGGACTTCACCACCGCGGTGCTGGACCTGTTCGACCGCTGGCTGGCCGAGGGCGTGGTCAGGCGAAGCTGATCGCCACCGTCCCGAACGGCCCGAAATCGGCATGGAAGCGGCTGCCCGGCGGTGCCTCCACCGGGCGGATGAAACTGCCCGACAGCACCACCTGCCCGGGTTCGATCCCCTGCCCGTAGGCGGCCAGCCGGTGGACCAGCCAGAGGATGCCGGTCACCGGATCGTCCAGCACGCCCGCACCTAGGCCGGTTTCCTCGACCACCCCGCCGCGCTTGACCACGGCGCCCACCCAGCGCAGATCGAAGGCGTCTATCGGATGCCGCGCCACGCCCAGCACGACCCCGGCATTGGCGGCATTGTCGGCCACGGTGTCGATGATCGTCCGTGCCTTGCCCGTGGCCGGATCGGCCCGCAGGATGCGGGTATCCAGGATTTCAAGGCTGGGGCAGACATGGGCGGTGGCGCCGACCACGTCCGCCCGCGTGACCTGTGCGCCTTGCAGCGGGGCCTTCATCACGAAGGCGATCTCGGCCTCCACCCTTGGCTGGATGAACCGGCCCGCCGGGACGGTGCTGCCGGTCGGGAAGTGCATGTCGTCCAGCAGCACGCCGGAATCGGGGGTGGTTATGCCCAGCGCGCTTTGCATGGCGCGCGAGGTCAGGCCGATCTTCCAGCCGGTCACCCTGCGGCCCGAAGCCAGCTTACGCGCCACCAGCGCGGACTGGATGGCATAGGCGTCGTCCAGCATGGCCTGCGGGTGTTGCTGCGAGATCAGGCCGCATTGGATGCGGCTCTGTTCGGCCCGAAAAAGCGTCTCTGCGCAGGCGAAAACGGCCTCTGGCGTCATTCGTCGCGCACTCCGTTCCGCAAGGTGCCGATGCCTTCGGCCGAGACCTCGATCATGTCGCCGGGAACCAGCCATTTCGGCGGGTCGAAGCGCGCGCCCGCGCCGGTCGGGGTGCCGGTGACGATGATGTCGCCGGGGACCAGCGTGGTGAAGGTGGAGATATAGGCGATCTGCCGCGCCACTGGGAACAGCATCCGGCCGGTGCGGTCCTGCTGGCGCGTCTCGCCGTTCACCCGGGCCTCCAAGGCCACGTCGACGATCTGCGATGGCGCCTCGAAGGGCACCAGCCAAGGCCCCATCGCGCCAGAACCGTCCCAGTTCTTGCCCTGCGTCACGTTGAACTTGGCATGGCGCACCCAGTCGCGGATCGTGCCTTCGTTGCACAGCGTCAGCCCGGCGACATGGTCCAGCGCCGCTGCCTCGGGGATGCGGCGGCCTGCCTTGCCGATGACCACCGCGATCTCGCCTTCGTAGTCCAGTTGCGAACTTTCCGGCGGGCGGGTCAGCGGCACCTCATGCCCGACGAAACTGCGCGGAAAGCGAGGAAAGAGGGACATGTTCGGCGGCGCTTCCTGCCCGTCCCTGTATTCGGCATTGCGGTCGGGGAAGTTGACGCCGACGCAGATGATCTTCTCGGGGTCCGGCACCGGGATATCCCAGCGGAAGCTGCCGAACGGATGTGTCACCCGCCGCTTTTCCGCCAGTTCAGAGACTGTTTTCCAGCCCCGCGCCGAGATCACCCAGCGCAGCGTCGGCCACTGCGGGAAATCGTCCGACAGCGCGATCAGCCCGGTCTCGCCGACCGCGCCCCAGATCTGCCGCCCCCCGGCGCTGAAGGTTGCCAGCCGCTTCATGGCGCGACGATCGGGGTGGCCTTCAGGTCGCTCTCCGACAGAGCGGCACCCGCGAAAAGACTGCCCTCCTCGAACCACGACCTTGGTGCGGGGGCGCCCCAGAGGGTTTGCCGCTGAGGGTCCTTCAGGTCCCATCTGATCGGCTCAAGGTCCGGGTCCACGGTCTGGTAGTCGGAACAGTAGATCTCGATCCGGTGACCGTCCGGGTCGCGGATATAGAGGAAGAAGGCGTTGGAGATGCCGTGGCGGCCCGGCCCGCGTTCGATGTTGGCCAGCCAGCCGGTGGTGCTCATCAGGTCCAGCAGGTCGATGATGTTCAGGGGCGTCGGCACCCAGAAGGCGGTGTGGTGCAGCCGCGGGCCGGTGCCGTTGGTGAAGGCGATGTCGTGGACGCCGCCCTTGCGGTGGATCCAGGCGGCCCAGAGGCGGCCGGATTCGGCATCTTCGGTATATTCCGTCACCCGGAAGCCGATCTCGTTCCAGAACGCCACCGCCTGATCGACATTCGGCGAGAAGCAGTTGAAATGGTCGATCCGCAGCGGCTTTACGCCTTTGTAGAGACTGTATTGCTGGTGGATCGGCGGCAGGCGATCCATCCGGGCGTAGAATTCCAGCGGTATCCCCTGCGGGTCGCGGGTGCGGAAGGTGCGGCCCTGATAGGGGCGTTCGACCCAGTCGACCGGCAGACCTTTGCCCGCGAAGAAGGCGGCGGCGCGGTCGAGGTGATCGTCATCCCAGACCTTGAAGCCAAGATCGCGCGCCTCGGCCCGCTCGCATTGCTTCAGGACGATGCAATGGTGGCCGCGTTCCTCCAGCGCCCGCAGGTAGATGGTGCCGGCATCCTCGTCCGTCACTTGCAGGCCGAGGGTGTCGACGTAGAAGGCACGGCTGCGGGCAAGGTCGGTCACGCCGAACTCGACATGGGACAGCCGGACGGTGTTGAAGGGCGGGTAGAGGTTCGGGGCGGGGACGGGCATGGCTCAGGCTCCCAGACGCTGGATCTTGTGGGTTCCAAGGGCGAAGGCGGTGTTCTTGGTCTCCATGTAGAAATCGAAGGACCAGTCGCCCCCGTCGCGGCCGATGCCGCTGGCCTTGACGCCGCCGAAGGGGGTAGGCAGGTGGCGGACGTTTTCGCTGTTGACCCAGATCATCCCCGCCTCCAGCGCATCCGAGAAGCGCATGGCGCGGGAAAGGTCACTGGTCCAGAGATAACCTGCAAGGCCATAAGCCACGCCGTTGGCAATGCTCAGCGCCTCGGCCTCGTCCCGGAAGGTCAGGGAGGTGAGGAAGGGTCCGAACACCTCTTCCTGCGCGATCCGCATCTGCGGCGTGGCATGGGTGAAAAGGGTGGGTTCGATGAACCAGCCCCCGGCGCCGATCCGGTTGCCGCCCGCCGCCAGCGTGGCGCCGTCCTCGCGGCCCTTCTGCACATAGCCCGCTACCTTGTCGAAATGGGTGCTGTGGATCAGCGGTCCGACCTCGGTGGCGGAGTCCAGCGGATGACCGACCTTCAGCCGCTTCACCCGCTCCACCAGTTTCGCGTGGAAGTTGTCGGCAATGCTTTCCTGCACCAGCAGGCGGCTTGATGACGTGCAGCGCTCGCCATTCAGCGAGTAGATCATGAAGACCACGGCATCCAGCGCGCGGTCGAGGTCGGCGTCGTCGAAGACTATGACCGGGTTCTTGCCGCCCAGCTCGAAATGCACCCGTTTCAGTGTGTCGGCGCCCTGTTTCATGATCATGCTGCCGGTGCGGCTTTCGCCGACGAAGGCGATGGCCTTGATGTCGGGATGTTCGGTCAGCGCCTTGCCCGCCCCTTCGCCCATGCCGTTCACCAGGTTCAGCACGCCGGGGGGCAGCCCCGCCTCATGGCAGATCTCGGCCAGCAGCCGCGCGGTCAGCGGGCTGAACTCGGCGGGCTTGTGGACGACCGTGCAGCCCGCCGCCAGCGCCGGGGCGATCTTCCAGGTCGACAGCATGAAGGGCGTGTTCCACGGGGTGATCACGCCGACCGGGCCGATGGGATGGCGGGTGGTGACGTTCCAGTGGCTGGCGGTCGGCAGGCTTTGCCCGTCCCTTGCACCGGGGGCGAGGTCGGCGAAGAAACGGAAATTCTCGGCCCCGCGCAGGGCGGCCTTGGACATGAAACGCCACGCCTGCCCGGTGTCCCAGCATTCGCAAAGGGCGATCTCTTCGGCCCGTTCCTCGATCAGGTCGGCGATGCGGTGGAGGATGGCCTTGCGCTTGCCGCCCTCCATCGCCGCCCATGCGGGAAAGGCGGCTTTCGCGGCCTTCGCCGCGGTATCCACCGTCCCGGCGGTGCCAAGCGCGACGCGGGCGATCAGGCTGTCATCCACCGGACTGCGGGTCTCGAACCACCCGTCGCCCGCCACATCCTGCCCGGCGATCAGGTTCGGCACCCCGGACTGCCGGAACCGCGCCAGATGCCCTTCAAGCTGCGCGATCCGCTCTTGCAGACTGGCCATGGCATCCCCTCCCCGCTGAATTACTTTTCATGTTAAGTATCAGGGTGAGTCGAGTCAACGAAGGCCTTCCCGAAGGCTCAGACGGAGGCCAGTTCCTGCACCACCGCCCGCGCCGCGGCGGCCGGGTCGGCGGCGGCCCAGATCGGGCGGCCGACCACGATATGGTCAACGCCCGACCGCAGGGCCTGCGCGGGCGTGGCGATGCGCTTCTGGTCGCCCGCCCCCGCCCCGGCCGGGCGCACCCCCGGCGTCACGATCAGCTTGCCCTTCGCCTCGGGCAGCGCCCGGATCGCCGCCGCCTCCTGCGGGCTGGAGATCACGCCGTCCGCACCAGCCGCCAGCGCCCGCGCCGCGCGTTCCACCGCGATCTCGGCCACCGCGCCGGGGACGATCATGTTCGCGTCCAGATCGGCGCGGTCCAGGCTGGTCAGCACCGTAACCGCAAGGATCTTCGTCGGCTTGCCCTTCTTCCCCTCGCCCGCCGCGCGCACCACCTGCGGGTCGCCATGCACGGTCAGGAAGTCCAGATCGTATTGCGCGATGCCGCGCACCGCGGCCTCGACCGTGGCGCCGATGTCGAAGAACTTCATGTCCAGGAAGATGCGCTTGCCCTGCTCGTGCTTCAGCTCGTTGGCCAGCGCCAGCCCGCCGCCGGTCAGCATCCCCAGCCCGATCTTGTAGAAGCTGACGCTATCCCCCAGCTTCCCCACCAGCCCAAGCGCCTGCACGATGTTCGGCACGTCCAGCGCCACGATCAGGCGGTCATCGGCAGTCATCGGCGGTCTCCTTGGGCAGCGGGTCCGGCGCGGTTTGACGGCGCGGGCCTGCCCTGTCAAGACTGTGGCCAGGGGCGAACGGAATTCGGGGAGGCCGGGAATGATCCTTGCGTTCGACATAGGCGGCAGCCGCATCCGGGCAGCGCTGTGGGACGGCACGGAATTGCGCCCGCTGGGAGAGGCCCCCACCCCCGCGCATGACATCGACGCCTTCACCAGCACCATCACCGGCTTCGCCACCGGCACCGGCGCGCGGGGGCTGGCGATCTCCATCGCCGGGGTGGTGGACCCCGAGACCGACATCGGCATCGTGGCGAACATCGCCGCCATCGACGGGCTGGCGCTTGGCCCGGCGCTGCGGCAGGCGACCGGGCTGCCGGTGCTGGTCCTGAACGACGCCGACTGCTTCGCGCTGGCCGAGGCCTGGCGGGGCGCGGGCCGGGGGCATGACAACGTGTTCGGCGTGATCCTGGGCACCGGGGTCGGCGGCGGGCTGGTGATCGGCGGGCGGCTGGTCACCGGCGCGGGCGGATATGCGGGCGAATGGGGGCACGGGCCGGTGCTGCACGGCGACTACGCCCTGCGCTGCGGCTGCGGGCAGGTGGGTTGCATCGACATGATCGGCGGCGCGCGGGGGCTGGAGCGGCTGCACCAGTTGCGCGCGGGGGCCGAGGTTCCGTCGGAAGAGATCGTCGCCCGCTGGCAGGCGGGGGATGCGGCGGCCACGGAAACCATGGAACTGTGGCGCGAACTGGTCGCCGGGCCGCTGGCCATGGTGCTGAACGTCGTCGGCGCCTCTGTGGTGCCGGTGGGCGGCGGGCTGTCGCGCGCTCCGGGGCTGGTGGAGTTTCTCGACGAAGCGCTGCGTTCCCGCATCCTGCGCAGCAGCCCCGGTCCGCTGGCCGTTCCCGCGCAATGCGGGGCGGATGCGGGATTGCTGGGCGCGGCGATGGCCGGGGCCGCCGCGTGGCTGTGACGCTGGAGGTCTGCGTCGACACCTCCGCCGGGCTGGCCGAAGCCGTCGCGGGCGGGGCCGACCGGATCGAGCTTTGCTCTGCGCTGGTCCTTGGCGGGCTGGCCCCTTCCGCCGGGTTCATGGCCGAGGCTGCGCATTGCGGCCTGCCGGTCATGGCGATGATCCGGCCCCGGGCCGGGGATTTCGTCTTTTCCGATACGGAACTGGCGCAGATGGAGGCGGATATCGCCACGGCCCGGGCCGCCGGGCTGGCAGGCGTGGTGCTGGGGTGCAGCCTGCCGGACGGGCGGCTGGACCTGCAGGCGCTGCGCCGGCTCAAGTCCGCCGCCGGGCCGCTGGACTGCACGCTGCACCGCGCCTTCGACCTCGTGCCGGATCAGGCGGAGGCGCTTGAGCAGGCGGTCGCGCTTGGCTTCCCCCGCGTCCTGACCTCGGGCGGGGAACTCACCGCCGAGGCGGGGGCAGAGCGTATTGCGGCCCTGCTGGCGCAGGCGCGGGGGCGCATCTCGATCATGCCGGGATCGGGGGTTTCTCCCGCCAATGCCGCGCGCTTCGTCGCCATGGGGGCGAGGGAACTGCACGCCTCCTGCGCCCGGCCCGTCCCTGCCACGGGCAGGGCCGTCGAACTGGGCTTCGGCCCGGCAGCCGGGCGGCGCACCGAGGCTGCCGCCATCCGCGCCCTGCGGCATAGTCTACCTTGAGCCGCCAATTCGTTGACTCGGCCCGGCATCGGCGCAACCTTGCCGATATGTGGTGACAGGTAGTAACGAGGCAGCCATGAACATTTCCCTTACCTTCGAGCGGCCGGAAGACGGCCCCGGCTCCGGCCCGATTTCGGTCGGCTGGTTCCTGGCATCCGACAAGAACGCGGTGCTCTACGACGCGCCCGAACGGGTGACCCTGCGGCAGACCAACAAGACCCATGCCAAGTCCGCCAGCCGCTGCCCCGGGGTGATCCAGCTGGAAAGCCGGTATTTCATGGTGAAATGCCCGTTCGACCTGCACATCGGCTTCAGCCGCGACGACAAGGGCAAGCCGGTGCTGGTGAATCGCGCGGGCACCGCCAGCCCGATCCGTTCCAGCAAGCTGAACGAAGTGCTGACGCTGGTGAACGAGGCGGAATGGCGCTACGCGGACCGGCCGACGATCCAGCTTATGCTGCCCTACTGTTTCATCGCCGACGAGATGGTCTACATCACCCAGCTTTCGGCCTTCATGCACTACCGCCCCGATCCGCTGCCCGGCACCATCTTCGGCGGGCGCTTCCCGGTTTCCGTCTGGCCAAGGCCGCTGATGTGGGCCTTCGAATGGCACGAGCCGCAGAAGGACATCATCCTGAAACGCGGAGAGCCGCTGTTCTACTGCCAGTTCGAGGGGATGGACCCCAGCCGCCCGGTGCAGGTGGTGGAGGCCGAGAAGACGCCCGAACTGCTGGCCTATCTGGAAAAGATCGGCGGCGCGGTGAACTACGTCAACCAGACCTTCAGCCTGTTCAAGGCGGCCGAGGCGCTGCGGCCTAAAAAGCTGCTGACGCCCAAGCCGCGGGACTGAGGCGGATCGGCATCCATTCAGGCAAGCTCGGCGGCTTGGCCGGGCGGGATCAGGCGAGGCACTGCCTCGCCCCCGCCCTCGTGGATGGTTTCACTCTGTAGTCAGGTCCGCCCGAGACCCAGGTAGGCCAGCGCCCGACCCGGCGGGCGAGAAGCGCCCGCCGAGGGCGGGTCGGGCGCTGGCCGGGACTGATGGTCCCGGCCGGTTCAGCGGCTAGGGCAACGCATGGCGAAGGCACACGCCTTCGCCAGACAGGCCACGGCGAAGGTTGGTCCGCCTCACCCCCGCGCCGCCTTGCGCCCCGATTTCGCGGGCGAGGGCGGCTCTTCCGCTACCGGCGGCGGCGCTGGCACCACCCCCTCAAGGAACGGCGTCAGCAGACGCGGGTCGCCCCAGACCGAGACGTGGATTTCCGGCAGGCCCGAGCCCGCCAGATGCTCGGGCGTCAGCATCACCACCCGCATCCGCAGCGCCAGCCCCTTCTCCAGCGCCGGGGCAAGGATCTGGCTGGCCACCGGCCCCAGATGGCCCAGATAGCCCACATGCCACAGCGGCAGGATGCCCATCCACCGCCTGCACACCCGCGCCCAGATGCCCACCAGCCCCTCGGGCAGAAGCCGCGGCGTGACGGCATCGCCCATCGACAGGCGCGAGCGGCCGACATGCAGCGCAATCCCCTCGACAGGGACTTGCGGCAGAATGGGCTCGATGATGTCGTACATGGGACTCTCCGGGTTGCGCGGTCAGGTGCGCCGGGGCGGCACCGGCGCACAAGCCCCTATCACAACCTGCACGGGAATCCCGCCGACCGAAGCCTGCCGGGTCGGCGGCAAACGGCCCACTGCGGCGCAACATGGAGTAATCCGCCAGAGGCCTATGCGGAAAAATCGCCGCACCCCGGCCCCGCCCCGCTTGAAGGCGGCAAGGCGCCCTCCCACATCTGGCGCAAGGCCGGTGCGGACGTGCCTCTTTCGGGGGCGTTCGCGGGGCGGTGCTTATGAAAGGAGACTACCGATGAACATGGAAAAGTTCACGGAGCGGTCGCGTGGCTTTCTTCAGGCTGCGCAGACCATCGCGATGCGGGAAAGCCACCAGCGGGTGCTGCCCGACCACCTTCTGAAGGCTTTGATGGATGACGATCAGGGGCTTGCGGCCAACCTGATCCGCAAGGCGGGCGGTTCCCCGGAACGGGTGAACGAGGCAGTCAATGCCGCCATCGCCAAGCTGCCCAAGGTTTCCGGCGGCGACGGGCAGACCTATGTCGACCCGCAGCTTGTCCGCGTGCTGGACGAAGCCGAGCAGGTGGCGAAGAAGGCGGGCGACAGCTTCGTCCCCGTCGAACGGCTGCTGACCGCGCTGGCGCTGGTGAACACCCGCGCCAAGGATGCGCTGACGGCGGGCGCCGTCACGGCGCAGGGCCTGAACTCGGCGATCAACGATATCCGCAAGGGCCGGACGGCCGACAGCGCGTCTTCGGAAGACACGATGGAGGCGCTGAAGAAATACGCCCGCGACCTGACCGAGGCGGCGCGGGACGGCAAGATCGACCCGATCATCGGCCGCGACGAGGAAATCCGCCGCGCCATGCAGGTGCTGTCGCGCCGCACCAAGAACAACCCGGTGCTGATCGGCGAACCCGGCGTGGGCAAGACCGCGATCGCGGAGGGCCTGGCCCTGCGCATCGTCAACGGCGACGTGCCTGAATCCTTGCGCAACAAGAAGCTGATGGCGCTGGACATGGGCGCGCTGATCGCGGGCGCGAAATATCGCGGCGAGTTCGAGGAGCGGCTGAAGGCCATCCTGAAGGAGATCGAGGCCGCGGCCGGAGAGATCATCCTGTTCATCGACGAGATGCACACGCTGGTCGGTGCGGGCAAATCCGAAGGCGCGATGGATGCCGCCAACCTGATCAAGCCTGCGCTTGCGCGGGGCGAGCTGCGTTGCGTCGGCGCAACCACGCTGGACGAATACCGCAAGCATGTGGAGAAGGACGCGGCCCTTGCCCGCCGCTTCCAGCCGGTGTTCGTGTCGGAACCCACGGTGGAAGACACCATCTCCATCCTGCGGGGCATCAAGGAAAAATACGAGATGCACCACGGGGTGAAGATCGCCGACAGCGCACTGGTGGCCGCGGCGACGCTGAGCCACCGCTACATCACCGACCGTTTCCTGCCCGACAAGGCCATCGACCTTGTGGACGAAGCCGCCAGCCGCCTGCGGATGGAGGTGGATTCCAAGCCCGAAGAACTGGACGCGCTGGACCGGCAGATCCTGCAATTCCAGATCGAGGCCGAGGCGCTGAAGAAGGAAGACGACGCGGCGTCGAAGGACCGGCTGGAGAAGCTGGAGAAGGAACTGGCCGATCTTCAGCAGAAGTCCTCGGAACTCACCGCCAAGTGGCAGGCAGAGCGTGACAGCCTTGAGACCGCGCGCGGGCTGAAAGAACAGCTCGACCAATCCCGCGCCGAGCTTGAGCAAGCCAAGCGCGAGGGCAATTTCGCCCGCGCGGGCGAGTTGCAATACGGCCGCATCCCCGAGCTTGAGAAGAAGCTGGGCGAGGCCGAGGGCCGCGAGGGCGAGGCGCTGGTCGCGGAATCCGTGCGCCCCGAGCAGATCGCCGAGGTGGTCGAACGCTGGACCGGCATCCCGACGACGAAGATGCTGGAGGGCGAGAAGGACAAGCTTCTGCGGATGGAGGACGAACTCGGCCGCCGGGTGATCGGCCAGCGGACGGCGGTGGAAGCCGTGTCGCGCGCCGTCCGGCGCTCGCGCGCCGGACTGTCGGACGAGAACCGTCCGCTGGGGTCGTTCCTGTTCCTGGGCCCGACCGGCGTCGGCAAGACCGAACTGACCAAGGCGCTGGCCGAATACCTGTTCGACGACGACACCGCGATGGTCCGCATCGACATGTCGGAGTTCATGGAGAAGCACAGCGTCGCCCGGCTGATCGGCGCGCCTCCGGGCTATGTCGGCTATGAGGAAGGCGGCGTGCTGACCGAGGCGGTGCGGCGGCGGCCCTATCAGGTCGTGCTGTTCGACGAGGTGGAAAAGGCCCACCCGGACGTGTTCAACGTGCTGTTGCAGGTGCTGGACGACGGCATCCTGACCGATGGCCAGGGCCGGACGGTGGACTTCAAGCAGACGCTGATCATCCTGACCTCGAACCTTGGGGCGCGGGCGCTGAGCGAACTGCCGGAAGGCGCAGATGCCTCTGCGGCGAAGGCCGAGGTGATGGAAGCGGTGCGGGCGCATTTCCGGCCCGAATTCCTGAACCGCCTGGACGAGCAGATCATCTTCGACCGGCTGAACCGGGCGGACATGTCCGGCATCGTCGAGATCCAGTTGCGGCGGCTTGAGGCCCGGCTGGAGAGCCGCAAGATCACGCTGGAACTGGACGCCGATGCGAAGGCCTGGCTGGCCGACGAAGGCTATGACCCGGTCTTCGGTGCCCGGCCGTTGAAACGGGTGATCCAGCGCCAGTTGCAGGATCCGCTGGCCGAGATGCTGCTTGCGGGCGACATCCTCGATGGCGTGACCGTGAAGGTGACGGCAGGGCCCGAGGGGCTGATCGTCGGCGGCAAGGTCATCGCCAGCCGCCGCGACCGCCCGGCGCAGGCCGTGGTGCATTGACGACGGGGCCGGGAAGAACCGGCCCCGCTGGCGTTTCAGGACCGGGATTGCGGTTGGAGACAGGCGCCGGAGAAGGACGGCGCCTGTCGATCGCCGGATTTATGGAAGGGGCGCGCTTGCCGCAGGTTTCTTCGTCTTCACGCCGCCCGCGCTGATCCCGTAGTCAATGCCGCCGCCGCTGAACCCAAGGCCGACGTCCAGCCCGAGATAGGTGCTGTTGCCCATCCAGGCCCCGCCCACCGTCCCGCGCAAGGACCCGCTGCCGAACAGGTAGTCCACGCCCGCGGTGGCGGCGAGGCTGTCGCGGTCGTTGTCCGAGAACACCCGGAAGCCGACCCCCGTCTGCGACGCGCCACCGCCGAACGAGAAGGACAGGCCCAGACCCACGGTCGGGTCGGCAAGGGTGGGGGTGGCAAATGCCAGAAGGCAGGCAGAGGTCAGTGCAAGACTACGCATGTCGTGGTCTTCCCGTGTTGTGTTGGTGTTCAATTTCCGGTCTTCGCGTCTCAAGGACGGCGCCCCCGGAACATATCCGGCGCCGGTCATGGAAGGAAGGCCATTCCGGCCTTCCCGGTTGAGCAAGGGTCATGGGGTCCTGCCGCACCCCGACCGTTGACATCTCGCCGGCACTGGTCCTGCCATCATGGACAGGTCCTTTCAGGCCGAGCGCAGGATCACCAGGTTGTCATCCACCGCCTCGGCCACCGCGGCGAAATGCGGGGCGCGGCGGGACGGATCCTCGCCGGAGCGGATGATCAGCAGTTCCGCCTCCTTCACCACCGCCTCGGCCTGTTTCGCCACCCTCTTGGCGGAGGATTTCTTCACCGCCCGGACCGGTGGCAGCCGCTTGGCGGCAGGCTTGTAGCCCTCGTTCGGCTCGATCCTCGGCGCGGCGGTATCGAGGTTCCCCCTGACGATCCGGTCCAGCTTCGCCTCGGCCTGCCGCATCGCCTTCTTGATCGGCGCATAGTCGCCCCGGTCGGGCAACTGGTCGGCGACCCAGCCATAATAGATGCGCAGGCAGTCGACCCGGTATTGCTCCGGCATCCTGGCCGAGCCGCAGGTGCTGTTGGCGCTGTTGATGATCTTCACCAGCGTATTGGTGGTGCCCCTGTTCAGGGCAGCGCC
>CAYLSD010000050.1:22818-29438 GCA_964386345.1 uncultured Fuscovulum sp.
CCGCCGCATTGCGCCAGCCAGAGCAGCGCATCAGCATCTCCCGCCTGCACCGGCTGCGGGAAGATGGGCAGGATCGGGCCTGCCATCGCCGCCCCGGGCAGCGACAGGCCGAAAGCAATCGTCAAGGCCTTCAGAACAGATCGTTTCATCTCAATTCTCCGCTTCAAAAATGCCATAGGCGGCCAGCACCGCCCGCCGTGTTCCCGGGCCGAAGGCTCCGTCCACCGCCCCGTCGTAAAGTCCTTTCTCCGCCAGGATCGCCTGCAATTCGGCCCAGGTCTCGCGCGGGAACCTGTCGGCCTTGTCCAGCAGCCCGTTCAATGCCAGCTCGCTTCCGCCCCGCAGCGCGCGATAGAGCAGGTCGGCCGCGTCCTTGGGGCCAAGTCCCGGCGCCCTGCCGTTGGCGGCGAAGCTGGCGACGTTGAACATCGCCTCGGTATGGCCGAGGTCGGCGGCCTGCCGGAACAGCGCCAGCGCGCGGTCGCGGTCCTCCGGCACGCCCAATTCGCCGTAATAGGCGAAATAGCCCATGTCGTTCACCGCCGCCGCGATCCCGGCATCCGCCGCCTGTTGGTAAAGCCCCAGCGCCCGGACCAGATCGGCGGTGACACCGAAGCCGCCCTCCAGCACCTTGGCCAGCCGGTATTGCGCATCGGCATCCCCCGCCGCCGCGGCCTTTTCCAGCAAAGCCACCGCGCCCGAGGGGTCATAATCGGCACGCTTGCGATCCAGCTTGGCCAGGGCCAGTCCGACGATGGAGCGCGAATCCCCCGCATCGGCCAGCCGCTGCAGGTTGGCATGGTCCTCTTCGACGATCTTCGACCAGGCGGCGGCAAGGTCATCGACTCCCAAATCGGTCTCCCCCGTCGCGCCACCGGCAAGGAAGAACGGCTCACCGGGCAAGGAGCCATAGGTCGCAGGCTCCTGCACGTTGCCGGTGGCGGCCAGCACGTCGTCGCGCACCTGACGGAACATCAGCCCGATCTCAAGGTCCGGCAGCACCATGTTCTTGCGCAGCGCCACGTTGAACGGGCTGTTGTCGCCATCGCCGTCCATCGCCACCTCGCCGTCGCGGGCGGCGAAGGCGACCAGCGTGCCGCGTTCCGGCGAGGGGGCGGCCAGCCCGCCCTTGCCGGTGGTCAGGCCCTTGGCCACCTCGGGGTCGCGCAGGTCGATCACGTCGGGAAAGGGGTTGTCGCGGCAGGAATCGAGGATCAGGATCGACATCTTCCGCGCGCCGTTCAGCGCGGCCAGCATCTGGTCCATCGTGACCGAGGTGGTGACGATGTCCCTCGCCACCTGCACGCGGGCATCGACGGGGATCAGGAAGGTGGTGCCCTGCACCGAAACCCCGTGCCCGGCATAATAGATCAGCGCGATGTCGGCGGTTTCGGCGCGGAAGGCGAAGTCCTGCAATTCCCGCAGCGCCTCATCCTTCGCCGCGTCCATCAGCACATCGACCTGGAAGCCCATCTCTTCCAGCGTCCCGGCCAGCGCGCGGGCGTCGTTGATCGTGTTCTTCAGCGTGGGCACCGTTGCATAGCTGGACATGCCGATGACAAGGGCAACCCGATCGCTGGCGCGCGTATCGGCGGTTGCCGGGGACAGAAGGAAAACAGCCAGGATCGGCAAGACCAGCAAAACGCGCAGCATGGAAATACCCGGGCATGCGATGAAAGAAATTACCGTCATGTTAGCGCCGTTCGCCGGTTCGGCAAAGGCTTATCCGGGCGGTCACGGGGTCGTGCGGAAATCCCTACCCCGATGCTGGAAATGCCGCCGGAACGCGGCATAGTGCATCTGCACCAAGCAAAAGGAAACGGCCATGACCACGGGTTTCTACTTCGACGAACACTGCCTCTGGCACACCACGGGCGAGCATGTGATCATCGCCCCGGTCGGCGGCTATCTCCAGCCGCCCTCGGGTGCGGGCCATGCCGAAAGCCCCGAGACCAAGCGGCGGCTGAAGAACCTGGTCGAGGTGTCGGGCCTGGGCGAGCATCTTTCGTGGCGCAAGGCCGCACCGCTGACGCGGGCCGAGATGGAACGGATCCATACCCCCGGATACCTCGACAAGTTCAAGGCGCTGTCCGATGCGGGCGGCGGCAATGCGGGGTTCTATTCGCCCTTCGGCCCGGGCAGCTTCGAGATCGCCGCCCTGTCGGCGGGGCTGGTGAAGCAGGCGGTGTCGGACGTGTTCCACCGGCGGGTGGACAACGCCTATGTCATCTCGCGCCCGCCGGGGCACCATTGCCTGCCCGATGCCTCGATGGGCTTCTGCCTGCTGGCGAACATCCCGCTGGCGCTGGAGGCGCTGCGGGCCGAGACCGGGCCGCTGCGGGCCGCGGTGGTGGACTGGGACGTCCACCACGGCAACGGGACCGAGGCCTGTTTCATCGACCGCGACGACACGCTGACCATCAGCCTGCATCAGGAGAACTGCTTCCCGCCCGACCAGGGCCGGGCCGGGACGCGGGGCACCGGCAGGGGCGAAGGCTTCAACCTGAACGTGCCGCTGCTGCCGGGCGGCGGGCATCAGGCCTATCTGGACGCCTTCGACCTGCTGGTCGCCCCGGCGCTGCGGGCCTTCCAGCCGCAGATCATCGTCGTCGCCTCGGGACTGGACGCCAATTCCTTCGACCCGCTGGCGCGGATGCAGGCCAATTCGGAAACCTTCCGCGCCATGGCCGCGCGAATCAAGGCGCTGGCGGATGAGTTGTGCGGCGGCCGGGTGCTGGCGGCGCATGAAGGCGGCTATGCCGAGGGCTATGTCCCCTTCTGCGGGCTTGCGGTGATCGAAACCTTCTCCGGCCACCGGACCGAGGTGGAGGATCCGTTCCTCGACATCCTGACCGCCCAGCAACCGCCCGCCGATTTCGTTGCATATCAACGCAAGCGGCTTGAGGATCAGGCGCGGGGGCTGGGGTTCCTCTGAAAGGCCGAACCCGGTTCCGGCCGGCCTGACCGGAGCCTGATCCGGTCGGGCTGTTACACAGGCTTCACAATAGTCTCACAAGACTGTCACGCCCCGCGGCTATCCGGGGCGCGGGCCGACGCTGCCGGCCAAAGGACATTCAGGAGATTCTCATGAAACCCGTGATGCTCACCGCCTCGGCGCTTGCCATCGGCGCGATGACCGCAGGCGTGGCCCATGCCCGCGACAACATCCAGATCGCCGGTTCCTCGACCGTGCTGCCCTATGCCACCATCGTCGCCGAGGCCTTCGGCGAGAACTTCGACTTCCCCACCCCGGTGGTGGAGGGCGGCGGTTCGGGCGGAGGCCGCAAGAAGCTGTGCGAGGGCGTGGGCGAGAACACCATCGACATCGCCAACTCTTCCAGCCGCATCTCGAAATCGGACATCGAGCTTTGCGCCGCGAACGGCGTGGCCGAGATCATGGAAGTCCGCATCGGCTATGACGGCATCGTCTTCGCCAGCGACATCTCGGGGCCGGACTTCGCCTTCACGCCCGCGCAGTGGTTCAACGCCCTTGCGGCACAGGTGGTGAAGGACGGCGCGATCGTCACCAACCCGAACAAGACCTGGGCCGACGTGGATGCCGCGCTGCCGGCGCAGAACATCCTGGCCTTCATCCCCGGCACCAAGCACGGTACGCGCGAGGTCTTCGACCTGAACGTCATCGAGCATGGCTGCAAGGATTCGGGCGCCTACGATGCCTTCCTCGCCGCCTCGGCCGGAGCCGACGACGACGCGAAGAAGAAGGAAGCCGCCGAGAAATGCGTGGCGCTGCGCACCGACGGCCTGTCGGTCGACATCGACGGCGACTACACCGAGACCCTGGCCCGGATCGACGCCAACAAGAACGCCATCGGCGTCTTCGGCCTGTCGTTCTACCAGAACAACACCGACAAGCTGAAAGTGGCCACCATGTCGGGCATCAGCCCCTCGGTCGAGACCATCGCCTCGGGTGAATATCCGGTGTCGCGCCCGCTGTTCTTCTACGTCAAGAAGGCGCATCTCGGCGTGATCCCCGGCCTGAAGGACTACATCGAGTTCTTCGTCTCCGACGACATGGCCGGCCCCGAAGGCCCGCTGGCCGCCTATGGGCTGGTGGCCGACCCGGAACTGGCCGCGACGCAGGCCGCCGTGGCCGCCGAAACGCCGATGGGCCCGCTGGAGTAATCGAGGCGCAGCCCTGACGGTGGCGGCACGCTCCCTGCCGCCACCCCTTTTCATTCGGACGGAAGATCATGAGCATTGCCTTCCTCTCGCTGATCGTTCTGGGCCTTGCCGCCCTCGGCTGGCTTCTGGGCCGCCAGCGCGCCCTTGCCGCCACCGGCGGCGACGCGCGCCAGTTGCATTCGCTGCCCTCCTATTACGGCGCCTCGGTCTTCCTCTTCACCGCCGTCCCGGCCTTCCTGGCGATGGCGGTCTGGCTGCTGGTGCAGCCGGTGCTGGTGGACCGCAGCACCTCGGCCATGATCACCGCCGCCGACGTGCCGCAGGGATCGAGCCATTCTCTGGTTATGGCCGATGTGCGCCGGATCGCCGCCGGGCTTGACGTCCTTGTCGCCCGCGGGATGGACGAGGGCACACTTTCCACCATGCGCGCCGACCTGTCGGACATCCGCGGCCGCCTGGGCGGCGTCGGCGTCGCGGTGGCCGAGACGGTCAGCCCCAACGTCTTCGAGGCCGCGAAATCCTACCGCAGCCTTACCAATACCGGGCGGCTTGTCATGGCGGCCGCGGTGCTGGCGCTGGCGGTGGGCGGGCTTCTGTTCGCGGCCTTCCGCATCACGCCCGAACTGCGCGCGCGCAACATCGTGGAGGGCTTCATCCGCGTGCTGCTGATCGCGGCCTCGACCATCGCCGTCCTGACCACCGTCGGCATCATCCTGTCGCTGGTGTTCGAAAGCTGGCACTTCTTCCGGCTTTACCCGGCGAAGGACTTCTTCTTCTCGCTGACATGGAGCCCGAAGTTCGGCGGCGGTTCCTCGCTTGGCGTCTGGCCGCTGATCTGGGGCACGCTCTACGTCTCCCTCGTGGCGCTGGTGGTCGCGGTTCCGCTGGGCATCCTGGCCGCGATCTACCTGTCGGAATACGCCTCGCCCACCGTCCGCGGCATCGCCAAGCCGGCGCTCGAGATCCTCGCCGGCATCCCCTCCATCGTCTACGGCCTCTTCGCGCTGATCACCCTTGGCCCGATGCTGCGCGACTGGCTGGCGATGCCGCTGGGGCTGGGCGACAGTTCCTCCTCGGTCGCCACCGCCGGGCTGGTGATGGGCATCATGCTGATCCCCTACGTCTCCTCGCTGTCGGACGACATCATCAACTCTGTCCCGCAGGCGATGCGCGACGGGTCCTTCGCGATTGGCGCCACCCCGTCCGAGACGGTGAAGCAGGTCGTGCTGCCCGCAGCCCTGCCCGGCATCGTCGGCGCCATCCTTCTGGCCGCCAGCCGCGCCATCGGCGAGACGATGATCGTGGTGATGGGCGCGGGCGCCGCCGCCAAGCTGTCGATGAACCCGTTCGAGGCGATGACCACCGTCACCGTCAAGATCGTCAGCCAGCTGACCGGCGATACCGAATTCGCCAGCCCCGAGACACTGGTGGCCTTCGCCCTTGGGCTGACCCTCTTCGTCTTCACCCTGGGCCTGAACATCCTGGCGCTGATGATCGTGCGCAAATACCGGGAGCAATACGAATGACCGACATTTCCGCTGGTCACTACAGCGCGCCGCGCTCGCTTTTCGAGGCCGATGCGCGCACCCGCCGCCGCAATGCCGCCGAGACCCGCTTCCGCCTTTACGGCATGGCCGCGGTGACGGCGGGTATCCTGGCGCTGGTTTTCCTGATGGTCTCGATCCTCGGCAGCGGGCTGTCGTCCTTCCGCCAGACCGGGATCGAACTGCAGGTGATGCTGGACGCCGATACGCTGGACAAGACCGGCAACCGCAATCCCGAAGAGATGCGGAAGGTCACGACCGTCGGCTACGGCAGGATCATCGGCGCGGCGCTGGTGGACGGGCTGGCCAAGGCCGGGATCGACACTTCCGAACTGACCGACAAGCAGGTCGCCGCGCTGATCTCGGACGAGGCGCCGCGGCGGCTGCGCGACATGGTGCTGGCCGATCCTTCGCTGGTAGGGCAGACCGTTCCCTTCACGGTGCTGGCCAGCGGAAGGGTGGACGGTTTCCTGAAGGGCCGCGTCACCATGGAAAGCGCCAGGCTGGACAGCAACATCTCGCCCGAGCAACTGACCGTCGTGCGGGCGATGAAGGACCACGGCATGCTGTCGATGTCCTTCAACCCGTCCTTCTTCACCAATGCCGACGCCTCGGAGCTGCGGCCCGAGGCTGCGGGGCTGGGCGTCGCCATGCTCGGCTCGCTCTACATGATGATCATCGTTCTGGTGCTGTCGCTGCCGATCGGCGTCGCCGCCTCGATCTACCTTGAGGAACTGGCGCCGCAGAACCGCTGGACCGACATCATCGAGGTGAACATCGCCAACCTCGCCGCGGTGCCCGCCATCGTCTACGGCATCCTTGCGCTGGCCTTGTTCATCAACTTCCTCGGCCTGCCGCAATCGGCGCCCATCGTGGGCGGGCTGGTGCTGACGCTGATGACGCTGCCGACGATCATCATCGCCACCCGCGCCG